>CAKSQL010000004.1 GCA_934486735.1 uncultured Clostridia bacterium | reverse complement strand
AAAGAAAATGAGGCAGCTTAAAACTGCCTCAAAAATTCCATATAGGATTTTCTACCCCAACTATTGACAAAGAGCCATTTTTTTCAACCTCTTTTTTTGTTATGACATAAAAAAAGTGCATATCGACTGCACCAATCTCCCAATCGTTAGTTTTTTTGAACTTTTGGGATCTGTTCAACCGACTGCACTTTTTGATTTCTTTTAATTATTGTCTGAATGTCTCTCTGAGCCAGTTTACCGAGAGCTCTACCCAGCCGCGCACATTTGTCGAAACACCGACTCCGTCAATTCCGACATCCGGGGTCGCGGTCGATAAACCGTGCGAACCCTTTGGATAAATGTGCAGCTCAAAAGGCACATTGCCTTTCTTCAAGGCAGCCGCAAGCATGAGCGAGTTTTCAACCGGCACGCAGGTGTCCTCCCATGTGTGCCATATGAACATTGGCGGAGTGTCCTTTGAGACATGATTCTCCAGCGACATTTCTTTGATAAGCTCCTTATCGTCTCCGCAGAGATTATCGAAAGAACCCTTGTTTGCAAATTCACCCGATGTAATAACCGGATATGCAAGCATTATCGCATTCGGACGGTTTGATTCGTCCTCTGTTTTTATCGGCTCACTGTTCCAGAACATTCCGATTGAGCCTGCCAGGTGCGCACCGGCAGAAAAGCCTATAACCGCGATGTTCCCTGCTTCGACATTCCACTTTTCGGCATTCTCCCTTATAATTTGGATTGCCTTAGACACTTCTTTCAGCGCCTGCGGATATCTGTGCGGAGCAACCGAGTAGTTAAGTACAAATGCATGAAAGCCTGCCGCATTGTATTGCATTGCTATCGGCTCTGCCTCTCTCGGCGAGCAAAAGCTGTATCCGCCGCCCGGGCATACCAAAACCGCCGGACGTTTTGTGTTCTGCTCCATCGGGTCGTCCAATACATATGTAGTGAGCGTCGGTCTCGGCTCGATGTCCTTAAATAGTTCTAATGTTTCGTAAATCATTTCTTTTCTTCCTTTCTTGAAATATTTTTATTGGTTTATATAAATGATTATACATTTTTTAATATGCAAAATTTTGCTCTGATTATGTACACAACCGGGGCAAATGCGCGCAATGGGCGCTGTTTATCCAATCCGCGCCAAACGCTTGCAAGAATTTCGTTCAGATTGTGCTTTTAATCGAACGACTCGTAATCGGGTACACGAGCGAGCGCAAAAGTGCGAGATGGACAAATTTATTCAGTCCACATCAAATGCTTGCAAGAAATTTGTTCAGATTGGGCTTTTAAACGAGTGACGCGTACTTTGCGTACGCGAGCGAGCGCAAAAGTGCGAGATGGACAAATTTATTCAGTCCACATCAAATGCTTGCAAGAAATTTGTTCAGATTGGGCTTTTAAACGAGTGACGCGTACTTTGCGTACGCGAGCGAGCGCAAAAGTGCGAGATGGACAAATTTATTCAGTCCACATCAAATGCTTGCAAGAAATTTGTTCAGATTGGGCTTTTAAACGAGTGACGCGTACTTTGCGTACGCGAGCGAGCGCAAAAGTGCGAGATGGACAAATTTATTCAAGCATTTCTTTTTTTCCTTAGCATTGCTCCTTGCACCACCGCTGTGGTCAGCGGTATTTTCACAATCATCGCCGCGTGCGGAGCAACGTCTATTTCCTCATCGTTCTCGTTTTTCATACTCTCCACAATCTGCGTGTGAAACGGTTTCCCGGGCTGAAGTATCTCTATCTCATCACCCTTGAAAAATCGATTTCGCTGCGTTATTGTCGCGATGCCGGTGCTGCTGTCGTAGTCGGTGACAATCCCTATTAAATCATAGTCGCGTATATATGAGCTGTCAGTGTAGACCTGCCCTTTTCCGTCCGGTCTGCCGAATGCGAACCCGGTTGTATACGGACGGTGACTCACTTTGCACAGCTCCTCGAACTGACTTTTATCAAATGTATAGCTTTGGGGATTTTCAAAATACCGGTCAATTTCCTCGCGATATGCCTTTACAATAGTCGCAACATAGTACGAGGTCTTTACTCTGCCTTCTATCTTAAAGCTGCTTATTCCGCTTTCAATCAACTCCGGAATATGTTCTATCAGACACAAATCCTTTGAATTGAAGATGAAACTGCCGCGCTCGTTTTCGTATATATCCATATATTCACCGGGGCGAGTCTGCTCAACAAGCGAATAGTTCCAACGGCAGGGATGGGCGCATGCACCTTGATTAGCGTCTCTGCCTGTCATATAATTCGACAACAGGCATCTGCCCGAGTACGATATGCACATTGCTCCATGGACGAATGCTTCAAGTTCAAGTTCCTTTGGCGTGCGCTCACGTATTTCGCGCATTTCCTCAAAACTCATCTCCCGTCCGAGTACCACTCTTTTCGCGCCCAGCTTATACCACATTGCCGCCGAGCGGTAATTCACATTATTCGCCTGGGTGCTGACATGTATCGTGATTTCGGGAGCTTGTTCTCTCAATATATCAAAAATCCCCAAATCCGCCGTCAGAACGGCGTCAAAGCCCATCGGCTTTATCTTTTCGACAAACTTGTAAAACTCGTCAATATCCTTATTATGCGGAATTATATTCGCAGTGAGGTACACTTTTTTTCCGCGGCTGTGCGCAAACTCCAGTCCCTCTTTCATGTCGTCCTCCGAAAAGTTTTCCGCAGCCACTCGCAGACTGTACGCCTCGCCGCCTATATACACCGCGTCCGCTCCGTACATTATCGCCGTTTTTAGCTTTTCAAGGCTTCCGCCCGGGGCAAGCAATTCGGGTTTTTCCATATGCATATCTCCTCTCTGAAAGCTTAAATACTTATACCGCTTTTCAAGCATTTATATCTTCACCGCGACGGTCACGCCGTCACCAAGCGGCAAAAGTGTACATCTCAACTCGGGTCTTTGCATTTGTGCCGCTATAAAATGTCTGAGCCTTTTCACTATAGTTATCTTTCGTCTTATCACATGTTCATCATCTGCCGTCATGCCCTTATAAAGGACATTATCGGCGATTAGAAGTCCGCCCGGCTTTAAAAGCCGTATGCAGTCATTCAGCATGTGGATATAATGCGCTTTCGGACCGTCCAAAAATATAATGTCATATTCTCCGCTCAACGTCTTGAAATATTCCCTTGCGTCCGCCTCAATGACATGTATCCTGTCGCTCAGTCCGGCTCTTTCGATATTCCCTCTCGCGCGCTCCGCCATTTCGGGATCGCATTCGAGCGTGGACACCGTTCCGTTGGTCTCGCCCGCCATCAAAATGGCGGAATAGCCTATCGCACAGCCGACTTCCAATATGCGTTCGGGGCGCACTGTTCTTACCAGCGTTTTTAAAAGCTGTGCCGTTTCCGGCTGAACTATCGGTACGGAATTTTTTTCGGCAAAGTCCTCAAGCTCCTTTAGAATCCCGTCATTTTTCGGAGTGACCTCTCTTAAATATTCAGTTATGTACGGGCAGACAATCGCGTCCTTGTCATATTCTATCATGTCATACTCCCTCAAAAAGCTTTTTGCATTCCGAAACTATCCGCGCCTCAACCTCGGCGGTGTCACCGTTTTCAAGCGCTGCTCCGGATGCCATTTTATGTCCGCCTCCGCCGAATTTCTCCGCCAGCCCGGACACATCGTACTTCCCGTTTGAGCGAAAGCTCAGCTTAATTTTTCCGACATCCTTAATCGATACCGCGATCTCACATCCCTCAACGGCTCTCGGAATATTGACCATATCACCGGTTTCCTTTTCCTCCAGACCGCATCTTTCAAAGACGTTTCTATCGGCTGCGGCTATGCAAAGCCTGCCGCCGAAATACTCGTGTATATTCTCCATGACATAGCCTTTAAAGCGCATAACTCCGCGCCTTTCGGTATCGAACAGGCGGCGGCATATATCGGCATGGTCAAAACTTTTCTCCATAAGACACGCCGCGGTACGCATGGTTTTGGGCGATGTATTGCTATACTTAAAGCATCCCGTATCGCCCACAATCGCGATATAAATACACCTTGCTATATCATCGGTTATTTCCGCACCCATTTCGGTCAGCAGGTCATACAAAATTTCACCGGTCGAGGACGCATCCCCCACAACAAGATTTTCCTCGGCATATTTCGGATTTGTGTAATGGTGGTCTATATTAATTGTATGTTCCGCCGCCTCAAAAATTTTCGTGCGCTCGCCCAGTCTTGCCATATCTCCGCAGTCAAGGCAGACGCACAAATCATATTTTCCGGCGTCTCCGTCATACACGATAAAGCTTTCGCCGATGACCGACAATCTGTCCTCGGGTTTTTCGCTGACATAAATATCGGCTTTTTTTCCGAAATTTCTGACCGCAAACGCGAATGCCGCCGCGCTCCCAAGCGCGTCGGCATCCTCGGAAATATGCGTCAGAATTGCAATATTCTCCGAATTGTTAATTAATTTTATAATATTATCATTCATCGGCACTTACCTTTTTATCTTTTATGAGCGTTGAGAGCATTTCATTTATATGGGCACCATGCTCAATCGAGTGGTCAAGTTCAAAAACCATTTCCGGCGTGTGTCTGAGTGACAACCTATGTCCAATCTCGCGGCGTATAAATCCGGATGCACTCTTTAATCCCTCAAGCGCTTTTTTCTGAACCTCATTGTCACCCATTACGCTCACATATACTTTTGCATAGCTGAGGTCGTTTGTAACATTGACCGCCACAACACTTGTCATCATCGGAATACGCGAGTCCTTGACCTCGCGCAGAACAGCGCTAAGCTCTCTGCGCACTTCTTCGTTGATTTTATTTATTCTTTCCTTTGCCATGTGGTTTTCCTCCCTCCGGCATCAGCGCTTAATTTCTTCCATTACAAAGCACTCCAGGACATCTCCGTCTTTGATATCGTTGAACTTTTCAATTCCGATACCGCATTCAAAGCTTTCCGCCACTTCCTTGACGTCGTCCTTGAATCGGCGCAGACTATCAATCTCGCCCTCATGCACAACGATTCCGTCACGCACGATTCTTATCTGAGCGTTTCTTGTTATCTTTCCGTCGGTCACATACGCACCGGCAATCGTGCCTATGCCCGATACCTTGAACGTTTGTCTGACCTCGGCATGACCTATTACGACCTCTTTATATTCAGGGTCGAGCATACCCTTCATTGCCGCTTCGATTTCCTCTATCGCCTGGTAGATTACTCTGTAAAGACGTATATCAACCTCCTGGCGTTCGGCAGCTGAAACCGCTCCGGCATCGGGACGAACGTTAAAGCCGACAATGATAGCATTCGACGCATTTGCAAGCATTACGTCGGACTCGTTTATAGCACCGACGCCGCCATGAATTGCACGCACTCTTACCTCGTCGTTGGAGAGCTTTTCAAGCGATTGGCGCACAGCCTCGACAGAGCCTTGAACGTCCGCTTTTATGATGACATCCAGCTCTTTCATATTACCCTCGTCAATCTGCGAGAACAGGTTATCCAGCGACACCTTGACAGTTGAATTGAATTGATTTTCCTTTTGCTCTCTCCTTCTTGCCTCGGCAACATCGCGCGCAAGCTTTTCGTCCTTGACAACGCGGAAGTTATCTCCGCCCGACGGTGCTTCGGAAAGTCCCAGAATCTCAACAGGCGTGGACGGACCTGCCGTCTTTACACGTCTGCCCTTATCATTCACCATGGCACGCACGTGTCCTACAGCCGTTCCGGCGATTACGATATCGCCCACATTCAGAGTTCCCTCCTGCACAAGAACGGTTGCGACAGGACCTCTGCCCTTATCTATCTGTGCCTCTATGACAGTACCCTTTGCAGGCTTGTTCGGATTTGCTTTAAGCTCTTTCATATCCGCAATCAGAAGAACCATTTCCAAAAGTCCGTCTATATTGATATTCTTCTTTGCCGAAATCTCAACGCAGACCGTATCGCCTCCCCATTCTTCGGGGATAAGCTCCTGCTCAACCAGCATCTGCTTTACTCTTTCGACATTTGCATTTTCTTTATCTATCTTGTTGATTGCCACAACTATAGTTACGCCTGCCGCTCTTGCGTGGTTAATCGCTTCGATTGTCTGCGGCATAATTCCGTCGTCGGCAGCGACAACGAGTATTGCAACGTCTGTAACCTGAGCACCTCTTGCACGCATTGTTGTGAACGCTTCATGTCCCGGCGTGTCGAGGAATGTTATATCGCGGTCGTTAAGTCTTACGCTGTACGCACCTATGTGCTGCGTGATTCCGCCTGCCTCGGTTGAAATTACCGATGTATTTCTTATCGCATCGAGCAGTGAGGTCTTACCATGGTCAACGTGTCCCATAACAACGACAACCGGCGGACGGGGAACCAAATCCTCCGGACGATCCTCTTCCTCGGAGAAGAGTATATCCTCCTTGGTGAGCACAACCTCTTTTTTGACCTCAATGCCCATCTCCTCAGCAATCAAAGCCGCGGTATCATAATCTATTGTCTGCGTTATTGTTGCCATTATTCCGAGCATCAAAAGTTTTTTAACAATCTCGGCAGCGCTTTTATCGAGTCTCTGTGCCAATTCTCCGACAGTGATTTCCTCCGGAATTTCGACAACCTCCGGAGCTTTTTCTTCCGGTCCGGGTGCAGGGCGCTTTGTCTCCTGCTGCATCTGCTTTTCGCGGTTCTTGTTCTTCTTTTTCTTTTTGCTTCTGCCGCCCTCCAGCTTGTTCATGTTATCGTCGACCATGCTTTCAAGCCTTTCGGTGGTTTCAATCTTTTCAAGATCCGCCGTAGATGTCCTTGTGTCAACATATCTGACATCCGTCTTCGCCTCTACAACAAACGCGTTCTCGGTCTGCTCAATCTGCTCGATTGTCTCGGCAGGACGGGCAGGTTCTTCTTTCTTCTTTTTAACCGGCTTGTTTTCCGGTTTTTTATTTTCCTTAACCGGCTTTTTCTCGGCAGCCGGTGCAGGTTTTGCCGTCTCTTTTTTCTCCGGCTTTCTCTCAGCCGGTTTCTCCGCTTTCGGCTTGGGTGCAGGCTGCTTTTCCTCTTTGGGTTCGGGTTTCTGCTCCGGTTTCTTTTCTTCTTTTTTCTCTTCTTTCACTTCGGCTTTTTCTTCCTTTACCTCTTTTACCGGTTTTACAAGCTTTGCGTCACCCATATCATGCAGCTGTGTATAAATATCCAGCACCATACCGAGCTGCTCAGTCTCCAGCACCGACTGATGGCTCTTGACTTCCACTCCGACCGATGCCAGCTTTTCTATTATATCCTTGCTTGTAACATTTAATTCCTTTGCTATATCATGCACTTTTGTTTTTGCAACTGCCATATTTTCACCATTCCTTTCTACTCCTGTGCGGAATATATCCTTAAAACCGCTTCGGCAAATCCGCTGTCGTTAATCGATACGACTGTGCGCTCTCCCCCTCCGGTTATCTTGCCGAGCTGTTCTCTGTCGGCATATTCTATATATTTAACATTGTAATATTTGCAGGAATCGGTAATCGATTTGCGGCTTTCGTCGGATATATCGCGCGAAAGCACAATCAGCCTGCTTTCTCCGCTTTTTATCACTTTATCCGATAAAAATCCGCCGCTTACAAGCTTACCGGCTCTTTTTGCCATTCCAATCATTTGCAAAAGCTTATCCATTCAAGCACTCCTTTGCCATATCATACAATTCCTCCGGCACAGCCGTTTTGAAGTGCCTTGACAAAGCTCTTTTCTTTTTTGCCGCCTCTATGCATTCCGCTTTTTTGCAGATATATGCGCCCCTGCCGCTTTTTTTGCCGCTTGTGTCAAGCTCGGGTCCGTTCTCATTTAAGACAAACTTTACAAGCTCCTCTTTCGGCTTCATCTCGCGGCAGCCTATACACATTCGTTTTGGTATATGCTTTGCCATTCTCCGATTCCTCTCAATTCTTACAATGTGGCTTTTTTATTCTTCGCCCACTATATAGCTGCCTTTGTCTCCGGTTGAGACAATATCTATCTTCCATCCGGTAAGACGTGCCGCAAGGCGGACATTCTGCCCTGCTTTGCCGATTGCCAGTGACAGCTGATACTCGGGCACCGTTACGCTTGCCGACTTTTCTTCCTCATTCACTATGACAGAAAGCACCTTTGACGGGCTGAGACTTGCAGCGATATACTCGGCAGGGTCCTCGCTCCATTTTATGATATCGATTTTCTCCTCGCCAAGCTCCTCGCCTATGTTCTGAACTCTCATACCCTTAGGACCTATGCATGCTCCCTGAGCATCGACATTCGGGTCCTCCGAGTAGACTGCAATCTTTGTGCGCGAGCCTGCCTCACGCGCTATGTTCTTTATCTCCACGATTCCGTCCTGAATTTCCGGGACTTCGCGCTCAAACAATTTTCTCACCAAGCCGGGGTGTGTTCTCGAAAGGATAATCTGCATACCCTTATTCCCGTTTCTCACCTCGCTGATATATGCGCTCACTCTGTCGTGAATCTTGAAATGCTCCGATGCAGGCTGCTCTGTCGTCGGAATTTCATTTGCAGGCAGAACCGCTTCTATTTTGCCGATATCCACATAAAGATTTCCGCGCTCCATGCGCTCTATCTTGCCCGAGATAAGCTCGTTTGCGCGCTTTGTATACTCATCATAGAGTATTCCGCGCTCCGCCTCGCGCAGTCTTTGCGTTATTACCTGCTTTGCCGTCATTGCGGCGATTCGTCCGAAATCGCGCGGCGTTACCTCGACATTTACAATGTCGCCCGGCTGATATGACGCGCTTATGTTTCTCGCATCTTCAAGGGATATCTGAGTTTGTGACATTGCGTCGTCCGCCTGCTCAACAACCTCTTTTTGTGCAACAACCTTTACCACGCCGGTCTCGCGGTCGAGCTGAACCTCCACATTCTGCGCGGAGTTAAAGTTCCTCTTATACGCCGCTACAAGCGCCGCCTCCAGCGCATCCAAAATAACATCGCGCTCAAGACCTTTTTCCTTGCATATGTCCGACAGCGCACTTAATAATTCCTGATTCATTTTTCTTTATCCTTTCCTTATAAATATGTGATTTTAAAATTCAAAGTGCAAGCGTATATACACCGCTTCTCCTTTTTTTATCCGATATTCTTCATTTTCGGCAGTCACAACGACCGTGCCGTCATCAAATCCCGATAAAATCCCGTCAAACTCCTTTTTTCCGTCAACCGCCTTGTAAAGCTTAACATCAACATGTCTGCCGATATAATACTTAAACTCGCGGTCGGTGACAAGCTTTCTGTCAGCACCGGGCGACGATACCTCCAGGGTATACGCTTCGGCAATCGGGTCGTTCTCGTCCAGTATCGGCTCTGCCTCACGCGAGAAAGCCTCGCAGTCGTCCAGACCAACCCCGCCCTTCTTGTCTATAAATATGCGGAGATATCTTTGTCCGTTCTCCTTTTTTGATGAGACCTCAACAATATATACTCCCAGCTCCGCCGCCAACGGTTCGAGCATTGTCAGCACAGAGCTCTCTATGGCATTTTTCATATTAATCTCCGTTCCGCCGCCAAAAAAAACGGCACAAATAATACCTCTCTCATCCGCATTGAAAGAAATGATAAGAGATTTTCTGCTGTCCAATAAACATGAAAGAGTGGGTTTATACACCCACTCTTTCGAAAAATTTATCCGACTTCTCCTATATTATACCACATATATATTACAAATGCAAGCTTTTTTACAAATAATTTTAAATTTTTCTATTTTTCTTTCACCTGTATATCCTCGACGACTCCGAACATCTGTGAATATCCGTTGTCTATTCCTATCGTATCGCCGTAGAGAAGCTTTTTGCCGGAATCGGTAAAATATCCGTCCTTCGACACAACTCCGGTTGTTCTCAGCGTGATATGCAAATCGTATTTATCCGGATAAAACGCCTTTGCGTACTCTCCGTTCGCCTTTTGGACAATCTTTGCCGCCGGCTCTTTTTTGATATTTATTATATCTCCGAGCGCATCGTCGTTTTCCGCATCGACGATTTTTTCCGAAACCATGCCTATAGCGTCCACCGACTGCTGACGCAGTCCCTCAACGCGGAGCGTATACTCAATAACAGCCGTTTCGCGCTCTATAAATCTTTCGCGCACCAGCTTATATCCCACTGCGGCAACCGCCAGTATCAGCAGCAAAACAATTCCCAAATCCACAAGATTCAGCTTTCCGAACACTTTTCCGTTTTCATCTACAATTTTCATCTGTTTTCTGCCTCCCTTCCGCCGTCATTGACTTCGAGTATATATCCGCTGCACTTGTACATCGATGATTCTATCCACAGCTGCTTTCCGACCTGAGCATCGGTTTCCTGCGGAATCTCGATTGTGAGCAGGATATCGTATCTTTCCGGAATTTTGGTATGCTTAATTGTACCGTCAATACTCGATATCGAATCGATTTCGGCATCCTTTATCTCAAAATCCACTACCTTGCCGAGCTTGACATTCTCCACGCCGTCATACACTTCATCGTCTTTTTTTATGACCTTGCAAAAGCTTTCTTCCTTATCGGTCACTTCCAAAACAATCTGCTTTGTTTCTCCGCTGCCGCGGTTCATAAAGCTTCTCACCGCGAATGTTCCGCCGCCGACCGCAAGCACAATAAACAATATTATCAATATATCTATTACATTGAATTTTTTTTTCATAAGCCTTTATCTTCCTTTCCGCCCGCCGGCCTAAACCAGCTCCGCATATATCTTTTCAATATTTCGTGCCATATTCTCTGCCGAAAATTTTTCCGAAACGGTCTGTTTTGCCGCCGTACCAAGTCCCGAGCGTATATCCGCTCTTTGAATAAGCCGCACAATTCCCATTGTCAGATTGACAGTGTCGCCCGTTCCGACCAAAATCCCGTTTTTTCCGTTCTCGATAAACTCGCCCGGTCCTCCCGAATCGGTCGAAACAACCGGCTTTGCAAGGCTCATCGCTTCAAGCAGCGAAATACTCAGCGCCTCTTTCTCCGAGGTCAGCACATGTATATCTATTATGTTCATTATGTCATTGACATCCTCGATGTACCCGGTGAATATAACTTTATCCTCAATGCCGTCATACTTTGCTTTTCGTATCAAAGTTTCCTCCATACTGCCTGCTCCGACTATCACAAACACTGCTTCGGGGCAAATGGTATCGACCACCTTTGCAGCCTCCAGGAACATCTCGTGATTTTTGACAGGCTCAAGCCGCGCCACCATTCCGACGACAACATTTTGGGGAAGAATCCCAAGTCTTTCCCGAAGTGCATTCTTTTTTGCACTGTCAATTTCTTTAAGCGGAAAAATCCCGTTATAAACAAGTCTGAGCTTATCCTGCTTTATCCCGTCCGCTTCCAAATTTCTGCACACAGCCTCCGAAACTCCTATAACGCGGTCGCTGAGTGAATTATTTACCAAGCCGTAGACTGCCTTTTTTATTCCTCTTTTATTTTCCTCCAGGCAGTGTCTTGTATTTACCACCTTGATTCCGTTCCTCTTTGCCGCAATCCTTGCCGAAAGGCTTGCATGAGTATGAACAATATCGGGTTCTTCCTCCTTAAAAATCTCATCAAGCGTCTTTATTCCGCCGACTGAAAAGGATGAGTCCGCTATATTATCTGCCTCAATCACTCTGACCTCGAGCTTTTCCACTCTTTCTTTGAGCATTGCCCCCCTCGGGATCACAACGCTCATATCGATAACCGACCTGTCATATGTCTTTAAAAAATTCAAAAGCCATATCCCGGCGCCGCCGATATTGGTATCGGTTATCACCTGAATCACCTTTATCATTGAAGTACATCCTTTCTCTGCGCGCCGTCATCCGCAATCATGACTCCGCTCTGCAGTATCCCGAAATAAATCCAGAATATAAGAATCATTCTGTAGTTATACCACAGATTTTCCGCCATGCCATGGAACAAGTAGCCGATAAGTGCTCCCGACATCGCCAAAAGCATATTTTTAATCAGCGTATTTTTCTCCCTCACCGATGCTATCTGCTTAAATCCGAGAGCAACTATCCCGATATAAGTGAATATCCCGGCGATACCCATATCGACTATCCATTGCAGATAGAAATTATGCGAATGCAGGGCAAACCCCGCTCCGCCGAGAGCATACTGCGGATAAATCTCCAAAAACGCGTCCGGGCCGAGTCCGATGCCGCAGAACCAATAATCTTTCAAAAGTCTCAGCGACCCAATCCACACCGCCACGCGGTACGCGGTTGAAGAATCCTTGAGATTTCCTATACTCGTAAGTCTGCCGATGATATTCGCCGGCAGCACAGACGGCATAAGCAGAAGTCCGGCAATGCACAAAACAAGCCATCTCCTGTCCTTCAAAAGCACAAAGAAACCTATTCCTATAATCACTCCGATCCATGCTCCGCGCGACCATGTGTACATAAGGCAGGCGAACATTATAAAGCAGCATGCCGCATAGAACGCTTTTTGAAATTTCCCGTGCAGCTTTATAAAAAGCACGAACACCATCGGAATCAGCATTATGAAATACTGTCCGAGTACATTCGGATTGTCCAGTGTGCTGTAAACTCTCGTCTTTATATCCGAGAACATCTCCTCGTCCACCCAGCTTTGAGTTGTGGAAACAAGGAAGAAATTCTGATAAATCCCGTAAAGAGCCACCAGAGCCGCGGCAATTGCCAAAAGTATAACAAGCGCGGTCCACTGCGAACGGTTTTTTATAGTGTTGACCACAAGCATATACGCCGCCGCAAATACAATATAAATCATAAGTATCTTAACACTGCTCACAACCGCCACGCTTGAAAATGCAGCATAGCATGCCAGTCCGACAAACAGCGCAATCCATGGCTGAAACGGAGTTGAAACATACTCAGCCTTTTTTCCGAACAAGAGATGCAGGACATATGACACAAAGGTGAGTATAACAAGTCCCGCAAGCGCCATTGTCGGGAGTATTGCCGACAGCGGCACAAACAAAAACACTCCTATCTCGGTCCGCCACAAAATCAGAATCACAGCCGCCGCGGCAACAACCGATGCAAACGCGCCGACCGGCTCGAGTGCAAAAAGCAGCGCGCCGAGGATAATCGCCGCCATCCACATAAGCTTTATATACGTAAGGCGTTTCGGTTCGGAATATTTTTTTTCAAAGCTGTCATAGTACATAACACTCTTTTTTAAAAATCGTATTATCGAGCTGTCCGATGCAATAGAGGCAAACGAATTATCCGCAAAGCACAGATATGCACCGACTATAAATACCGCCGCGGCAAGCGCAATGTGAAAAATGCTGTCCCATTGCATAAATATCGCCGTACCGAACAGCATGCCGACGCCGAGCGCAAGCACCACCGTTCCGTAATCGCGCATGGAAACCTCTCCGGCAGTCTTTAAGAAATTGTAAAACGCACTTTCCCGCTTTAAGCTTTCAATCCGAGTCTCGTTTTTGTGATAAAATTTTCTGCACATCGCAAATGGTGAACGAACAACTCTTGCCGCAAAGCTCTTATTCCAGTGTCTCCCGTCGGAAAACCTGTTTTTGAAAAAATCGATTATTGCGCTGTCCTTTGCTCTTTTTGAGAAAAATCCGAAAATTTTCGACATTATCTTTTCAAAAAAGCTGTGGTCGTAGCAATTTACAATCCATTCGAAAATCAGCAGAAAAATATTTTTTTCCTTAGGCATTTTATCAGAATCATTCCTTTCCTTATAAAATTTCAGAAATTATTTTTTAAGCAAGCCTTTTATCTCGCTTTCTCCGCTTATAAACATTGCCGCCGCATATGCAGCAATGCCTGCAAGTCCTGCCGCCGCTCCGGCAGCGAGGCTCTGCACGATTCCTGTCCTTGCCCAGTTTTTAAGCGGCAGATATACGCACAATATCACTCCTGCCATAACGAGCGCCGAAACAACAATTTTCACTATATCGATTCGGTCGGCGGCGGAAAACAGCTTTCCGCGCTTTTTCCTCATGCAGATATAATTCAAAAATGCGTTTATTATCGAGCCGAATGCCGCCGCGAGCGCCAATCCGCCGACAGCAAGTTTTGCCGAAAGAGCATATGCAAGAATAATATTGCAAACCATACTTATTATTGCATTAACCATAGGAGTTTTGGAGTTTTGCATGGAGAAGAATGACTTTGAAAGCACTTCATTCAACGACATTCCTATCATGCCGACTGAATAGCACGCAAGCGCGAGCGAGGTTTCGGCAACGGCATCAAATTTTCCATGCTTATATATAACCGTTATTATAGGCTCGGGCAGTATGGTGAACACTGCCATTATCGGCAGTATAACCATCGTTACGGCTTTCATCGAGGTGACAATAAGCGAGTTTGTCTCCTCGGTACAGTTTGCCGAATTTGCTCTCGAAAGCTTCGGAAATATAAGATTCGTAACCACAAATGAGAAAACTCCGGTCACTACAATATATAACCTGTTTGCATAATTTAAAATCGGCACAGCTCCGTCAAAACCCGATGCAATTCTTGTATTTACTATCGAATAAAGCGGCTGAACCCATGTGCTTATAAGCATCGGTCCGGCAAGCAGCATTGCGCGCTTTATATCCTCATTCCATATTTTAAGCGTCGGCTTAAAGGAAAAGCCGAATTTTTTAAGTGACGGAATCTGGACAAACACCTGCAAGCTCCATGAAAAGAGCATCGCAACCGAGAGTCCGTACACGCCGAATTTTTTTCCGAACAGCGGAAAATAAGCAATTACCGCGAGATTCGATATAAGGCTCATGACGGCAGGGATGTTAAATTCCCCAAACGTCTGCAAAATCCCGACAAATGAGAATGCCAGTCCCGTAAATATTATCATCGGGAACATGATTGACGAAAGCACCGCCGCCAAATCGTGTGTGGCGACATCGAATTTCGGCGCTATCAATGTTATGAGTCCGTCGGCAAAAACTATGCCGAACACCGATATCAATATTGATATAATTAAAATCAGGCAAATGAATCTGTTTGCAAAATTCATTGCCGCCTTTTTATCCTTTTTTTCCAGCAGGTCATTAAATATAGGAATAAACGACGCTGAGATAACTCCGCCTATAACTATATCGAAAAGCGTAATCGGCAGCTGCGTCGCGGTCAGGTAGGCACTGCCCTCGCTGCCGGTTGAAAAATACGCGGCAATCAGAGTTTCCCTCGCCAGTCCGCAAAGCTTTGCAAGGAGCGTTGCAATAGCCATAAACCCGGCGGTTTTTAAAATTCCTTTGGATTTTGTCACGACCGCCGCCCCCTCTCACCATCGAGGAGTTTTATTGCATATTCCGCATTCGACTCTGCCTTTTTTCTCAGCAAAACCAAATTTTCTCCGATTTCCTCTTTTATCTGCGGCAGCCTGGGAATACATTCGTCAATCGTTTTTATAAGTTCCTCACTGCTGATATTCTCTGCGTCAAGATAGCAATGCTGATTGATATAGTCCATAAATCCCGCAACCTTTGCATCGTATACAAGACCTATCACAGGCACTTTCGCACTCGCTGCATAAATAAGGCTGTGCAGCCTCATTCCGATACAAATCTCCGCCTTGCGGATTACTGCCATAATTTCCTCGATACTGCTTCTTCCTTCAAGGCACATGCTTCGGTTTTTCATCAGCTTTTGAATCCTGTGCGTTATCTCGGTATCCTTTTCAGGCTGCATTGGCAGAAAACAAACCTTATATTTATATTTATTCATAATATAATCCGCCGCCGCCGCAATCTCATCACAAAAGTTATCGCTTGCCTTTTTCCAGTTTCTGACCGAGAAACAGACATACTTTTCGTCCGGGAAAATCCCGAGTCCTTTCAAAAGTCTCGTCCCGTCCTTTGTACATTCGATATCGAATGCCGGGTCGGCGGTTAGTATTATCTCCGGCTTGTCAACGCCGAGGCTTTCAAGCTCTTTCAAGGATGCCTCGTCCCTCAAAGTTATAATATCCGCCTTGTTTAAAACTTTCCTTGTCATTTCGCGGTGTTCTTCTCTCAAAGGTCCTATTCCGTTGGAGTACAGCATAACCTTTTTTCCGAGAAGATGCGCCGTTTTTATTATTGTAAGATAGTAAAGCAGTGATTTTGTGCTTGTTCCGTCCTGAATCAGCGTTCCGCCGCCGGACAGCAGCATTTTGCACCTGCGTATTCCGCCGATTACCGCAAACGGATTCATACGGTCTATCGCCTTCACGCCGTAGACCGATGATGTCTCTTTCGGAGCCTTTGACAAAACCTCCAGCGAAACATCAGGCTTATACTTTTTCAAATCCTGCACAATTGCAAGCAAAAGCGCATCATCACCGCTGTTTTTGAAGCCGTAATATCCCGAAATAAGAATATCGCTCAAAAAAATCAGTCCTTTCCGAATCTTCTCAAAAGCGTGCGCCCAAAACGCGCCGCACTTCCGCCAAATGCGCTTTATTTCTTTTCCGCCGCTTTGTATATCGCTTCGGCATCATCCGCCATAACCTTGACTGAATAGCGTTGTTTAACAAACTCTCTCGAAAATTTTGAAAGCTTGTCCTTATCCTCGTCCCACATTCCGAAAAATCCGCCTATATCCTGTGCCAGCGTTTCTTCACTTGTCCCGGGGCAGCCGCGGCAGCAGAAGTTTGTGGAATATGCAAGCTCTGCCTTATCCTCATCAAAAAGACCTATATATCCCTCATTGCCCGCAATTATTGTCGGCTTCCCGGCAGCCATTGCCTCAAGAGCCGCTCTTGACACGCCCACAAAAAGCTCTGCCGGCGCAACAAGCCTGTTGATATCGGTTCTTGCCCCGGTTGTAATTACTGCCTTTCTGCCCAACTCGACATTAACAGTGTCCGCCTCTTTTTGAATATTTTCAAAATCATTTCCGCCGCCGACAACAAGCACCTTTATATTATCCACTATCGTATCAAGTTTCGGCACTATATTGATAAGCATATGCGCGGCAAGACTTCTGTCGACGTCCATTCTGCTCACGTATACTATAAGCCTGTCCTCCGGCTCTATGCCGAATTCCTTTCTGATCGCACTCGTATCGGTATCGGGCGAAAATTTATCGGTGTCGATTCCGTTGATTGTCACCCTGATATTCTCCGCCGGGAGGTGATAGTTCTTTATCAGATATTCCTTTATATCCTCGCTGACCGCAATCGTTTTTTCGCCCCAGTCGGTTATATATTTAAGTCCGTACTTGGTTGTGAACACCCAGTGCGCCGTTGTCACAAAAGTGAATTTCATTCTTTTATGCAGCTTCCCTGCGATGTACGAGGGTATTCTCGCATGCGAATGAACGATATCTATTTTTTCGTCCTCGATTATTTTCTTTATCAGCTTAAATGACTTGATAACATTTTTGGGGTGCTTGTTCTGCAGCGGAACATTGTAATGCTTTATCCCTGCCTCCTCAAGCTCCTTTGTATACACGCCCCCGTTTGAAGCTATTATAATATTGTATCCTCTCTTTTTAAGCTCCTTCGACAGCTCGACGACGTGCGTCTCCGCTCCGCCTATATCCAGCTTCATGAGCAGCATCAAAATATTTTTTTTCATCGGTGTCCCTTTTTTCTCCTTCCATTATATATGCAGCCTAAAATCATTCAATTTTTATAATTACCTATATATTATATAATATTATGAAAAAAATAGCAATAGTAAAATTACACATTTGTCAGTGATTTTTATAATATTTTTAATAAGATATTGTAAAACTCCCGAAAATATGTTATACTGAGAGTGACTAATTTATTCGGGAGATATACAGATATGAAACATAAATCGGCATTATTTGCCGCTCTCGGTGCTGCGGCAACCTGCTTTATATTCCACAATTCGCTGCAAAATGCCGCCGAATCGAGCACATCGAGCGGCGTTATAGTAAATTTTGTAATCAGAGAATTTGCGCGTTTCGGCTCACGGCTTGACAGCGGTACGGTTACGGTTATTATCCGCAAACTGGCGCACATTGCCGAGTTCTTTATGCAGGGCTTTTTCTTTTCTCTTGCATATTTTTTCGGGAAATCGAAATTTTCTCAGCGAATCGTATACGTCTTGTTTTTCGGTCTCATCACGGCATGCACCGACGAGCTTATACAAAACTTTGTCAGCGGCAGAGGCTCGCTTGTGACCGACATTTGGATAGATTTTATCGGCGTTTTGCTTGCGGCATTATGCTATTTTGTAATTTCCGCTCTGTCCGGAAAACGCCGAATGTGATTTTGGAGGTTAGGCAATGACTGTCAATATATTGCTCATAGGCTATGCAATAAATTTCATATTTATGATAGGTGTGATATTTTTTGACCGCCGCGAACCCGCCGTATCCATGGCATGGGTTATGTGCTTTTTAATGCTGCCTTTTTTGGGGGTTTTGCTCTTTCTTATTTTCGGCTACGGTCTTAAAAAGCACACCAAAAAGCACTATGTTCAAAAAATGGAGCTTAACAACAATATATTAAAGACCTTTTTAAAGCCTGCCGAGGACGACATACTTCCCACTCCCGAGCTGCGCCGTCACGCCAATCTATACAAATATCTGCTCAACGATGCGCACAGCATTTGTACTTACGACAACAAAGTGCAGATTATAACCGACGGCAATGAAAAGTTCAAAAGTCTGCTTCATGACATAGAAAACGCAAAGGATTCGATTAACCTTTTATACTTTATAATACACAACGACGACATAGGCAAAAGGGTTTTGGACGCTCTTACAAGAAAGGCGAATGAGGGTGTGGAGGTTCGGCTTTTGTACGACGGTTTCGGCTCAATTCTCACGCCGCGCCGCTCTTTCCGAAAGCTCGGCAAGTGTCCCTACGGTCACGTCGCGGAATTTTTCCCGGTACGGCTGTTTTCATTTTCCAAGCTGAACCACCGAAACCATAGAAAAATCGCCGTTATAGACGGAAAAATCGCATATCTCGGCGGAATGAATATCGGAGACGAATACTTGAGCCGCAAAAAGCTCGTGTGGCGCGACACGCACATGCGTATCACCGGCAGTGCAGTGAACGAAATACAAAAATACTTTGCGCTCGACTGGGAATTTTCCACCAACGAAAGACTCACCAACCGTCTTTCGAAATTCTTCCCGATGCAGACTCCCGCAAGCGGTGCGGATACACCGATTCAGATCGCCGCGTGCGGTCCCGACTCCCCTGCCGAGGAGGTCAAGTGCGGCATGATACAGATGCTGTACAGTGCCGTGAAATATGCATATATCCAGACTCCGTACTTTGTGCCGGATCAGGCATTTCTGACCGCTGTCACAACCGCGGCGGAATCGGGCGTGGACGTGCGCGTGATGATTCCCGGCACGCCGGACAAGCTATATGTGTACTACACAACGCTTTCCTATATGGGCGCGCTCCTGGAGGCAGGCGCAAAGGTTTACCTTTATCCCGGCTTTATACATTCAAAAAGCATTGTTGTTGATGACGAGGTATCGACCATAGGTACGACAAATATAGATATACGCAGCTTTCAGCTGCACTTTGAGCTTAATGCGTTTATGTACGGCAAAAAGGTGTGCGGAAAATGCCGCGATATTTTTCTTGCCGACCAGGAAAAATGCAAGGCTCTGACGCTTGACGAATATAACAGGCGCGGTCTGCGCACAGTGATGTGCGAGGGTTTTTTCCGCCTGTTTTCACCGATTATGTAATATTACGGAAAGGAAAATTTCATGAATCTACCGCTTGATTTTAAGGCGCGTATGAAAAACATGCTGCACGATGAATATGAAGCATTTTCAGCCGCGTTTTCAAACAATCCGGAGTACCGCGGAGTGAGAATAACAAAGCCGTCCGCCGAGGACATGGTGATATCCAAACTCGGTTTGTATCGGCGTGTTCCATGGTGCAAAAACGGATTTTATGTTGACAAATCGGCTGTGAGCGGCAATCACCCATACCACATTGCCGGACTTTTGTACTTCCAGGAGCCGTCGGCAATGGCACCGGTTTCTGCTCTGCCGATAGAGCCGGGCGACTATGTCCTGGATTTATGCGCCGCTCCCGGAGGAAAATCCACACAAGCCGCCGAAAAGCTTGCAGGCAAAGGACTTTTGGTTGCAAACGAAATAATTCCGTCACGAGCGGAAATTTTAGCCGAGAATCTCGAACGGTGCGGCGTGCAAAATGCTGTGGTTACAAACGAATCACCCGACCGCCTTTCGGGCAAATTTCCGGAATTTTTCGACAAAATAATTGTCGATGCCCCATGTTCGGGCGAGGGAATGTTCCGAAAAGAGCCGCAGGCTGTCACCGAGTGGAGCATTGCACACACGCTCTCCTGCGCGCTGAGACAGCGGCACATTCTCGACTGTGCCGTAAAAATGCTCCGTCCGGGGGGATATCTGATATACTCGACATGCACATTTGCACCCGAGGAAAATGAGCAGAATGCGGAATATATTCTGTCGGAATACCCCGACATGTCGCTTGTGCCGATAAACTTATCCGGCTTGTCGGACGGCAGGCGCGAATGGACAAAAAACAACACCGATATGACATACACAAAGCGCATATTTCCTCACACAAGCGACGGCGAGGGACACTTTATGGCGCTGTTTAAAAAGGACGGCACGCCGCCGAGCCGCGAAACGCCCGTCACATCGGCACCGCCCGGGGAATTTTCCGAATTTGCAAAAAACGTGCTCAAAACCGAGTTGCGCGGAAAATTTTTCAGCTTCGGAGAGCATCTTTATCTCCTGCGTGCCGACATTGACCTGAGCCGAATAAAGACAATCCGCGCAGGGCAATACCTCGGAGTATGCAAAAAGAAACGCTTTGAGCCGTCACACGCACTCTGCCTTGCTCTGTCCGCCGATGATTTTGCAAAAACAATAACGCTCGCATCGGATTCCGACGAGCTTTCGCGATATCTCAGAGGTGAGACGCTGCCCTGCTCCGGAAAAGGCTGGATATGCGTTCTTGCGGACGGATTTCCGATAGGCTGGGGCAAGGCATCGGAGGGAATTTTGAAAAACCGTTTTCCCAAAAAATACAGACTTAAACAATAGAAAAAACAACGAAAAGAAAGGACAATATGTATGGAAAAGAAAGATATAGTTATAGTAGGCGCAGGTCCTGCCGGAATTTTCACCGCTTTGGAGCTGATACGCTCGAACGCAGGCAAATCGATTGTCATAATCGAAAAGGGACAGGCGGTCGAAAACCGTCACTGTCCCAAATCCAAAACGGGACACTGTGTAAACTGCTCGCCGTTCTGCCACATTACAACAGGCTTTTCCGGCGCAGGCGCATTCTCCGACGGAAAGCTTTCATTAAGCTGTGACGTCGGCGGCGATCTTCCGCAGCTTATAGGCGAGAAAAAGGCGCAGGACATGATAAATTACACCGATAAAATTTATCTGGAATTCGGCGCGGATACTCACATCGAGGGCATAAACAATGATGACGAAGTCAAAGAGATAAGAAAGCGCGCCATCCGCGCGGGACTCAGACTTATCGACTGTCCGATACGCCACCTCGGCACTGAAAAGGCACAGCGGCTTTATCTTTCAATCGAAAAATATCTCATCGAAAACGGAGTCGAGATTCTTTTCGGTCACGAATGTACAAATATAATTCTCGACAACGACACCTGCCGCGGAATTGTCGTCACCGACGTAAAATCAAAAAGCACATTTGAGCTTTTTGCCGACCGCACAATTGTTGCAGCAGGCAGGCGCGGCGCGGAATGGCTCGAAAAAATCTGCGCAAAGCACAACATCGCCCATCAGCCGGGAACGGTTGATATCGGCGTGCGCGTCGAGGTCCGCAACGAGGTAATGGAGACCGTCAACCGCATTTTGTACGAATCAAAACTCATCGGCTATCCCAAGCCGTTTAAAAACAAAGTCAGAACCTTCTGCCAAAACCCCGGCGGCTTTGTCAGCCAGGAAAACTACGACAACAATCTCGCGGTCGTGAACGGACATTCATACAAGGAGCTTAAGTCGGACAACACCAACCTTGCAATACTCTGCTCGCACAACTTCAACGAGCCGTTCAACCAGCCTATCGAATACGCTCAAAAAATAGGCGAGCTGTCAAACATGCTCGGAGCGGGGCATATTCTTGTGCAGCGCTACGGCGATATCCTGGACGGAAAACGCACATGGGCAAAAGAACTTTCGCAGTCCAACGTTAAGCCGACCCTGCCCGACGCGGTTGCAGGCGACATAACCGCCGCACTTCCCTATCGCTCAATGACAAATATAATAAACTTCATCCAGGCGATGGATCAGGTTGTCCCCGGCTTTGCCTCGACCGAGACTCTGCTCTATGCACCCGAACTTAAATTCTACAGCAACAGAATAAAAATGGACGACAAATTCAATACAAATATAAAGGGTCTTCACTGCCTCGGAGACTCCAGCGGATGGACAAGAGGTCTTATGATGGCGTCGGTTATGGGCGTGCTGATGGGCAAAACAATCGCGGCATCGGATGAGTAAATTTGTGTATTTTAAAGCGTACTGTATACACTTTGCACGCAAAATCACTATATAAATTATACAATTCGGCGATTTTTTTCCGAAAAACGAAAAAAACACTTGACAAACGCACGAAAATTCCGTATAATTAGATTGATGTCTGATTTTTCGGGAGACTCGTTCAAAGTTTTCCGCTAAGGTCAGCGATAGCAGTATAAATTCGGGAGGTGTTGAAGAATGTTAAGAACCTATCAACCTAAAAAACGTCAGAGAAAAAAGGAACATGGTTTCAGAAAAAGAATGAGAACTGCATCGGGCAGAAAAATTTTATCCAACAGACGCAGAAAAGGCAGAAAAAAGTTGTCGGCGTAACAATGTAAGGCGGAAAGTAAAAGGCACAAGCCTTATACTTTTTGCCTTTTTAAAATTTACAAAGAATTTCAGAAGATTGAAGGATATAATAATATTCAATGAAAAAGACAATTTCTTTAAAGCTGAACCGTGATTTCAGACGGCTTTACAGCCGCGGCAAATACGCCGCATGCGGCTATGTCGTTGTTTATGTGCAAAAAAACAGGTTTTCTCAAAACAGACTCGGTCTTACCTGCGGCAAAGCCGTTGGCAAAGCCGTCACACGAAACAGGGTCAAGCGTCTGATACGCGAAAGCTATCGCTTATGCGAGGATAGCATAAAATCCGGTTACGATATCGTGATTGTTGCACGTGCCCGCGCGGCGGACAAGCCCTTCGGCACAATTTACAAGGATGTGCGATATGCCTTTAACAAGCTGGAGATGACAGAAAAAAAATGAAAAAAATATTGCTGTTATTGATAAAAATATATCAGACTTCCATATCGCCGTACAAAGGCGGCTCTTGCTGCCGCTTCTATCCGACCTGCTCTCAGTACGCAGCCGAGGCGATAGAGAAATACGGAGTCTTTAAAGGCTGTTTTCTGGCGGCAAAAAGACTTTTAAAATGTCATCCGTTTCACAAAGGGGGATACGATCCCCTGCCATAAAAATTCTTTGGGGATTCGCACGGAAAGGATAAATAATGTTTGAATATTTAATAACTCGCCCTATGGGCTTTATCATCGAATTCATCTACAATTTGGTGCAAAACTACGGCTTTTCCATTATAATTTTTACGGTCCTGATCAAGCTTATTTTAATGCCGCTGGCTGTTAAATCTCAAAAAGCGATGAGAAAGCAGCAGAAAATTCAGCCGTATATGATGGAGTTGCAGCAAAAATATGCAAATGACAAAGAAAAGCTTCAGCAGGAAACAATGAAGCTCTACAAGGAAAACAACATAAGCATGACAGGCGGATGTCTGCCGCTGCTTATTCAGTTTCCGATACTTATCGGCTTATATCGTGTCATTCAAAAGCCGCTCACATATCTTTTGGGCGTTGACTTTAAACTCACCGAGACGCTTTCAAGGGTAACAGAGATTATGACACGCATGACGGCAGAGCATGCGGATATAATAGGCAAGCTTTCGACTGCCACAGCCGAGCAGGTTGCAAACAATTCTCAGATTCAGCTGTCAAAGTGGGTCAGCATTCTGAACGGTCCGAACGACCCTTGGGTTATCAATTTCGGATTTTTGGGGCTTGACCTGTCGGTCGTGCCGTCGGTCTCGGTAAACTACATCCTCTCAGGGAATTTTGCGCATTGGGATCGCGTGCTTTTGATATTGATTCCGCTGGTTGCGATTCTCACCACATGGCTTTCGATGAAGCAATCGCAAAAAATGACACAGATGCCGGAAAATGCTCAGCAGGACAACCCTGCCGCAAGCATGAACAAGAGCATGAATCTTATGATGCCGATTATGACAGGTATATTCACATTTACCCTGCCGTCCGGCCTTGGACTTTACTGGATAGTATCGAACCTTATGCAGATGCTGCAGCAGTACCTGCTTAACCAATATTTTAAGAAAAAAGGAGATGACTTTGATGTTAAAATTCCTGAAAGAAACAGAAAAAACAGCAAAAAGCGTAAATGAGGCAATCGCCGAGGCAATGCAGGAACTCAATGCCGAAAGCGAAGATGATGTCAATATTGAAATTTTGGACGAAGGAACAAAAGGATTTTTGGGACTCGGCTCAAAGGATGCACACGTAAAGGTTTCATATAAAGATGTAAATGCCGCAATGGCAAAGCAATTCTTAAAGAGCATATTCGACGCAATGAAGCTTGAAGTCAACATCGATGCAAAAACCGACGACGAGGGAGTAAAAATTAATCTCTCGGGCGAAAATATGGGGATTATAATCGGAAAAAGAGGCGATACCCTCGACAATCTGCAATATCTGACCTCGCTTATCGTAAATCAGGAGCATGGCGAATATACAAAGGTCGTTCTGGACACAGAAAATTATCGTGAAAAGCGCGCCGAGGCGTTGGTTGCACTCGCGCACAGACTTGCCGAGAAGGTTGCACGCAGCGGAAAGAAATACAATCTTGAGCCTATGAATCCTTATGAGCGCAGAATAATTCACTCATCATTGCAGGACAACGATAAGGTTACAACTTTCTCGGTCGGCTCAGACCCGTTCCGCAAGGTTGTTATTGCTCCCAAAAATCAGCCGGAGCGCAAAAGAACTTATAAATCATCCCACAGCAGCAGTTCTTCATACAGTTCATCTTCATATGCATCGGTTTATTCGGATTACAAAAAGACAGCTCCCCACCACGAGCCTGTAAAAAAAGCCGCAAGCTTTGAGGACTATCAGTCAGCTTTGGAAAACAAAAACGCTGCTTCGGACGAGACAGAAGAATAATTTCTACGGATACTATCAATTGCGAAGCTTTTTTTGAGTTTCGCAATTATACTTTATAGCTTAGATAAAGGAGAAAAATTTATGTCAGGACATTCAAAATGGAGTACAATTAAAAGAAAAAAGGGTGCAAATGACGCTCAGCGAGCTAAAATTTTCACCAAAATAGCACGTGAAATTATCGTTGCGGTTAAGGCAGGCGGCCCCGACCCGGACAACAATTCCAGCCTTAAGGACGCAATCGCAAAGGGCCGCGCGGCAAACATGCCGAACGACAACATCACACGTACAATCAAAAAAGCTGCCGGCAGTACAGACGGCGACAACTACGAAAATATTACATACGAAGGCTACGGTCCGAACGGTGTTGCTGTCATTGTTGAGGCACTGACCGACAACCGCAACCGAACTGCTGCGGACATCCGTCACTACTTTGACAAGTTCGGCGGAAATATGGGACAAACCGGCTGTGTAAGCTTTATGTTCGACCAAAAGGGTGTTATTATTATCGAAAAAGATGCCGCTGATGAGGACGAGCTTACAATGGACGCACTCGAGGCAGGCGCTGACGATTTTGAAGCAGATGACGATTATTACGAAATAACCACCGCTCCGTCGGATTTCCACGCCGTCCGCGATGCTTTGGAGAAGAAATACACACTTTCCTCTGCCGAAATCAGCATGATTCCCCAGACCACAGTTACTCTCACCGATGAAAAGCAGCTTTTGATGATGTCAAAGCTGTTGGAAAATCTTGAGGACAATGATGATGTGCAGAATGTATATCACAACTGGGATGCTCCCGAGGAAGACGAGGAAGAATAAAAATCATATGATACCGCATATGTATGTGAGATTAAGGCAGCATTTTTTTGTGTGTATGCATAAATTCCTGCAAATCAAAAAAATTTCCGGCAAAAATCTCGCTTTCCGGTTCGGGATTAAGCTAACAGTTTTAAACGATACGGCGCATCCGGATTTGAAATATGTTCCATATTTCAAATCCGGATGCTTTTTTTGCGTAAAAATGCCGACCTATCGCTTTTCGCTTTAAAGGTCGGCACTCTTTTTTACAGCTTTAATTGTCTCTTAATATCGTCAAGCGTTTTTTCTATAATCTCATTTGCGTTATCGTCCGATACTCCGACCGTTCCGAGATAGAATTTTATCTTCGGCTCTGTTCCCGACGGACGTACTATGAAATAGGTCTTGCCGTCCGACAAATCAAATCGAAGAACATCCGATTTCGGCAGTCCGTCAAACGATACACCCTTTTTATCGGTGGTCTGAGACAGATAGTCCGTTTTCGCAACCACATTCATGCCATTTACTTCGGTCAGCGGCGACTTTCTCAGATTCTCCAAAAGCTCTTTCATCTTCTCCATGCCATCCTTGCCGGGCATTGTGAACGAGACCGTCTTTTCCGCATAGTAGCCATACTTTTTATACATTGCCTGCATTGCCTCGAACAGCGATTGATTCTTTGTCTTATAGTACGCTGCCATCTCGGCTATCATCATTGTTGCCACAACCCCGTCCTTGTCGCGCGCATGCGTGCCGACCAGGCAGCCGTAGCTTTCCTCAAATCCGAACAGATACGTGTGTGCACCGGTATTTTCAAACTCGGTCATCTTCTCGCCGATGTACTTGAATCCGGTCAGAACATTCATTATCTCAACCCCGTACGCCTCGGCAACAGCCGCAGCAAGCTCGGTTGTAACAATCGTCTTTATAACCACGCCGTTTTTCGGAAGATTGCCCTTTTCCTTTCGCGATTCGAGAATATACTCGGTGAGCAGCGCTCCGGTCTGATTCCCGGTCAAAACTCTGTAGACTCCGCCTGCATCGCGCACAACCACACCGACGCGGTCGCAGTCCGGGTCTGTTCCTATAATCAGGTCAACATCTTCCTTTTTTGCCATATCTATCGCAATGGCAAAGCCCTCTTTGTCCTCGGGATTGGGCGACTTAACCGTCGGAAAATTCCCGTCCTCGGTATCCTGTTCCTTTACTACAAGCACATTTTTAAATCCGATTCGCTTTAAAATTTCCTTAATCGGTCTGCTGCCCGTTCCATGAAACGGCGTATATATCAGCTTAAAGCTGTCTGCAACCTCGCGAATCGCCTCCGGATTAAGCTGCTGCTTTTGTATCGTCTCCAAAAATTCCTCGTCAAGCTTTGCGCCGACTATTTCCAAAAGTCCGCTTTTCTTTGCCTCGTCAAGCGAAATAAGCTTTACTCCGCTGAATATATCGGTCGCATTGATTGCATCTATCACAACCTCGGCAGCTTCGGGCGGCATTTGTCCTCCGTCCGCACCGTAGACCTTATATCCGTTATATTCCTTGGGGTTGTGGCTCGCCGTAATCATAACTCCGGCTGCGCATTTCAGGCTGCGTATTCCGAACGATACCTCCGGTACCGAGTGCACATTGTCAAAAAGATATACCTTTATTCCATTTGCTGTCAGCACGCGCGCCGTCTCTTCGGCAAAAAGCTTTGAGCAGTTACGCGTGTCATAGCCTATCAAAACGCCGCTTTTTTCGCCTTTTTCATCCTTGACATACTTTGCCACACCCTGGCTTGCGCGGCGTACATTATATACATTTATACGGTTCGTGCCTGCTCCGAGAACTCCGCGCATTCCTGCCGTACCAAATTCCAACTCGCGGTAGAATCTGTCTTCTTTTTCCTTTTCGTCCAGCGCTCTCAGCTCTGTTTTTGAGTCCTCATCAACCGCCGGTGAGTTGAGCCAGCTCTCATAAACATTTTTGTAATCTGCCATGTTATATCGTCCCTTTCTTAAAATCACTTATACTATGTATATATTATACTATACTTTATCGAAAATATCAATCGGAAGTTTTGTCGAATGATAGCCGAAATTATACATTTTCAGCCGGGTTCGGGTTACATTATTCAAATCCTATCCGACCCAGCTCCAATGACGAAATAACCGCCGCGATTGCATTGGAATCATTGTCCACTGTGATAAAATCCGCTGCCTCGCGTGCCTCGGGAACTGCATTTGCCACCGCCACGCCGATTCCCGCATTTTCTATCATTCCTATATCGTTATAATTATCGCCTATTCCGATAGTCTTTTTTCTGTCCACTCCGAGTATGTCCGCAAGCTGCAAAAGCGCCGCGCCTTTCGACACGCCCTTTGGCAAAAGCTCATAATAATTCGGGCTGCTTTGGACAAAATCAAATCTCTGCGCATACGGCGAATGTGTAAGGTCCTTTCTCAAAAGAGGCATTTTGTCCTCCTCCGACAGGAATATGACCTTTTTCCATGGCGCAAAAATGTTGTGATAATCAAGCGAATTATGCGGCAGATTTTCATGGAATCTGTGCATTTCCGCAATCCTGTTTTCCTTGCAGAAGTAAATATTGTTATCGGTGCACACCTCTATGCCGACATCGGGAAATCTTTCCTCGACATATTCCATCACCCGAATCGCCGTCTTGTCAAGCTGCACACCCCACAATATCTCGTCATTGACAAAGTCATATACCGCGCCGCCGTTAAAACATATCATCGGCGCGTTCGGAGTTATTATGTCCAATATCAGCCGCGCACCCATCGGCACTCTGCCGGTCGCAAAGGTGAAATATCCCCCCTCCGACATAAAATAATCTATCGCTCGCCTGTTTTCCTCGGTAAGTCTTTTGTCTCCCGTTGTAAGCAGCGTATCGTCAAGATCGCTGCAAAGCAATATACCGTCAAATTTCATTTTTATAATCATTCCTTTCTGTGCCGCAATGCACAAAGTATAAAACTGTAAATCTGAAAGAAAATCGTTCAGATTGCCGTTTGAAAAAGCGACGACGTACGAGGATACTTCAAGCTTTTGAAAACAGCGAAATCGGTGACTTTATTCAGACTGTAAATCTGAAAGAAAATCGTTCAGATTGCCGTTTGAAAAAACGACGGCGTACGAGGGTACTTCAAGCTTTTGAAAACAGCGAAATCGGTGACTTTATTCAGACTGTAAGTCTGAAAGAAAATCGTTCAGATTGCCGTTTGAAAAAACGACGGCGTACGAGGGTACTTCAAGCTTTTGAAAACAGCGAAATCGGTGACTTTATTCAGACTGTAAGTCTGAAAGAAAATCGTTCAGATTGCCGTTTGAAAAAGCGACGACGTACGAGTGTACTTCAAGCTTTTGAAAATGGTGAGATCGGTGACTTTATTCAGACTTAATCTCCGTTCTTTGTTTTAAAGCTGTGCAAGGCTATATGCTTTGGCAGCCCGTCCTCAAAATGCAGTGTCGGCTCACCTATTATGAGAGGTCGCGCATATCGCATATACTCCTCGGTCACGTCGCAGCCGTTTTCGCTTATGTAGCTGTCCGGAACAACGCGCTCGACATTTGCAATCTCGGATACCGGATTTTCGACTATTTTTACGCTGTAATCGCCGTTTCTCAAAAAGCCGAGCATGATTCCGCCCCTCTTTTCAAGAGCCGCTCTGACGCCTGCCGCGCCGATTTTCGCCGATTCATCCAAATCGGTGAGTGACGCGCAGAACGCACCGCACCGCTGGGGAATATTCAGCTCTATTCCTCTGGTCTTGTAATGGAAATGCTCCTTTAAAATTTTAGCGACCACACCTGCCGAACCGGCAAGCTGAGCATGTCCGAAAATATCGTGTGAGGACGCAGCGCTTTCACAATAATATTTCCCGTTTTCGTCTCTTATGCCCTCCGATATCGCAATTATCATATTTCTTTCATCGCATGCCGCAACATCGGCAATTATCTTCTCTTTCGATACAGGTCTTTCCGGAAGATAGATGAGATGCGGAGCTTTAGAACTTTCGCATCGTGCAAGTGCTGATGCCGCCGTGAGCCAGCCTGCATTTCTGCCCATAATCTCCACAATCGTTATTGATTTTTCGGCATAAACGGCGCTGTCGCGTGCAATGCACTTAACCGTTGCCGCAACAAACTTTGCAGCCGAGCCGAAGCCCGGAGTGTGATCCGTCCCTGCCAGATCATTGTCCACCGTCTTTGGCACGCCCACAACCGTCAGGTCCTTGTCAAACCGCGCGGCATAGTCGGAAAGCTTTGCCACAGTGTCCATCGAATCGTTGCCGCCTATATAAATAAAATACTTTATATCCAGTCTTTCAAAATGCCTGAAAACGTTTTCATATATCTCATTCTTCTCCGCCGTCTCCGGCAGCTTATACCGGCACGACCCCAAAAATGCCGCCGGTGTCGTTTTTAAAAGCTCTCTGTTCAGCTCATCGGCAAAAATGTCATTCAAAAGAGTCATTCTATTATTTATAACCCCGTTTATTCCATTTTCCGCACCGTAAATTTTCACTCCGGCGTCCATTGCCGCCTCAATTACTCCGCAGAGTGTGGAATTTATCGCAGAGGTCGGTCCCCCGGACTGCGCCACCGCCATATTTCCAATAAAATCCATAATAATCTCCATTCCGCCGCCCTGCACCGGCACAAATAGTAATTAAAATCTCTTATCGGCAGGGTAAGGAATGATAAGAGATTATTACGCCCATGGAGAAGTGAAAAAATGCATAGACCGTTCAAGGGTTTTCGCCTATTTTGTCCTTGAACTGCACTCCAGCCGCACCGCTCGGAGTACGCCGGTACACCATCGGGTGCGTTTGAAGCGTTCTATATCGTTTTTTCACAGCTCCCGGCAATTCGATCATGAGGGAGGCTAACGTGAATTTTTTTCACGTTAAGATTCCTCCTAATACCTGTTTAAACCGCAAAAAATGTTGCCACTACTTATATTATACCGATTTTTGAAGAAATGTCAAATTTTTTGTAATCAAAATGAAATAAAAAATCTCTTGACAAATACTCTATATAGTTGTATAATCAAATAGCACACACAATATATTGTATATATCGTGAGATTTTTACTTAAGATAAAAAAAATTTACAAAACGGAAAAGGGAGTTTGAAAAAAATGGTAGAATCTATTTTAAAAAGGGACGGTCGAACGGTAAGCTTTGATATCAATAAAATATCCGATGCAATAAACAAGGCATTTATTGCAAGCATAAAAAGGGATGATCCGGAGTATTCGATGTCAATAGCAAAGCAGGTCGAAATCGACCTCGAAGAAGCCGGTCTTGAAAATCCGTCGGTTGAAGAAATCCAGGATTTTGTTGAAAAGGCGCTTATCCGCAACGGTCATGTGCGCACCGCAAAGGCATATATAGTATATCGCTCCGAGCGCTCACGCATTCGCGAAATGAAGAGCAATCTTATGAAAATATATGAGGATATCACCTTTAAGGACTCTAAAGACTCCAATATAAAGCGCGAAAACGCAAATGTGAACGCCGACACCGCAATGGGAACAATGCTCAAATACGGTTCGGAGGGAGCAAAGGAGTTTTTTGAAAAGTGCGTTTTAAAGCCTGAATTTGCACAGGCTCACAAAGACGGAGATATACATATTCACGACCTTGATTTTCTCACGATGACAACCACATGCTGTCAGATAGACTTGCTCGATTTGTTCCATAACGGTTTCTCGACAGGTCATGGTGTACTCCGCGAGCCGAACGATATATCAAGCTATGCCGCTCTTGCCTGCATCGCAGTCCAGTCAAATCAGAACGACCAGCATGGCGGTCAGAGCATTGTAAACTTCGACTACGGCATGGCGCCGGGCATTGCAAAGACCTATCACAAGCGTTACACATCGAATCTGCAAAAAGCAATCGAGCTTTACACAGGCAGCGATGCAATAAGCGAAGATAACTTAAAAGAGTTGAGGAAATCACTGATTGCGGACGGAAAAACACTTCGTATGGGCGACCATGATGAGTATCAAAAGTGTGAGGCGGAGGAGCTCAAAAAGCTCGGAGTTCCCGAGGATATCATCACAAAGGCTCAAAAATTTGCGGCGGACAAGGCTCTGTCCGAAACCGACCGCGCAGCATATCAGGCAATGGAGGCGTTCATTCACAACCTCAACACCATGAACTCGCGTGCCGGAGCGCAGACTCCGTTTTCGTCGATAAATTACGGCATGGATACCTCTCCCGAGGGCAGAATGGTTATGAAAAATGTGCTGCTTGCGAATGAAGCAGGTCTCGGCAACGGCGAGACTCCGATATTCCCGATACAGATTTTCAGAGTAAAAGATGGCATCAACTACAATCCCGGCGAGCCGAATTACGACCTCTTTAAGCTTGCCTGCCGCGTTAGCGCAAAGCGTCTTTTCCCCAACTTCTCGTTTGTTGACGCGCCGTTCAATCTGAAATATTACAAGGGCACGCCTGAAACCGAGATCGCATATATGGGCTGCCGCACAAGGGTTATAGGCAACGTTTACGACAAGTCGCGCGAAATCTGCAATCGCCGCGGGAATCTGTCGTTCACATCTATAAATCTTCCGCGTATCGCAATAAAAGCAAAGGGCGATGTTAGTTGGTTCTTTGACGAACTGGACAGAAAAATTGACCTGTGTATCGACCAGCTTTTGGCAAGATTTGAACTTCAGGCAAACCGAAAGGTGAAAAATTTCCCGTTTCTTATGGGCGAGGGAGTTTGGCTTGATTCCGAGAAACTCGGTCCGAACGACTCAATCCGCGAAGTTTTGAAACATGGTACGCTTTCGATAGGCTTTATCGGGCTTGCTGAGGCGCTTGTGGCATTAATCGGCGAACACCATGGACAAAGTGACAAGGCGCAGAATCTGGGGCTTGACATAGTTTCGCACATGCGCCAGAGAATGGACGACGAAAGTGAAAAGACAGGCATGAACTTCACTCTGCTCGCAACTCCTGCCGAGGGACTTTCGGGAAGATTCGTAAAAATCGACAAACAGAAATTCGGAATAATCCCCGGCGTTACCGACAGAGAATATTACACAAACTCGTTCCATATTCCGGTTTACTTCAATATAAGCGCATTCGATAAAATCGCAAAAGAAGGTCCTTACCACGCGCTCACCAATGCCGGACATATCTCATATGTGGAACTTGACGGCGACCCGACAAAAAATCTGTCGGCATTTGAAAAGGTTATCCGCGCCATGCATGACGCAGGCGTCGGCTACGGCTCGATAAATCATCCCGTAGACCGCGACCCGGTATGCGGCTACAACGGGATAATCGGCGATACCTGCCCCAAATGCGGCAGACACGAGGGCGACGGCGGCATCGGATTTGAGCGCATACGCCGTATCACCGGATATCTTGTCGGAACTCTCGACCGATTTAACGACGGCAAACGCGCCGAGGAACGCGACAGAGTTAAACATGGTCTTTAATTTGAGGATATCGAAGGGGTTATCCCCGATTAATAATCAAAAATGACAACATTTGTGTCATTTTTGGTCTTGAAGGAGGATATCATATGACTCTGAGAGTTTTCGGACTTGTCAATGATTCGATTGTTGACGGTCCGGGCATACGCTATGCAATATTCGTGCAGGGCTGTTTTCACAATTGCAAGGGCTGTCATAATCCCGAATCGCATGACCCCAACGCCGGACATGACGAGGATGTGGAAACAATTCTCGAAAATATAAAAAAGAATCCGCTGCTTGACGGAGTGACCTTTTCCGGCGGCGAACCGTTTCTGCACGCAAAAACGCTTGCGTATATCGCAAAAAAAGTGCATGACATGGGGCTCAATACAATGTGCTATACCGGCTATACTTATGAAGAACTTTTAAAGGGCGCATCGCCCGAAAACGGCTGGGCGGAATTTTTGTCCGAGATAGATATCCTGGTTGACGGAAAATTCATTTTGGAGCAGAGAAGTCTTGATTTGCTTTATAAAGGTTCTGCCAATCAGCGGATAATAGATCTGAATAAGACAAGAAAAACGGGCGAGCCTGTTCTTTGGGAAGAATAGGCAAGCACAACGGTCTTGTCTGACTCACAATATGCGGAGTAATTGTAAAATTACTCCGCATATTTTTTGGCAAATTCGGGCATACTGATTTATATATCAGATGAAAGGAAGGCTATGGAAATAAAAATGAAGCAATATATTGAAATTACAGACGTTTTTGCACGCGAGGTTCTCGATTCGAGAGGAAATCCGACAGTCGAAGCCGAAGTTTACACAGACTGCGGAATGGGGCGCGCAATAGTTCCGTCCGGCGCGTCGACCGGCGTTTTTGAGGCTGTTGAGCTGCGCGACGGCGACAAGGATTACTACATGGGCAAGGGTGTTAAAAATGCGGTTGAAAATGTGAATACAAAAATCGCCGATTGCATTGTCGGGATGAATGTCCTCGACCAAAGAGCAATCGATATGAAGATGTGCCGCCTTGACGGTTCGCCAAACAAGGACAAGCTCGGTGCAAATGCGATACTGGCGGTATCGCTCGCTGCGGCTCATGCCGCGGCGGACAGCCTCGGAATCCCCCTATATCGCTACATCGGCGGCACAAACGCGCACCGCCTCCCCCTGCCTATGATGAATATTTTAAACGGCGGCGCACATGCCGACAACAATGTGGATATACAGGAATTTATGATTATGCCGGTCGGCGCGAAAAGCTTTAAATGCGGTCTGAGACAATGCAGCGAAGTTTTCCACATGCTGAAATCGGTTTTGGCAGACATGGGAAATACAACCGCGGTAGGTGATGAGGGCGGCTTTGCTCCCAACCTCTCGGCAGATGAAAAAGCTCTCGATGTCATTATAACCGCGATAGAAAAAGCAGGCTACCGCCCGGGAACGGATTTCAAGATTGCAATAGACGCCGCATCAAGCGAGTGGATTCAGGCAGACGGCAGCTACAAGCTGCCAAAAGCGAGCATAGTCAAAACTGCGGACGAGCTTATCGATTATTGGGAGGACCTTGCAAAGCGATATCCGATAGCGTCAATCGAGGACGCGCTCGCCGAGGATGACTGGGATGGTTGGCAAAAGCTCACCGAGCGTCTCGGGGACAAAATTCAGCTTGTCGGAGACGACCTGTTTGTCACCAATTCGGAGCGTCTCAAAAAGGGAATTTCGCTCTCGGTCGGAAATTCGATTCTTATAAAGGTTAATCAGATAGGCACGCTGACCGAGGCGCTTGACGCGGTCGAGCTTGCGCACCGCGCAGGCTATACCGCCGTAATTTCGCATCGCAGCGGCGAAACCGAGGATACCACAATTGCCGACCTCGCGGTTGCGACCAATTCGGGACAGATAAAGACCGGAGCGCCGTCGCGAACCGACCGCGTGGCAAAATATAATCAGCTTTTGAGGATTGAACAGGATTTGTGCTTTACCGCCGAGTTCGGGACGGAAATTTGAAATATTGATTAAAGCGTCATTGACGTGTGTATAAATGCGAATAAAACGCGCCGCCCGGAAGTTGTTTCCGAGCAGCGCGTTTTGATTGATAAAAATATAATAAGAGTACAAAAATCCTCAATCACTTATATTAAATTAGTTTGGCAATATCTTTATTTATCTGTCTTTTTCTCGATTTTTTTATTTTTACCCCAAAAACATTGAAAAAACATGTCATTTAAGTCCGATTCATTCTTTGTCAAGTCTCTGCTCGAATATATCGACAATCAGCCGCTTTATCGGCGAGACCACCAAAATCCCGGCAGCAATTGCAAGCGCTATATACGCCGTCTGCATTCCGCAGCTGAAAAAATCCGCCATGTTTCCATGAAGTGCCGCCGCCATTGTATAATACAAATTTCCCCCCGGTACGAGAGGAATAAGCCCGGGCGCCGAAAATATCGTTGCCGGCGCTTTCAAAATGCGCGCTGCAATTTCCGCATACGCCGCCACCGCCACCGATGCGGCAAAAAAACTCAGCGCCTCTCTTTCAGACACGAGCGAAAAAATATAGAATACAATTCCGCACACAAGTCCCCCGAGAGACGCAAACAAAAGATTTTTGCCCCTTATATTGAACAAAAGCGCAAATGCGAGCGTTCCGCTGAAGGATGTGATAATTCGTATAAAATCAAGCATAAAAACTCCGTTCCGTCTGCAGGTAAAAAAACTCTTACCCCCGATCAAAAAGCGACAAAAGCTTTATTTTTCAAAGCCCAAAAGGCATAAGTGCAAGCGCAAAGCCGACCGCAAGCGCCGCCGCAACAAAAAGCGATTCCAGCAGCCGAATCATACCTGCGATAATGTCACCATCTATCATATCCCGAATCGAGTTGGTTATCGCCAGTCCCGGCACAAGAATCATTATATTTCCGATAATGATTTTGCTTATCGAGCTGCCCATTCCCATTTTGACCGTCGCCGCGGCGAACACTCCGCAGAATATCGACAGGCAGAACACTCGGAATATGGGATTTATTTTGATATGTGCAATAAGCATTGACACTGCCGCCATGAAAGTACCGGCAGCAGCCGCAACAATCGTGTCGGCAGCGTTTCCTCCGGAATAAAGGGTGAACGACGCGGAAATCAATGCAAATATAACAAGCTGCATAAACTTCGGATAACGCTTCGGCTTTATCTCCGCCAGCATCCTGCCCAATCCGTCCGCATCCGGCGTATCGCGGCATATATCTCTCGAAAATGCATTCAGCCGATTCAGATAATCCAAGTCGGTCGAGTGCTTATGCACGCGCCGCATCTCGGTGCAGGGTGCTTCTCCGTCCATCTGCACTGTCAGAATAATTACATGCGTCAGCGCGAACACTTCGCTGTGCCGTGCTCCGTATGCTTTGCATATCCTGCTTGCCGTATCCTCAACCCTGTATATCTCGGCTCCGCACATCAGCATTTTTTCGCCCAAATCCAGCACTGTCGATACAAAATGTGATGTGTCCATACTTACTCCTTCATGCTATAAACAACTACGCCCGTCGACGCTTTCGGGAAAATGAACATCGAACGCTCCGGCATACGCTCGTGCGCTGTGGCAACTCCGCAGATCTGCGATGCACGCACCGGATTTACGACTATCAGACAGCCGTATTCGCCGCTTTTAACCTGCTCCATTCCATACGTGGAACGCGTTGTATAGGACACGCACTCATTCATCTCGGTATCGTCTATGTTCAGAAGTTCTTTCAGTATAACCTGGTTCAGCACCGTTACATCCAGGCTGCAATACGCATCGGACGCGTCCTGCAAAAGCTCCTTTATATGCTCCGGCGCTTTTAATGTCAGTCGGTAGAAGTAATTTCCGCCGCAATAAATCGCAAACCTGTTTTCTTTACGGGCAGTTGCAATCTGACGCTTCATCGTCTCGGCAAATTCCTCGCTCGCGGTATCTACTATAATTTTCTCAACCTTGAAATAGTCCTGGGCGCATGCAACAAAAAAGTCCTCGGCAAACCGCTTTTTGAATTTAACCAGGCGATGCACCGGCAGCTGAATAAGTCCGTCATCAAACGCATTTGTGAAGAGTGCCATTATATAATTGTAAGGCTCTTCTCCCGTATGATTCGGATTGTTCTTTTCACATTCCTTTTTATATGCAAGACTCACGTCATAGCGCGTCTGACCGTCCGCAATATAAAATGTGTGATTTTTCAGAATATTTTGTATAAAGCTTATCGTTTCGGGATTTTTTATCACCCAAACCCTTTGGCTGACATCCTCGCCGATTATTGTCTCGTGCGTTTTAAATTCCATGTCGGGCTTGCTTTTCTCGGTAACCTCGTTAAGCTTATTCATGAGCGTTTTTTCATATTCCATATATATGCAGTTAATCATGCTGAAATTTGATTTTGTATGTTTCAAAAGCTCCATGCGCGCCGGCTTGCTCTTTTCATTCGATTTCTCGCATTGGAGAATATTGCCGTTGTTCAAATCCTGAAGTTCCAAAAGACCCACAAGACCCAAATTTGCATATGTTGCATTTTTATATATAACGCGCTGCTCATAAAGATAAAATGCCGTGTCTTCTTCCTCTGTGAGAATATTTTTGTCTATCCATTCGCGCAGCAGCTTTGCCGAGCGCGTGAAACAGTTTTCGACATCGTTATCCGAATCGTATCTGATACCCTTATTGAGTCTTACAATATTATACTCGTCGCGGCTGTAGAGTTCGTCCTGTTCATTGCGCGAAATCGTGTCATAGGGCGGAGCCATAACCGCACCCGGATTGCTGATTTTTTCTGAGTTGAAACGATATCCTTTGAATGGGATAATATTAACCACCCGATAATCCCCCTTTATGCTGTCATTAATTCTTTCCTATCCTTTATTGTATAACGAAATTGCCGCTACGTCAATACCATTAATGTAAAATTTTCATTACATTTTCTGTGCAATTTGCTCTTTTTGCGATATCCTGAACCTATTTAAGGCATTTTTGAAATTACTTTCTTTAAACCAACATGTTTAAAATAAAATTTTAAGGCAATAATATATCTGTCAGATTAGCGGAACGAAAGCAATCCGAATTACGATTTTCCCAAAAAATTGCCGCAAAGGATTGCATCGGCGGCTATCATATTTCAGAGATGTCAAGCCGAAATTGTGTCCTTTGGCGCATGTTCGGATTGTTTTCTTTCGGCTGCTGATGATTTTAAATTCTGAGGAGAGATAAAAAATGAATCGTACAGCCGGATTTATCAGCGGAATAACAACAGGCATGGTTGTCGGTGCAGCCGTAACCATGCTTATCGACCCCGTCTCGGACCGCCAGAGACACAAGCTCCAGAAAAAGACCGAGGGCGTTTTCAGAAGCATCGGCGGAGTGATTGACACCGCAATGGAGCTTATGCGATAAAAAAGCTCATCACAAAAATTTTTACGTGTTTCCCGGGCGAAACGTTTTTTCCGCCGAAAACAGTTTGCGGCAGAATGATTCCATTCTGCCGCAGCTCTTTTTACAGCTCAAATTTATTTTCTCCGACCGCAACACTATAATTTTTCCCATTTATTTCAAGAGTATACGCTCTGTTTGAAGTAACATGACAAATATTTTCGTCAGCAACGATATCGGTCACAATATCTCCGAAGTGTAGATTTTTTATGCCGATTTTTCCTTTGAATGTGTCGGACTTTGACCATTTTATAACATTTTCAAACGCATCGATGGTATGGAAACCAAGCACAAATTCAATATAAACCGAAATCGGTCCGAGAGCCGACCAGCCGCAGAAATCGCCGCGTACCCTTGCCTCGTCAACACCGCTCGCCGGTGCGCATTTCTCGGGATTGTAGCACTCCCATATCGTATGCGGAGAATAGTCCGTATATGTCTTATACATATGCTCAAAAAGCTTTATCGCTCCCTTATGTGCTTCTTTATAAAAGCCATACTCGGCAAAGCCTTTCAGCGCGGCATACGCCGTAGGCAGCCACATTGCGCCGCGCCAATATCCGCCGTCCGGGACATAGTCGTTATCACTTCTCGAAAGCGATACAAAGGGCACAATTCCGCCAAAGGTTTTGGGGTTATTTACTTCATTTACAAGCGCCTGCGCACGTTCTCCGGCGGCTGTTTCGGAAGTAAGTGTCCAATACGACGCAATTGTTTTGATTTTATAAAAATCGTGCGTGTTACAATCTATATCATAATAGAAATTGTCGTCGGAATCCCAGTAAAAATCATTTATTATTGTTTTCTTTTCCTCAAATTTCCGGTTCCATTCCGACGCATGCTCATCGTCTCCGACAATTGAATAAAGCTTTGCAATCATTCTCGCTGCCAACGCCTGCTGACATATGGCATCAATCCAAAGCATATCGGGATTGTTCGGACGATCTGCCATTGCATGCTCACCCGTTCTGCCGCGCGGCGTGTTGTCCATTCCCGATCTGCCGCCCTCCCATTTGTAGCCGTATTTTTCGGCAATCAGACAGCTTGGATTGAGAACATTTTGAACCATTTGCGGCTCACGCAGACTCTCCATCCAATCGTAATGCTTTTGCAGGATTTTTCTGTTGTACAAAAGCTCCTTTATGTACTCCTTGTCGCCGCTCATCAAGGCATTTTCATACTCCGCCCACGCAAAAAGCGGAGGGTTATCCGAGATATGCACCTGCATCTCGTACGGCTCGCCATAGACCGCTCCGGTCCAGCCGGGCTCGTTTTTCGGCGGCATAACCACAGGGAGATGCCGACCCTCGTACATGGCCTCATAGAAATTGTTAAAGGTCTCAACTCCGGGGAAAACCTCCCTTGCATATTTGCAGAACAGGGACATAAAACAGCTGTCCCATATCCAGATTTGAGTTTCGCAAAACGCTTCATCCATGTACGGATTCTGCGGCATGCCCGGAATGCTTTTTATATGGTCGTACGCCAGTTCCCACGCCCTTGTATAAAAATCAAGATACCCCGGATGCTCCTCACACACCGGTATCGGAATATACTCTTTCCAGTTTGCCGCGCCAAAATTTTTCTTCATAGCTTATTCTCCTCGCCATAAATTTTCCACACTGCCTATTTTATCATTAAATTGCACCGTTTTCAAGCCTTTCTCCAAAATTTGCTTAATATACACATAAATTTGCTAAAAATATTGACTGAAAAATTTTTTTGTGATATAATTTAACTACCACATATTTTTCTTTAAATTTAATAATGTACTCTGAATATTCATTTTAAGGGATATTCTTTTTTGGTATGCTTTGATTACTTCCAAACAAATTATGGTTTGTTAAAAACGCAGGCTTGTAATATGATATTTGTTTGGAGTATTCATATTTAAAGAAAAATGTGTGGTAGCATTAAAATCTTAAGCCGCGTTTTTATGCGTGGTATTTGATTTTCGTACCACGCATTTTTTAATTGCGCGAGAATTCAGAAAGGAGAAGAAACAAATACCAAAATATGCAGGCACTTTATGCATTGCGAATTATATTGTAAGGAGTGAATATATTTATGAAAAAGAAATTTTATGGGGCAATTATCTTGTCATTGACAATACTGCTGTTGATTCCGTTGTCGGCAAATGCCGCAGCAAGCGGAACCTGCGGCAAAAGTTTGACATGGTTGTTTGACGGCAACGGAACGCTTACAATAAGCGGAACGGGAAACATGTATAGTTTTGAAGATGATGACCCGGAATGGTACAACTTCAAATCCGATATAAAAGAAATTGTTGTAAACAGCGGTGTAACATCAATAGGCGACTTTGCTTTCAACAACTGTAAAAATCTCACAAAGCTGTCACTTCCCAAGGGAATAAAATCAATCGGCGACGCGGCATTTATGTATTGTGAAAAATTAACCGATTTGACGCTGCCGACAACTGTTGAGTATATACGCGATTCTGCTTTTTCCGATTGCAATATAACAGAAATCACGCTGCCGGACTCATTGAAGTCAATCGGCGAAAATGCATTTTGCGGCTGCGGATTTACCGAGATAAAAATACCGGACGGCGTTAGTATCGATGCATATGCATTCGGCATCTATAATTCAACATTGAAAAAGATAGACATTGGAAAAAACTGCGACATACTTAATTATGCATTCTACAGCGCCCGGAATTTAACAGACGTGACTATAGGCGAGGGATTGACGCACATCGGCAATTATGCATTTTTCGACTGCAAGGGACTGACAGATATCACATTGCCAAACAGCTTAAAATATATATACCCATGGGCATTTCAAAATTGCACAAATTTAAAATCCATCAACTTGCCCGATAATCTTTTAAGTATAGGCGTCTCCGCATTCAGGTCTTGCAGCAGTTTAACCGATGTATCGTGCAATATGCGAAATATGACATGGGATAAAATCGAAGCCAAAATAAGAATTGAAGGCTACAACTCCTGTCTCACCAATGCGTCATTGCACTGTCCGATTACAAGCTTAAATGTAGAAAAAATAAATAATATATTTCTCGTTACTCCAAATAACGTTTATAACAACGAATATATTATTTTTGCTTGTTACAACGACGGCAAGCTGGTTTATATAAATCAATATGCATATGCGGGTGAAAAAACAATTCCTTTTACGACATCCGAAAAATATGACAAAGTTAAAATCATGGCATGGGAAAATTCAAAGAATTATACTCCCTTATGCAAATCCAAAGAATTTTAGTACATAAAACAAACTCAGACACATAAGGAAAATCCTAATGACGTGTCTGAGTTTTTATTCTTTATTTTTTTGTCATTTTCAAAATCAGCTCATAAAGCTTATCGAGCGCGTCGCGCTTACCGAGTTTTTTCACGTTATCGCCCATTTTATGCATATACTCGGGATTTTTTATTATTTCGGCTATCTTTTCATACAAAGTATTGCTTGTCAGCATATCCTCGGTGATAACAACCGCCGCGTCATTTTTTTCAAACTCCCTCGCGTTCTGCTCCTGGTGATTACGCACCACATTCGGAGACGGAATCAATATCGACGGCTTTCCCAGAGCCGCAATCTCGCTGACCGTTATCGCGCCCGAGCGCGAAACAACCAAATCCGCCGCCGCCATAACATCCGCCATATTATCTATATACGGAACAATTTTTATATTATCGGGAATGGTTTCATTTTTGAGCATTTCCCGAACCTCGTCATAATTTCTCTCGCCCGTTCCGAACAGCAAATTAAAATCGCCCGACGCTTTTTTTATAACCCCGATCATGGTATCGTTAATTTTCTTTGCGCCCAGGCTGCCGCCGAACACAAGCACAAAGGGTTTATTATCAAGTCCGAGCTTTTGTCTCGCCTTTTCGCGGTCCGCTTTTAATATGGCTCCTCTTACCGGATTGCCGGTAACTACGCACTTTTCCGGATGCGACATATGCTTGGGAGTTTCGTCAAAGCTGACCGCGGTATAACTCACATATTTCTCCGCGCCCTTGACCGTCAGACCGGGGTACACATTCTGCTCATGTATCAGCGCGGGGATTTTCAGCTTGCCTGCCGCCATAGCGACCGGGCCGCTGACATAGCCGCCTGTGCACACAACCGCGTCCGCGCCAAATTCTTTCAAAAGCTTTTTACATTTTTGATTTGCTTTCACAAGCTTCACAAGCGTTGACGCATTTCGCCAAAGTCTTTTTCTGTCAAAACCCTGTATATCTATAAATTCAATGTCATACCCTGCCGCCGGGACAAGCTTTTTTTCCAGTCCGCGCTTTGTGCCGATGAACAGCGCCTTTGAATCGGGGTCTTTTTCCTTTACATAATCGGCAATTGACAGTGCCGGGTTTATATGTCCGCCCGTTCCGCCGCCGGCATAAACTATTTTCATATCCGTAACATCCTTTCCTGCGGATTTTTAAAGTCCTTTTCTGCTATATCTTGAGACGCTCAAAACTATGCCCATTTCGGCGAGCAGCACCATAAGCGAAGTACCGCCGTAGCTGAAAAACGGGAGCGCAACGCCTGTATTCGGCACTGTCGAGGTTGCAACCGCTATATTCAAAATCGTCTGAATCGCCACCTGCGCCATGATTCCGACAACCACCAGGCTTCCGAATGTGTCCGGCGCTTCCGCGGCTATCTTGGCTCCGCGTATAACCAAGCCGGCAAACAAAATCATTATTGCCAATGCTCCGAAAAGTCCAAGTTCCTCGCAGACCACCGCGAAGATAAAATCGTTATAAGGCTCGGGCAGGTATGAATATTTCTGAACGCTCTGTCCCAATCCGAGTCCGAAAAATCCGCCGGTCGCGATTGCATAAAGTCCCTGAACGACCTGATATCCGACCCCTTGAGTATCCTTGAACGGGTCGAGGAAATTCATCACACGCCCCCAGCGCACAGCGTCGGATTTGAGCAGCATTATTCCGAGCGGACCTGCCGCAACGGCAGGAATCAGAAAATATCTGACCGGTGTCCCTGCCACGATAAGCACCGTCACCGCTATGCCGCATATGATTATTGTACCGCTAAGGTGAGTTTCCAGCATGAGCAAAAGCGCGGTTACGCCCAGCCAGCCCAGATACGGGACAAGGCTTTTAATCGTTTTCGGCTCCTGCTTGCTGTCTTCAATCATGCCTGCATAGAACATGCCGATGGCAAGCTTCATAAGCTCTGACGGCTGCCACTCCGTTCCGGTATTGAGCCATCTTCTCGCTCCGTGATGCTCCACACCTATTCCCGGAATGAGCACCAGAATCAACAAAATAACGCATATTATCATAAATGGGCGAACAAACGGCTTGTAAAGCCGATAATCTATGCGCGATATTATCAGCATTGCTGCAAATCCCACCGCTGCAAATCCAAGCTGACGTACAAAGAAATAATACGAATTTCCGAACTTTGTATTTGACGCCGGTGCGGAAACGCTCAAAAGCATTATAAGTCCGACACAAAGCACGATAATTATTAAAAGCAGAAATGTCGCGTCGATACCCTTTGGCGCAGGGCGCTTAACCCCGTCCTTTGCTTTGAGATTAAATATACTTGTTTTCTTTTTAACCTTTTTTTTACTCTTTGTCATAATAATCTCCATTCCGCATCAGCCGTCAACACTTCTACAAATACGGCTTTATCGCCAAAAATCCGACAACGCACAAAAGAACCGTCGCCGAAGTAAACACACGTACAATTTTTTTCTCGCTCCAGCCGCACATTTCAAAATGGTGATGAATCGGACTCATCTTGAAAATCCTCTTTCCGGTAAGTTGAAAGCTCGCAACCTGGAGTATTACGGAAATCGCTTCGAACAGATATACAAAGCCGACAATTATGAGGATCAGCGGCATTTTAAGACCTATGGCAAGCACCGACACCGCACCGCCGAGAAAAAGCGAGCCTGTATCGCCCATGAATACCTTTGCCGGATAATGATTGAATATCAAAAACGCAAGCAAGCCGCCGGCCAGTGCAGCCGAGAAATACATTGCCGCTTCGTTGCCGAGTCCGAATCCTGCTGCCGCAAAGAATACCGCTGCCACAATTGTGATACTCGTCGCCAGTCCGTCAAGTCCGTCGGTGAGATTTACCGAGTTGACCGTCCCGACCACCACAAACAATATGAACGGAATATAGAGCCACCATGGCATATCTATGCTTTTATTCACAAATGGGATTAAAATCTCGGTACTTAAATCCCCTGTCTTATTCAGCACAAGGACATATATAATCGAAAGCGCCGATTGCAAAATCAGTTTCTGCCACGCTGTCAGACCGAGATTCCTCTTTTTTACCACCTTGATATAATCATCCACAAATCCGATCAAACCAAAACCTGCCGCAATCAAAAGCATCATCATAAGATGTACATCAAAATTCACCAAAAGTCCGACAACCGATGCCACCGCCGTTCCCAAAATAAAGGTCAGCCCCCCCATTGTCGGAGTACCCTGCTTTTTCTTATGCCAAACAGGTCCGTCCTCCAATATCTGCTGTCCGAATTTGAGTTTATGCAGCCAGGGTATCATCACCGGTGCCGCCACAACCGTTACAAGAAACGCTATTGCAAGCGGTATCAGCGCAAGAACAGCATTATTATATGTAAAAAACAAATCATTGTTCATTTGTATTTTCCTCCGATATTTATATTTTATCTAAAATTTCGCGTATTACCTCACGCTCGTCAAAATGCAGCTTTTTATCGCCTATTATCTGATATGTCTCCTGTCCTTTTCCGCAGAGAAGAACAGTGTCCCTTTCCCCCGCCGTTTTCAATGCGTATTCAATGGCCTCGCGGCGGTTGACTATAATTATATACTCCCCGTTTGTCCTGTCGATTCCGCATTTTATTTCTTCAATAATATCAATCGGGTTTTCGGTCCTCGGATTATCCGAAGTGATAATTGAAAAATCTGCCAGTTTCCCGGCAATCTCACCCATAACCGCCCTTTTTGTGCGGTCGCGGTCGCCGCCGCAGCCGAAAAGCACAATAACGCGTCCGCGTGTAAAGCCGCGCGCGGTGTGCAGGATATTCGAGAGTCCGTCGGGCGAGTGCGCGTAGTCTATAAAAACTCTGTACGGAGTATCGGTCGGCACAAGCTCAACACGTCCCTTTACATTTCCTGCCGATGCCAATCCGGCGGTTATGCTCTCATACGAAATTCCCAATGCGCGTGCAGCACCTGCCGCGCACAGTGCGTTATACACGCTGAACTTGCCCGGGATATTCAGGTGCAGATTATGTTTTTCGCCGCTTTCCGAAACGGTAAACTCAACAAAATCCTCGCCGAGACTTATCGCCGATGCAAGTATATCCGCATCATGTATACCCACCGATATCACCGGACAGCGGCACATTGAAATTATCTTCAATCCTGCCGCACTGTCGGAATTTACAACACCTTTTTTCGAAATATCAAAAAGCTTTGCCTTTGCAGCCAGATATTCCTCCATTGTTTTATGAAAATCCAAATGGTCACGCGTCAGATTGGTAAAGACGCCGACCTCAAAGCGAAGTCCGAAAACTCTTTTTAAGGCAAGCGCATGCGAGGAAACCTCCATAACGACATATTCACAGCCGGAATCCGCCATTTCCTTAAATATTTGTGCAAGCTCAAGCGCGGACGGCGTTGTTGGCATGCAGCTTGAAAAATCAAGTTCGCGCTCGCCTATAAAGCACTTATTTGTGCCGATTATGCCGACTTTTTTGCCTGCCGCCTCCAGGATTGATTTCACAAGATATGTCACTGTGGTCTTTCCGTTTGTACCGGTAACGCCCACAAGCTTCAGTCTCTTTGACGGAAATCCGAAGAATTTTTCCGAAAGCATGGCAAGTGTCTCATCGGTATCATCAACATAGACAACCGGGACACCTGCCGAGATTTTCTTGCTCGCCACTATTACAGACGCGCCCTTTTTCTCCGCTTCTTTTGCATAGTTATGTCCGTCGCTTTTCTCTCCCTTTAGGCAGACAAAAACTCCGCCGGGGATAATCTTTCGTGAATCACTGAAAATTCCGCTGATTTGAACGTTTTCAAGTCCGCGTGAATCCTCGAATAATTCACTCGCTTTCATGACCTCAATCCTTTCATAATATTAAGTTATACATATCAATCCGACGACGAGTGTCTGAACTCGACGCTGATTACCGTTGCCCTTGGAACCTGCTCGCCCGGTGCAACGCTCTGCTTGACCGCGTACGCGCCGCCGGTGGTATTGAGTCCCGCGCCCACCGCTTCGAAATTCAGTCCGTAGTCCTCGAGCTGTTTCCTCGCTGCTGCCGGCGAAAGTCCCTTTACATCCGGAACGGTGGCATATTTCCCGTCGTCCCCCTCCTCGGTATACAATATAACGGTGGAGTTTTTGCTGACTGCAACGCTCGGCTTGGGCAGCTGATCCAAAACTGTCTCGCCGCTGCCTACCTTGCGAACCTTTAAGCCTGCATTTTTTGCCTGCTGCTCTGCATCCGATACGCTCATATTTCTGAGTTCGGGTACATTTATCGTTTCGGTATTCACTTCGTTCTCTGTATACTGTCTCTCAACTCCGAGATATTCGAGTGTTTCTTCAATAATTGAACCTACCACCGGGGCAGCGATTGTTCCGCCGTAGCGGACTGCCACCTGCGGCTCATCCATCATCACAAGGCACACAATCTGGGGGTCATCGGCAGGAGCAAAGCCGATAAACGATGCAATTCGCTTATCATTGTTTCTTCCTTTTTCCGATGTACCCGTTTTTCCTCCTATGCGATAACCCTTGATATATGCGTTCTTACCGCCGCCGTTCGGACTTGAAACAACCGTCTCCAAAATTTCTCGCATTGTTTTGGAGGTCTCCTCCGATATCACGCGATTCACTATCTGCGGCTGATATGACTTAACAACGCCGCTTTCGTTTCTTATTTCCTTTACTATCTGCGGCTTCATCAGATTGCCGCCGTTCACAACCGACGACACCGCTGTAATCAGCTGAATCGGAGTTATTGAAAAGCCCTGTCCGAACGCACTTGTTGCAAGGTCGGTCTCGGTGAGTTTTCTCTTATAATATATACTGTTTGATTCTCCGATAAGTTCGATATTTGTTTTTTGAGTGAGTCCGAATGCCTGGAAATACTCCGCGAATTTTTCCGAGCCTACACGCAGACCCAAATCGATGAACACCGGGTTACATGAATTTTGCACACCCTGCAAAAACGTCTCCGCGCCGTGTCCCTCGTGCTTATGACAGCGGATTGTTCGGTCCGCAACCTGCTTGCTTCCGCTGCAATAGAACGGAGAATCAAGCTTTACAACATCTTCTTCAAGCGCCATTGCCGCCGTCAGTATCTTGAAAGTCGAGCCGGGTTCGTATGTATCGGAAATTGCTTTGTTACGCCACATTTTGTTTCGAATCGCAGCTATGGCATTATTTTTTGCGTCCTGGTTATCCGAGTTGTAGTTGCGCATTACCTCGTCGCTGTTTAAGTCAACCGCATACTTTGTAAACTGGTCAATGCTGTACGGATTGTTCAAATCGAAATCCGGCTTTGTTGCCATTGCGAGTATCTCACCCGTTTTGGGATTCATGATAATTCCGCATGCACCCTCTTTAAGTTCGTTCTCGGTAACTGCCGATTCGAGGTATTTCTCCAAAATATGCTGAATCGTCTCATCTATAGTCAGCATAACGTCCGCGCCTTTTTTTGCGTCCTCCTGCTCCTCATACTGAGCATCGATTGATACACCGGCTGCGTTCTTTAAGCTGAGTATGCTGCCCGGCTTTCCGGCAAGCTCATTGTCGAATGTCATTTCGATACCCTGCAAGCCGTTGTTGTCGTAGCCTGTAAATCCGATAATGTGCGGCGCTATCCCGTAGGAATAATATCTTTTGGAATCCTCCTCAAAATATATACCGGAGTAAAGCTTTGCCTCGTCCTTGTTCGTCTCCTTGCTCTTTAACGCCTTTATCGCCTCGGTCTGCTCCACCGTTATACGCTTTTTTATCACCTGGTAACGGTTGGACTTTGTCACAATGCCGTAGACCTTGTCATAGTCCATTTCCAAAATCTCGGCAAGCTTTGTCGAAACAAGCGCCGCGGATTCATCCTTTGCTATCTGCTGCGGATTGCACACAAGCGTATTTACCGTTGCGCTCTCGGCAATCGCCTTGCCGTTTCTGTCATAAATTGTTCCGCGCGACGCATTGATATTTGTCTTGTTAGTCTGCTGATTTATCGCCTTATCGCGCAATTCCTCGCCGCGGATAACCTGCCAATAAAATATTCTTGCGGTCATGGACAGCAGCAGCAAAATAAATACTATAAATATTATATATGAACGTTTTCTCATTTTTCTAAGTAAAGCTGACATCTTTTCACACCAATCCCAAAAATTCGTCAAAATCCGTCTATGCCGCAGAAAGAGCCGACGCCAAAAGGCACGACTCTTTCTCTGTCATCATTTTATTCCAATCGGAAATCAAATATTCCAAGAAAGTTCTTTTTCATATTTGCGGCTGCATTTCCGACCTTGCTTTTTACTCCCTCGACATTGTCCGCCGTAACCTCGGCAACATCGTCTGTCTGAACATTTATGTAAACTATTTGATATTTCTCCGGTCTTTGCATGTTAAGGCGAGTTGAAGCAATTTGTTCGACCGCGTTCAAATCCACGCTTTGTTCAAGTTCAAAAATCTTTTGGCTGGTGTTGGACTCCAGCATTGTAAGCTCGTTTTCAAGCTTTTTTATCTTGTCATTGCTTTCCTGATACTGCACATTTTTTGAAATCATAAAATATGCCGCCATCGAAAGCACTATTATCGAGCAAATCACAAAAAAGTTCAGACGTCTTTGGTCTCTGACCTTTATCTTTTGTGCTTCACGCTTTTTTTGTTCCCTTATACGGGCGTCCTCGTCCTCGATTCTGGACAGGTTATCATATTTATAAGCAAGATTGCTGTTAGCCAACTTTTAGCACCCCTTTTATCTTAATTGTATCTTTTACAGTTTTTCGATTCCGCGCAGCTTTGCGCTTTTTGAACGCGAATTTTCCCCGGTTTCCTCTCCGGACGGAAGTATCGGCTTTTTGGTCAGTATTTTCACCCTTGGTTTTTTTCCGCATACGCACACCGGAAAATCTTTCGGACATGTACATCCTGCCGCAAGCTCTTTGAAAGTATTCTTCACTATTCTGTCCTCAAGCGAATGAAAGGTTATTATCGCCAGTCTGCCGCCGGGCTTTAACACATCGGCAAAATCCAAAACGGCTTGTTTTAAAATTTTCAGCTCGCTGTTCACTTCGATTCTGATTGCCTGAAACACCCGCTTTGCCGGATGCGACCCCTCCTCGCGCGCAGCCTTGGGAATCGCCGCTTTTATAACATCCACAAGTTCAAATGTGGTTCCAATCGGTTTTATTTTTCTTTTTTCGGTTATAAATTCCGCAATTCGCTTTGACCACTTTTCCTCTCCGTACTCAAAAAATATTTTGGAAAGCTCGTCCTTTGTATATTCATTCACAACCTTATAGGCGTCCAATGTATCATTTCTGTTCATGCGCATATCAAGCCGCGAGTCGTGCATGTAGCTGAAACCGCGTTCCGCGTTATCAAGCTGATAAGACGAAACTCCCAAATCCAGCACCGCTCCGTCAATTGCCTTGATGTCAAGCTCATTCAATATCTGTTTGATCTGTGAAAAATTATTGTTTGAAAAAATTGTCCGCCCGTCAAATTCCGAAAGTCTCTTTTTTGCCGCCGCTATCGCCTCGGCGTCCCGATCGATTCCGATAAGTGTTCCGCTTTCGGTCCGCGACAGGATTCCGAACGAGTGTCCGCCGCCGCCCAAAGTTCCGTCGACCCAGATTCCGTCATTTTTAAGCCCCAGCAAGTTCAGCGTTTCCTCGTAAAGAACGGAAACATGCTTAAATTCCATTTTTGTAACACCTCTCAAAGTCCGGCTTAAATATTGATATTGTACTGCTTGATTCCGTCAAGCACGATATCGTCATCAATACATTCGTTTACTTCATCCCAGCTTTGAGCGTCCCAAATTTCAAGCTTTGTGTTGCTGCCGACCAAAACAATATCCTTTTTGAGTCCGGCAAAATCGATAAGCTCCTGTGTGAGGGGGATTCTTCCCTGCTTGTCCAGCTCGCAGCTCATTGCCTTGCCGAACAGCCGTCTTTGGAACATTGCCGCATTCCGGTCTGTACCGGTCGGCAGTTCGCGTACCTTTTGTGCGATTATCTCCCATTCCTCCTCGGTGTAGAGATTCAAGCACTTTTCGGACGGGGATCGTGTTATATAGACGATGCCGGACAGCTTTTCCCTTACCTTTGCCGGCAGGATAAACCTATTCCTCTCATCAAGCTGACGAGGATATTCTCCAACAAAAAATACCATGCTGTTTACACCGTCCTTTCCGATAAATTTGAACCATTTTACTCCCATTCACTCACATCTACTCCCATTATACACTATTTCTTTGAAATATACAAGAGTTTTTTAAAAATTTTTTTAATTTTTATTACAAAAAATATCGAATTATGTAATATTTGAAACACATCGGCATTTTTCGATATATTTTTTGTTTATAATACAAAAGTGCGATGACTCGCACCTCAACACCCCTGCCCCTCAATCTTGAGGGGTAGGCTTTTCTTTTTTCTAATTCTGTGGTATAATATACATATGAGTATTTTACAAAACATTTTTTCAGATCATTTTCATAAACTTCTTAATTCTAACATTAAAATCCGTGATACTGTTATTGAACATGTGGATAAAATGATTCATTGCGGCGACTTCAAAAGGGGGTATGCTTTTTACATTTGTGAACATTGTTCCCGATTTATGGTTTCTCCTTTTAGGTGCAGAAGCCGTTTCTGCACCTCCTGCGGCAACCTCTACTCCCGAAAACGTTCAACCGCTATGTCCTTTAAACTTGTCCGCACTTTCCACAGACACTGCGTTTTTACTATCCCTGAAGAATTAAGAATATTTTTCAGAAAAGATCGCTCGCTGCTAAATCTTCTTTTTAAAGCTGCCGCAGACGCTATCTTCTTTATGTTTAAAAAGCTTAACAAATCCGAGAATTTTACTCCCGGTTTTATTTGCGTTCTTCATACTTTCGGTCGCTCTCTTCAATGGAATCCTCATATCCATATGCTCATTTCTGAAGGTGCTTCCGGTAACTTCTCTGTTTGGCGTGTTGTTAAACATTTTCACTACGAACTGCTCCGTAAATCTTTTCGATTGACTTTACTTAATTATCTTGAAGAACATATCGGCAAATCTTTTAAAAAAGTTAAATCTTACATTTACAAGTATTGTCCTAATGGTTTTTATGTATATGCTAAACCTACTCTTACCAACAATCAGGATGTTTTAAAATATATCGGAAGATATCTTGGCAGACCTGTTATCGCTTCTTCAAGAATTGATAATTATGACGGTGAAAATGTCACTTTCCACTACAATCGTCATGAAGATAACAAATTAATTACCGAAACTGTTTCTGCTGTTGACTTTATCAAAAAGTTAATTATTCATATACCTGAAAAACACTTTAAGTTGATTCGATATTACGGCATTTATGCCAAACATCATAAACATGAAAACAGCTTACGTTTATTTATTCCAAAAGAAAAAAGACGTTTCCATATTCTTCGCAATTCATGGAGAACGTCTGTTTCCCTGTCATTTCATTTCGACCCTCTCTTGTGCAAGTGCGGTCATAAAATGACATTTTTTCAATTTTACATTAACGGCACTCCGTTTTTTGAAAAATCTAATTCTTGGATTAATTCTTCTTAATTCAGACCATTTCTTTAAATACACCATACTTCAACTTTCATTTAACGGAGAAATCAAAAATTCAATAACTTTATCCAAGGTTTTGCACTACCTCTTTTTGTTATGCCTTTTTTGACTTGTTTTCTATTATATCATACTTTTTCAAAAAACGCAATTTCCTATACAGTGAAAAAAAACGACAGGCAAAGGAATCTCACTACAAGACGCCTTTGCCTGTCGTTTTTAAATATTATGTTTCCATTATACACACCCCCCCTTTGCCTTGTCAATGCTTTTTTTAAATTTGTTCTCATAACACAAAAATCAGTAACAAAAAATGTGCGACAGCACAGTTTTTTGTCAAAAAAGCAGATTTTATTTTTCGCTTGCAATAAATCCTCAAATATGTTATACTATGGATATGTTAGGCAATTCGGCGGCGGTTTGGCAAGCGCCCCGACCGAATACCGCCCGAGGTTACATTTTTCAATTAAGGTCATTCCGATTTATCGGTTGTCCGTCAATAAAATCAAAAGGAGATACGCAGAATGAATTTAAAAGCAAAAAAAGAAAAATTTGAAACGGAAAAGAAAATATACGAAAGCGCAAAGCTCACATTTACAGGCGTTGAGGGTTTCGATGTCTACAATGCTTCAATCCCGTTTTTTATGAACGGAAAGCAAAACATTTTCGGAAGAGTCGAAAAAAGAGAAGAATGGGCAAGGAGCTGGGTTCGTTTATTCGAAAACGACGGCAGGGACAAGTGGAAGCTTGTTCCCGGCAGCATGATATATCAGCTTGAGGACCCGTATATTTCATTTATCAACGGTCAATTGGTTATGGGCGGCACGCATGTGCGCTGCAGCCGCGGCAAGGTCGAAACCTACTACGGATATTTCTACCGCGGCACCGATGTGAACAACATGTACTATTTCACAACCGGACCGGACTGCATGAAGGATATCCGACTTGTTCAACTGAGCGGCGGACGTGTAGGTGTTTTTTCACGTCCGAGAAGCGCTGAAATTCTGAAAAAATACGGCAGCGAATCGGTAATCGGCTTTGCCGTTGCAGACAGCCTTGACACGCTCGATGCGCCCTTAATCGAAAATGCAAAAGTTATCGAAGGGCTCATCGGCGAGGGCGAATGGGGCGGCTGCAACCAATGCTATCCCTTAAAAAGCGGACGTATCGGCGTAATCGGACATCAATGCTTTGACGATGACGGAATCTCGGTATACATGAACACATCGTTCATTTTCGACCCGGAAAGCTTTTCGGTATCCGACTTCAAAATCATAGGCACGCGCAGCTGCTATCCCAACGGCGCAGCGAAAAAGCCGAATCTCATCGATTGCGCTTTCACCTCCGGAATTGTAATGAGGGAGGACGGTCTCGCCGACCTGTACAGCGGAATAGGCGATACCGAGGTCGGAAGAATTACAATCGACAACCCCTTTGATAATGACGAAATAATTTAAGAACGTCAGCCGAAATTATTTCTGTCGAAGCCGATTGCTTTTTCTTCGGCTGACAAAAATCACCGCCGCGGCGGCGTGCAGAAAGGAACTTTTATTAAATGGATCAAATAACAAAAACACTGACAGAGGAATTTTCGCTTAAAGAGTTTCAAGTTGCGAACACAATAAAGCTTATTGACGAGGGCAACACAATCCCCTTTATAGCGCGTTACAGGAAAGAAGTAACGGGCGAGCTGTCCGACGAAATTTTGCGCGCACTTTCCGAAAGGCTTGAATACCTGCGAAACATTCAGGCAAAAAAGGAGGAGGTTCTGCGCCTTATCTCGGAGCAGGACAAGCTGACTCCCGAGGTCGAAGCTGCAATCTCTGCGGCAAAAACCATCACCGAGCTGGACGACATCTATCGCCCGTTCCGCCCGAAAAGACGTACGCGCGCGACAATCGCAAAGGAAAAGGGACTCGAACCCCTTGCCGAGCTTTTGCTCGAACAGAATCCGAATGCGGAGGCTCCCGAGTCGGCAGCGCTCGGTTTTATCGATTCCGAAAAGGGCGTGGAAACTGCCGAAGACGCACTTACAGGCGCTATGGACATCATCGCAGAGCAGATTTCGGACAATGCCGACTATCGAAAAGATTTGCGTGAGCTTACATACAAACAGTCAACAGTCGAAAGCAAGGCAGCGAAAGACTCCGAGAGCGTATATGAGATGTACTACGACTTTTCCGAACCGACCGCAAAAATTGCAAACCATCGTGTTTTGGCGATAAACCGCGGCGAAAAAGAGGGCTTTTTGAGCGTCCGTCTTGAAATGGACGAAAACGCCGCAAACAATTATCTCAAAAGAAAGGTTTCATCCAAAAGACCGACCGCCGCGACCGAATATGTATGCACAGCGGCGGAGGATGCATACAAGCGTCTGATTGCTCCGTCGATAGAGACCGAGATTCGCAATCTGCTCACCGACCGCGCGCAGGAGGACGCAATAAAAGTCTTTTCCAAAAACTTGAGCGGACTTCTTTTGCAGCCGCCGATTAAAGGTCAGACGGTTTTGGGACTCGACCCCGGATACCGCACCGGCTGCAAGGTCGCGGTTGTGGACGACACCGGCAAGGTTTTGGACACCGGGATTGTATATTGCACTCTGCCGCACCACGACAGGGAAAAAGCGAAAAAAATCTTGAAGCAGATGATTTTAAAAAACAATGTCGGACTTATTTCGATAGGCAACGGAACGGCATCAAAGGAAACCGAGCAGGTTGCCGCCGAGCTGATTTCCGAGCTTGACCGAAAAGTCTATTATATGGTAGTGAGTGAAGCCGGCGCATCGGTTTACTCGGCATCCAAGCTGGCAAGCGAGGAATTTCCCGAGTACGATGTTTCATTAAGAAGCGCGGTTTCGATTGCACGCCGTTTGCAGGATCCTCTTGCCGAGCTTGTAAAAATAGATCCGAAAGCCATCGGCGTGGGGCAATATCAGCACGACATGAATCAAAAGCGCCTGGGCGAGGCTCTCGGCGGAGTGGTTGAGGACTGCGTAAACAGCGTAGGTGTGGATTTGAATACCGCCTCACCATCGCTTTTATCCTACGTTGCAGGAATAAATTCCACTGTTGCAAAAAATATTGCGGCTTATCGCGAGGAAAACGGGAAATTTAAGAACAGGAAGCAGCTTTTAAAGGTTGCAAAGCTCGGAAACAAGGCATTTGAGCAATGTGCAGGCTTTTTGAGAATAACCGGCGGCGACAACGTTTTGGACAACACCTCGGTGCATCCGGAAAGCTACAATGCCGCAAAGCTTATGCTTGAAAAGCTCGGCTACACCTCAGCAGATGTTCAAAGCGGAAATATCGGCGAACTGAAAGACAAGCTGAAAAAAACAAACACGGCAAAGCTTGCAGAGGAGTTGGGCATAGGTGTTCCCACACTGCGTGACATTGCGGACAGTCTGCTCAAAAAGGGGCGCGACCCGCGTGACGAGCTGCCCAAGCCGCTACTCAGAAGCGACGTCATGGACATAAACGATTTAAAGCCCGGAATGGTTCTCACCGGTACTGTCAGAAATGTTATCGATTTCGGCGCATTTGTCGATATCGGCGTTCACCAGGACGGCCTTGTGCATATATCGCAGATATGCAACAAATATATCAAGCATCCGCTTGAGGCTTTATCCGTCGGAGACATCGTAAAGGTAAAGGTTCTTGATGTCGACCCGGCAAAAAAGAGAATTTCGCTCACAATCAAAAATGCGGAATAATTTTCTCCGCGCCCTGTCTCAAAGTCCGCAGGCAGGGCGCGGAACTCCACGCTTGCGGACAGAAAGGCTATGAAACATATGACTAATACAATTGCATTTCCGGGATTGGGACTTTCCTTTGAAATCAACCGCGTCGCATTCACTGTATTCGGCAAGGAGATTTATTGGTACGCGCTGATTCTGCTCTCCGGATTTTTGCTCGGACTTTTATTCGTGTACAACACATGCGAAAAACGCGGAGTTTCAAAGGACCATGTCTTTGACATATCATTTTGGGGACTTATCATAGGGATAATCTGCGCTCGTATATATTATGTGATTTTCGACTGGGAATCGCTTGAGGGAAACATATGGAACATATTTAAAATCTGGAACGGCGGCATAGCGATATACGGCTCTTTGATAGGTGCGGTCGGTACGGCATATGTCTACTCAAAAATAAAAAAGATAAAGCCGCTGAAGGTTTTTGATGTCTTTGTTCCGGGACTTCTGATAGGTCAGTTTGTCGGCAGATGGGGAAACTTTGTGAACGCCGAGGTCTATGGCGGCATCACCACGCTGCCCTGGCGCATGACAATAAACGGCGGTTCGGGTGTTCATCCCCTCTTTATATACGAATCATTATGGAATTTCCTCGGTTTTATCCTTGTGTGCCTGTTCCGCGACAGGAAAAAGACCGACGGACAGGTATTCTTTTTCTACACCCTTTGGTACGGCGTCGGACGTCTGTTTTTGGAGGGCATGCGCCAGCCGCAGTATATCCTGTGGCTGATTCCGAACGTCTTCGGAATATCTCAGCTTGTGGCGCTTATTGCAATACTTGTTTCGGTCGGCATGCTGATTCAGCTTTCGTCCAAAAAAGAGCCGCGGATGTAGATTTTGTATAATTTTAAAAATATATGCCGTTTAGCCTTGACGAAAGGCGGCATTTCTGATAAAATAGAAATAGTATATTTACTCCGCAAACCGGCGGAGTTAAAAGAAAGGCGTGCAAAACTTATGAAAAACACTGAAAAAGGAATGGACAAGATAGTAGCTCTGTGTAAGGGCAGAGGCTTTATTTTTCCGGGAAGCGAAATTTACGGCGGACTGGCAAATACTTGGGACTACGGTCCTTTGGGCGTTGAGTTTAAGAACAACGTTAAAAAAGCATGGTGGAAAAAGTTTATCCAGGAGTCAAAGCACAATGTTGGCGTTGACTGCGCTATTCTGATGAATCCCCAGACATGGGTTGCATCGGGACACGTGGGCGGATTTTCCGACCCTCTTATGGACTGCCGCGAGTGTAAGGCTCGCCACAGAGCAGACAAGCTGATTGAGGATTATGCTTTTGAGCATGGCGAAAATCTTGTTGTTGACGGCTGGAGCAACGACAAAATGACCGCGTACATAGAGGAACACAACATTCCCTGCCCCGAGTGCGGCAAGCACAACTTCACCGGAATACGCGAATTTAATCTTATGTTCAAGACCTTCCAGGGCGTTACCGAGGATTCAGCATCAACCGTTTACCTCCGTCCGGAGACCGCTCAGGGTATATTTGTAAACTTTAAAAATGTTCAGCGTACATCGAGAAAGAAAGTTCCTTTCGGCATAGGTCAGGTGGGAAAATCGTTCAGAAACGAAATCACACCGGGTAACTTCACATTCAGAACACGTGAATTTGAGCAGATGGAGCTTGAATTTTTCTGCGCTCCGGGCAAAGACATGGAATGGTTCTATTATTGGAAAGATTTCTGCATGAACTGGCTGCTCACACTTGGAATCAAGGAGGAAAATGTTCGTTTCAGAGACCATTCTCCCGAGGAACTTTCGCACTATTCAAACGCTACAACCGATATTGAATTTGTATTCCCGTTCGGCTGGGGCGAACTTTGGGGAATTGCCGACAGAACAGACTTCGACTTAAAGCAGCATCAGACACACTCCGGCGAAAGCATGGAATACATCGACCCGATTACAAACGAACGCTACATTCCTTATTGCATCGAGCCGTCGCTCGGCGCAGACAGAGTTGCTTTGGCATTCTTGGTTGAAGCATATGACGAGGAAGATTTGGGCGAGGGCGACAGCCGCGTTGTTATGCACTTGCACCCGGCACTTGCACCGGTTAAGGCTGCGATTCTGCCGCTTTCAAAGAAGCTTTCGGAGGGCGCTTTTGCAGTCTATGAGCAGCTTTCAAAGAAATACAATTGCGAGTATGACGAGGCAGGCTCTATCGGAAAGCGTTATCGCAGACAGGACGAAATCGGAACTCCGTTCTGCATAACATACGACTTTGATTCCGAGAATGACGCATCGGTTACTGTCCGCGACCGCGACACAATGCAGCAGGAAAGAGTCAAAATAGCCGATTTGGACAAATTCCTGGCAGAAAAAATCGATTTTTAATCTGCGGAGGATGAAAAAATGTCTGTAATAAAGGAATTTAAGGAATTTATATCGCGCGGCAACGTTGTTGATATGGCGGTCGGCGTTGTTGTCGGAAGTGCATTCACAAACATTGTGAACTCGCTTGCGACCGACATACTGACTCCTTGCATAAGCTTTATAATCGGAAAAATAGATATATCCTCGCTTTCAATCGAGGTGAACGAAAATCTGATTATCCCTTACGGCTCGTTTTTACAGTCGATTGTCAATTTCCTTCTGACCGCTGTGGCAATATTTATGATTGTTAAGGTCATAAACAGCGTTAGGGACAGAATGGAAAGACTCGCAAAAAAGGATGATACCGAGGAGGAAGCGGCGGAATCCGAGCCGGAACTGTCGAACGAGGAGCAGCTGCTTACCGAGATACGGGATTTGCTTAAAGCATCGAAAACTGAATAATCGAACGGTGGAGCTTGATTTCAACAGGCTGAGAGGAGACATTTTGTCTCGACACTTAAATATTACCTGATTCGGATAATGCCGGCGTAGGGAGTTTTTCGGAAAATTAAAAAACAAGGGTACGCAAGGCTGCGTACCCTTTAATTTATCGCAAGGTGATTATTAATCTATCTATATTAAATTAAGAAAGGATAAATCGACAAATGAGAAATTACAAAACACAAATGGAAGCCGCAAAAAAAGGAATACTCACCCCCGAAATGGAAACTGTGGCTAAAAAGGAGAATATCGCTCCGGAAAAGCTGATGAAATCGGTTGCGTGCGGCGAGGTTGCAATTCCGGCAAATATAAATCATAAATCGCTGTCGGCAGAAGGTATAGGCGCAGGACTCAAAACAAAAATAAATGTCAATCTGGGCATATCCGGCGACTGCAAAAACTACGATGTCGAAATGCAAAAGGTGGATATGGCAATCAAATTCGGTGCTGAGGCGATTATGGATTTGAGCAACTACGGAAAAACCAACACATTCCGAAAAGAGCTTATCGAAAAGTCGCCTGCCATGATCGGCACAGTTCCGATGTACGACGCTATCGGCTATCTTGAAAAAGACCTGCTCGAAATAAGCGCGGAGGACTTTTTGAGAGTTGTGCGCGCACACGCCGAGGAGGGCGTTGACTTTATGACAATTCACGCAGGCATAAACAGACGCTCGGTGGAAGCTTTCAGACGTGAGGGCAGAAAAATGAATATCGTATCGCGCGGCGGCTCTCTGCTTTTTGCGTGGATGGAAATGACAGGTAATGAAAATCCTTTCTTTGAGCATTATGATGAGCTTTTGGAAATTTTGAGAGAATATGACGTTACAATCAGTCTCGGCGACGCACTGCGCCCCGGATGTCTTGACGACAGCTCGGACGCAGGACAAATTGCGGAGCTTATAGAACTTGGCAATCTGACAAAACGTGCCTGGGAAAAGGATGTCCAGGTTATGGTCGAGGGACCGGGACATATGGCAATGAACGAAATTGCCGCAAATATGATTATGGAAAAGCGTATCTGTCACAATGCGCCGTTCTATGTTTTGGGGCCTCTCGTTACCGATATTGCACCGGGCTATGACCACATAACCTCAGCAATCGGCGGAGCGATTGCCGCAGCTGCCGGCGCAGACTTTTTGTGCTATGTAACACCTGCCGAGCACTTGAGACTTCCCGATTTAAATGACGTAAAAGAGGGTATTGTCGCAAGCAAAATTGCAGCACATGCCGCCGATATCGCAAAGGGAATCCCTAATGCAAGAGATATTGATAATAAAATGGCGGACGCACGTCATCGCATGGATTGGGATGAAATGTTTGAAATCGCAATTGATGGCGAAAAGGCAAAGGCATACTTTGAAAGCGTTCCTCCGGCAGACCGCCACACCTGCTCGATGTGCGGCAAGATGTGCGCCGTTCGCACAACAAATATGATACTCGAGGGCAAAAAGGTCGAGTTTTGTTCTGAGTTGTAAGAAGATTTTGAGCTGCCCCGATTCGGAGCAGCTCATTTTATAAGCAATTTCAGCCTTGACAACTTTTTTCCGCGCGCTTTTTAAATATTCCAAATATAATGCCGCCAAGGGATACAAAAAATACCGATGTCACTGTCATTATCACAAACAGCGAATCCATGGCAAACGCACCGCCGACCTCTACTGCCGACAGCGAAAAGACCGCCGTTTCAATCGGCACAAGGCGCAAAATCACGAACACCAATATCATCGATATAATGCCCTGGACCGCCTTTCCGACTATATACGGAACCAGGCTCAGTCCGCGCCCCGCCGCAACACTCATGACCTGAATATGTACGCTTATTCCCGCAAATCCGACCACCCCGGCAGAGATTACAAGCTTTTCCAAAAGCGGCATTGATGCACCGGCAACCGCCTTTATCCCTGTTGCGAACTCAAAAATTCCCACCACCGTCGCTTTTATATTTTCGGACAATGGGATAAAATCAATAATTATACTCGAAATCACCGAAAAAAACACCACCGCGCCGCAGACTATCAGAATACTTTGCAGCGAATTGGCAAGAACCGCTGAAAACATTTCGGAAAAGCTTTTTTCCTCAACCCCCAATTCCGCCGCAGGTGCATTGAAATCATTTTTGCGATAGAATCTGAACAAGAGTCCTGTCAATATCGCGGACAATATATGCGCCGCGTACAGCGCTATCCCTATGCGCGGATTATGATACATCGATATCCCTACCGCGCCGAGAATAAACAGCGGTCCGGAATTATTGCAAAAAGCCAAAAGCCGCTCGGTCTCGGTCTTTGAAAGATAGTTCTTTTCATAAAGCCGGCACGCCGTCACCGCTCCGAGAGGATATCCGCTGATTATCCCAAGCACAAACGCCGCCGCTCCCGAGCCGTTCACATTGAACATCGGTTTCATCACCGGCTGCATAGCCTTTGCGAGCAGTTCACAAAATCCCGAGTATATAAGTAATCCCGAGCAAACGAAAAATGGAAAAAGCGACGGCACGATTACCGAGCCGCACAGCTCCATGGCATTTTGAGCATACATAACCGATTTTTGCGGATTCAAAATCAGCAAAAGCGTTACGCCGACAAGCGATGCATACAATATTTTTTTCCTCATATCAAGCTCCATTCCGCCGCCCGATGTGCGGCACAGGTGATTTTTCTGCTATTGTATGCATATGACCGATTTTCGCCTTTTATACTATCCCCTTTTTATTTAGCCGAAGAAAAGTAATCCGAACCCGCCTAAAAAGGCATAATTTCGGCATATTTCGGCTTGTCGTCTTTGAAAGGCGCCAGCCTTTCGGCATCCTCCGCACCAAAATTCCGGCTCAAAATTCTGTCCTTTTTAGGTCGTAGAATTTTGAGAGAGTGAATTTTTGGTTTTACAAGGCAAAAACGGAGGTAATCCTTGGCGGATTGCCGAGTATTTTAACGCAGTAAAAGCGGAAATTAACCTCTCAAAATCGGAGTTCGGATTACTTTTTTTCGGCTACTCGCATGCGAACCGTCTTTCCCAATAATTTTGACATTATCAAGCACAACACCCTCAGCCTCCGATATCTCAAACAACTCGTCATCGGCATTTTCGCCCGGCTGCACAATAGCATTGCTCAATATAATATTTTCAAGCGGAGCATCCGCAAAGCCTTTAATTATATTGCATTTTTCCGGGAAAAGCATGAGATTATCCATCATGATATTTTTTATATGACATTCGTGCGGCAGGGGCGCTTCTCCATACGCCACGCATATCTCTATCGGACATCTTGAATGTATATTTGCGTTGGAAATGCAAATATTTTCAATCGTGGACGCGGTTGCCGACGCGTCGCTCCAGCGCCCAAGCAAGCCTATCCCCACCCAATTCGGAGCGTCTACCGTAACATTTGAAATTGTGCAATCGCGAATCAAGCCGTCGCCCACGCCTATCCGTATGCCGTAATCGCGGTGAGCATAAAGCACGCAGTTCGTAATTGTTACCCCTTCGCACACCCTTTTATTTTTTAACGGCGCGTCATAGCCGCGCAGCGTAATTGCGTCGTCTCCGACCTCTATCACACAATCGCTGACCGTAACGCGTGAGCAGCAGTCGATATCTATTCCGTCGTTCGTCCACCTCGGACGGTCGCCGCGGATTGACAGTCCGCGAACATGCACATTATCGCAGCCATGAAAAAACAAATGCCAATACGGACCGTTGACGATATTCACATCGGTGACATGCACATTTTTGCACTCACAAATGAAAATCATCTGCCCCGGGCGCTCCGGATTTGCAGCATAGTCCCTGTCCTCCGAGTTCGGCCAGCCCGGCTGAGTATTGCTTTCATTCATCCAAAAATCACCCTGACCGTCGATTGTCCCATGTCCCTCTATCGTGATATTTTCCTGTTCAATTGCGCATATAAGGTGCGCACCTGTCACATCCTCGCTTGTGAAAACCTGATTTTGAGCGCAGAAATCATCCGCATTATAATCACCGCGCTCATGGCTTCCGACCAGAACAGCGCCGGGCGCAAGATGAAGTCCGCCGTTGCTTTTGAGATAAAGCGTGCCTATGCGATAGACCCCATCCGGGATATACACCATTCCGCCATCATCAATTGCTCTTTGAATCGCTGCACTGTCCAATACCGAACCGTCCCCGACGGCTCCGTAATCTTTAACATTTCTCATTTTTATAATCATTCCTTTCTGCCGCCGCAGCGGTGCTAAATCGTGACCATGGGAAAGATGCAAACAGGTTGCCTTTTTGAGAGGTGACGGCGTATATACATACTCCGAACCTCAATAAATGGCAAGATGCGCCGCATATTTTCCATGGTTTCTTTTTCCGCCGCGGCGGTGCTAAATCGTGACCATGGGAAAGATGCAAACAGGTTGCCTTTTTGAGAGGTGACGGCGTATATACATACTCCGAACCTCGATAAATGGCAAGATGCGCCGCATATTTTCCATGGGACTATTGATTAAATATAAATATTATGCTATAATTATATAACACAAACACGTTATAAGCTATAATGATTCAGCTTAATATTATAATTATCATGCTATGTTTAAAAAGGAGAATTCTAATGGCATACGGCTACGAAGAAAAAAGCAAATACAACGGGTACTTTCCTTTCAGCGCCGAATATTCCGACCACCCGGCGCGCATGAACGCGCATTGGCATTCGAGAATAGAGCTTATGTTCTTTTACTCCACAAGCGGCTGCCGATACAATTGCCGCGGCAAGAATTTTGATATACAAAGCGGCGACCTTATCATCGCCAACTCTGCCGAACTGCACGAATGTGCAGACTTCGGCAAGTCAGAGGTCTGCTGCATCACCGCCGCTCCGGACATACTTGCCGAATACAAAGGGGTTCGGTTTCGAAATCACATCCGCGGCGACATACGCATTGCCGCAGTATTTGACAGGCTTAAAAGCGCTTTCGGCGACAAGACTTTCGAGTTCCTGCTTGCATCCTGCGTTTATGAAATTTTTGCAATTTTGATTAGTGACTACATATGTGACAACATTTCCGAAAGGAAAAAGAACGGGTATAACATTTCGTACGATATAATAAATGAAATAATGCTATATATCGAAAATAATCTTTCCGAGAAACTGACCGCGGATAGGCTTGCGGCAAGGGCAAACTTGAGCCCGGGACGTTTTTTTCACGTTTTTAAGGAGGTTGCCGGTGCAAGTCCTGCGGAATATATCGAAAAAATGCGGCTCTCCCACGCGGTCTGTCTGCTTTCCAACGATGCCGCAGACATCTCGGAAATCGCCTGCGAATGCGGCTTTACCGACCACAGCTATTTTTCGCACCGATTCAAAAAACATTTCGGCTGTACTCCCAAGGAGTTCCGCAGCAAGACTCCCGAAACAGAGAATTAAAGCTCAGCCTGTGAGGCGCGGAAGATAAAGCAATTACCGACGTAAATTCCCGCAAAAAATATGCGGCATCGGATATTATTCCTTTGCTGCATATTTTTTACTTTATCTCGGTTTTCGTTTTTATTTCCGCTCCGACTCCGTCTACTCAAACAGCTTTAAAAGCTCCTCGCGGCTGAGCGACGAAAGCAGGCTCTTATTCTCTTTGATAACACCGTCCGCCAGTCCGCGCTTTTTCTCGGCAAGCTTTAATATCTGTTCCTCAATTGAGTTGTGTGCGGCAAGCTTTATAACCTGCACCGCCCGTTTCTGACCTATCCTGTACGCCCGATCCGACGCCTGATCCATAACCGCCGGATTCCACCAGGGATCATAGTGAATGACCATATCCGCACCGGTCAGATTAAGTCCCGTTCCGCCGGCTTTGAGCGAAATCAGAAACACTTCTTTTTCTCCGCCGTTAAACCGCCTTGCCATATCGACGCGCATATCGGTCGGAGTCGAGCCGTCGAGATAAAAACTGTCTATCTTTTCCGAATCCAGTTTCTTTTTTATTATTGCAAGCATTGATGTAAACTGCGAAAAGATCAATATCCTATGTCCCGACCCGATTGCCGAAAGTACAAGGTCATTAAGCAGCGCAAGCTTACCGCTGTCCTTTTTATAGTCCGGATTGATGAGCGCGGGATGGCAGCATATCTGTCTTAATCTTGTCAGGAGCGACAAGATACGGATTGTCCCCTCGCCCGACGCTGTTATCGCATCCACTTCCCTGCGCGCCGCCTTTAAAAATGCGGAGTATATCTGCTTTTGCTCATCCTCAAAATCGGCAAAGAGAGTATTTTCTATCTTCTCCGGCAATTCAGACAGGACATCTTTTTTCATACGTCGCAAAACAAACGGCTTTATTTTTTTCCTAAGCCCGGGTAGTCCCGAATCGTTTTCGTATTTTTTCAAGAAGTCCTTTTGCGTGCCGAGATATCCGGGAAGCACAAAGTCGAATATCGACCAAAGCTCGGATATGGAATTTTCAATCGGCGTACCGGTCAGCGCAAAGCAACCGCCGGCCTTTATACTTTTGACCGCCGACGCATTCATTGTATTTGCATTCTTTATATACTGCGCCTCATCCGCAAAGCAATAGGAAAATTCATAATTTTTGTAAATATCGGTATCGCGCCGCAAAAGCGCATACGAGGTTATCACAAAATCACAATTATCCATCTCTCCCAGTATCCGCTCTCTTTCCTCTTTTGTGCCGTCTGCAATCATCGCTTTGGCATCGGGCGCAAAACGCCTTATCTCCTCCATCCAGTTATAGACAAGCGAGCTGGGCGCAACAACAAGAGCCGGCAGTTTCGGATTTTCGCTCATAACAAAGGCTATGACCTGCAATGTTTTTCCGAGACCCATATCGTCTGCCAAAATTCCTCCCAGTCCAAGCCTTGACAACTGATGCATCCAATGCACACCTGTTTTTTGATAATCACGCAAAACTTTGTCAAGATAATCCGGCAGCTGCGCGTGCGATTCAAGCGCATTTGAAACCATGCTCAAAAATTCGTCTCCTGCGGATATTTTTCCTTTCTGACCTGCGATATAAAGGGAGTAGAATTTAGGAATCCTGTGCATTCCCTTTATTTTCTCTCCCTCGGGCAGCAGATTGGCAAGAAAGTCCAATTCGGCACCCTTTTGCCCCAAATCGAGGTATCTGCCGTCGGCAAATCGGTAATAGCTTTTATTCGTGTAATATGCATTGAATATCGCCGAAATTTCCTTTTCCGAAAGCTCGCTGTCCACCGTCAGTTCAAGCAAGTCTATTTTTTTATCATACTCGACCGCAGCTGACACCTCGGGCAGCTCTCCGCCGGTGAGCGCGTCAAAGCTGTCGCTTGTGTAGATTTTCGCAAGCTCGGAAAGCTTTGGCAGAGAATTTTTCACAAAGCGAAATATCATCTCGTCATCATCGTTCGAAAATGCCGCTCCGTCCCCGTCAAAGTCTTTGAAAAACGATACAATTTCATCCTCTGCGCCGCGGTCGCGCACAATCACCTTATCCGACGCATAGACGGCGCAGGGCAGAGTTATCGACACTCCGCCGTAGCATGCCTTTGCCACCGCTGTAATTTTCTTTCCGATTCTGTCAAAATATATCTCAAACTCCGGCTTTTCCAGCACAACAAGTTCATCAACACCATAGCACACAACGCCTCTGCAATGCCTCAGCCGAGGCAGAACTCTTGCCGCAAACTTGACGCAGTTATCGCCTGAAAATTCCAGCTGTGTTCTGCGTTCTTTTATCACTGCACGGTAAATGGGCATAAACCATGATTGCCACTCACGGCTTGTTTTATAAATTGCGTCCTCAAAAAAGAACCAGCTTCCATCCGGAGTTAATGCTATTCCGCTTTCACTCACCGATAAATTTATATTTCTGCCGTCCGCCGTTATGTCTACCAAAATGTCCGGGTCATCGTCAATGGTGCGAGTATCACGATAAGATACGGCGTCAATCACATATTCGCACTCCGTCCGCCCCAAAAGCGGAAAAAGTCTCTTTGCGGTACCTGCCCCGAAGTCAAGCTCCGATGCATGCGGCACATACACTCCGTTTTCCGATCTTTTATTCTCACACGCCTCGGACAGGATTTTTGCAATTTCCTCCGAAACAGGCTCAAAGCAGCTGTCTTTTGCCGAAAACTCATGATTTTTTGCTATCTTGTATGGCTTGCCATCAGCAATACAGGAAAAGAATCTTTCCGCCGACTGCACAAAATACCGTTCCTCGCCCAAAACAAGCGTCACTGCCACAGAATAAAATATCCTCTCCGGCGCAGGGGAGATCCGCATAACAAGTGCAATGCGATACTCCTGCTTTTCTCTCTGTTCAAATTCCGTGCAAAAGCCTGCCGCAAGCATGTCATTTTCATTTTCAAAAACTCCGTTTTCCTCAATCTCTGCCTGACGTGTTTTGAGTACGGCGACAATATGCTTGCAGGTGCTGCCCATTGTGTGATAATACGGGCAGGTGCAAAGTGTGTCGGTCACCCTGTCTCCGTCAAAATTTATGCACACATTATAGACCTCGCTGCCGTCCACAGCTGCGGTTATGCGCTCGGGATTCCTCGATTTTAAGTGAACTCTGCCCTGTTTGAAATATTCCATACCACGCTTGTAAATCGTGGGGGACGATATTCTTTTTATTTCGTTTTCGGTAATCTTCATATCCTGCTCACCTTCTTTCGGCTATCATATTATTATAGCACGTTTTTGAAAAATTTTCAACATAAATTTAAAAAAGTATTGTGATATCCGAAAAATATGCTATAATTATAATAGGGAAATAAGAGCGAAAAGGCTCGAAACCCAAAACGGCACTAACTTGATATCGGAAAGGTTATGTGATATTATGAGAAAAAGCGGTATTTTAATGCATATATCGTCCCTGCCGTCGGAGTACGGCATCGGCACGCTCGGTAAAGAAGCGTTCCGCTTTATTGATTTTTTGAAAAAATCCGGTCAGCATTACTGGCAGGTATTGCCGGTGAATCCGACAAGCTACGGAGATTCGCCGTACCAGTCCCCATCCGCATTTGCAGGGAATCCGTACTTTATCGACCCCCAAATTCTGATTGAGGAGGGACTTTTGAAAAAATGCGAGGCAGACAACTATTTCTTCGGCGCGGATGAGAAAAAGGTTGACTACTACTTACAGTTTCAAAACCGTTATCCCATGCTGAGGACGGCGTTTTCAAGATTTGAAAAAGACGATTCATACTACAAATTTGAAAGCGAAAATGCGTTTTGGCTTGACGGCTATGCGCTCTTTATGACCCTTAAGGAGCAGAACCACTACCGCTCATGGATATATTGGGACGACAAATACAAAAAAAGAGACTCCGCCGCTCTTGACAAAATACGCGAAAAGTATTGCGATGTGATTGACTTTTACAAATTCCTGCAATACAAATTCTTTTCGCAGTGGGCGGCGCTTAAAAAATATGCCAACGACAGCGGTATAAAAATCATAGGCGACATGCCGATTTATGTCGCGCTTGACAGCGCTGACGTGTGGAGTCATCCCGAACTTTTTATGCTCGATAAAGACAATCTTCCCACAAAAGTGGCAGGCTGTCCTCCCGACGCATTTTCCGAAAAAGGACAGCTTTGGGGAAATCCGCTCTATCGCTGGGACGACATGGAAAGGGACGGCTATTCCTGGTGGATTGAGCGTATAAAATCCGCGGCAGTCTTATACGACAGAATGAGAATCGACCATTTCCGCGGTTTCGAGTCCTACTACACAATCGACTACGGAAACGAGGACGCGGTCGGCGGCAGCTGGGAAAAAGGTCCGGGAATGAAGCTTTTCGGCAAGATTCGTGAGGCTTTGGGCGATGTTGACATAATTGCCGAGGATCTTGGTTTTCTGACTCCCGAGGTTTTGGCTCTTTTATCGGACAGCGGCTATCCCGGAATGAAAGTTATGCAGTTTGCATTCGACCCGTACGGCGACAGCGCGTATCTGCCGCACAATCACATTCCGAAAAGTGTTCTCTACACCGGCACGCACGACAACGACACAACACGCGGCTGGTTTGACACCCTTTCGGAAAACGAGAAAAATTTCGTCTGCGACTATCTAAGGATTAAATCCGCCGATGAAGCGGTTGAGACAATTGTATCCGCAACTCTGGCAAGCGTTTGCGAAACCGTGATAATTCCGATTCAGGATTATATGGAACTGGGAACGGAGGCAAGAATGAACACCCCATCCACCCTCGGCGGGAACTGGATATTCCGAATCGGCAAAAATGATTTAAGCGATCGGCTATCCGAAAAAATAAGCCGGCTTGTTCATATTTACAGGAGATGAAAGGAATTGATAAAAAATGAAAAAACAACATAAATTGCTTGCTGTTGCTTTAGGCGCGGCAGCAATCGGTGCATATCGTGCATTCAAGGGAAAGGGCGCATTTAACAAAATGCGTTTTGCCGAGCAGCATGCGGCAGTATCAAAATATGTGGAGGCTCACCATCCGGGCGCCGTCTACTCTCCGATAGAACAATTCGGCGACGGTTGGTCGTGCATCATCACCGATAACGGTGAAAAGCTCCTTTTATATATCACCTGTTCCGATGACGGAGTATTTATTTTTGACGAAAGCGAAATCTGATTTTTTTTAAAGGTGGGAATCGACATAAAAGTAATTATTGCAGAAAAGCCGAGCCTTGCGCGAAATATAGCGGCGAGCATCGGCAAAATGAGAAAGCAGGACGGATTTTTTCTCGGCAGTGAATATATTGTGACATGGGCGTTCGGGCATTTATTTTCCCTTGCCGATGTTGAAGAATATGCCCCCAACCCCGACGGAACGCGGTTTTGGAGCATGAAAAATCTGCCATGCTTTCCGTCCGAGTTTAAATTCGAATTAAAAAAAGACAAAAACAAGCAGACCGACAGCGGGGTTGTGAAGCAATTCGAGACGATAAAAGCTCTTATACACCGCGACGATGTGACCGAGATTATAAACGCAGGCGATGCCGACCGCGAGGGTGAAATTATCGTCAGGATATGTGTGGACAAGGCGTCTCGGAACGGCAAAGCTTTTTCGCGGCTTTGGCTGCCCGACCAGACCGAGGAGACAATCCGTGCCGGACTTGCCGAGCTTAAAAGCGAGACCGAGTACGAAAATCTGGCAAACGAGGGTTTTGCAAGAACCTACATCGACTGGCTATACGGCGTGAATTTGACAAGGTATGCCACCTTGAAATCGGGGACGCTCCTAAGAGTCGGCAGAGTTATTGTTCCGATAGTAAAAGCGATATATGACCGTGACATGGCAATCCGCAACTTTGTACCCGAAATTTACTATACGATTGCAAGCAAGGCAATTACAAACGGTGAGGAAATCGAGCTTATCTCAAAGCAAAAATTTTCCAAAGACGAGCTTGAAAAAGCAAAGGAAAAATGTGCGGAATACAACGCACAGACCGCAATTGTGACCGACAAAAAGAAGAAAAAGGACAAGCTTGCTCCCGGAAAGCTTTACTCGCTTACCAAGCTGCAAAATGTTCTCGGCAAAAAGTACAAAATGTCGATGGAGGACAGTCTGAAAATAGTTCAGGGACTTTACGAAAAAGGTTACGTTACCTATCCGAGAACCAATTCCGAATATCTCGCCACAGCGGAGCAGGACAAGGTAAAGGGCATAATCAATGCGGTTTCCGAAATTGGCTATCCGGTTGCATTCCGCTTTCACAAATCGATTTTTGACGATTCGAAAATCGAGTCGCATTCAGCTCTTACACCAACTCACAAAATCCCGAAAAAAGATTCTCTTTCGGAAAATGAGTATATCGTCTACAGTACGATTATGCGGCGGTTTGTGGCGGTTTTCTGCTCGGAGGAGTGCATGACCGAGAAAACCGAGATAAAAATAAAGGTCGGAGAACTGGAGGAGTTCAGCTTAAAAGGCACCGTCATGGTCTCGCCCGGCTGGACAAAGTACGACGACTACAACAAAAAAGACAAGCTGCTGCCGCTTTTGAACAAGGGCGACAGTGTAAATATAGATTTTAAACCAAAGGAAAAGGAGACATCTCCGCCGAAGCATTACACAATCGAAACCTTGAACAACTATCTGAAAAATCCGTTCCGCGAGGACAAGGCAAACGCGTCCGACGACGATTCGGAGGAATACCGCGCAATTTTTGAGGGACTGGAGCTCGGAACAGAGGCAACACGCACCGGGATTATCGACAACGCGCGGAAGAGCCGATATATTCTTTTGAAAAAGGACGTGTACACCATTCTGCCTGAGGGCGAGCAGCTCATTGAATCTCTCAAAGACATGGGAATAAACATGGATAAATACAAGACATCCGAAATGGGTAAAGCACTCAAAAAGGTTTTTCGAGGCGAATATACAGTCCGCGACAGCATAAACATAGCGCAGAAAGAAATATCGGAGGTGTTCGGGAAGAAAGAGACACTTCCCGAGCTTGACACCGATGACGGTTTTATCGGTGATATTGCAGGGAAATGTCCGCTCTGCGGCGGAGATGTGGTAAGAACCAAATTCGGCTACGGCTGCCGCGGCTACAAGGACGGCTGCAAATTCTCTTTAAATAGGAAAATATGCGGACGGATTATATCGCTTGCGAATGTCAGAATGCTGCTCAAATCGGGCAGAACAAGCAAAATCGCCGGTTTTATCTCGCCGAAGTCGGGAAAGAGCTTCTCCGCTTATCTGAAGCTTGACGGCGGCAGGGCGGTATTTGACTTCAGTCAATAAAACGGTGCAGAAAAGGAGGATGTAAATGGCAGGGAAAATTATAACCATACCCGAGTTAAAAAAGCAAATAAAGGCTAACGACATAAAACAGGTTTATATATTTTTCGGTGCGGAGCGATATCTTGCCGAGCTGTATCTGGAAAAACTGTCCGAGCTTATCCCCGACGGCGGTCTGCCCGAGTTTAACAGGCTTGTGATAGAGGACGCAAAAACGCCGCCCGGTGACATTCTTGACTATATCGAGACCTATCCGATGATGAGCGACCAAAAGCTGCTTATTATGCGTGATACCGGGGTATTTAAATCCGCATCCGAGGAAATGAAAAAGCTTTGGAGCGAGCTTTTTTCAAATCTGCCGGATTATGCGCATATAATATTTATCGAAAGCGAGATCGACAAGCGCAGCGCACTGTACAAGGCGGCATGCAATATCGGATGTGTTGTTGAGTTTGCTCCGCTTTCGGCAGTTGATGCAGTGACATGGGTCGAACGCAGATTTTTAAAAGCGAAGAAAAAAATCAAAAAGGAAAATGCCGCATACCTTGTTGATATCTGCGGTGAAGATTTGTTTAACTTAAAAAACGAAGCGGACAAGCTTATTGACTTCTGCAGCGAGGAGATAACGCGCTCCGACATAGACAGAGTGGTTTCCAAAACACTCAACGTCCGCGTGTTCGAAATGACCGACGCGGTTATGAATCACGATGCGGACACTGCTCTCGGAATACTGTCCGACATGAAAACCGTCAAGGAATCGGCATTTAAAATTTTATATATCCTGTTCGGCGCATTTGACAAAATGCTCCATGCGCAGCTTATGCTGAAAGACGGGGAAACGAGCGATGCGATTGCAAAAAAGCTGAAAATTCCGCCGTTTATCGCAAGAAAGTATATGAAAAAAAACTTTGGCGAAAAATTTCTCGCAGAATCCGTTATGAAGATTGCCGAAACCGATTTAGCCATAAAAGAAGGGCAATGCGATGAATGGACGGCACTCGAAAGCTTTGTTGCCGGTCTTTTTACATCAAAAAACATATAAAAATGAGGCTATGAAAATGAATAAAATCGAACAATATCTTGAAAACAATTGGGACAAATGCATACGTGAAAGCCGTTTTGACGAAGGTACTCTTTTAGGACTCCCCTATCCCTACACCGTTCCGTCGGTTGAAGCATTTAACGAAATTTACTACTGGGATACATATTTCACAAATGTCGGGCTTTTGAACTCCGGACGTGCTATGCTCGCAAAGCAAAACACCGACAACATTTTATATTTGGTTGACAAATACGGATTTATGCCAAATGGGAGCAGAACATATTACCTGACTCGCTCTCAGCCGCCGTTTCTCTTTGCAATGGTAAGAGATATCTGCGATTACTATGATGACAACGTATGGCTTAACGGAGCATATTTTGCACTTTGTAAAGAATACAAATTTTGGATGAATGAAAGAATTGCGCCGAACGGACTCAACCGCTACTCGCCCAATCCCGACTCCGACACGTTTTCCGAGCTTGCCGAAGCTTTTAAATCACGCACAAAAACCAATCTCGACACCTCGGAGGAAGAACTTGCCCGCCATTGTCTCGGCACCTGCGAAAGCGGCTGGGACATGACTCCGCGATGGGACTTTGAGGTTCACAATTTCAATGCGGCGGATCTTAATTCCCTGCTTTATGCAATGGAGAAAAATATGGCTTACTTTGCCGAAAAACTCGGTTATTCCGAGGATGTTGCGGTATGGAACACTCGCGCCGAAAAGCGGCTTGAGCTTATGAACAAATTCATGCTTGACAAAAACAATCTGTTTTTGGACTATAATTTCAAAACAAATCGGCTGAGCCGCATATTCTCTGCCGCATCTTATTATCCGCTTTATGTAAAAGCAGCAACACCGGAGCAGGCAGCGGCAGCAGCCGAAAATCTCCGCCGTCTTGAGGCGGAATTCGGGATTCTGACCTGTGAAAAGAACGACAGCGGTGTTTTGTATCAATGGGACTACCCCAACGGTTGGGCATGCCTGCAATATATTGTCATGGTCGGACTTAATAACTACGGATACACCGACGATGCAAAACGTATTGCTCAGAAATATGTCACTCTTGCCGAGAAGGTATTTGACGAAACCGGTGCTCTTTGGGAAAAATATAATGTCGTTGACGGCAGCATAAATGTGAGCAACGAGTATAAAATGCCGACCATGCTCGGCTGGAGCGCAGGAGTATATATCGCCGCACAGAAGTTTCTTAAACAATAAAATTTCGAGAGATTTTGCAAAAAAAACAACTTTTTTATTATTTTTTAGTTTTTTTTCGCAAAATCTCTTTATTTTTGGATTATTATATGTTATAATATAAAGGTAGACTTGTAACATGGTGAATTTAAAACCAAAAAAACTGTAATATGGAAGGACGGTAAATAAACATGGAAAATCTACAAAATATTCAAGCAACCACAATAGTTGCTCTTATTTTATTTGCGCTGATTATGGTAGGAATCGGACTATATAGCTACAGACGTACGAAAACGATTGACGGCTTTTTGCTCGGAGGACGAAACATCGGGGCATGGGTTTCGGCATTTGCTTACGGAACGTCTTATTTTTCTGCCGTCATTTTTATTGGCTATGCCGGCAAACACGGCTGGGATATCGGAATCGGCAGCATATGGATCGGCGTCGGCAACGCAGTTTTGGGATGCCTTTTGGCATGGTTGCTTGCAGCAAAGCGCACACGGCGCATGACGCACAAAATGAAATCAAAAACAATGCCGGAATTTTTCGAAGCACGATATCTTTCAAAACCTATGAAAATCTTTGCCGCAATAATTATCTTTATATTTTTGGTACCCTATTCCGCAGCAGTATACAAGGGACTCGGCTCTATGTTTAACACAATATTCCCGGCAATCCCCGTCAACTATTGCATGCTTATAATTGCAGTACTGACCGCTACATATCTTGTTTTGGGAGGATATCTCGCAACTGCTTACACCGATTTTGTGCAAGGCATTATCATGATTGTCGGCGTTTTTGCGATGATTGTCGCAGTTGTTAACTGTGATAAAGTGGGTGGTTTCGGCGAATGGCATGCAAAGCTTGCCGCAATTACCGATAACGGCGACGGCATTACCGGTTCGCAGCTTACAAATATATTTGGCGGAAACAGCTGGAAATTCCTCTGCACAAACATTCTTCTAACCAGCTTCGGAACATGGGGACTTCCTCAAATGGTAACAAAATACTACGCAATCAAGGACGAAAAATCAGTAAAACAGGCAACTGTTATATCAACGCTTTTCTGTATGATAATCGGCTGCGGAGCGTATTTCATCGGCTCGCTTTCGAGAATCGTTCTCGGCAATACTCTGCCTGCGGGAAAATACGACGCCGTAATCCCTCAGATGCTTGTTTCATCGCTTGGCGGCAGCGGTCTGACAGTGATAATTTTGGCAGTGATACTTATTCTTCTGCTTTCGGCATCGATGTCAACACTTGCCTCGGTGGTTCTTACTTCTTCCTCGGCAATATCGGTTGATCTTCTGCCGGAAATTTCGAAAAAATTTACCGACAAGCACCAACTAAAAGCGTCAAGGATATTATGTCTTTTGTTTGTGGCTCTTTCCTATATTTTTGCAACCATGAACATATCGATAATTGTAAATATAATGTCATTTTCGTGGGGAGTTGTATCCGGCTGTTTTATAGGTGCATATATTTGGGGCATCTACCAAAAGGGTACAACCAAAGCAGGAGCATGGGCAGGAATGATCGGCGGTCTTTTGACCGTTCTGATTCCCACTGTCATACTCACGATAAACGGCGGCTTTTCGGCGGCAGTTTCAAAAACGCCGGAAATGGGTGTTGCGGCAATGGCTGTATCTGTTATTACCGTTCCCATTGTAAGCCTGTTCACCAAAAAATTGAATCAAGAACATTTGACAGAAATTTTTAAACAAGATTAATATAAAGTCTCGCACACAGGAGCGGGACTAAAGCAGTAATTTTGAAAATTATAAGCCGCCGTACACAGCGGCGAAACGGAGGATATATAAAAATGCCGATTACGGAACTATTGGAAAGAAACGCCCGGGAATGTCCCGGCGACATAAGCCTGGTGGAGGTCAATCCTCAGCTTATGGAAAAATCAAAGGTTACATGGCGGGAATATGCGCTTATCGAAACCGTGAACTCAAAAAAAACAAGACGTGAGCTGTCCTGGAGTGAATTTGACAAGCAGGCAAACAGGTTTGCAAATCTGCTGCTTTGCCGAGGAGTGAAAAAAGGCGACAAAGTTGCAATACTTCTTATGAACTCATTGGAGTGGCTGCCGATTTACTTCGGAATTTTAAAAACCGGAGCTCTTGCAGTACCGCTTAACTATCGTTACACCGCGCAGGAAATCAAGTACTGTCTTGACCTTGCAGACGTCAGTGCACTTATATTCGGCTCCGAATTCATAGGAAGAGTTGAGGAAATATGTGAAAGAATCCCAAAGGTTAACCAGCTTTTTTATGTCGGCGAAGACTGTCCGACTTTTGCTGAAAGCTATGAAATACTCGTAAATTATTGTTCATCAAAAAAACCGAATATAACACTTTCGGAAAAGGATGATGCCGCAATCTATTTTTCTTCCGGCACAACCGGATTTCCGAAAGCAATCCTGCACAATCACGAAAGCCTTTCGCACTCCGCAAAGGTTGAGCAAAAACATCATTCGCAGACAAAGGACGACGTGTTCCTCTGCATTCCTCCGCTTTACCACACAGGCGCAAAAATGCACTGGTTCGGCAGCCTTATCTCGTGCAGCCGTGCAGTCCTTTTAAAAGGCGTCAAGCCGGAATGGATTTTGGAATGTATTTCTCAGGAAAAATGTACTATTGTATGGCTTCTTGTACCTTGGGCGCAGGATATTCTCGATGCAATCGACAGCGGCGAAATTGACCTGTCAAAATATGAGCTGTCACAATGGAGACTGATGCATATCGGCGCGCAGCCTGTTCCGCCCAGTCTTATAAAGCGTTGGAAAGAGCATTTTCCGCACCATCAATATGACACAAACTACGGTTTAAGCGAATCTATCGGCCCGGGCTGCGTTCATTTGGGTATTGAGAACATACATAAGGTCGGCGCAATCGGAAAAAGCGGCTACGGCTGGCAGACAAAAATTGTGGACGAAAACCGGAAAGAAGTTCCGCGCGGTGAGGTCGGCGAGCTTGCGGTAAAAGGCCCCGGTGTTATGACCTGCTACTACAACGACGAAAAAGCGACCGAAAGCGTTCTTGAAGACGGCTGGCTCTTTACCGGCGATATGGCTCAGGAGGATGAGGACGGATTTATCTATCTTGTGGACAGAAAAAAAGACGTTATAATCTCGGGCGGCGAAAATATATATCCCGTTCAGATTGAGGATTTCTTAAGAAAAAACGACGCGATAAAAGATGTTGCCGTTATCGGTCTTCCCGATGCACGTCTTGGTGAAATAACCGCTGCAATTATCGAGCTTAAACCCAACGTGAAATGCACCGAAGAAGATATAAATGAATTTTGTATGGATTTACCGCGTTACAAGCGTCCGCACAAAATAATCTTTGCCGATGTCCCCAGAAATCCGACAGGAAAAATAGAAAAGCCGAAACTGAGAGACAAATACTGCGGTGAAAGCCTGGTAGCCGCTCAGATTCACAGCTGATATATACCGGATTGTAAAAAAGTATTGTTAATCCGAATATTTTCACACCTCATACACCAAAGGCGGCTATCCTTTATGCCGCTCGGATATATAATAGAAAGGATTTGATATTTTGAAAGAACTATTGCTTGGAAACGCTGCCGTTGCACGCGGCGCATATGAAGCCGGCGTTACTGTTGTAGCGTCCTACCCCGGTACTCCGAGTACCGAGATAACCGAAAACATTGTAAAATATGATGAGATTTATGCCGAATGGGCACCCAACGAAAAGGTTGCCTGTGAGGTTGCGGTCGGCGCATCGGTCGGCGGAGCGCGCAGCATGAGCTGCATGAAACACGTCGGTCTGAATGTAATGGCAGACCCGGTATTCACCGCCAGCTATACCGGCGTGAACGGCGGTCTTCTGCTTTGTGTTGCGGATGACCCCGGAATGCATTCTTCTCAGAACGAACAGGATTCAAGGCATTATGCAAAAGCGTCAAAGGTTATGATGCTTGAACCTGCCGACAGCTCGGAATGTAAGGAATTTACAAAACTCGCATACACGCTCAGCGAGAAATACGATACTCCGGTATTTTTAAGACTTTCAACAAGAGTCTCACATTCTCAAGGGCTTGTTGAACTCTGCGAAAGAGACAATGTCCCCTTAAAGGATTATGTAAAAAACTCTCCAAAGAATGTAATGATGCCGGCATACGCAATAAAAAGACATGTTGACGTCGAAAATCGCATGCGTGCATTGGAAGAATATGCCGAAACAGCTGAGATAAACAAGGAAGAAATCAACGGCGGAAAAATCGGCGTAATCGCATCGGGAATTGCATATATGTACGCAAAAGAGGCTCTCGGCGACCGTGTAAGCTATTTAAAGCTCGGCATGGTTTATCCCCTCCCGACAAAAAAAATACAAGACTTTGCCGCAAAAATGGACAAGGTTTATGTAATCGAAGAGCTTGATCCATTTATCGAGGAACATTGCCGCGCAATCGGCGTTGAAGTCGAGGGCAAGGACAACTTCACACTTCTCGGGGAATACACTCCTATAATGATTAAGAAAGCAGTTTTCGGCGAAGACGGAAATGAGTTTAACGCAGTTTCGGAGCAGCTGCCGGCACGTCCGCCGGTTATGTGCGCCGGATGTCCGCACAGAGGTACATTCTATATCCTCAAAAAGCTCGGTCTCACCGTTGCCGGTGACATTGGCTGCTATACTCTCGGAGCGGTTGCTCCGCTTGACAGCATGGACACAACTCTCTGCATGGGCGCAAGCGTCGGCATGGCAATGGGTATGGTAAAGGCACGCGGCAAGGATTTTGCAAAAAATATAGTTTCGGTAATCGGTGACTCAACCTTTATGCACTCAGGCATTACCGGACTTGTTGACATAGTTTACAACAAAGGAAACAACACCGTTATAATTCTCGACAACTCAATAACCGGTATGACGGGACACCAGGACAACCCGACCACAGGCTATACAATCCGAAAAGAGCCGACAAAACAGGTAAACCTGATTGCTCTCTGCAAGTCGATAGGCGTGGAAAGAGTTGTTGTTGCCGATCCGTTTGATTTGAAAAACTTCGAACAGGTTGTAAAAACGGAGCTTGAAGCAGATGAACCGTCTGTTATCATCGCTCAGCGTCCCTGCGCACTTCTAAAGACCGTTAAATATACCGGTCACTGCCATATAAGCGACAAGTGCAAAAAGTGCAAGGTCTGCATGAAGCTGGGATGTCCCGCAATAAGCGAAAAAGACGGAAAAGTTATAATCGACAAGAATCAGTGTAACGGCTGCGGACTCTGCGTAAATGCATGTCCGTTCGGCGCAATCGAAAAGGAGGACTAAGGCTTATGACTAAAAATATAATGATAGTTGGCGTGGGCGGACAGGGCACTCTGCTTGCCAGCCGCATACTCGGAAATGTTGTCATAGGCGAGGGCTATGACGTCAAGGTATCGGAGGTTCACGGCATGAGCCAGCGCGGCGGCAGTGTTGTCACATATGTGAAATACGGAGATACGGTATATTCTCCGATTATAGACCTCGGCGATGCGGATATTATTCTTGCATTCGAAATGCTTGAAGCTTATCGTGCACTTCCGTATCTTAAGAAAGACGGTAAAATGATTGCCAATACACAAACTATAGACCCTATGCCGGTCATCACCGGTAAAATGAGCTATCCGGAAAATATTAAGGAAAAGTTATCCGAAAAAACCAATCTCACAGCCGTTGACGCGCTCTCGCTTGCCGAGCAAGCAGGAAATATCAAGGCAGTGAACGTTGTTTTGATAGGTCAGCTTGCAAAAAATTCCGAAATTGAGCACGACAGGTGGATTGCCGCAATTGAAAAGACAGTTCCGCCAAAATTTTTGGAAGTGAACAAAAAGGCGTTTGATTTGGGCTACAACGCATAAAAAACATGTCCAAAAGAATCAGACAAGGAGTGTTTTGAAAAATGGCGATATTTAACGAAAAAATTGAATGCATGGATCGCAGCGAGCTTAAAAAGCTCCAGCTGGAGCGACTTCAGCGACAGGTGAAAAATGTGTATGACCATGTACCCATGTACAAAAAGAGAATGGACGAAGCAGGCGTCAAGCCCGAGGACGTAAAAACCCTCGAAGATTTGGCAAAACTCCCGTTCACAACAAAGCAGGATTTAAGAGATTACTATCCGTTCGACCTTTTGGCAGTGCCGAAAAAAGATATAGTAAGAATACACGCATCTTCAGGAACAACCGGCCGTCAGATAGTCGTCGGTTACACGCGCAACGACCTTGACATGTGGGCAAATGCAATGGCACGTCAGATAGCTGCAGCCGGCGGAAACGAAAACTCGGTTGTACAGGTTTCCTACGGCTATGGACTGTTCACCGGAGGATTGGGCGCACATGGCGGCGCAGAGAAGATAGGCGCAACGGTAATTCCGACCTCTTCGGGAAACACCGAGAGACAAATCCGCTTTATGTGCGAGCTTGGTACAACTCATCTTTGCTGCACCCCGTCCTATGCAATGTATCTTGCCGAGACCATTACCGAGATGGGCGTTAAAGATCAGATTAAACTCGAAGCAGGAATTTTCGGTGCAGAGCCTTGGACAGAGGATATGCGTCATCAAGTCGAAGATACTCTCGGAATAAAGGCATACGACGTATACGGACTTACCGAAATAACAGGTCCGGGCGTGGCTTACGAATGCTCGGAACAGAACGGCATGCACATATGTGAGGACATGTTCCTGCCCGAAATTATCGACCCGGATACCGGCGAGGTTCTCCCCGAGGGATCGTTCGGCGAGCTGGTATTCACCACCATCACCAAAGAAGGTCAGCCGCTTATCCGCTACAGAACGCGTGACTTGTGTACTCTTGAATACGCTCCCTGCGCATGCGGAAGAACCCATGTACGAATGAAGAAACCTGCAGGCCGCACCGACGATATGCTGATAATAAGAGGCGTAAACGTATTCCCGTCACAGATTGAGGAGGTTCTCCTTAAGGTCGGCGGCAATATCACGCCCAACTACCAGATACTTGTCGGTCGCCAAAACAACACCGACACACTCGAAGTTCAAGTCGAAATGTCTGATAACTTCTTCTGCGATGATATCAAATCAATTGAGTCTATCGAAAGAAATATAAAGGACCGGCTCAGAAGTGTTCTCGGTCTCGGCGCAAAGGTAACGCTTGTAAACCCGAAAACCATTACCCGCAGCGAAGGCAAGGCAAAAAGGGTTATAGATACAAGAAATCTCAGATAATCTCAGGCCGCACATGCGGCAGAAAGGGTGGAAAGCATGAAAGTTAAACAAATTTCCGCATTCGTTGAAAATGCGGCAGGAAATCTTGCCGACGTGATAACATTATTGGGCAAAAATGATATTAATATCAGTGCGATGTCACTCGCCGACACAACCGATTTCGGAATTGTCCGCATGATTGTTTCCGACACTCAAAAAGCTGTTGATATCTTAAAAGAACAGGGTTTTGCGGTTAAATGTACCGAGGTCACAGCTCTTGCACTTGATGACACTCCGGGCGGACTTGCAAAGGTTTTGGAAATATTGAAAAGCGAGAACATCGGCATAGAATATCTTTATGCATTTGTCGGCAAAAAAGATCACCGTGCAATGGTTGTTATGCGAGTTTCCGAGCCGGAAAAAGCAGAAACACTTTTCGGAGACGAATTCTCAGCCGATTTAACCGATATATACCACGCATAACCTGGATATTCCGCAAAAGACGGTTGCATTTTATTTGCAGCCGCCTTTTTATGCTCTACCATATATACTATAAAGAAAAGGAATGATTTTATTTGCACCAAGAAAACAAAATGGGAACTATGAAAATGAACAAGCTGCTAATCAGCATGGCACTGCCGATGATGGCATCAATGCTTGTCCAGGCGCTTTACAACATAGTGGACAGCATATTTGTCTCACACTATAATTTCAATGCGCTGACCGCCGTCTCTCTTACCTTTCCGGTTCAGTCGCTCATGATTGCAATTTCAACCGGAACGGGTGTGGGAATAAATTCTATTGTATCACGGCGCTTGGGAGAAAAGCACTTTGACAACGCAAACAACACTGCCATTCACGGCATACTTTTGGAATTTTTAAGCTCGCTGATTTTCGTTGTTGTCGGCTTGCTTTTTTCCGAAAAATTCTTTACATTCTTCACCAAAGACACCGAGGTGATAGAGTTCGGCAGGCAATACATGTCGGTATGCTGCACACTCTCGCTCGGTATATTTATGCAGATAGCCGGCGAAAGACTTTTGCAGTCAACCGGAAAAACCATATATAATATGATAACACAGGGCTGCGGAGCCTTGGTTAATATAATTCTTGACCCGATACTGATTTTCGGGCTGTTTGGTATGCCGGAAATGGGCGTTACCGGCGCAGCATTAGCAACCGTAATCGGACAATGGACTGCTATGATTCTCGCCTTTGTATTTAACTTCACAAAAAACAAAGAGCTTTCCATTTCTCCGAAGAATTTTCATCTTGATAAAAAAATCATAGGCGACATATACTCTATTGCCGTACCGTCCATTATAATGCAATCAATAATGTCAATCTCGACGGTCGGCATGAATAAAATTTTCAACAACGATACCGCCGTCTCGGTATTCGGAGTATATTTTAAGCTTCAAAGCTTTATATTCATGCCTGTGTTCGGACTTACGAATGCACTGATTCCGATAGCGGCATACAATTACGGTGCAAAAAAAATCGACCGAATGCACCAAGCGGTACACATCGCTCTCGTTATAACTACATGCCTCATGTTTATCGGAACACTTCTTTTTGAATTTTTCCCGTCGGCATTTCTGGAGCTTTTCAAAGCGGACGAAAACATGCTGAAAATAGGAATCCCGGCACTGAGAATAATCGGTATAAGCTTTTGTTTCTCGGGAGTGAGCATAATCTGTGCGTCATATTTCCAAGCTCTCGGCAAGGCGGTTTGGAGCATGATAATCTCGCTTATCCGGCAGCTTTTTATTCTTCTGCCGGCAGCTTTTGTGCTCATGCTTATCGGCGGACTTAATATCGTATGGTTTGCACTGCCCGCTGCCGAAGTATCGGCAATGATTTTAAGCAGTATATTGTACAAAAAAATCTCAAAAAAAGTTGCAGCGGCATAACAAAATTCAAAAATGTATTTCAACTCAACAAGATACTTCAAGCCGAACCCTTTTGAAGAGTTCGGCTTGAATATTTCAGTTTTTTATTCAAAATTTATACCATTTTAACCGAGCGTCTTTTTGACACCTTATCCAAAATCTCATCATACTCCCTGTCACACTCCCACAAAATCTGAGCGCAGAGAGCCTCGGAAAACCAAATTCCGCCGGCGAACATTCCTGCCATTCCCACAGTTGTCTCCTCATTTTCCGCAATATGTCTTGTCATTTCATATGCGTACCTGCCGTTTTTGAGCCAGCCGCTCTGATAATATCTCCAATTCGGCTCTACCATTGCAAGGTCGTGCTGTTTTATCGTCTCGGACGAGCAGCCCAAAACGAACGGGCCGCTTTGATGCTCAAACCTTGACCAATCGAGAATCATCTGTCCTTTATATAACATTCCGACACTTCCGCATTTTCTTAAAGATAAAATATCATCCGCAAACTTTAACGCCTTATCAAACTCCGCGCGGTCGTTTATGAGCGGCTCATAATCATAAGGGAACGCACCGCAGTCCTCCCACATAATTTCCACCCGTTTGTCAACATTTTTAATATAGTCCAGATGCTTTTCCACAGACCACGCATGCAAACCGAATTGAATAAATAAATCGGGATATTTTTCCAAAAATATATCTGCCGTCCGATTGACAAACTCGGTCACAGCCTCGGCAATCAGCGTATCGCCTATATAATCGCAATGCAGCTCGGTGAACGACTGAAAATATATTCCGTCTCCGCCGATATCCGCATATTCCCTTTCATATTTATCCAAAACGCTCCTGCTCAGCTCGGGCAGAGTATCAAGCGAAATTTTTGCGCAGTTTGTGCTCCATCCCCAGGCATACCCCCATATTATCTTTATCCCGAAGCTATGAGCGTAGTCCACGATATCCTTTGCATTTACCGGCGCATAGTCGTTCCATATAATAAGCTGATTCAGCCTCAGACGCGCCATATTTTCTATATATTCCCGATAATCGTTGATCGGATGTCCCCATGTAAACACGCTCCTTGTCTTGATTTTCGGTGCCGATGCATTGTAATAATCGGGCATTTTTTTTGTGAATAAATCCTGCGTCTGACGCAGGCTTCCGTTGTGCGGAACTGCCGATGCAAAATAATCATCGACAAAATCCACCGCACCGTAAAAAACCTCACGTTTTTCAATTGCGGTTACAATCGCAAGCTTAAATTCGGGATTTTTTGGATTGTCAATCACCTTGACCACATACCCGTCCTTCGGAATATCGCTCTCGTTCACAAGCTCTCTTATCACGCTGCTTTCGGAATATGTACCCACCACAACCGCGCTGCAGTCCGTCGGAAAACCATTCTCCTTTTCGCACGCAAGCACATGAATCGTATACACTCCCCAATCACGCAATATGTATTGTCCAAGCTCGCGGCTGATAAGCTCCGCCGCTTTTTTCTCCATACCGTCAAAATCCGAACAAATTATCTTCCAGTTTCTTTTATCCATTTCAAACACTCCTTGTTTTTATTTTTATTATATCCCCGTCTGCCTTTGAATGTCAATGTCATATCCGATACAAAAATATAATAAAACGATACAATTTCACATGATGAATTGACAGGCAATACAGCAAATGATATAATAATATCAAGGTGATTTTCAATGAGAGTTCGGGATATATTAAGAAATACAAACTATAACTATTCGATAACGGTTATTGATGCCTTGAAGCAGCACTGGAAGGACTATAATTCCTTTTCCTGCATCGGCAAGCCAAAGGCGACAAATCTGTTTTTGTATATCGACGGTTTCAAAGCAGAGTACGAAGCCAAAGACGGCAAAAAATTTTCAGCCGGCGACGGTGATGTGGTCTACACTCCGATAGGCAGTGAGTACAAGGTGAAATTTATAAATACAAAAAGCGGTGCATATACAATCGGTGTCAATTTTATGCTGCACGAGCATGACGGAAAGGATTTTATTTTAAACCACGGCATATCTGTCTACAGTGATTTGGGCAGCGGCTTTGAGTTTTTATTTTCCAAAATCAACGACAGCGGCATGCAGACCCTCCCCAATCAAAATCGAATGAAAGCCGCTTTCTATGACATTCTTGCGGATTTGGGCGATCACTATCGCGGCAGAGCGTTCGGCAAATATAATATAATTGCCGACGGGATTATATATCTGCAAAATACAGGCAGTGCAAGGCAGAAAAGCATTGCCGAGATCGCGCGCATGTGCAATGTGAGCGAAAGCTATTTTCGGCGGCTTTTTAAGGAATATGCCGGGACAAGCCCGAACAAATATCTGCTGGAAAGCCGAATAAAGAAAGCAAAATCCTATCTGCGATATGACGATATATCAATAGCGGATATTGCAGAGCTTTTGGGATTTTCCGACTCCGCGTACTTCATAAAACGTTTTCACGAAGCAACCGGCATGACGCCGCACCAATATAAGCAAAGCCGCCTGCGTTAAAATTTGCAGGACGGCTTTGCTTATATATATAGGAATCAAAAGATTTTTAATCTGTCGGAAATTGCGCATACCGAAAAATACTGCCTTATTCCTATCCACGTTGACATGGATTCTGTCAGACACTTTTTTCTTTCAAAAACTCTTCAACCTCGTCGCGGCTCGGAATCGAGCTTGAAGCTCCGGCTCGGCTCACAACCACTGCGCTGACAGCGCACGCATAGCGCACCGCGTCTTTTATGCCGCGGCTGTCAAGCCCGGCGCAAAATGCACCGATAAAGCTGTCGCCGGCGGCTGTTGAATCAACCGCCTTTACTTTAAATGCAGGCTGAGTGAAGATATCCGTTCCCATGTTGTACACACATCCGTCACTGCCGAGTGTTATTATCGTCTGATTGACTCCCATGTCGATAAACTCGCGGCAGGCTCCGCGCGCCGATGCTTCATCATCAATTTTCATGCCCAATATGCTCCCCGCCTCATGCTGATTGGGGATAAATATATCTGTATATTTCAGCATCTCTGTGTCAAATGTTGCAATCGGGGCAGGATTTAAAAGAACCTTTTTTCCAAGCTCCTTTGCCTTTTTCATCGCATATAAAACAGTTTCGGAGGGTATTTCAAGCTGGAATATGACAATATCGCTTTCTTCTATCAATGAGATATGGCGGTCAATCAAGGAATTGTCCAAAGTCATGTTTGCACCTCCCTCCAAAATTATTGTATTATCTCCGCCCGACACAATTATCATAGCAATTCCGCTTGTGCCGAAGCTTTCGATTCCGGACACGTTCACACCCGAGTTTTTCAGGTTCTCAATCATTTGCGCGCCGAAAGCGTCCTTTCCGACCGCTCCGATAAATGATACTTCATTCCCGAGCTTTGCAGCGGCAACCGCCTGGTTTGCACCTTTGCCGCCCGGTACGGTCTTAAATCCGCTGCCATGAACCGTCTCGCCCATAACGGGCGGATATGCTGTCTCGATAACCATGTCCATGTTTATACTTCCGATTATACATATTTTTTTCATTTTAATCCCCCATTCCGCTGATAAAGCGGTATAAATTTTAACGCCGATGGCTGCATTACTCGCTCGAGAACATACTCTGAACCTCGATAAAAGGTGAATGCGGCGCATATTTTCATTCCTTATATTTCAACATGGGAAAGATGCGTGCAGATTGCCTTTTTGAGAGATGACGGCGTATACACATACTCCGAACCTCGATAAAAGGTGAATGCGGCGCATATTTTTCATTCCCTGTATTGTAACATGGAAAAGATGCGAGCAGGTTGCCTTTTTGAGAGATGACGGTGTATACACATACTCCGAATCTCGATAAAAGGTGAGATGCGACGCATATTTTTCATGTTACCGGGTAAGCTTGTTTATCATATCCTCCATCAGGCTGTCACGTTCAATGCTGTACACATATCTCATAAGCGAATCCATCGGCGCAAGATTGTACTGTGCGTCATAATTCGGAAGATGCTTCGGGATAATGCGGCTATGCATAAATCTGTCATCATCATTTAACAGCCATGCGACCGCGGTTACATCCCATATAACCCTTGACCAGGGTTTTCCGAGCGCATAGCTGTCCGCCGCATTAATCGAATACTCGGCAAGATAGTCGCTGAGTGCATTTTTTCCTTTAAGCCATTCAATAAGCTCCGGTTTGGAAATGCGGAAGCTGTCTACCACGCCCATGCAGGGTAGCTGAACAAATGCAGCTTTACTTTTATAAATTACGCGCGCCGCCGCAATATCCTGAACCATGTTGAACTCGGCGGTGTTGTCGAATGAAAGTGCATGTCCTCCGAGCCATACCACAACAAGATTTTCGGCAATTTCCGGATTTAAGAGAATAGCCGATGCAATTGTCGTTATTGTCGCAATTTCCACAACATAAAGCGGATTTTGCGGCGAATACGACTTCGCAAGCTCCGACAAATGCTTTGCGGCATCGGAAATAACCGGTGTTTCCTCATTATCGAGATATTTATCCGAGCCTTTAAAAACGGATTTTGAAATATCCTCTCTTTGGGCAAGCTTCAAAAGCTTTAAAATTTCATCATAGCTCTTTTCCATTCCGTCCTTCGCCGAGGTTGAGTTTTCGTTTAAAAACGGAGCTGCATATATCGCCTTGACATTAAGCTTTTCCGTAGACTTTATCATATACGAAATTGCAAATTGGTCATCAATTTCATTAAATGCATCCGTGTCCAGTACAACATCGATTTTTCCTTTCGGAACATTTAAATTTTCTAAAATTTGATTCATCTTCTATCACACCTTGCTTACTTTTTGTAGATATTTTATCATTCAATTTGTGCCATGTCTTTGACAAAATGTTATTTTTGTATCATTTGGTAAAAAATATTGACAAACGCTGCTTATATGAGTATAATAAATTTAAACGGAGGTGCAGTATATGGAATTTCCCAAAATACTTTTTGTAACAAGGGCATTTAAAAGCCCCGGCGAATATGTTGATTTTCACAAGCACGACGAAACTGAGCTTGTATTTTACGAAAAAGGCAGCGGTGAAACGCGGATAGACGGAAAAAAATATGAGTATTCGGACGGGACAATCGCCGTTATAAACAGCGGTGTTGTGCATGACGAAACCCATTACACCGACTGCAATTTAATTTTTTTCACAATTCGCGGCTCCGATGTCAATATTCGCGACGGAGTGTACAAGCCGAATAATTTTGCCATACTCCACAAGCTCGCCGTTCAGATTTATAACGAAACAAGACTCCCGAGATACCGATTTAATTCGCTGATTTCGGCAAAGGGCGAGGAGCTAATGATTCTTTTGGCAAGAGATATCTTTGCAAACAAGCATAATAATCTTGAGGAAATAATGCATTATATAAAGGACAACTGCACTCAAAAACTTGATATCAGGCAAATTGCCGACAGCTATGGGATAGGCTATGAGACGCTGCGGCATACATTTAAGGAGGTATATGGCATGAGTCCGTACAGCTTTGCCGTATATCATCGTTTGCAGCTGGCTGCGGAGCTGCTTGCAAAATCAAACAAATCCTGCACCGAAACAGCACTTGAATGCGGATTTTCCGACAGCGCCCAATTTTCAAAAATGTTTAAAGCTCAGTTCGGCATATCTCCGAGAATATACAGGAAAAATGCTGAGTAGTCAAATTTTATATTGAATGTTCGAAAAGAAACAAAAAACCCCCCAAAGGCATGATTCCTTTTGGGGGGCAGGTTTTTATTATTCTACTGTAATTTCATTTGCCTTTTCTATCGGGGTATTATCAGACCAGAACAGCAGCTTTACGATATCTCCGTTATTAAAATCATATTCTGCCGAAATGCTGCAAAAATCGCTTTTCCATACCTTTTCCAAAGCATTATTACGATACAATGCCATCACAAGCACGGCATTTTCGATATCGCTTTCATATATTGCGCTTATGCTTCTTTTTCCTGCTGAAATTGTATCTCCAATTGAACTGCCGTCAACGCTGACGCTCTTTTCCGTAAATCTCTGCCATAACAGATACGGGAATTTATTATTGTAAAAAAGGCTTCTCTCCCATTTTCCGTCCGTATTCAGCAGTTCATAATTTATCTCGGTCGAGATTGCGTCCGAAGTTCCTTTTCCGATTGCCTGCATGCCATAATTTACACCGCCCGGAGCAGTTTCAATCAGGGTTTGACAATTGGTTATCGTTCCGCCGTCGAGAAGTCCGATAAACGCGCCGCAATTAACAAGTGAGGTTTTGACACTGCCCGAGCTGTAACAATTTTTTATGGTTATATTCGAATTCGAGCCATAAGTCGCACCGGCAAAACCGCCTGCCGAATATGCGCCTGACGACACATCGGCACTGTTGTACGAATCGGTAACTGTCGTTCCGCTGTAAATTTGTCCTATAACCCCACCTGCAAAATTCCCATTGGCAAACACATTTCCAAGGTTTGCGCATTCCGACATTTCAGCATACTGCGTATATCCGCAGATTCCGCCTTTATATTTGCCTGTTCCGCTTGCATAGGAAAGTTCGCCGCGATTTTCACATCTCGCAATACTCACGCTTTTCGAATAGCTTCCCCTTACATAGCCTGAAATTCCGCCGGCATAGTCTCCGTCTGCTTTTATATCGCCGAGGTTTCGGCAATCCGAAATTGTGCCTGTGCTATAGCCGCAGATTCCGCCGGTATACTTTCCGGGATTGGTAACGCGAACATTGCTCACACAGCCGGATATTTTTCCGCCGTCACTGTAGCCGACTATGCCGCCGACATAGTTTCGGCTTGAACCGCTTTCGTTCACACTGCCGCGAACTGTCAGATTCTTTATCTCCGCAGTTGATGATATTTTCCCAAACAAGCCGAGGTTATCCGCATTTTTATTTACGTTTAGTCCGCTGATTGTCTTTCCGTTGCCGTCAAATACTCCTTTATAAGTGCATGTATACTTATTTGTATCACCTATCGGAGTCCATTCCAAATCCGAAAGGTCAATGTCATTGAGCAAAATCGCATCTTGCGAGGTGTTGTCCGATGTAACCGTTCCGTTCGCAAACTCTGCCAGCCACGTAAGCTCGTTTCCGCTTGAAATCTGCCATACTCCGTCTATGTTTTCCGGCTCGTCACTGTCGCCGTCCCATACAGTCGATGCATAGGTGTACACTCTTACCGTCTTTCCGTATGCAATATCATCATTACCGACCGTAAGGCTATCCTTTGCCTTTGCATAGCCCGATTTTCTCACAGTATACTCATATTCCCCGACCGGCAGCATATATCCGCCGTCGGTTTCCGACGGAACGATATAATCTCCGCATTTCACTTCCGTTCTCGGATTTTCAAGCACTGCTTGACTGTCGCGGTCAACAAACTCAAATTTAACCCTTGCGGACGGCAGTTTTTCAAGATTTATCGTCCTTTCAAAAGCGGCTCTGTTAACTGCTATTGTGTCCTCCTCAGCCGCATATCCGAACATGCTTGCCGAGTATGTATAGCTGCCGCTTTCGAGATTATATTCATAAATATTTCCGTTCACCTCTGCCGCAAGTTCCTCCGAGCCGCTTTTAAGCACAAATTTGCTTTCGGGGGGATTTACTTCAAACACTGTCTTGTATCTTTTCTTTTCAAGGCTGATTGTTGTGTATACATCTCCTGCCGAAACGATGATTTTTTTCGTCCCGGTCTCACACTCGTCCGCCGAAACGGTGCAGGTGTACTCGCCCTTTTTCAAACCGGCAAATGTGTGCACTCCGCCGTTTTGAACTCCTGTGACCGCATTTCCCTCCGAATCGGTTAAAACCACGTCCGCGTCCTCCGGGGACACTGTCACTTCGATTTTATATGTCGCATTCGGGTTCTGCCACTTCAAAATCGGATATCCGTCATTTATATTCGCACTGTCGCTTTCATATGCTCCGCCCAAAAGCGGCAGGATGTCGTCCGACTTCAATTCCTCCGCAGTTTTTCCGCCCGAATTTTGCTGAGTGCCCGAACTCGACACCTTCAGTCCGGAATTGATATCGCCATCCTGCAAAAAATACGCATATTCACACATGCCTGACGATGCCTTTCCCGCGATTCCGCCTTTGGTTGCCGAATTGCTGCTATACCGGCACTTCACCTCTCCGGCAGAGTATACATACTCTATTTTGCCCGAGCCATCGGCGCCGCCGACAATTCCGCCGACAATGTTATAACCGTTTACCTCTGCCATATTATACGAATTGGCAATACGCATATTGCTGCCGGTCACACGCCCTGCAATGCCGCCGGTATAATACCTTGTATTTAACAAATTACCAAAATTCGCAGAATACTCTATCACTCCTGTGTTATATCCCGCAATTCCACCGACTCCGGTATCATAACCGTAGGCAGACGACAGCTCCGCATTTCCTTTATTAATACAATTGGTTATCGTTCCGTCATTTTGCCCCGCTGTGCCGCCGGCATATTTTCTGCCCGAAACCGAGACATTTGTTGTGCATCCGGATATCGTTCCCTGATTATATCCTGCAATTCCGCCGACATAGCCGCTGCTTTCCGTAGAACTTACCGTTCCCGAGACCGACACATTCTTTATCTGTCCCGCCGATGCGATATATCCGAAAAGTCCGTGATATGTTCCGCTCGACGAGCTGTCCGACATACCGGATATTTCATATCCGCTGCCGTCAAATCTGCCTGTATATTTATATGATGACGTGCCTATCGGAGTCCATGCTCCGCTCAAGGCTATATCATTCTCCAACACTCCGTCTATCCCTGTCCTGCCGCCGTTTACCGCCGAGGCAAACCACAAAAGTTCGTCCCCGGAAGTTATTTTATACACGCCGTCAGCCAATGCCGGCTCGGCCCCTGCCGCCAAAGCCGCCATCGGAAGAATCTGGCAGCATACAAATATACATGCAAGCAAAATGTACTTTACCCTTATCATAATTACACTTCTCCTATTTATTCTCTATCAACGCATCAAATCCCATAAGTATCACTGCGAACTGTGCTCGTGTGGCTTGCTCTGTAGGAGCAAATCGTCCGTCGCCCATACCGGAAATAATTTTGCTGCCCTTTGCCCAAAGCACCGCTTCTCTTGCCCAGTCCGAAACATTGGCAGAATCGGAAAAATCGTCCGCAGATTCAATTTTATTTTCCACGCCCTTAAGCTTTGCATAGCGGAAAAGTATTGCCGCAAGCTGCTCACGCGTTACATTGTCATTCGGGGCAAATTCTTCATCGCTCATGCCCGATACAATGCCCTTATCCGCTGCCCACGCAACATATCCGCCGTACCAGCTGTCCGATACAACATCGGAAAATGCACTGTCTGCATATCCTGCCAAATCAACACCGTCATACCGTCCGAGAATCGTTACGACCATCGCCCTTGTTATTGGTGTGTTCGGCATAAATTCTCCGTTTTCGCTGCCTGCAATATATCCGTTTTGAGCCGCAAATTCCGCGGCCTTTGCAAACCAGTCATCGGATTTTACATCCTTAAAGCTTACAAGCGACCAATCGTCTACATAGTAAAGTTTCAGTTTATCTCCGTCCTTAATCTTATACTCGTTGATTCCGACCGTCGGCGCATTTCCGTTCACCGAGTAAAGCCAGCCAGAGTTTTGCCCGTTTGTATACTCGCCCAAGACAGTGCCGTCGGGAGCTGTGATTTCGGAAATATATCCGTTTTCAAGTCCCTTGACAGAGTAATTTTCGCTCTCTAATATCTTCTTCACCACGTCAGCGGCAGACATGCCATCCGATATTTCAAGTTCCTTTGAATCAATCCATGTCTTGTACTCCTCGTGCTTGCCTGTCTCATGAGCCGAATCGCCGACAAGCGTGAAATAAATCTTTGCATTTTCCTTTTTGGTGTCACCGCTGCCGGCAGTTGTGCCCGAGTTTCCCGAGCCGCCGATTCCGCTGCAGCCGTTCCAGCCGCTCTGAGATGTCTTTAAACTCAGAGTATCTTTTTTATTCTTCGAAAAATCAAACACATTCGCATGCTTTTCTGCCGCAATCAATGCAAGCGCCGCCTGCTCGGTCGCAAGCCTGTTCACCTGCTTATCGCTGTAATCGTAGAAGAATCCGTCCTCTGCCGCAAAGCTCATTATTCCGTCAAGCAGGCTGACAGAATTGTTTGAAAATCTCTCATCCGAGGACACATCAACGCCGACCGCCTCAAGACCAATCGCACATATCGCCGATGTGTTCGCATTTGTTCCGTAGTTGCTTTCCTTATAACTGCTCTTGATATTTCCGTCAGCCTGAACAAGGCTTGACAAATACGCTATCGCGCTGTCAAGCGCTTTCTTGACATCGGCATTTTCCGAATATTCGCTCGAAAGACCGAGTATCACCGCACCGGTGGTATCGGGGTCTATGCCGGCATCCTCGTTATTGCTCCAACCCTTGCCGTCAATCTGAGCCGAGAGCAGCCGCTCTGTCACTTCTTTAATCTCTGCCGCACCCGCATTGTCCCCTTGCGAATACGCAAGCAGCTTATACGCGTCTCCGTTGTTTCCGCTCGATTTTGTCTCTTTCAAAAGCCGGTATGCGTCGATTTTTGTACCGTCCTCCGAAATGATATTCGACGGGTCATATCCGAGCGCTCTGAGCGCAATTATTCCCATCGCAACACTTGTGTCGGTCTTTGAATCACGAATACTCTCAACCGCTTTCTCCGCAAAATCTTTATAGGAGTACGATGCGCCGAAATGCTTGTCGTAAGCCGCAAGCACAATCGCCTGCCAATAATTCTCGCAATTTTTTGAATATGCCTTTGCTATATTCTCCAAAAGTGCGTCCTTGTCGATATCCTTGGCTGTCGCCGAAAGCGTTACCGCTATATTTTTATCCAGTGTTGCGCCGTCTGATTTAAAGGTGAGAACAACATTCTCTACACTGTCGCTTTTTTGTGTCAGCGTGTATCCGTTATCATCCGCGCCGATAACATTGCTGTCCGACTTATACGAAAGGGTTATATCTGCATTTGCTGAATTGTTTATATTAAGCCTTGCAACCAGGTCGGTTATGTCCGCACCCTCGCGGACTGTCGCCGGAACGGCTGCGCTGTCCTTATACTTTGCCGCCTCCTCCGCAAGCTTGTTTTCTGCGGAAATTTCCTTTATTTTTCTTTCTGCCGTCTCTTTGTCAACACCGATCTCCTCAGCTGCCATGTCGGACGGTGCATGCACTCCTCCGATGTAGCTGCCCAGAGCCTTTATCTTTGCGCCGTCGGCGGTGTAGGAATTTGCAAAGCAATTTTTTATACTTCTCAAATTATCGTTATACGACCACACCACGCCGTCAAAGCTGCCTGCAAAGCCGCCGTTATAACTCCAGCCTGTCGAAAGCGTTCCTGCGCTGACGCAATTTTTCGCCTTTCCGCTCATTGTGCCTGCAAAGCCGCCAAAATATGAGCCGCCCTCGCCGACAGCTGTCACATCGCCTGTCGAGCTGCAATTCTCGGTAACGCTGAAAAGTCCGAGACTCCCGGCAAAGCCGCCCGTTGAATATGCGCCGCTGACATTTCCGCTTGCTGATGACATATATATGCTGCCGCCGTAGTTTATGCCGGCAAAACCGCCTGTTGTATTGCCGCCGAGGACATTTCCATGTGCCGCAGAATTTAAAACAGTTCCCTTATTGAGACCGACAAATCCACCGACATGCCCTGCCTCAGCCTTGCCTTTTTCGCCAGCTGAAACTTCAATATCGGCAATGCAATTATCTATCGCCGACATATTTTCGATTCCGCTTTCGGCAGAGAATGAGTCGTTTACTCCGACAAGTCCTCCGACATCGGTCTGCTTTATGAAGGAATATCCAGTCGCAGTCACCTTTCCCGAAGCAGAAGACGACGCAATAAGGCTTGCACCGGTTTCGTCCGCTGCCGCGCGTCCGACCAATGCGCCGATTACGCTGCCACCGGTTATATCAACATTTATAAGCTTTACATTCTTTATCTTTGCACTCTTTATAACTCCGAAAAGTCCGAGATTTTGGCAGTCACTGTCACCGATTATTTTTAAATTTCGAATTTCAAAGCCGCAGCCGTCAAAAATGCCTGTGAACGGTGTCTCCTCATTGCCTATCGGCAAAAATTCCACACCCGACAAATCCACATCGCAGGCAAGCTTATAGTTTTTATCCCATGCATCCGAGTTTTTCGAAAATTCGACAAACTCATCTGCCGAGTTTATCGTGATATATGTATTGTTATCGATAGCGTCCCACACCGGCGGATTGTAGCCGTTTTCCGGAGTGCCGACAAACCAAAGGAGTTCATCGCCGTCCGACACCGCCGCCGCACCTGCGCCGACAGCCGACAGTTTCCCGTTGACCGCGAACATCCAGCCATCGGGAGCTTGCGGAGTTATCCCGTTTATTGTGACAATTTGTGTGCTTTTTTCGTTCTCGCCCCACGCATATGTCAGCAAATCCCCGGCTGCCGCCGCGTCCATTATATCCTTTACCGTCGGTGCCTGCTTGGTTATCTCGGTCTCAAATTCCGCAAGCCTCTTAAACTCATAAGCCGCGGAATCATAATCGGCAAGCTTTACACTGACAGTCGTTTTCTCCGCCGCATCGCTATAAAGCTTGGCATTTAAAAGATACGGATATCCGTCATTTTCGCTGTCGCTTTGAGTCCAGTTATCCGAAAGCTGTGACGCAAAGTCAGCAGTTTTCATATTATCTGCCGCTGTGCCGCCGTTTTCGAGCAATGCTATCGGCTTTTTTGTATCCTTATTATAATATCCGTTTTCGACCGTTCCGAGCGCAGCAAAGGAAAAGCCTTTTCCGCCGACCAGTCCTCCGCCGCTCTGTGCGATTATGTCATTTGCCACATACACATTTTCTATAACGCTCGGGGCAGCCAGTGCGCCTGCAAAGCCACCGACTTCTTCACTTCCGCTGACATTTCCGAGAGCGTAGCAATCGGATATTATTCCGCTTTCTGCCTTTCCGACAAAGCCGCCCGCCCATTTTTTTGCATCAACTGCGGCTGTTGAATAGCACTCCTCTATCGAGCCGCCGCGCATATTTCCGACAAAGCCGCCATGGCTCGTTCCGAGGTTTCCGCCAAAGCTTACACTTCCGCCCGATACGCCGCTTCTTTTGACCGTACCGAAATTAGTTCCGACCAGTCCTCCGGCAGGTGAACACAAATCCGAAACAACTGTGGATTTTACCGAAAAGCAGTTCTCAACGCTGCCCTTATTGAGTGAAACAAGCGCCGCAGGGTATTTGCTGCTGTCGCTCACGGTGAAATGCACCGATGCCCTTTCCAGAACAAGATTTTCCACCCTGCCGCTCTCGCCCACATATCCGAAAAGCGCTTCGGAAGATGTGGCAAGGTTTGAAATTTTATATCCTGCACCGTCAAAGTCGCCCTCAAACGCAACGTCATCACTTCCGCCGGAATAGCTGCCTATCGCTTTCATCGGACGTTTGTCCGATGCGGCGGACATATCTATGTCATTTTCCAGACGATAATTCTTTTTAAAATCCTCCTTATTCTTGCTGTAAGCAAGCTCGATAAGCTCGTCCGCCGTACTTATCGAAATATAACTTTCCTCGGCAAATGCCGACGGTGCAGCGACCGAAACCAGCATTGCCAGAACGGCAAAAATCGCTGTTATTCTTTTTTTCATGCTTTTTCCTCTTTTCTTTAAATATTTTATATAAAAAAGGCTGTGATAATTTTTTTAAATTATCACAGCCTGAGTTTTTGTGTGAATCATCATATTTTATCCGCGCGCCAAAAAAACTGCGCTTTTCGCAGAATAAAACTGCTGTTTCTTTGCCATCGGCAATTTGCAAAACAACATCAATGCAGGTCTTCTGACTTACGCCCTATCGATAAAATCGTCCTTTTGCGCATCCTGCCTTCCCAATTTCTCAGTGACCGGCTTTCGCCGACGGATATGCAAAGCTTCGGGCGCATACAGCGGCAGTACCGTCCGGGTTTCTCACCCGATTCCCTTTTCACCGTATACGGCTGACGCGCCGTATACGACACACTGTATGAAAAATATTCTTTTTTTTAAGTGTATCGCCGACCGAAAAAAGTAATCCGAGCCTGCCCCAAAAGGCATAATTTCGGCATATTTCGGCTTGTCGTCTTTGAAAGGCTGCCGGATTGCCGAGTATTTTAACGCGGTGAAAGCGGAAATTCACCTGTCAAAATCAGAGTTCGGATTACTTTTTTTAGGCTATATCTTTCCTATCAAATCGGACATCGTATAATAGCCTGCCGCTTTCCCATTCATAAAATGCGCGGCACGCACCGAACCTTCGGCAAAGACCTCGCGGCTTGCCGCCGAGTGCTTAAGTTCTATAACCTCGTCCTTTCCCGCAAAAATGACATCGTGGTCTCCGGCAATCGTTCCGCCGCGCACCGCGTGAATGCCTATCTCATTTTTACGGCGCTTTCTCCTCACCGAGTGTCGGTCATAGACAAACTCCGCCGGAACGTCCATCGTGTCGGATATGGCTTCGGCAATCGCAAGAGCCGTTCCGGACGGCGCGTCAAGCTTTTGATTATGGTGTCTTTCCACTATCTCCACATCGAACTTATCACCCAAAATCATCTCTGCTTTCTTTGCCAGTTCAATCAAAAGATTGATTCCGAGGCTCATATTTGCCGAAAAGAACACAGGTATACTCTCCGATGCCTTAACAAGTTCGTTTCGCTGCTCATCCGAAAGACCGGTCGTGGCAACAACTATCGGCAGCTTTCGCGAAAGCGCAAAGTCCAAAAGCGCACCAAACGCCGACGGATGCGAAAAATCCACAATCACATCCGCATCCTCGCGGCACTCCGACGGATTCGTGTAAACCGGGTACGGATTTTCAATACATTTGTTAATATCAAGTCCTGCCGCAATCTCGGCATTTTCATCCTCAGCGACGATTTTCGATATCGCCTGACCCATCCTGCCGTTGCAGCCGTTTAAAATTATTCTTGTCATTTGCATTCTCCCAAAAAACTCTAAAGCTTTTTCACTCCATATTTTTCAAGCGCTTTTTTAAGCTTGTCAAAATTAGCTTTATCCATCTCGCCAAGCGGCAGACGCAAATCGCCGACCGGATAGCCGAGTTCTCTCATCGCCGTCTTTATCGGGACGGGGTTGACCTCAACAAAAAGCATATTCACAAGTTCAAGCATATTAAGCTGAAGTTTCAATGCCGCTTTTGTGTCGCCTTTGTCATAATACTCACAGATATTATGCACTTCCTCGGGCAGGATATTCGCCGCAACCGAGATTACGCCTTTTGCGCCGAGCGACATAATCGGAACAATCATATCATCATTTCCCGAGTACATGAAAAGCTCCGGAACCTCCGCCGCCACACGCGCGGCATATGAAATGTTTCCGCTCGCCTCTTTGATTGCAACAATGTTATCCACCTTTGCAAGTTCTTTTAGGGTATCAATGCTTATATTCAGACCGGTGCGGCTCGGAACATTGTACAAGATAACCGGAATGGAAATTGCATTCGCTATTGCCTTGAAATGCTCGCAAAGACCGCTTTGATTTGCCTTATTGTAGTACGGTGTAACGCTCAGAACGGCATCTGCTCCGGCATCCTCCGCCGCTTTTGTAAGACCTATCGCATGTAATGTATCGTTACTGCCCGTACCTGCTATCACCGGCACTCTGCCCGCCGTCTTTTTGACAGCGTACTCTATCGCCTCGATATGCTCCTCGGTGGGCATTGTCGATGCCTCGCCGGTTGTTCCGCACACCACAATCGCATCGGTTTTATGCGCTATCTGAGTATCGATCATTTCGCCAAACGCGTCATAATCGATTTTATCACCGATAAAGGGTGTGACAATCGCTACCGCCGAACCTGTGAATGGAATTTTTTTCATAATGCGACCTCCGTTCTGCCGCTCCGCACCGGCAAATTTTTTGCGGAGTAAATCCGGCAAGTTCATCTGCCGAATCTTCTTAAATTATTAATCAAGATATCCCTTTGCTGTCAAAAGTTCTGCCATCAAAACAGCACCGCCGGCTGCACCGCGCAGCGTGTTATGCGACAGGCAGACAAATTTATAATCATACTGTGTATCCTCGCGCAGTCTGCCGATTGATACCGCCATTCCGCCTTCAAGATTTCTTTCGGATTTTGTCTGAGGACGGTCGTTTTCTTCAAAGTAATGCAGGAACTGTTTCGGTGCATGCGGCAGATTCAGCTTCTGCGGCTCGCCTGAAAATTCCTTCCATGCCTTTTTGATTTCTTCTATTGTCGGCTTGTTTTTAAAGCTTACAAACACCGCTGCCATGTGTCCGTTGGAAACAGGCACTCTCAGGCACTGAGTGGTAATTGCCGGTTCTTTAGCATCAACAATTTTATCACCCTCGATTTTTCCCCAGATTTTGAGCGGTTCGATTTCGCTTTTCTCTTCCTCGCCGCCTATATACGGAATCATGTTATCAACCATTTCCGGCCACGTTTTAAAAGTTTTGCCTGCGCCGGAAATTGCCTGATATGTTGTTGCAAGGCACTTTTCAACGCCGAACTTCATCAGGGGGTGCAGTGCCGGAACATAGCTTTGCAGCGAGCAATTGGATTTTACCGCGATAAAGCCGCGCTTTGTTCCGAGTCTTTTTCTTTGTGCATTTATAATTTCTGCATGGTCTGCATTTATTTCCGGAATTATCATAGGAACATCCGGAGTGTGTCTGTTTGCCGAGTTGTTGGAAATAACAGGGCATTCCGCTTTTGCATATGCTTCTTCAAGCGCGCGTATTTCGTCCTTTTTCATGTCAACCGCGCAGAACACAAAGTCTACCTTTGACGCGATTTTTTCGATATCGGCGGCAGCATCGTACACTATCATGTCCTTTACATTCGCGGGGATTTCCTCATCCATCGCCCACTTTTCTCCGACTGCCTCCGAGTAGGGTTTTCCCGCACTTCTCGGCGATGCCGCCAAAGCCTCTATTGTATACCATGGGTGGTTATACAGGAGTGTGATGAATCTCTGACCCACCATACCCGTTGCTCCTATAATACCTACCTTGTAATTCTCTTTCATTTTTTTCTCGTCCTTTCTTTTGATTCGCCGATATCCAAAAAAAGCAATAGCACAAAAAGGCTATTGCGTACGATATCAGCACAACTTTGCAGTAGCCCTCCACCCAATCTTACAGGTGACAGTCGCATTGCTCTTAACAATACGCCCAGCAGTCGAAAAAGCGGCAGTCTCCGAAAGCTTCGGCATTTTCCCCTTTTTTTGAGTCTTTGCCGCCGCCGGCATCTTTTTTAACTCGAATACTCTTGAAAAATGCGCCTCTACTTAAATTATTATTATAATATCACAAATATTATGATATGTCAATAGTATAATTTTATTTTTAATTTATTTAATTAAAGTAAACAAAAAAAGCACCCTATTATACACGCATATAAACAATGCTGTATAAAGATGCTTTTCCGCTCTCGTCAGCAGAACAAGATAACTTTATATCAGACACGCAAAGCATGAAAAATAGCGTTCCGTTCCTGCATGCCGTAAGTCACCTTGTTCTGCCGACGCCAAAGCTTTTCCAATGCCGAATCCGCACTTCGGGCATCGATCAGATTTTTAGAATCCTTTTGGGAGCATTATTTTATCTGGAGTCTGATTTTGTCCGCAACCATTGCAATAAATTCAGAGTTTGTCGGCTTTCCCTTTCCTGTATCAATAGTATATCCGAAAATACTATTCATAACATCGGGACGCCCTCTGCTCCAGGCAACCTCGATTGAATGCCGGATTGCCCTTTCCACTCTCGAAGAGGTGGTTTTGTATTGCTTTGCAATCGTGGGATACAGCTGCTTTGTTATATAATTCAAAAGCTCCATATTCTCAACCACCATCATTATGGCAGTCCTGATATACTGATATCCCTTGATGTGTGCGGGAACACCCAATTCGTGGATGCATTCCGTAACCAAGCCTTCCAGATCAACTTCGTTCTGTACTTCTGTGACTCTCGGTTCGGCAAAAGTCGTCACAGGCTCTGCCGTGCGTCCTTTTTCCGAAATCAAACGAATTATGTCGGCAATCGCTTCGGGCGATTGGGGCTTGAGCAAAAAATGCTCTGCTCCCAGCTGAGATGCGGCGTCAATGATTTTTGCACTTCCTGTCGCCGACATCGCTATCAGCTTGGGTCTTTTTCCCATCCTCGTTTCCGAAAGCTTTTTCATAACAGCGAGTCCGTCTCTTTTCGGCATTATGATGTCGATAAGAACTATATCGGGCTTCATTTCCAATATCAGCCCGTATGCTTCTTCTCCGTCATACGCCACCTGAACCGAACCCATTTCCGGCTGTGCTTTCAAAAAATCAGCTAATTCGTTTGCGAAGTCGCAGTTGTCATCTGCAATTACTACAGATCTCTTTTCATACATTACAAGAGCTCCCCCAGACTATATTAAATTTTTTGATCAGCGCAAAGACAATTAAATATGCTGCCGTACCGGTTTTTAATGCCGATTTACAAGATATATCCTGCACTTTTGCACTCATCTACTTTATTATACCATATATTGGAACGAAATGCAATAGTTTTTTACAAAAAAATTAATATTTTTTTTTATTTGTTTAATTTTTTTGTATATTATTGGTTATATTTAGAAGATTTTCCGCAAAAATGCCGTAACCGCGTGTCGGATCATTCACAAAAACGTGTGTCACTGCACCAATAAGCATGTTATTTTGAATAATCGGCGCGCCACTCATTCCCTGAACAATTCCGCCCGTTTTTTCAATCAGTTCCGGATCTGTGACCTTTATTATAAGCCCTTTATTATCGACGGCTGCGCTTTTTGAGACCTTCATTATCCGAACGGCATATTTTTTCACGCCTTCTCCGTCCACATTCGCCAAAATATACGCCTCCCCCTCTTTTATCTGAAAGCGTGTTGCAACTCCGACAGCGTCCGCAAAACTTGTTTTTGAATAGTTATAAATATTTCCGTATATACCAAGTTCATTATTATCCGAAATATTCCCTATCGCCGTATCGGAAAAGCTCCCGATCAGCTCGCCCGGCTCTCCGGCTCTGCCTCTTTCCACCGACATGATTCTGCATGTCCACACAGTGCCGCGCTTAACCGTCATTATTTCTCCGGTGTCGGTATCGCAGATTGCATGCCCCAGTGCGGCAAACAATTCGCTCATCGGGTCGTAATAGGTCAATGTGCCTATCCCGGCGGTGCTGTCGCGCACCCATATGCCAAGCTTTTTTGTATTCTCGTCCGCACTCACTCTCGGAACCAATGTAAGCTCCAGTTCCCGGTTTTCTCTCATGACCGTTATGTTAACATCGCCGCTGCTTTTCTTCACGCCCTCAGCAAATTCCTCCGACGAGCTTATCTCGCTGCCGTTCGCCGCGATTATCCTGTCGCCCGTTCTTAAGCCCGCCTCACGCCCCGGCGAAACGCTTCTTCCGTCCTCCGCGGCAAATTCCGATATCGAGACCACCAGCAGTCCGCGCGTGTAAAGCTTGATGCCGATTGCATCCCCCGACGGCACAACATACTTTGCCGGTGCGACCGTTACAGAAATTGTTTTTATCGGAATTTTGTTGAAGATTTTTACCGATAAATCGTACTTTCCGCATGACGATGTGTTTAAAACAAGCCTTTTGTTCTCTTTCTTCAGAATCGGCTCGTCCGATACCGACACCGATTTTACATCGTTTTTTTCATTTATAAAGCATGGATAATTTAATTTTAATGAATATTCTGAATTCTGCGTTACAATTATTCTTGCCGGGATCGAATAATATATGTTTAATATAATCAGTATCGGACATAATAAAAGCAACACGTATTTATTTATTTTTTTCAAAACTGACACCTCGGTTTAATCAAAACTCTGTTTTTAAATTAACCCGATACACTTTTTCTTATACTGTAAAACAAAAGCTAAAAGCGGTATTGTTTTGAAATTTTTAAAATTGTTAGACGAAAGCAATCCAAAAGAAGAAAAGAGCAATCATATCGATTACTCTCTTTTTCCCGTCAAATCCATTTTTTCTTTTTAAATACAATAAGAAGCGAAACAATCACCACGGCGCACAATACAATGAGTGTCGGATATCCGAACTGCCACGTATATTCAGGCATTTTGAAATTCATGCCGTACCAACCGGTGACAAGCGTCAGCGGCAGAAATATCGCCGTAACCACTGTGAACACCTTCATAAGATTATTCTGTCGATAATCCATCTGAGACTGATACACGTCCAGCACCTGGGCAATATAATCCCTCAAATCGACAGTGTTGGAAAACAAGCGGTCGGTCCTGTTGCCGAGTATTATGCACGAGTGTACACCCGACTCGGTCAAAAGCTTGTTTTCGTTCGCAGCAAGGTCATCAAAAATCAAGCTGAGCTGTTCGTAATATCTTTTCAGCCGCAGCAGGTCTTTGCGATATGATATAATTTTTTCCATGCAGCCGCGGTCGTCGCCGAAAACCGCTCTGTCCTCTATATCGGTAATCAGGCTTTCGTACTCGTTCAGCTTTGCAATATCATTTTTTATCAAACGCATGAAAAAATAATACAAAAGCTGCTCATTTGAAAATTGCTTTTCCTTTGTCACTTCTCTGATTATATTGTTCACATGCTTCAGCGCCGAATCGTCCTCGCAGAAAAACAAAATATTTTCTTTATCAAAATATATTACCACCTGCGGCCTCTTCCCGGTTGTTTCGCTGTACATATTAAACACTATCACGTCAAAGCTGTCTATGCCTATAAAGCTTCCGATTTGCCTGCTTTTTAAAAGCAACGCCATTTTGGAATCAAGTATATCTTCAACCTCGTCCGCAGCGGCATGCAGCAGCACTTTCTGCATATTACCAAGCCTCTCTTTCAGCTGTCAGACCTTTATTATATATCCGTCTTTCCGCTCTGCCGCCGGCTTTTTCCCATCCGACTCGCCATAGCCCAAAATCACGTTGCCTATGCCCTCGTAATCTTCGGAAAGACCCCATTTTTTCAGCAGCTTTTGTCCCTCATCCGACGCAATAACCTCTCGTGCGCGGTAGATATAGCAGGAATCCACTCCCACCGCCGCAGCGGCATTCAAAAGATTGCCTATCACCAAATTCCCGTCATCGCGGTAGGTCGGCATGTTCTTGTTCGCAAGCACGACAAGAACCACCGGTGCGCCGTAAAACGGGTCTGTGTCAGCTCCCATAACAGCCGCATTGAGCCTTGACAACTCGTCTCTTGTCTCTTTATCGCTGACCGCAACTATCACCGGCGACTGTCTGCCCATGCCCGTCGGCGCATATGTTCCTGCCTCCAGGATTGCATCCAGCTCGGCATCCTTTATTTGCTCCGGCTTATATTTGCGGCAACTTCGCCTTGTTTTTAATACATTTAATGTCTCGTTCATAATAATCTCCTTCCTTGCCCTGCTCAGTGCAATTAATAATTCAATTCTCTTATCGGCAGGGCAAGGAATGATAAGAGATTATTATGCCCATGTGCGTTTCCGAGCATAGTGAGGAAAATTTCGCACGGGCAATTAAATCCTGCCGGAGGCTAACGTGAAAGATATTTTCACGTTAATCTCCTTTCCGTCAGCCCAAATTGTAATGCGCAAAAAAATCGCAGTCGGATCAGCTATGCAGCCTGTCCGACTGCGACAGTCCTTTAAATTACATATTCTTGATTGTTTCCATTACATAATCGGCAAATTCAGCGCCCGTGCAGCCTGTGTCTCTGCCTGTGATAACAAGCTTCTTCTCCTCGTACATGCACTTATCGAGAGCTTTTTCAAGCTTATCTGCCTGTTCCTGATAGCCTATATGCGACAAAAGCATAACGCCTGCGCGGATAATCGAGCAGGGGTCTGCGTATTGGTCACGATGCTCCAGAACCATTCTCGGAGCGCTGCCGTGAATAGCCTCAAACATAGCATAACGCTTACCTATGTTAGCGCTTCCCGCTGTGCCGACACCGCCCTGGAACTCGGCAGCCTCGTCGGTGATGATATCGCCGTAGAGATTCGGCAGAACAACAACCTGGAACTGAGTTCTTCTCTTGGGGTCAACCAGCTTTGCTGTCATGATATCGATATACCAATCGTCAAATTCAATGCCCGGATAGTCCTTTGCAACCTCCTGGCATGTCTTTAAAAATTTTCCGTCGGTTGTTTTGATTACGTTTGCCTTTGTTACGCATGTAACTCTTGTTCTGCCGTTTTTCTTGGCATATTCAAAAGCTGCGCGCGCAATTCTTTCCGAGCCGTCCTGAGTTGTAACAGTGAAATCAACCGCCAAATCGTCATTAACATGCACGCCCTTTGAGCCTACCGCATATCCGCCCTCGGTATTCTCACGATAGAACACCCAGTCTATGCCCTGCTCCGGAACCTTTACCGGTCTCACATTGGCAAAGAGGTCAAGCTCTTTTCTCATGGCAACATTTGCGCTTTCGATATTCGGCCAGGGGTCGCCGGCTCTCGGTGTGGTTGTCGGGCCTTTTAAAATTACGTGGCACTCCTTAAGCTCGGCAAGAACATCGTCCGGAATAGCCTTGTTTGCTTTAACTCGGTTTTCGATTGTGAGTCCGTCGATAACCTTGAACTCAACCTTACCCTTTTTAACCTCGCCGTCAAGCAAAAATTCCAGGATTCTCTGAGCCTCGTGAGTGATTGCAGGTCCGATTCCGTCGCCTCCGCAAACTCCGATTATGATTTTATCAAGCTTTTTGTAGTCGACAAATTCCTTTTCTTCTTTCATTCTCGCAATTCTTTTCTTCTGTTCCTCCAGGACTGCGGCAAATTTTTCAACCGCTGCCTGCACGTCTGCATCATATGCCATCTTTATTCTCTCCTTTTTGTTAATTTCACCCGGGCAAGTCTTCCCCGATTGATTTTAATGGTTCTTTGTATAGTTAAGCAATCCGCCTGCGCAGAGCATTTCTTTCTGACGCTCGGACAGATTTACCTTTGCATTGAACTCAAAGCCCTTTGTCTTATCGATTACCTTGACTGTATCGCCGTTTTTAATCTGCTCGGGAGCGTTTTCTATCACAAGCTCATCCAGCAGCTCGATTTTGTCATAGTCCGTCTCATTTTCAAATGTCATCGGAATGATTCCCGCATTGATAAGGTTCGCCATGTGAATTCTTGCAAAAGACTTTGTGATAACAGCCTTTACGCCCAGATACAGCGGAGCAAGCGCCGCATGCTCTCTCGATGAGCCTTGACCGTAGTTTGAGCCGCCGACGATTATCGACTTGCCCATTTCCAGTGCACGTGACGGGAACTTCTCATCGCAGACCGCAAAACAATGCTTTGATATCTCGGGGATGTTCGATCTGAGCGGCAGAATCTTCGCACCGGCAGGCATGATATGGTCAGTTGTGATGTTGTCCCCAACCTTTAAGCTGCACTTTGCTTCTATATTATCCGCCATCGGCTCGGCAATCGGGAACGGCTTGATATTCGGTCCGCGCAGAACCTCCACCTTGTCCATCTCCTCAACCGGAGCGGGCGGCACAACCATATTGTCGTTTATATCAAATACTTCCGGAATTTCAAACTTCGGCATTTCGCCAAGCTCTCTCGGGTCGGTCAGAACGCCTGCTACTGCCGATGCTGCGGCAAGCTCGGGCGATACAAGATAAATCTGTCCGTCCTTTGTTCCCGAACGTCCCTCAAAATTCCTGTTAAAGGTTCTGAGCGATATTCCCTTTGAATTGGGCGACTGTCCCATTCCGATACAAGGTCCGCATGCGCTCTCCAAAATACGTGCGCCGGCGTCTATCATTATTGACAGTGCTCCGTTTTTGGCAAGCATGTTCAAAACCTGCTTCGAGCCGGGTGCAATCGAAAGCGAAACATCGGGGTGAACCGTCTTTCCTTTCAGTATATATGCAACCTTCATCATATCCATAAGCGATGAGTTTGTGCATGAGCCTATACATACCTGGTCTATCTTCATGCCCTCGATTTCCTTTGCCGACTTTACATTATCGGGCGAGTGAGGACATGCAACCATAGGCGCAAGCTCAGAAAGATTGATTGTGATTTCCTCGTCATATTCAGCATCCGGGTCAGCTGCGAGCGGAGTATATGCATCCTCTCTTTTCTGAGCCTTTAAGAACTGTCTTGTAATTTCATCCGACGGGAATATCGAGGTTGTCGCACCCAGCTCCGCGCCCATGTTCGTTATTGTGGCACGCTCGGGTACGGACAGGCTCTTAACGCCCTCGCCTGTATATTCTATAACCTTGCCGACACCGCCCTTAACGGACATTCTTCTCAAAACTTCCAAAATGACATCCTTTGCTGCCACCCAAGGGCTGAGCTTTCCGATAAGCTCCACCTTGACAACCTTGGGGCAGGTGATATAATACGTTCCGCCGCCCATTGCAACCGCAACGTCCATGCCGCCCGCACCGATTGCTATCATTCCGAGTCCGCCGCCGGTCGGAGTATGGCTGTCCGAGCCTATCAGAGTCTTCCCGGGGATTCCGAATCTCTCCAGATGTACCTGGTGGCAAATTCCGTTGCCGGGGCGCGAGAAATAGATTCCATGTTTTTTGCATACGCTGCCGATAAATCTGTGGTCGTCCGCGTTTTCAAATCCGTTTTGAAGTGTGTTGTGGTCAATATATGCAACAGAGCGCTCTGTTTTGACTCTCGGCACTCCCATTGCCTCGAACTCAAGATATGCCATTGTTCCGGTCGCATCCTGAGTAAGTGTCTGATCGATTTTTATTCCGATTTCCTCGCCTTTTACCATCTTGCCCTCAACAAGATGAGCCGACAAAATCTTTTCGGTTAAAGTTAATCCCATACTGATCGTTCCTTTCCATTCCGAATCCGCAAATATGCAAATTCGGCTTATTTTCCTGCCTACTATATATTTTATAGGAAATTTTGCGATTTGTCAATGCCTATCGGCAGTGTTTGTCATACAAAACATCTTGATTTTTTAGTAAAAACTTGTGAAATTTCACAAATAACACCCATTTTGCATACTATAAACTACATATTTTATAAGGTGGTGTTTAAAAAATGTCTGTCGCTTTGTGCCTTGTTGCCATATTTGCATCGGTCGGGGTAGTCTTTACGATAAGCAGCGTACTCCGTATGATTTTTTGCCGCCATTCCCCAAATCCATGCATTGTTATCGGAGTGAAAAACCACGGCGAAAGCATCGAAGGAATTGTCCGCCTGCTTATGAAGCAGCATCCGAAATCCGAAATTATGATAATAGACTACGGCTCGGAGGATGATACTCCCCAAATTATCGATAAGCTGTGCAAGGATTATGATTGTATACATAAAAAAATTTGATTTTTATTTTACTTACGCCATATTTGTGTCAATTTTTCAATATATACCGAAAATTTCTGTCAACCAAAGGTATGCATTTTTATGTAAATTAGAATTGCAGTCTCTTCCCGAAACAAAGTTTGCAAGCATATGAGTGTTGACAATATTTTAAGTTTATGCTATACTTTAAAATATAAAACATTCAAAAGGACGAAAATATATATGAAACTTTTATTTATGGGAACGGGTGCAGCGGACTGGGGTATTAAAAATCGTGTCAGGGACGATTTTTTCAGACGCTTTACTTCAATAATGATAAATGATGACCTTATGATAGACTGCAATGACGAAACGCTCGATTTTATAGAAAAAAACAGCTGTGACACAAGCAATGTGAAAAATCTTTTAATAACGCACACTCACGAAGACCACTGCTCCGTTTTCGCTATTAATCGGCTCTTTGGAAAGGACGCAACGCTTTTCTGCGACAAAGACGCTAACCTTGAGGAGGATCTTAAATCCGTTCAAAAGGTTATTCCGCTGTATACTCCGACAAGGGTCGGGAAATATGAGGTGATTGCGGTCGCTGCAAATCATTCAGTTTCAAATTCTGACGAACAGCCGCTTAATTATATTATTTCAGACGGAGAAAAACGCATGTTTTGGGGATGTGACGGAGCTTGGCTTTTAAACCAAACATGGCACGAAATGAAAAAATACAAATACGACTTAATCGTTTTGGACGGAACTTTGGGTATGGCTGAGGGCGATTATCGCATATTTGAACACAATAATCTTCGCATGATTACCGAGATGAGCGCCGCCTTCCGCCAGCTTAAGCTTTTGAACGACGGCGGAAAAATAATGATATCGCACATGTCAAGATATGCACATGAGTCTCACGATGAACTTGGCGCATATCTTAAAAAATATGATATCACCGCCGCATTTGACGGACTGGAAATTAATTTTTAGATTGTATTGACATTTTGAGCTAAAGGTGATATAATTAAATTATCAAAAGAACAGGGGAGCTTGTTTTTCGGGCTGAGAGGAAGTAATTGAGCTTCGACCCTTTACCTGATACGGATAATGCCGGCGTAGGGAGTGAGTTAAATTGCTTTTTATAAAGAGTCGGTCGTTTCGGGCGGCTCTTTTTGATTGTATAAATTCGGAAAGGAATGAATTAATTATGAAATTTTCAGAGGCTTTGGAGAATGTAAGGGCGAAATCGCCGCTTATTCACAACATCACAAACTATGTCACAGTGAACGACTGTGCAAATATTCTACTCGCATGCGGCGCATCGCCGATTATGGCAGACGATTCGGCAGAGGCTGCCGATATAACAAGCATTTGCGGCGGACTTAACATTAACATCGGCACGCTCAATTCCAACACTATCAAGTCGATGTACATATCGGGCGAGAAAGCAAACGAAATCAAAATCCCGACTCTGCTCGACCCGGTTGGCGCAGGCGCATCGGTACTTCGTACCGAAACAGCTGTCGGACTTACTAAAAAGGTGAAATTCTCGGTTATCCGCGGAAACATATCCGAGATTAAAACTCTTGCCGGTGCAGGCGGCGCGGCAAAGGGTGTCGATGCCAATGCAGACGACGCCGTTACCGACAACACACTCGATTCCGCAATCGCCATGGCGCGTGATTTTGCAAAGAGGAGCGGCGCAATAATCGCAATAACGGGCGCAATTGACATTGTGACCGATGACAAAAAGACATTTTTGATACACAACGGCAACAAAATGATGAGTTCGATAACCGGCACAGGCTGCCAGCTTTCCGCGCTTATGACCGCTTTTATCGCAGCGAATCCCGATGATATGCTGACCGCTGCCGCTGCCGCCGTTTCGGCAATGGGTCTTTGCGGCGAAATCGCATTCGAGCGCATGAGCGAAAAGGACGGAAATTCATCCTATCGCAACTATATAATCGATGCGGTTTACAACCTCAGCGGCGACGAGTTGGAGAGGGGCGCTAAGTATGAAATTCGATAAAAGCGCCATGCTGCTCTACGCAGTGACCGACCGCGCATGGGTGGGACGTCAGACGCTGTACGAGCAGGTCGAATGTGCAATCCGCGGCGGCGTGACCTGTTTGCAGCTGCGCGAAAAGGAATTGGACATCGGTTCTTTCTTTGAAGAGGCTGAAAAAATAAAGCTGTTATGCAACAAAAGCAATGTCCCGTTTATCGTGAACGACAATGTGGAAATAGCGGTTAAATGCGGCGCGGACGGCGTGCATATCGGGCAGGAGGACATGGCTGCCGCCGAGGTCCGCAGGATAATCGGCAAAGACATGATTCTGGGCGTTTCGGCACAGACGGTTGAACAGGCAAAAAAAGCCGAACAAGACGGCGCGGATTACCTCGGCGTGGGCGCGGTTTTCCCAACATCTACAAAGTTAGATGCCGCCGATGTTCCTTATGACACGCTGAAAGAAATTTGTGCATCGGTTAAAATTCCTGTTGTGGCAATAGGCGGAATAAAGCGTGAAAATATCAAGATGCTCTCCGGCAGCGGAATAAGCGGAATCGCGGTGGTTTCCGCGATATTCGCCGCGGAGGATATTGAAAATGAATGCAGGATTCTGAAAGAAATAACAAGTGATGCGGTCAGATAAACAAAATTAAAAAGCAGACAAATCGGGCGAAAAGGCAAACGAAATCAAAATCCCAACTCTGTTTGACCCGGTTGGGTGCAGACGCGTCAACGCTAAACTTCGGCTAAATAAAATTTATTTAGCCGAAGTTTAGCGTTTGGTTATGAATCCAACCGCTCCAAATACTCTATCATTTTTCGGGATGCTCCGACAGTGTCATAGCCCTCCCATGCGACCGAGAGCCGGCGGCGCGGATCAATATAGATTGCCTGTCCGTACATTCCGCCCTTGCAATACCCGTCCGCATTGCATTTTCTGAGTTCATATCCGTTTTCAAGCACAATATCGCACCATTTTTCCGAGATTATTCTCTGTTCTGCATACATGCCCTTATCAAGGTACAACTGTCCGAGCTTTGCAATATCGGTTGTGCGAATAAATAGACCTGTTGCGCCCATTGAATGCCCGTTTGGGCAGCACGACCACGCTGTTTCCTCAAATTCAAGCGAATTGAAAAGCCTTTTTTGAAGAAATGTATATAAATTTTCTCCGCTTTTTTTCTCAACTACTCTCGAAAGCAGGTAGTATGCAGCGTCACTGTAGACCTCCTCTTTCCCCGGTGTCAGCGGCAATTCATGCAATAAAATTATTTTGAGGAAATCATTTCGTGTCCCGAATCTTTTTGTATATGAGTTGATATCCTCGGTATCAATATCAAGGAATCCGCCGCCGATTCCCCATTCGTGCCGCATCACCATATGAACGGTTACAGTATTCCACTTTTCGTCCATGTTTTCTATCAGTTCATCTTTGAAAATATCAATTATTCTTTCATTCAAATCCAAAATCCCGCTATCGTACAACATTCCGAGAGCTGTGACGGTGAAAAATTTTGATACCGAGTAACAATCATTCGTTTTATTTGACGGGGTAACGCATAAATCCGAGGTTTTTCCGCACTCGATAACCGTTATTCTATACATTTGCGGCGATAGCTTTTTTGCGTATTTAAATATTTTATCTGTATATGACATTGCTTTTCTCCATTTACTTTAAATATTAGTATAATTATAGCATATCCGTTTGTAAAATGCAATAAGAAATGTCCACAACAAAGCAAAAAGATATGATAAATTGTTTTACATAAATGCAAACTGCCGAAAAACATAAATTAAATGCAAAAACCAAAAGACAATAAAATGAACAAAAAACATAAATTGAACGAAAAAAGAGCTAATCTTTCGATTAGCTCTTTTTTGAATATTCTTAATTCAATTATTTAGCAAGAATTACGAATACGTCTGTAGCGTCGCCGTCTACAACCTTAGCGAATGCGAAGTTTGCACCGTCTTTTACGCCGGCATTATCCCAAGGAATAACGTCTCTGTTGTTATAGAGGTTCGAGTTAGCAATTGTTGTTGCAACGATTGCGCCTGTTCCTGCGTCACCGTCAGAAAGCTGAACCTTTTCGTTTGTCTTAGAGTAATCCCATACGTAAACCTTAGTATCGCTTGTGATGTTGATTTCCATAGCCTTGATGTCAGCACCGCTTGTCTGTGACTTATCTGTGTACAGACCTGTGTAAGCCGGGCTAACTGCCTTACCGTCATCATCTGTGAAGCCTTCCGAACCTGTAGCTTTAACAATTTTACCAAGCTTGAAGTAAGAGTTCTTCTTTTCAACGATAGGACCGTATACCAATTGTGTTACATCCTTAGAAAGGTCAGCGCCTGAAGTTGTCTTGTTCCAATCTGTTACCCAGTTCTTAGCGCCTACTGTGCTGATACCCTTTGTTGCTGTTCCGTCAAATGCATTGGTTGCAACCTTTGCATAGCTTGTGTCAACACCGAGTGCACTTGCAGATACGATTACATCGATTGTCTTGATGTTGCCCTTACCATCCTTAACGAATACGATTACGTCACCCTTCTGGAGGTTAAGCATAGCGTCAGAGTTTGAACCAACTGCGCCGTTTACATCAACGTCATCGTTTACAACAAAGTCTGTTTCTTCACCATTGTACAGAGCTGTCAATGTGTAGATGTCATCCTGAGTTGTGCTGTCGACACCTGTTGAAGGCTGCTTTGTAACAACTGCGAATCTTGTGTCAGATGTGTAGTTACCACCTGCATCTGTAACGATTACCAACGGATATGTTCCGTCTGAGTTTCTGTCACCGAATGCAAATGCTGTGTAGTCACTCTCGTTAGCGAAAGATGACAGTGAAGCTGTTGACAGATCCGAGTATGTCGGGATCTTACCTGCTTTGAGGTCTTCTGTGTAAGAAATAGCGTCGATAACCTTTGTAGCGTCGTTCATCTTAACGTTACCGATAGAGTTTGAAGAAGACTTAAACTCCTGATCTGCTGCAGATCTTTCAATTGCTGCAATTTCCAAAGATGTGATTCTGCCTGTTGAAGAAGAAATCTTGTACTTAACTACACGATTCTGGATTTCTGTCTTAGCACCGCTTACTCCATCTTTGTATACGAGCTGCTTCATAACTGTATCAATTGCTGCATTTTTGTATGTTCCCTTTGTAATTGTGCCTGCCGGAACAGTGATATCATTTGCTATTGTAAGAACCACCTTACTTGTGTCAACTTCCGAAGCTTTAGCAGCACCGTCAGCTGTGTACAGAGTTGCTTTGTAGTAGTCATCCGAAGATGCCTTTGTATACTTATCAACTACAGCAAGCTTAGCTGAAGATACCAATGTTTCATAATCGAAGATTCTGCCGAATGCATCAAGATAGATTGTGTATTCGTCTGACATCTTGAATCCGGTGTCGCTTACTACATCGTCATACTTCTGAACGAATTCATAATCTTTGCCGCCGATTTTAACTGTCTCATCCTCGTTGCTCTTGTTTGTGTACTGACCTTCAGCCTTGTCTCTTGAAACATAGATTTCATAGAAGTCAGAATCATCCAAGCTGTTGTTTACATCGTATGCAATCGAGATTATATCATCTGCCTGCAATGCTGACAATTCAATAGCTGCACCGTTATAGATGATTTCATATGTCAAATCATCATCATTCGGATCCAATGTAATATACATCTTGTTGTCATTGTTGAAAGCTTTGTCAAATGTAACTCTGCCTGTATTTGTGTTTACAGCACCAACCTTAGCTGTTGCATAGTATGTTACGAAAATCAAATCATACTTGCCGTCAGCCTTTGAGCTTGCAGAATATCTGTCGATAAGGTCTACCTTACCAACCTGATTGTCTACAACATACTTCTCAAAGTTCTTCTGGTTAGCTGTAACTTCAACGCCGTTTACATAAAGCTCAAAATCTTTATCCAAAGAATACTTTGTTGACTTTGAAGCATCCTTTGCGCTGTAGTACTTGACATAAGGCTTATCAACAACTTTACCGTTGTCTTTGCCGTACGCTGCATCAAATACTGTCATTGTCTTGTAATCGTCATCATCGATCAAGCTTGCATCGAACGAATCAACTGTGTTCTTGCCTGACGGTGTGAAGCTTACGAATGTTGCATCGTCGTTATCATCAATCTTGATAAGAGCTGTTGCATATGTGAACAGATAGTTAGCTGCGTCTGTGTCACCAACATATACAGACTCTTTTGATGTGATAGCGTTACCGCTTGAGTCTTTAGCACCCTTCTTGATAACAACATCGCTGTCGTCATAGTTCTCGGTGTACTCAATTGTGAATTCTACTTCATCAGCATCGTACTTTGTAGAGTTAGTTCTGTTTGTTGCAGAAACGTGACCTTCTACATAGTATGTATTGTGCTTTTCTGTGAGCAATGTCTTGTATTCATTGTCACCCTTACCATCCATGATTGTCATTTCCGGAACGAGGTTACCGTTTGAATCTGTTGTAAGAGTTGTTGACTCAACTGTAGGAACATCCAGCAATGTGTTGTAGATAAGCTGAGCAACCTGACCTCTTGTTACAGCAACGTCAGAACCTGCGGAAACACCCTTTGTAACACCCTTGTCGTTACCTACCGAAAGGTATCCGTTGGGCCAGCCGCCGAGGTACTCTGCATATCTGCCGTAACCTGCAACACGAACCAGCATCGAAACCATTTCAGCGAATGTTACGTTGTTGTCCGGCTTGAATGAACCATCTTCGTAACCCGAGATGAAACCTTCCGAAACACCGATGTTTACAAAACCGGTAGCCCAGTTCTTAGCTTCGGTGTTCATGTCAGCAAACTTTGTTGAGCCTTTTGAGCCTTCAGCGTCTGCTGTTCTGTTAAGAGCTGCAACAACCATTGTTGCTACTTCTGCTCTTGTAATGTTATTGTCGGGCTTGAACGAACCGTCTTCATAACCCTTAATAACGCCCAATGCAGCAAGAGTATTTACAGCTTGTGCATAGGAGGCTGTGTCTGCTACGTCTGAGAAGTTCGGAGCCGCGAAAGCAGCTGAGCTTGCTGAAACAGTCAAAGCAATAACAGCCGAAATTACTTTTTTGAGATTCTTTTTCATACTCTCAAATCCTCCCTTATTTTGTCTTTTCGAAAGGGTGTACTATGCCGCCCGCTGTGCACCCTTTCCTACACACCGAGACGTTAAACCGTTAAGAGCTTACTTAACAAAACTCCTAACTATGCACTGATTATACCACCAAACAGGGTGAAAAGTCAATGCACTTTCTACAGTTGTAATATAACTGTAAAATTGCTGTTATACAAAAACATCACTGTAATTTATCTTTAACTCAATAAACTTACGGTAACATTATGTATAATGGTTTACACTGCCAGCAGCTGCGATTTCCCAAAGCCGATTTTAAGTACGGAAACCGACAACTAAATCTAATTTTACTCGCTTTTTGCCATTATGTCAATATATTTTTGGCAAACCGACAAATTCTTTTGCGATTTTTTCGCTTTTTTCGTTTTTTCGTGCGATTTTATTGGATATTTTGCATATATCAAATTTCGCTTTTTTCAGTGTAACACTTATTTAGACGCAGAAAAATTTATTTTGTTCCGCTTTTTATAATTATTTTATATTTATCCGCATATATTTTTATATATACTTAATCGGACGGAGGACAACAAATGGGATATGATTACGAGGAACTGCGCTCCGACGCGGCGCAGCTGGCGGCACGTTTTGAAAATGCCGAACTTTTTTCAATCGGCGAGAGCGTTATGGAGCACAAGATATATTGCGTTAAAATCGGCAGCGGCAAAAGAAAGCTGTTTGTAAACGGGGCGCATCACGGGCTTGAGTATCTGACCTCGGCATTTATAATGAAGTTTCTTTTTGAATATGCCGAGTGCATACAAAGCGGCAGGGAATTTTTCGGATACGACGCAAAGGCTCTGTCCGACCGCACTTCGCTTTGGGCTGTGCCGATGGTGAACCCGGACGGGGTCGATATTGCGATACATGGGATTGACGTCACAAATCCGTACCATCGAAAGCTGGTGAGCCTTGTCGGGATTCACAGCTTTAATCAAGTCTGGCAGGCGAATGCGAACGGGGTTGACATAAATCACAATTACAATGCCGGCTGGAGGGTGGTGGAGGCGCGTCCGTCACCGTCGAAATACAGCGGTCCTTATTCGGAGAGCGAGCCGGAGACAAAGGCGATTGTCGATTTTGTGCGCAGCAACAGGTTTGACATGCTTATGGCATTCCACAGCCAGGGCGGTGAGATTTACTACGATTTTGACGGGAAAGCGGCAGAAAATTCACGAAAGCTCGCAACGGAATTTGCCGATGTGAGCGGTTATGTGCCGTCCGAGCCGACAGGCTCTGCCGCGTTCGGCGGCTGCAAGGACTGGTTTATAGAAGAATTCGGCAAGGCAGGCTTCACGATTGAAATGGGGCATGGGAAAAATCCGCTGCCGCGCGAAATGCTCGACAATATATATGAAGAAAACGCAAAAATACTTCTGCACGCATTGGAGAGGGCATAGAATTAAAGCAAAGCACTTTTATTGCATCGGGACAACAAAAAGGGGCTGTATAAAAAGTCAACCGACTTTTTATACAGCCCCTTTTTTTGAGGGGATAGGAAAAAAGCTTTGGAACGCTCAAACCAAACCCGACGGTGTACGCGGGTACTCCGAGCGGTTTGGTGAGGGCGCAGCAAAAAGGCATTTTAATATTATAAAAATCGAAAATTTTGAGTTTTTAAAAAAAATTACAAAATTTAGATTATTTTATTATATGTTATCCAAACAACACATGCCTTTTTGCGTTCCGGAGTTTTTTAACAGCCCCTTTTTCGTTTCACAATAAGCGAGCAAGTCTGTAAGCCGGGTTCTGTATCAAACGGCCATCTATCTGTGACGCACAATTACTCGTGCGTTCATGCCACCATATCGGGAAGCGCCGAGCAGGCTTGATTTCCCTTTCAGGTGTTGCTCCGGACGGGGTTTACACGGGGATTCAGTTACCATCTCCCCTGTGCGCTCTTACCGCACATTTCCACACTTACCTTTTTAAAAAAGGCGTTTATTTTCTGTTGCACTCTCCCTGGAGTCGCCTCCGCCGGGTGTTACCCGGCGCCCTTGCTCTATGGAGCCCGGACTTTCCTCATGCCAAAAGGCACGCGGCCGTCTGACTTACTCATTCTATATTATAACCCACAAATAATATTTTGTCAAGTAATTTTATTTTCCCGGTACGGTTTTTGGATGAGATGAGCATATTATGGGCGATCGCATAAGGTCGCACCTACTCATTCAAAAACTTTATTCCCCTGGTATGTATTGCGCCTTACCATTTCCTTATCTATCTCATTCAGCACGACAAATTTTTTAAGACTCCACAAAGGTCCGACAAGGACGTCCCTGCCGCCGTCGCCGGTGAGTCTTTGTATTACCGTCTCCTTTGGCAAATTCTCAAGCTGATTTATGACTATATCGACATATTCATCACGTTCAAGCAGGCGAAGCTTGCCATTGTTATACATTTTTTCAATCGGGGTGTTTTTCAAAATATGCAAAAGGTGTATTTTCACGCAATGCGGTTTCAGTTCGCCCACGCAGCGCGCGCTTTCGATCATCATTTCCTTTGTCTCGCCCGGAAGTCCGTCGATAAGATGCACGCATGTCGGAATCCCGAGCCGCGCAAGCTTATTATACCCCTCCAAAAACTCCGCGTAGGTATGACACCGATTGATCCTCCGCCCCGTCTCGTCGAACACACTCTGGAGTCCCAGTTCGACTACAAGATAAGTTCTTTTATTAAGCTCCGCCAAATATTCGAGTGCATCGTCCGCAAGCGCGTCCGCTCTTGTCGCGATGCTGAGTCCCACCACATTATCCTTTTTTAAGACCGGCTCAAACTTCGATTTCAGTACATCCACCGGTGCGTAGGTGTTCGTATGTGCCTGGAAATAGGCGATATACTTCGCCTCCTCCCACTTTTTATGCAGCGTCCGTTTCACATGCTCAAACTGTTCGGCGATATCCTCACATGGGTTTCCGGCGAAATCGCCGCTGCCCGAATCGGAGCAGTATATGCAGCCGCCGCGCCCCTTTGTTCCGTCTATGTTCGGGCAGGTAAAGCCTGCGTTCAGCGACACCTTGAACACCTTGCATCCGAATTTTTGGCGGAGGTGGTAATTCCATGTGTGATATCTTTTATTATCGCTGCTGTATTCAAATTCGTTATTTATAATTATCATCCCTTTTATTTTTCTACAATATTTATTATACAATATAAAATTAATATTGACAATAGCTAATTTTTAATATATAATTTTATTAGTTTTGGTTTTCTTATTTAAATAAAGAAAGAGGGATATATGATTTGAGCAAAGTATATAAATTTTTGGCATTTGATTTCGGCGCTTCAAGCGGCAGGGCAATGCTGGCAGTATTTGACGGAGAGAAGATAACGCTTGAGGAAAAGCACCGTTTTTCAAACGATCCGGTCACTGTGAACGGCGGCATGTACTGGGATGTTCTCCGCCTGTTCCACGAGATAAAGCAGGGAATTTTGAAGTGTGTCAACTCGGGCGACCGCGACATCGACTGCATCGGCATCGACACATGGGGCGTTGACTACGGTCTTTTGGACAAGGACGGCAAGCTGCTTGCAAATCCGTACCACTACCGCGACACGCGCACCGACGGAATGATGCAAAAAGCGTTTGAGCTTGTCCCCAAAAAGGATATTTTTGAGGAGACCGGTATTGCATTCAACTGGTTCAACACGATTTTTCAGCTTTTGAGCGAGAAATTATCGGACAGCGTTGCCATGAAAGAGGCAAAAACACTTCTCTTTATGCCGGATTTGTTTAACTACTTCCTGACAGGCGAGATGAAAACCGAGTACACAATTGCATCGACCTCGCAGCTGTTCGATTCGACAAAGCACGAGTGGGCGAGCGGTCTTTTGGACAGGCTGGGCATACGCTCCGACGTGCTCACCGATGTGATATACCCCGGCGAAAAGGTCGGCGTTCTGAAAAAAGAGCTTGCCGAGGAGCTTGGAACAGAGCAAATCCCAGTAATCGCGGTCGCATCGCACGACACCGCGTCGGCTGTTGCGTCGGTACCCGTAACCGATACAAAAGATTTTATCTACATATCGAGCGGAACATGGAGTCTTATGGGCGTTGAGCTTGACGCACCGATCGTATCGGAGAAATCCATGAAATACAACTTCACAAACGAGGGCGGCGTTGACAAAACTGTTCGTTTCTTGAAAAATATAATGGGACTTTGGCTTATCCAGGAATCGCGCCGTCAGTGGCAGCGCGAGGGAACGCTTTTGAGTTTTGACGAACTTGAAAAGCAGGCAAACGAGGCAAAGCCGTTCGAAAGCTTGATAGACCCCGACTACGAGACATTCCAGACTCCGGGCAACATGCCGGAGAAAATCCGCGAATACTGTCGCCGCACAAATCAGCCCGTTCCCGAAACAAAGGGCGAGATTATCCGCTGCATAGCGCAGAGCCTTGCTTTCCGCTACAGAAGGACGATAGAGAACATGGAGGATGTCACCGGCAAAAAGTACTCGGTTATAAATATTGTCGGCGGCGGAATAAAGGACAAAATGATATGCAGCTTCACCGCAAATGCAACAGGCAGAGTGGTTGAAGCAGGTCCGGTCGAGGCAACAAGCATAGGAAATGTGCTTGTCCAGGCAATCGCCTCGGGCGCGATAGAAAATCTTGCCGAGGGTCGCAGGATTGTCAAAAATTCCTTCGACATCGCAAAATACGAGCCGCAGGACGTCGAAGCATGGGATTCGGCATACAAAAAATGGTGCGAAATCGTTCTTTAATATTCATAATTTCAGGAGAGTTTTCATATAATCAAGTATGAAAACTCTTTTTTATTACAATCAATTTCAAAAGAGAGCGCAATCACTTATTTTTATTATTTGGAAAGGACTGAACATTATGGAACTGATAAAAGAAGCCGTAACTGTCGGCGAGATACTTTTCTCGGACAGCTTTGAGGCAGCGGCGGACGGTGATTTGATTGTACCCGATATAAAACCTGATATTCTCAAGGTTTTGCAGGTGGACGCCACATCATGCATTTCGTCAAAGGAGATATCGGACGGAAAACTCATCCTCGGCGGCAGGGTGAATCTGACGGTGCTCTACCTCCCCGATACCGAGGACGGCGGAGTACAGAGCATAAAAACCACATTTGAATTTTCGCACAAGCTCGACCGTCCGTCTATAGACGAAAGCTGCTCCGCAATAGTCGATTCGGACGTGAGCCGCGTTGAATTTCACGTTATTAATTCAAGAAAAATAAGTCTTCGCGCGGCAATCCTGATTGACTGTGAGATAATCTCCGCGCGCGAGATAGCTTTCCCGATCGGAATCGATGACGAAGGTGCACAGGTTCTGACCGCTCCGATAACGGTCAATGCGCTATGCGGCGTGCACGATGACGAATTTATGATTAAAGAGGGCATCGAAATCCCGGCGGGAAAGGCATCGATAGGCGAAATATTGAAAATCGACTACAAGCTTTGCGACAAGGAATTTAAGGCAATTACCGAGAAGCTCGTCGTCAAGGGAATATTGAACGTCTGCATACTCTACACCGATACAAACGGCTGCATCGAGCACACCGAGGCGGACATTCCATTTACTGAGGTGTTCGATTTCCCGGGCATAACCGAGGACATGACCTGCGAGCTTAACTATCGCATATGCGACTGCTACTACGATGTCGCCGAGGACAGTGACGGAGACAGGCGGATTGTCAACATCGAACTTTTGGTATGCGCCGAGATGAAAGCGTCCGAAATGCGTGAGCTTGAGATAATAAGCGACTGTTTCCTGCCCGGCTTTGAGACAAATATTACATATTCCGAAACCGAGTTCAACGAAATCACCGCATCGCCGTCGTGTCAGAACACGCTGCGCGATTCTGCCGTAACAGACAAAAATCAGCCTCAGATAACCGGCGTATACAACGTGATTTCAAGGGCGGTCATAACCTCCTCGCGCACCGAGGAAAACAAGCTTTCGACCGAAGGAAAAATAGAGGCATGCATTCTTTATCTTTCGGACAGCGCCCAAACCCCTGTCTACAGCTTTAAAAAGGAAATTCCGTTCAGCTATCTCTTAGACAGCCCCGGCACAGAGCCCGGTATGTCCTGCTGCGTTGCGGCTGATGTGTCGCACACAAGCTTTCACTTGAATGCCGCGAACGAGGTTGAGCTGAGATATATCTTGAACATCTCGGCAAGCATCCCCCAAAGGCGCACACTCTCGCTGATTGACGATGTCGAAACCGAGGAAATTCCAAAAAACAAGAAAAAAGGCATTGTTATTTACTTTGTTCAGCCGGGCGACACTCTTTGGAGCATATCAAAAAATTACTTCATTCCGCCCGAACAGCTTGCCGAGTTCAATCAGCTGAACGCAAAAAATCCGCTCAATCCGGGTCAGCAGCTTATCATTCCGGCGCAAAAATCGCACTGAACGCGATATTTTATGTCAGTTATGTATAATTAACCGCACATTATTCGAAATATTTTAACGGTTTTAAACCAAAAAAAAATTACCTCTTGCAAACTTTTTGATTATGTGATATAATAAGGTAAATTCAGCAAAGGCGCTGTACAGGTTTCTGTATGGCGTCTTTTGTTTTTATGGTAAATTTTGTTATATATCTTGGCAAGGTCCGCACAGCGAAGATATCAGAATAAATTTTGCGGACAGAAAGGCTGTGGCAATAACATGTTTGATTTGGAGCTTACCGCACATCTTGCGGAATTATCGAAGCTTGCGTTCACCGAGGACGAGCTGAAGGCTATGGCAGAACAGATGAGCGACATTGTTGCGCTCATGGACAAGGTTAAGGAAACAGACCCGTCTTTGCCTACCTACTCCACCGACGCGGTCGAATACAATAATCTTCGCAAAGACGAAGCAAAGCCTTCGTTTGAGACGGAAAAAATTCTGGAAAATGCAAAAAACAAGAAAAATTCGAGTTTTGTAGTTCCTAAGGTAGTTTAAAAGAAGGGTGTGAGTTTATATGTCTTTGCAGTCTCTGAGAGAAAAGCTCGACAACAAGGATATAAGCGCCGCGGAGCTATGCGGCGAATATTTAAAAAAAATCAATGACAAGGACGGCAAAATCAACAGCTATATAACCGTATGCAAAGAAAGCGCCATGAAACAGGCGGACGCGGCGCAAAAGATAATCGACAGCGGAAAATCAAAGCCTCTGACCGGAATACCGATGTCGATAAAGGACAACATTTGCACGCTTGGAGTTAAAACAACATGTGCATCGAAAATGCTTGAAGATTTTGTTCCGACCTACAATGCAACTGTTATGGACAAGCTTGACAGCGAGGGAATTGTTATGCTGGGCAAAACCAACATGGACGAGTTCGCAATGGGCGGTTCAAGCCAGACCTCCTACTTTGGCGGTGTTCATAATCCGTACAATATCGACTGTGTAACAGGCGGTTCTTCGGGCGGTGCTGCCGCAAGCGTTGCGGCGGGTCTCTGTGCAGCTGCTTTAGGCTCGGACACCGGCGGTTCGGTTCGTCAGCCGGCTGCATTCTGCGGCGTTACGGGACTTAAGCCGACCTATGGCACAGTGTCGCGGTATGGCTTGATTGCATTCGCGTCGAGTCTCGATCAGATAGGCGTTTTGGCAAATTCAGCCGCCGACACCGGATATGTTTTGAACAGTATTTACGGAGTTGACCCGAGCGATGCCACCTCCTCGCAAAAAGCCGAGGGGGACTACCTTTCCAAAATCGGGATGTCGCTTTCCGGTCTTGTAATCGGAATCCCAAAGGAATTTTTCTCGGACGGTATCTCAGAGGACGTAAAGAAAAGTGTAATGAGCGCCGCAAAATATTACGAATCGCTCGGCTGCACCTTAAAGGATGTATCGCTGCCGTCCCTGGAATACGCAGTTTCGGCGTATTATCTGATTTCATCGGCAGAGGCTGCAAGCAACCTGTCGCGCTTTGACGGAATCAAGTACGGATACCGCGCAGGTCTCGGCGAGGACTTTAACGAGCTTATCAAAAATACGCGCCGCGAGGGTTTCGGAGACGAAGTTAAGCGCCGTATCATGCTCGGAAACTACGCTCTGTCCAGCGGATACTACGATGCCTATTACAAAAACGCATCGCGCATACGCTCAAAGCTGCGCGCGGAGTACAGCGAGATTTTTAAGGACTGCGATATAATCCTTACACCGACCGCTCCGACATGCGCTTACAAAATCGGCGAGCAGGAACACGACCCGATTAAAATGTATCTCGCCGATATATGCACCGTCACAGTGAATATTGCCGGTCTGCCTGCAATAAGCACTCCGTGCGGATACAACGCAGACGGCATGCCGATAGGCATGAGCCTTGTCGGCAAGGCATTTGACGAGGCGCTTATAATCGCCGCTGCCGACAGATTTGAACAGGATTTTGAAAGACACGAGATATCACTGTGAAACAGGCTGTTGCATTGATATCTCCGATACAGTGAAATTGTCCAAAAGAATTGTTCAAAAAGATATTTGAACAATTCTCACCCGGACGAATCTCTTATCATCCCTTGCCCTGCCGATAAGAGGTTTTTATTACTATTTATGCCGTTGCAGGGCGGCGGAATGGAGATATAACGTGAAAGTTTCTTTCACGTTAGCCTCCGGCAGGATTTAATTGCCCGTGCGAAATTTTCCTCACTTTGCTCGGAAACGCACATGGGCGTTAATAATCTCTTATCATCCCTTGCCCTGCCGATAAGAGATTTTTATTACTATTTATGCCGTTGCAGGGCGGCGGAATGGAGATATAACGTGAAAGTTTCTTTCACGTTAGCCTCCGGCAGGATTTAATTGCCCGTGCGAAATTTTCCTCACTTTGCTCGGAAACGCACATGGGCGTTAATAATCTCTTATCATCCCTTGCCCTGCCGATAAGAGATTTTTATTACTATTTATGCCGTTGCAGGGCGGCGGAATGGAGATTATTATGAGATACGTACCTGTTATAGGATTGGAAATACATGCTGAAATGTTGACAAAATCAAAGGTATTCTGCTCATGTGCGAATGAGTTCGGCGGCGCGCCAAACGACCGCGTATGCCCCCGATGCTCCGGAATGCCCGGAACTCTCCCGATAGTCAACCAAAACGCGGTTACGCTTGCCGCACGTGCAGGCTTTGCCTTGAACTGCACCGTCAACAACTACTCCGCGTTCGACAGAAAAAACTACTTCTATCCCGACCTGCCCAAGGCATATCAGATTACTCAATTCGAATTTCCGATATGCACCGACGGACATGTAAAAATCGGGAATCGTGAGATAAGAATAAACCGAATCCACATCGAGGAGGACGCCGGAAAACTCGTTCACGATGATTACGAGGGCATTTCCATGGCAGACTACAACCGCTGCGGAGTTCCTCTTATCGAAATCGTGACAGAGCCGGATTTCAGAACAATCGAGGAGGTTCAGACCTTTGTTGAGGACATCGCTCTGAGACTGAAATACGCCGGAGTATGCGATGCGCGTCTTGAACAAGGCTCGCTGCGTGTGGACGTAAACATTTCGATAATGCCCGACGGTTCGGACACTTTCGGCACAAGAGCCGAGATAAAGAACCTCAACTCGGTAAAGGCTATTGGGCGTGCAATAGAATACGAAATAAGCAGACAGGCAGAAATTCTGGACGCGGGCGGCAAAGTTATTCAGGAAACGCGCCGTTTCAATGACAACCACGGCGACACAAAGGCGCTGCGTTCAAAGGAAGAGGCACACGACTACAGATATTTCCCCGAGCCGGATATTCCTCCCGTTTACTTAAGCGATAACGATATCGAAACGATAAAACAATCCATGCCGGAGATGCCCGCCGACAGGATTGAGCGATACACAAAGGAATATCATCTGCCCGAGGACGATGCGCGGCTGATTACGGCCGACAAGGCTTTTTCCGATTTCTACGATGCCGCGGTTAAGCTTAACCCGGACTACAAGGAAATTTCAAATCTTATGCTCGGCGCGCTGAACCGCTGCTTAAACGAGAGCGGCAAAAGCGCATCGGATATAATATTTACTCCGGAGGATTTGGCGGAGCTTGCAAAAATGAGTTCCGACAGCGTTATAAGCAAAAATGCTGCAAAAGATATTCTTGCAATAATGTTTGCAGACGGCGGAAAGCCGATGGATATCGCCAAGGAACGCGGAATGATAATGAGCAACGACACATCCGAGCTGGAAAAGGTTGTTGACAAAGTAATTGCGGAAAATGCCGACAGTGTTGAAAGCTACAAAGCAGGCAACGAGAAAATTCTCGGATTTTTGATGGGGCAGGTTATGCGCTTTGCAGGCAAAGGTGTAAATCCAAAGCTTGCAAAGGATATACTGACCGATAAATTGAAATAGGGGACGTGAATATATATGAAAAAGACAGACGGGACAATGTTTCCCGAAGAAATTACACTTGAAAAAATCAAATCATATACAGGCTCGGAAATATCATTTTGCGCCTGTGTGCATAAAATAAGACATATGAGCGGCTTTTCCTTTGTTCTGCTCAGAAGCGGCAGCTGTGTTTTCCAGTCGGTTTACTCTCCCGAGATCTGCGAGGGCGATTTCGACGCTCTCTGTGAGGGTGCATATGTTGAAATTTGCGGCAGCGTTGCCGAGGAAAAGCGTGCAGCCTACGGAATTGAAATTACTCTTAAAAGCTTTAGGATTCTTTCAAAGCCTAAGGAACAATATCCGTTGCATGTATCGGACAAAAAAATCGGCTGTCCGATTGAGACATCTATGCAATATCGGAGCGTTGCGCTGCGCAACCCGATTGAGCGCGCGGTATTTAAAATTTCCGAGGGCGTATGCGGCGGTTTCCGCGAATTTATGATTAAGAACGGCTTTACCGAGATACACACGCCGAAAATTGTTGCCGCCGGTGCCGAGGGCGGAGCGAACATCTTCAAGCTGAAATACTTTGGCGAGAATGCATATCTTGCGCAAAGTCCGCAGTTTTACAAACAGACCTGCGTTGCATTTTTCGACCGCGTGTTCGAAATAGCGCCGGTATACCGCGCAGAAAAGCACAACTCAACGCGTCATTTGAACGAATATATCGGACTCGATTTCGAAATGGGCTTTATCAAGGATATGGGCGACGTTATGGCAACCGAAACGGCTATGCTGAAATATGTTGTGGAATATTTAAAAGAGCATTACTCCGAGACGCTGGAGCTGCTCGGCGCAAAATTGCCCGAGATAAAAGAAATTCCGATTGTGACATTTTTTGAGGCGCTCGATATTTTGGGCAAGAGCCGCAACCAGTTCGACCTCGACCCTGCGGATGAAGTCGCTCTGTGCGAATACGCAAAAGAAAAATACGACAGTGAATTTATATTTGTCGAGAAGTTTCCCGGCTTGAAACGTCCGTTCTATGCGATGGATTCGGCAGATGACCCGAAACTTGCCGAGAGCTTTGACCTTTTGTTCCGCGGACTTGAGATTACCACCGGCGGTCAGCGTATACATGACTACGATGAACTTATCAAGAAGATGAAACGCTACGGCATGGAGGAGGACAGCCTCGGGAAATATACGGATATATTCAAATATGGCATGCCGCCGCATGGCGGCTTGGGAATAGGTCTGGAGAGACTTGTTATGAAACTCTGCAACCTTGCAAATATCCGCCAGGCAAGCCTGTTCCCGCGCGATATCAATCATCTCGACCCGTAATGAAAAACTGTCTGTGCATCGCATGACTATGACAGCATTTTGTTAAATTGTTTCGCGCAATTTTCTATGATAATCGAGTAGGGCGAATTTAATCGCCCTCTCACAACACCGTACATGCCATTCGGCATACGGCGGTTCAATTCAAAATTAAACGTGTCCTACCTTTTGGTAGTAGTCTGAAATACTGATTAAGCCTCGCTTAGTCAGTATTTCTTTTGATATTTCTCTTTTAACAACTGATTTTGTTGCTGCAAATTGATAGTGATCACCCCAATTTGCCACTTTATGGGCTATTCGCTTTTCAACTCCGAGTTTTAACAATCCCCATTCTCGTTTACTCGCAGTTTTCCACTGCCTCCAGATTATCACTCTTATTTGTGCCTCTTATTAAAGAGGCAGCAGAAACAAAAAAAGTGCCTAAAGATTAAATCCTTAGACACTGTGAATACTCTGATAAACTATGATTTCTTTTTTTGAAACCTT
>CAKSQL010000003.1 GCA_934486735.1 uncultured Clostridia bacterium | reverse complement strand
AAAGACGACAGCAAAATCACACTTGACACTGCTCCGATTTTGGTGAATGACACAACCTTGGTTCCGATTCGTGCAATCGCCGAAGCATTTGGCGCAAACGTCGAATGGAACAGCGTCGATAAATCGGTAATTATCGAAACTAATTAACAAATTCTGACGGGCAAGCGGAGAATTTCTCCGCTTGTCTCAAAAAATCCGAACGATTGCCGCCGGGACGGATAAATCTATTCACCACGAGGAACATTTCATTTCTTCCCAAAAAGGCATTTTTGCTCGAGCGTCTTTTCATGTCTACAGACGCCCATGCAAGCGGTAATATCCCTTTGCCGCTTATAACAGAAAAACTATTCTTAATTAAAACCTACATACGAGAGAAAACACCATCAACTTCTCTCAAAACATGATTTATCCGCCCCTGCGGCAATCGTTTTTAAAAAATCAAAGCTTTATGCGGTGAAATGAAAAATGCTCTGTGTTTTTTACATTTCACTGCATTTTTTATTGCAAAACTGTCCATACTTAAATTACAAGGAAGTGATAAAAATGAATATCAAAGAAAGTGAAACAAATCTGAATTTAATGCGCGCATTCGCCGGAGAATGTCAGGCGCGGAATCGCTACACCTTTGCCGCCGAGACGGCAAAAAAGAACAAGCTTTTTGTAGTTGAGGCAATTTTCAAGTTCACTGCCGACGAAGAGCTTGCACACGCAGAAGTGTTCTATGACAGTCTGAAAAGCTCTGCCGGGAGCACAATAAAAACAGACGGCGGATATCCGATTGACATAAGCGACTCTGTGGTTCAGCTTTTGAGATACGCTGCTCACAACGAGTATCAGGAGCACGACGATGTGTACAAATCATTCGGAGACAAAGCACAGGAAGAAGGCTTTCCCGAAATTGCCGCTTGCTTTCACAACATAGCCGAAATTGAAAAAAGGCATGGTGCACGATTTACCGAACTTGCCGACCTGCTTGAGCAAAACAAGCTTTTTATAGCCGATGCCGAGTGTGAGTGGATGTGTTTAAACTGCGGACATATCCTGAGCGCAAAGGAAGTACCTGCCGTCTGCCCCGTCTGCAAGCACGACCGCGGCTATTTCATACGCTTATCAATGTCCCCGTATCATTTCGGTTCTGCATAATATTTTTCAATAGCGTCGGCAATCGCCCATGCAAGGCGAGATTGATAATCCTCGTTATTCAGCTTTTTTTCCTCCTCTGCGTTGGACAAAAATCCACACTCGGCAAGGATTGCCGGCAGAGGGGGATTTTTCATAAGAAAAAGCGTCTTATCTGCCGCTTTGACCGCAGTTGTTTTCGCACCGGTCACTTCACTCATCTTTAATTGAATTTTTTCCGCAAGAGGCTTTATTTCACCATGATTCGCCGAGTAAAATATCCGAAGTCCGTTCACGTTCTCGCCCGGAAAATAGTTCATATGTACACTGATAAACAAATCTGCCTTGGATTTTTTCATAACCTCCAACCTTTTTTCCATATCTTCCCTTTTCATTTTTCGAATATTTTTGCTTTCCGATGAAAGAGCTGTTTTATCACTCCTTGTCATAATTGTGCGTATTCCTTTCCCCTCCAAAACCTCCTGCAGCTTTTTTGCAATTTTCAGGTTTATTTCCTGTTCGATTGTTCCGTCAACACCGACTGCGCCGCCGTCCGGTATACCGTGCCCTGCATCGACCACCACCGTTATTCCGCTGCCCATTGTTCCGGCATAGGGCGAGAATTTTACAAACACGCCTATCGCCATCCCGGTCACCGCGAGCAGGATTCCCCACAGCAAATTTCTTTTTCTGCTTATAATATACAACCCATATCCTCTCCTTCGGAAAATGCATATAATAATCAATATGCGTCTCTCCGATAATAAATTCCACATAAAAATACCGACAGTAAAAGCTTTTACTGTCGGTATTTTTATTTATCTTCCGCACAAGGTCAAAATCTCGTGCGGTTTTACGGTCAAAATCCACTCGCCGTTTTCCGGCTCGAGTTTTTCCGATTTTTCTTCCATAACATTACTCATATACAGATTGTTTATCCAATCGGTTTTCTTTATCGTCAGCTTTTCTTGCTTATCCGAATAATTCACCCAACGCATCACAAGGTAATCTTTATCCATTGCATTCTTGAACGCAGTCATTTTTATGCAGTCTCCGCTCCAAATAACACCGCCGTTTTTAAAACTGCCGTCACCGCTGTTCCTGATTTGAATACATTGCGGCGGACACTCAAACTGCGCCGCTGCCGAATATGCCTCGTTATCATTTTCGAAAGGCACAATCTGATACTCTGCCGTCATTTTTCTTTGGCATTGAGCAAGCTCTGTCGGGAACACACCCCAATCTCCCAATTCACCGACCGCTCTCACCAGAGTCAGCGCAATTGTATTATCTTCCAAAATTTCATATTCGTACAAGCCTATACCGACCTCGGCAATGCCCGCAGCCTCATCTCTCATCATTACAAACCCCTGCTGACGGTCGCATTTACTGGGATATGTCCAACATGGTTTACGTCGGTTATTGCGCACAGTTGCGTCAAATACAGTCTCGGCGCGATGTGTTTTTGCGTCAAGTCCGGTAGGTATCAGCACACGCAGACGATGATTTTTCGCATTATTCAAAAATTCGGTTCTGATACGTATTCCTCTGTCGTTTTTCGCAAGTGAAACATATGTCTCTATAACAAACGGAATCATTTTTGTGCTTCTGCCTGCGCTGCGTTTTGTGAAATGCACGCATGAACGCATTTCTTCTTCTATTGATTCGTCTGCACTTTCCGGAACTTCAAATGTGCTTGTAATCTTATATTCGGTCATGTATTCCTCATCCGAAATAAGTTCAGTCTTTGCCGTGCCGTTCGATGACAAAATCGGAACATCACCGTTTATCGGAACAAAGGTATACTCATTTCCGACATCGCCGACATCTTCATAATTCAAAAGTCCCGAAAAGTTTCTGCCGCTCTTTTTATCAATCATATCTATCGTACCGTCTTTATTGATCGTCACGCTGACATATTGATTCTCCATTTTATTTTTGCCGCACGAGAGTCCCTTTTTCTTTTCTCTTTTTCCTTTCATCAAGCCGTAGAGCTTATAGCTCATCGGCGGCAGGTTTTCCGCTTCAAACGAAACCATTGCGCTCTTTGACATATACGCCCTGCGGAAAGAATCGTCCGGCAAATCATATCCGAAGTCAAGCCGCACATTGTCTATCCTGCCCGAAACAGGCTTATGGTTTTCATCCACAAGATAATACTCCTCATTCGGTTCTGCCTTTATCTTTTCGGCGCATTTATCCAAATCAAACATACCGTATATACGTTTTAACTCTATCTTTGTTTCAACAGGCACATTTCTTTCTTTCGAGTGTGTGTTCACCACTGCGAACACTGCATCACAATCGGCAAGTGCGGATGTATCTATGCAATCGGCAATATGCGAAAGACCGGCGCTTATCACCGTCTCCGCCGCCTGCCGGCTCTTCATAAAACGCATGCGCATTTCGTCATTGACCTCGTCCACGCTGCAACCGCAAATTGAATCATGCGGATGATTTTTCATCAGCGTTTTCCACGAATATTCCAGCATTTCATGCGGATATTTCATACCAAGACACGCCGCAATCGCCGAAAGCGGCTCTGCAACATTTTCAAGCGTTATCTCACCTATGCGATTCATACGCTTTAAATACGCATGCGACGACGCTGTATTTATCAACGCCCACCAGCCATCTGTATTCTGACTTGTCAGCTCGCCCGTCACAATTGACATATCCTCCGGCAATTTCGGCAACAGCGCATCGACATAATCCGACATACTGTCATGGACAAAGTTATATTCCGGATAATTCGCCTTTGCAGCCGATATTGCCGATGACAGGTTGGTCTGCGGCGGCATATGGTCGGAGCCGTTCATGAACAAAAGCTCATCGGTTGACGCATATCGACAAACATTTTCGATGCGTTCATCCCAAAATTTTTTATTCCCATCCTCGGGCAAATCGACACCGTTATTGTACCAGTTGGCAAAAAGGATTGCCGGCAGCTTTGTCCCGTCCGGCGACTCCCAATATAGCTCGGAATAATTTGACGCATAGTCGGATGACTCCGAAACCGTGTTGTTCATTCCGGTTGGCTTTACTCCTCTGCCGAACGCTATTGCTTTCATGCCTGCCTGCTTCAAAAGCTGCGGCATCTGTCCGGCATTGCCGAACGAATCCGGGAAATATCCCACCATGCTTACATTGCCGAACTCCTTTGCAATTTTTATACCCACAAGCAAATTTCTGACATTGGCTTCCGCACTTGTTAAAAATTCGTCCTGCAGCACATACCACGGTCCTGCCCAAAAGCGCTTTTCCGATATATATTTTTTAAGTTTTTCTCGGTTCTGCGGCTTGATTTCAAGATAGTCCTCGATAAGCGCCGTATGTCCGTCAAGGTAAAAGCACTTAAAATCAGGGTCATTTTCAAAGAGCTCCATGCATGTATCCACAAGCTTTACAAGTCTTGCGCGATGATATTCGAATGGCATATACCACTCTCTGTCCCAGTGAGAGTGCGATATTATATGAATGTTCTTTTTCATTTGCATTTTCCTTATCTTATAAAATGTCAGGGAATAGGAAAAACATCGTTTTCCTATTCCTTATTGTAAAATTTAACAGCATAATTTTATCACACAACCCGACTTTATGCAATAGCTTTTACGCATTTAAAGAATAATTTATGCAAAATAACGGCATTAATTTGTCCAAACAGCCGAAAGCGGAGGAATTTTTATAGTTTTGTCCGCTTTTTCGCCGCTGTCTGCGGGATTTGCATATACCTTTTCCGCCGATATTTTGCAGCTTTGCTCCTTATCGAGGAAGTTTATGATAATCTGTCTTTCCTCGCCCGTTCTGCTCTTCCATCTTGTAGTGATAAGCGACGGATAAACCGTTGTATATCCGCACTTCAAGTTCATTTCGTACTTGCCTTCCGCTTCAATCGGCATCGGCTTTATCATTCGCCCGAACCGGAGATATTCTTTATATTCTCTGCGCCACATATTGATATTTCTCATCAGTCTTATGATCGGCTCTTGTTTTGGAGCTTCAACATCCCAAGGCGTATCCCATCCCCATATGATTTTGCCGTCCCGGCCCAGGCAGACGGTCAGCATATCACCTGCCGCAAGCGAATAAGCGATTCGGTACAAAAGGCAGTCGGGGTTATTTGCGAGGTCAAGCGCCCAGTCGATTGTATTCTGATTGCCCATGAAATTGTTTATGTACTCATGGAACAGATATCCGTACGCCGGCACAGGCTTACCAAGGAAAATCCCGATGTTGTATCTCAAATCGTTAAAGGGCAAGTATCCGATAAAAGGCTCGGATGCCGCACCCTCGCAGCCGATAATCATCTTGCTGCCGATTTTGTCCAGTTCACTGTACACCTTTTTGAATATTCTTATCATAGCGTCATTCTGCCATACTCCCGGCGCAGGCGGATGACCATGGTCCTTTGCATAGCAGAAAGAACTTTCGCCGCCGAGATTCTGGTCGAAATACTGAGCGTAATCGCAGCCGCTTTTCGCAATTGAAACAACCTCGTTTGCCACCAGTTCGGCAACCTTTTCGTTCTCGGGGCACATGTCATAGCCGAGTCTTATCGGCTCGCCGATTACCTTTGACTGCTCGATTGTTCCCTCAGGTGTGCGGCAAATTAATTTTTCATCATACTTATCCGAAAAATCAAGCTTGGGATTTAAAAAGCTTTTTGTTGTCCAGCCTATACCGCTGCAATATACTCCGGCAAGATTTCCCTGCTTGTGCAGTCCGTCAATAAAATCCGTAAACTCCTCCTCGCCCCCGAATGGCGGCCACACATACGGAGTCGCCCAAGGCGCGGTTCCCTCCCAGTGCATCGGCAGCGCCATTATGCGGCTCTCGGTCTTTTTTGAAAGTTCGTCCGCAATCGGCAGCACGTTTTTATAAGGATAGTACATGTTGGGCGTCATGTCGCCATGGTCTATCGTTCCTCTTATCGGATAGAGCATTACTATCGGTGAAGACGCCATCCACTCGGGAATCCTTTCGTTTTCGTAAAGCTTTTTCGGAAGCTGAGTATTTTTCTCCATCCAGCTCCTGTAGATGTCCGCCGCGTCATACCAATCGCCCGAGAATGACGCTGTCACCATATCATAGCCGCAGTCGTATTTGCCTTTTGCTCCGCCGCAGAATACGCGATATTCCAAAACGATTCCGTTCTCGTCCTCGTGAAATTCAACCGTTTTGGGCGTTCTTGCCGCGTCATGCGCCGCAATGTAAAAGCCGTTGTCATTGTTGTAATATGCCATGAACTGCATGGGGCAGCTGCCCGGATAAAAGCCGCAGTACCCGGCGGTCTGTCCGCCGATTTCGTTGTAGCTCCACACTTTTTTGCGAAGCTCGGTTGTCTCGATTACCTGTCCCTCCATTGCGGGCCAGAACAGCTCAAAATCGCCGCCATCGCCTTTAAGTGCGCCTGCCATTGCAATCTGCGGAAACTCTATCCATTCCATATACAAATCGCTGCCGTTGTCTGCACTTATATGCCACGAAAACCCGCTGTCCTCATGCTTTTTTACCGTGACATGCACAGTTATATTCATGTTCTTTAAGTTGACAAACTCAATTCTGTCACCATATTTTTTTACCGCCTCGGCGTCGAATGCATTTACTCTTGTTTCCTTTCCGTTCTCGTCCAAAAGCTTTATCGTGAAAAGAGGGCGTTTTTCGCCGCCCGGTGCGCAAAATTCAGCGCCGTTGATTTTGTATGACACTATCGAGAAAAAATCGTCCGAAAGCGCCAGTGTTATTTGATTATTAATCAATTCCATACACAATATCCTGCCTTTAAAGATTTTGTATTATTATACTATATTTTCCTATGAAATGCAATGGTTTTTACTGATTTTTTAATTACATCCGATGATTTGTGCACCAAAGCGATAATTTGTATAATTTCAATATTGATATACTTTTTAATCGCAGCAAAAAGAGCCGCGGCAAATCAAGCCGCGGCTCTTTTTTTAGATTACTCTTTTTCAGCCAAACGATATTTTATTTTGTGATTGTCACTGTCTTTGCAGCGTCATCCCATTCGACAGACGCGCCCAGCTGCTCTGAAATGAATCTTATCGGAGTATAGGTTCTGTCATTCTCTATGAATGCAGGGCTGTCGAGTGTAATTTCCTCACCGTTAACAGTTGCATTGTCAGAATCGATTACAATAACGATTTCGATATCATCTCTTGTAATTACAACCTTTCTTTCATCGGCGAGCCATTCAACCTTTGCACCGAGATTCTCTGCCACAAAGCGTGCCGGAAGCATTGTTCTTTCATTTCTGATTATCGGAGCAACATCGTTTGTTTTGCTTTCGCCCCAAACAGTCGCATTTGTGCTTCCGATTGTGAGAACTATTGTGTTATTGTCATCAGCTGTCTTTTCTCTCCATTTAGCATAGATTATTGTCGAGCCTGTAACGCCCTTTGTAAAGTCAAATTTCTCGGTCAGTTCGCTGTCCTTGTACCAGCCGTCGAATACAAATCCGTCCTTTGTCGGAGCTGCCGGCTCTTTCACCTTTTCGCCGTAAGCCGCTTTAATGCTCTCGACGCTCGTGCCATCGTTTGTATCAAAGCTCAAAGTATACTCATTTGCCGAGCTGTTTCCGCCGCCGCCCAATGAGCCGCCGCTGTGTCTTCTGTCGGCTTCAAATCTTGCTTCAAGCTCTATATCGCTTTCTGCCTTGAATGTATATTCCGCATCGCCCGATACAAGCTCATCATCAACATACCAGCCGGAGAACTTATATCCCGAAGCAGGTGTTGCAATCACTGTAACATTCGAGCCTTTGATATAATTTGCAGCGCCCGAAACCTCACCGTTCTGAGCCGTTGCCGAAACCTTTACAACATTTTCAGTCTTTATTGTGATTTCAACGCTTTCGGTTGTCACATTATAATTTGCCGCCTTATCGCCGCTCAAAACAAAGTTCTTCGCGGTTGCCTTTGAAGTTGTTTCATCGACCGACTCAACAATTTCGATATTCAGCTTATCGAAATCAAGTATAACAGCTGCCTTATCGGCATCCAGGACGCCGTCCAGCACTGCTGTCTTTTCCTCGGCATTTATTGCAGAAACCGTAACTGCCTTTTGACCGACAACCAGCTTTGTTTTGCCCTCGAATGCGGCATAGTCGTCATTTCCTGCCTGTTTAACTGTGATATCAGCCTCGCCTGCTGCCTTGATTTTTACAGTTCCGTCTGCCGAAACTTCCGCAACATCGCTGTTGCTGCTCTCAAAGGTAAATATGTCAAGCTTTGAATCCGCGTCCGGAGTTACCTCTACCTTGAAATCCGCATCTCCGTATGTCTTTTCGCCAATCTCGGCTATTGTCACATTTTGCGGAGTTTTGTCGAATATTTCAAAATTTGCCTTGTTAAATGTGATATCATAGTTGTCATTTATCTTCAGAGTACCGATTAAGATATCGTACTTTCCTACAGTTTCGCCCGGCTGTCTTGCGATATCGCCTGTGAAACTGTCACCCTCTGCGAGCTTGCCTGTGAAAGTGTACTCCAGCTTAGGATCTGCCGCGCCGACCTTTTTCGATGCCGGCTTTGCATCAACCGTAATTGCTATCTTCTTGACAACCAGCTTTTGAGTCTTTGTAAACGCAGCGTATGTGTCATTGCCTGCCTGCTTAACCGTAATATCGGTCTCGCCGGCTGCCTTGATTTTCACGGTTCCGTCTGCCGAAATCTCCGCAACATTCGGATTGCTGCTCTCAAAAGTAAATGTGTCGAGTTTCGATGTCGGGTCTGCATTTATTTCAACTTTGAAGTCTGCGTCTCCGTAGGTCTTTTCGCCTATTTCTGAAACTGTGATATTTTGTATTGTCTTGTCCACTACCGACAATGTACCCTTTTCAAATGTCAGCTCATAGTTTGCAGGAACTGCCAAAGTACCCTTTGTTATGTCGAAAATACCGATTCTGCTGCCGTCCGCCGCCGTTGCCGGTGCGCCTGTTTCCTTGTCCGAGCCGTAGAATGTGCCGCTTACTACCTTGTAAGTAAGTGCAGGCACTTTTTCGCCCATTACCATCTGAGCGTCATCAGCCTTAATTTTGATCGGAGCTTTTGTGATATTCGCTTTCAATCCGCTCTGCTGAGTAAGCGTGTAGTTACCCTTGTCTGTTCCGCTCAATGTAACATCTGCCGCACTGACAGCAATATTGCTGCCTGCATCTGCCTTTGCGAATGTACCCTTTGTCGGGAACTCGCCCTTGACATCATCTCCGGAAACAACGCCGGAGAGTGCTCCGCCACTTATTTTTGCGTCGGTTGTTGAATCATATGTCTTGTTCTGAGCCTGCAAGCCGGTTACGCTTATCTTCTTTTTATTGATTGTCATTTTTGCTTTAAGCGCCAAATCGTCATAACCGCTGCATTTTACCGTTGCGCCGACTTCGTATACGCCCGCGTCGGTATGCTTTTCATTTGTATAAGCAACCGTCGCACCGGCAGGAAGATTTCCCGATACTGCAATAGTCTTTTCTTTTCCGTCGTAGTCAAAGCTTTTATCCGAGAATGTAACACCTGTGATTGCCTTTTTTGCCACCTTGATATATCCGTCTGTCACCGTATAGTCGACATCTTTTTCGTTGATATCGTATGTCTCAACATCGGAAACCTTGATATCGTACGTTTTTGCGGCATAGCCCGGCTTAAACTCAAAGTTAAGAGTTACCAGTTTACCGTTCGCCGTCTTGTTCTCTGTGCTGTACACGCTGAACATAAAAGGCACTTTTTCCACATTGCAGTCAAGTGCTCCGGTGAATATATCGCCTTGCCGTATAGACTTCAATGTCAATGCGTTGTCATCGTAGCTTACATTAAAGCCTATCAGCGCGATACCCGGGTTGCCGGATAATGAAATATCCACCGATGCGCCGGAAGCGCCGTATTGTACATCTGTTTTGCCGACCGTAATATTCATTGCAGTCGCCGCGAATGTTGTCGGCAGCAGTGTTATGCACATTGCCAGCGCCAACAGGAAGCTTGTTATCTTTTTTGTCATTTTGATTTTCCTTTCTTTTGTCATTGTTTTTTTATTGATAAAGGCGCAAAAGCAATTTTGCTTTTGTCACCTGCTATCCGTTTGATTGTACCAGCACAACATTGTAGCCGGAGAAGTATCTTGCAAGCCGCAGCAGGTCTTTTTGCGTGACCTTTCCGTCACCGGTGACATCTGCCGCTTTCATGTCCATCGCGACATCATAGCCCGAAAAATGCTTCGCAAGTCTCAAAAGATCCTTTTTCGTCACCTTGCCATCGCCGTTGACATCGCCCGGCATTGTAAACTCCGGCGATCTTTCCAAAACTGTATTTTTGCTTGACTCAATGCCAAACACAAAATAATCCCGGGATATGTCATAAGTCAGCGTATTCCCGTTCAAGACCATACCGTATATGTATCCCTCGCTCGGATCCTGCGAGACAAGCTCGCGCACATTTGCACCGTTCACGTCCATGGAAACAATGTTTGATTTATTGCTCACATAAATTCTGCCGTCATAATAGGCTATCTGAGCGAAGCACCCTCTCCAGAAATATCCCGCTTTTTCATAACAGGGCCATCTGCTGTCGATTTTGTAAATTCCTGTGTCCTCGCCCGTTTTGGGATTCCGCTTATGCACATATTCATCCTGAGCCGCATAATAATAGTATCCGCCGACTTTCAATATGGCAGAGTTTACTTTTTTCCAGAAATAATTGTCATAGCTTGTGTCGGTCGCCTTGTTCGGCGATTTCCAGTTGTAGTGCTTTCTTTCGCTGTCCGCCATAGCCTCATCGCTTACCATAAAATGCAGATGCCTGCATCCGTTAATGCTGTCATCCCACGTGCAGTCGACATGATACCAATTATCGTCAATCTTTATCAGATTCCACGCATGGTTCATATCTTCGCTGATAATGTACAGACACGGTATGCGCAGATAGTTGGTCAAAATATATTGATACCCTCTCGCATACGCCGCGCACACACCGGTCTTTTCAATGAAAAGTTCTTCCTTTGTATAATTGCTGTATGAATAGTCATAGCAATAGTGCAGCTCAAAGTAATCATGAACCGCCAAAGCCTTTTCCACATCGTTCATTGAATCATCCACGCCGGACAGGATATTATCTATCTCATCCTGCATCTCGCTGCTTTCAAACAATTCTATATCCGAATCGTTGTATTTAAGCGAAATTCCTGCCGCAATGCCGTCTTTTTCGACACATTCCATGTCGGCTATATTCGAAAGTCCTTTTTCGCCAGCAGTTTCCGTCGCCAGGCTTTCAAGCTCAGCCTTTGTCAGTCCATACTTCTCGGTATCGATATAGCCGCTCCCGTTTTTAATCTCCTCATAAATATCAGCCTTGATTAAAACTTCAGCCGGCATATCGGAGCAAAAATCCAAATTTGAGCCGATACCGTTTTCATGCGCAAATACGCTCAGCCCGGGAAGCATGCCTAATATAATGAATACCGCAATCAGCTTTTTCACATTTCCACCCCCTCAGGTTCTTATTTTTCGCCCAGCTTTACATCGTAGCCGGAGAAAAACTTTACAAGTCTCAAAAGGTCTTTTTGTGTAACCGCACCGTCAGCATTGACATCGGACGCCGCCTCGTTTATCGTTTCATCATAGCCTGCAAAATGCTTTGCGAGTCTCAAAAGGTCTTTTTGATTGACCTTTCCATCTCCGTTGACATCACCGAAAAGCGTTTCTTCCTTATTGCAGAACACAAAATTCGAAAAGCTTGTCACGATAAATTTAGCATACGTCTCCCCATTTTCAGTAATTATTGCAGGGTGTATCTCCTCAACGGTTCCGTCCTGATGATAATGAAGTATAACGAGTCTGTCCGGAATAACGCCCTTCGGAATCGGCATCTTTATCTGAATCGGAAAATTAAGCCTCTGAGCATTGTAGACCCCATCTACGTTAAGATTTATTCCGACCGAGTTTTTGTAAAACGTCTCGTCAACCGTCAAGCCGGGCAAAGTCTCGGACACATTTAATGTCACATCCTGTCCCCGTTCCGAGTTAAGTGCCGCACCGGTCATCGATATCCTATCTATATCAATGCCGCGCCTCTTCAAATACTCTCCGTCATCGGACTTATCGGAAACACCTGTCTTTATACCTGTTTGCTCCATATATGCGTCCTCGATTTTCTTCATGCTGCCGACAAGATTATCGTCCTGCTGCATAACCAAAGCCAAATCCTCGCAATCATAGCCGGAGTTCCACATATAGTCATTAAGATTCTCAAACGCTTTTTTTGCGTCTATTTCGCCGTTGTCAAGCTCTGCTGTTATATCGGTCAATTTATTTGCCAGTGCCGTTCGCACCTCCGAAAGCAAATACGGTTCTGTTGCCTGTGACCGCCCGCCGTTTTGATAAAGCTCGATATTGCTTGTCAATGCTCTGACGCAGACATATACCTTTTCAACATCCTTGCTTTCTTCCAAACCGGCTATCTCTTTGAGATACGACAGTAAATTTTCTCTTACTCTTTCCTCACCTGTGAGCGCATGATTTTCAATCATCCAAGTGCGACCGAGTATTTTCTCATTTTCATCATAAATTTCATATACATATCCGCCGGCATTTTCGACCGGATTGTGAGTCACAACTCCGGTTTCATCCCATTTAACGTCGGTTGGGGTATCAAGCTTTGCTTCGGGGCATACAAAATTGTATTCGCCGCTTGATGCAATCGGACTGTCCGAATAATTTGTACCGTCACCGCACGCCTGAACGGTGAAAGTATATTTTCCGCTTTTTGAAAATGCATCACCCTCTATAAACTCAACATTCACTCTGCCAATGTTGGTATGATCATAAAGTCCCGACCAGACCGTATAAAACACCTGTTCTCCGTCGCAATAGCAAGTTATTTTGTACACACCCTCGCAATTCGGGACAACATCCCATGCGACACTGCCCAAAAACTTTTCGCCTTTTCTGTCGACATTCCATTCAAGCCCTGTCGGCATATCAAGCGGAGTCGGTTCTTCATCGGCAAACAAAGAAATATCATTTCTCTCTTCCGACATCATATAGGATTTCCCATTTTCTGTCTTGTACTCCGCGCCTGCCGTCACCGCGGTTGCCGCGAGCATTCCGATGCACAAAAATGCAAATGCTTTAATTTTTAGGTTCATAATTTACCTTTTCTCCTTATTTTCCAAATTCTACGGCATAACCCGAGAAATACTTTGCGATTCTCAAAAGGTCTTTTTGAGTGACCTTTCCGTCGCCCGTCACATCGGCTGCCGCCTCGTCTATCTGATCGTCATAACCCGAAAAATGCTTTGCAAGTCTCAGAAGATCCTTTTTGTTAAACACGCCGTCTCCGTTGACATCTCCCAAAAGAACATTTCTGACTGTGATTTTTCCATTTTTTAACGAAAGTTCAACATCATCTTCTTCTATATTAAATGCCTCCTGCCCGGTCAATGTTATGTCATAGCTGCCCTCGGGGCAATCCGACTTCATTTCAAATGTCAATGTGACAAGCGTTCCGTCATTTTTCTTGTCCTTTGTGTCATACACATTGAACATATATGGAATCTTCGCTATGTTACAATCAAAATTGCCTGTGAAGATATCGCCCAGCTCCGCCGTTACAAGCGTCATTTTGCTGCTGTCATAGTTCACATTAAAGCCGATAATCGCAATGCCCGGATTTTGAGTAAGCTTAATCGGAACATCTATCAACTGCCCCGCCTTTCCGCTCACTTCTCCGACTGTGAGCAATGCACCTTTGGCGGTTGTGCCGTCATCGTATGCCTTTACCGTACTGCCTGAAAGCTCTGTTCTTTTGCCGATTTTGCCGAGCAAATCAACTATATTTACATATGTGCTGTCATACAAAACCCTGCAATTTCCGTCGCCGACAGTATATGATATCGCTTTAGACCCGATGTAATACGTTACAGTCCTTGTTTCGTTGTTCCAGTTGCACACACACTCCAGCACTTTATCCGCCACATCTCTTACTGCCATATATATCTTGCCGCCGTCATAAAACGGAGCTTCTCTGAGAGTAATCGTTTCCCCGTTTTTCTTCATTGTCATACTTCCGGCGGTTATTTCAAATTCCGCCGAGTCACTCTCATCTTCGCCGGTCGATTTTTTAATTGTATAATTAAATGTAGAAACCGAGCTGTTGTTCATTCCGCTCTTAACCGCAATCGCTTTTATTGTTACATCATTATTTATCTCAATCGGCACTGTATACCGCGTATCCGATGTGGTCGGCATGCTTCCGTCGGTCGTATAATAAATACTTGCTCCGCTTGTTGCACTCGACAGCGACACCTTTGTTCCTTTTTCCACCGCACCGCCCGATATGCTCGCCATCGGAGCTTTTACAGTCTCCGCTGTGCCCGAGCCGCTGATCGGCAGCGATATATCCGCCGTAGTGTAGCATGCCGCGACATTGAACGCTCTCGAATTCAAATACTTGACTGTATTATATTTCGGATTTTTGTCAACCGTTGTCATTTTTCCGTTGTCGTTATAATACGCATATTGGGGCAGATATCCGCTGTCTGATACTGTGAACAGCGTAAAATACGGATATTCCGAGTTATACAGCTGCTGAATTATATAGCTGTACTGCTTTTCATTTTCGCCGCCGTCAAAATGCACATCTCCGAGAGAATGTGTGCTTCCTATATTATAGTAGACACCGCCGTAAATATTTTTTCTGGTATCGGTTCTTGTCTGAATAACCAATCCGACATCAAGACCTTCGCTTGGCGCAGCTCCGCCGGTAAGCTCCATATTTCCCGAAACACTGTACTTTCTGTCGATCGGAATTATCATTTGCGATTCTGAATTAAAATTAAAGTGCTGCGCATCATCATAGTAAGTCTTGTTATATCTCGGCGACGAATTGAGCGATGAAACCAAACCGCTCCGATTATAATATCCGTACTCTTTGATATTATCCTCCTCATAGAAGATCGAATAAGTCGGATATGTGCTCGACTGGTATTTTGACACATCGTATGTAAAGCTCTTTTGTTTTTCCTGCTCGGTGAGCGTTACATTTCCCAAAAGATAATTTTCGCCGACTCTTCTTGTAACAGAGCCGTAAAGCCCGTATCTGACCGAATTTTGCTGAAGTATCAGCTTGACATTCAATCCGTTTGTCGGCGCGCCGGTCGAATATTTCACCGTTCCGCTCAAAGTTCCCGACGATGCCATAAGCGATATATCATTATTGTTTTTGTCCGGCATCGGCGTGTCCTTATATATCGTCAGAGCCTTTGTATCATCATAATCATACGACGCTCCGTACATCTCGCAGAAAAATCCTGTTTCTATAATAGGTACACCGTTTTCCACAAAGAACAGCGGCGCACATTCAAATTCGATTCCTCTGCTTGTAAAGCTTTCAGCCTTGTCATGCAATACAACTTCGCCATGTTTTTCATCTGTAAAGGTGATTGACTTGTCATCATTATCGTATGACACTTCAAGTCCGAACGCCGATGCCAGTTCTGCCGCACTCGTGAAAAGTCCGTCATCTGTTTTGAACGGTTCAATGTAAAGCGGCGTCACTTTACTGTCGATAACCACTCTTGCCACATTATCGCTGACCGCTCCCGTTTTAATAACAATCTTGTTTCCATCAATTTTATACGCCGCACTGTACATGCTGCACATGAATCCAAGCTCAATCATCGGAACTCCGTTTTCAACCTGAAAATACGGTGCGCAGTCATATATGTTGCCATTACTTGAAAACTGCGTTGCGTTATGCACAAGCATAACCTCGCCATGCTTTTCGTCTGTCATTGTGAACGCTTTGTTTTCAGCATCGAACGAGCTTTCAAGTCCGAACGCCGAAGCCAGCTCCTTCGCATTTGCCATCAAACCCTGCTCACTTTCGTACGGCTCAGTTTCGAGCTGATACTCCGTTCCGTCAAGAACAAGCGTTTCGGATTCCGCAGCATAGCAAAGCATCGGCGACATCATGGAAAATGCCATGCACAAAGCTATGCACCATGCCAGGATTCCTTTTCTTTCCTTTGAATTTTTCATTACCTCTCACCTTTCTTTATTTTTCGGATAAAGTCTCAAGCAGCCGATTTCTGTCGGTCACATGCTCCTTTTCCCGATAATTTTCAATTTTTTCATCCAAATCGGCATATTCCACGTCGGACAGTTTTCCTGCGGAATACAGCCTCTCCGCCATGCTCTTTGCATTGGTATACGCCCTTTCCTGCTTTGGATTCATTGAAATATATTTCATGATATCATCAGCATTATCGGACGCATACTCTATATATTGTCTGAATATTTCAGGGTCGTTTTCCGAAAGCCGAACCGCTTTTTCCAAAAGCCGCTTTGCGCCCTCGGCATCACCCGATTTCAATGCCATATCTGCCTCCGTAACTTTGAGGCTGCTGTCCCCTGGACATAGTCTGTCAAGTGTTTCGGAGTAGTTTTTAGCCGCTTTAAAATCGCCGTTTATATAGCTTTTTTCCATTTTTCCTCTTATAAAGTATTCCGCAGTCATATATGACACAATCGCAAGTGTAAAGGCTATAACTATACACACGAGCGGCAGCCTGAACCGCTCGGATTCCGCTGCTTTTTCCTCGCTCATACACATTCCCGATACCGCTCCGTATATTGTCAGCATCAGCGCAAATGACAAATCCAAATCAACAAACGAATGGAGCGTTATCACAAGCAATATCGCCGCGGCGGCTCTTTCCCTGTGCTTAACCGTGCGGCAAAATGCATATACTACCGGTGCGTAAAACAAAGCCGTAAACAAAAATCCGTTTTCAATTATCAGCTGCAGCGGTGAATTATGCAGATATTTAACATCGTAGCCATCGCTCTGTACCCCGAGCTGCAATACTCTCCAGCTGCCCGCGCCGTTTCCGAAAATCGGATTTTTGCCTATCAGTCCGAGAGCGTCATTCGAATATTGCATACGCTTTGAAAGCGTCGTGACAAGCAACGGATTTTTTATGACCGCGACAATCACAAAAGCAATGCCGACAGCACCCAAAACAAGCCACAGCCTGAAATATTTATCGCCCATTTTTATCTCCCCTGCCGCCGCGATGCCGCAGAGAATAATCACAGCCGCCAGAAACGACATATGTCTCTTTACCGCCGCAAATGTAAGTGCGCAAACGATAAGCGCCGCAAGATTGGCAATCGCAAAAAATGTGCGATGCTTTCTTTCCTTATATATGTACAGAGTTCCGACAAGCAAAAATATCGGTATGCACGCTTTCGAAAATGTCAGATACATCGCAATGAGAATGCCCATAGCCGCATATCGGAAAATCCTTTTGTCCGTCTTTTCCAACAATGCAAAATATCCGCACGCCAGCAGGCACGCCATTGTATTTGCATATCCGAGCGATGACTGCAATCGCAGCACGCCCCTGTCCCAAAATGTGTATTCGGCAATATCAAGTCCGCAATATGCCGCCAGTCCCAACACCGCCGCAAATACTGCCGCAGCTGTCAGAAAACTGTACCTTTTTCCCGCCGCAACGCCTGCACTCAAAGCCAGTGCAAAGCACAAAAGCTTTTCAGACTCATATATTCCTGCCTGCATATCGCCCTTTGTACAAATAAGCGAAGCTGCAAGCAGCGGAATATATACTATTATATACACTGCTGTACGTACGCCGATTTTTCCGAGCGCAATTACGGCGCAAAGCAAAAGCATCGGAATTATGCACCCCTGCCAGAACATTCCTCCCGACAAAAAGGTAAGCACAACTGCTGCCGCTGCAAATATATACTCTTTTTTATCCTTAGTATGCATATTTCACACCATTTTTGTGTTTTTCTATTATTTTACATATACATATAAATTATAGCATATTTGTCCTAAAAAGTCAATAGAATGAGTAAATTTACTAAAAAATATGCCTTGAACAAGTTTTCGCTCATTCAAGGCACGTTTTTTGTTCAATATTAAATTTTTCGCTTGCTGTACAAAAAACTGCAGAACGCAGCTGTATCGCGATTCTCTTTTGTGCTGAAAACGTAGACTGACTGTACCGGGCAAAAATCGGAGACATCCAGCTTAACCAGCTCTGCCTGTTCCTTTTCTTCAAGCGACCTCACCGAACCGAGCGTCAGCCCCATCCCTGCCTTGACATATTCCAAAAGGCACATGCGGTCGCCGCATTCCACTACTATGTTTTCGCCGCATCCCTCCGCAAGGCAGATTTCTTTATACAAATTTCTCATTCCGCTGCCCTCGCCGTAGAGAATGAAGCCTATTCGGTTCAGCTGCCCGAATGTCATTTTTCTTTTGGCAAGACCTGACTTTGCCGATGCCTTTATACAAATTTCCTCGCGACTCAGCAAAAATCGTTTCCACCCCTTATATTGCGGAGAATCCTCATCAATCACCACATCATAGCCGCGCGCGTCCTCATTCTCGCTCGAAACGATAAAATCGGTATCGTGCATTCTTTTATATTCGATTATCAATTCGGTTATCCACTTTGAACGCGCACGGCACAAAACCTTTATCGGGCGCTTTTTTCCGTCCTTCACAAGCTCTATTCCCGATTGAAGAGCGTCCCTTGCCGCAGCGACTCTTTCAAAAAAAATCTCGCCATCGGCGTTTAAAAAAATCCGATTGCTTTTCCTGTCAAAAAGTGTTGTTCCAAGCTCTTTTTCAAGCTTTTTTATTGCCGTTGAGACGGCTGATGCAGGAACGAGAAATTTTTCTGCCGTCCTGCTTATATTCTGCGTCTGCGCGGTTTCGTAAAAATATTCAAGTTCTCTTAAATTCACCGGCTATCCTCCCTTTCTTTCAGCCAACACTATTATACCATATATTTTTTGATAATGCAACATATCTTTTTTGATTATTTCCTTTTAGTAAAATATATGCTATAATCATATTATAAACAAACTAAAAGGAGCTTTTCCAAAATGAAAGTATGTGTTATTCAACCTGAATATTCGACAGACTTTGCTCTGTCGGACGAATATTTTAAAAAAGAACTTGCACTCATGGACGAATGTGACGAAAGTGCGGATTTGATTGTCATGCCCGAGTCAAGCGACATTCCATGCCTTGCAAACAATCCGGAAAGAAATAAAATTTCAATGGAAAAATACAATTCCGTACTGCTTGAAAAAGCTGCACAAACGGCAAAAAGATGCAACGCCGTGCTTTTTACAAATGCGCGTTGCATGACAGAAAACGGAGTTCGGAACACTACATACGCGTTCAACCGAAACGGCGAAATTGTCGGAAAATACTATAAAGAGCATCTTGTGCCCGACGAGCCTTCGGAATGCGGACTTGATTCCGGCTACAGCTTTGAGTTCTCCGAACCGACAATTGTTACTATTGACGGAATACGCTACGGGTTTATGACATGCTATGATTTCTATTTTTACGAATACTTTGCAAAGCTTGCGCTCTACAAGCCCGACATCATCATTGGCTGCTCACATCAGCGCAGCGACACACATCGCTGTTCCGAGATAACCTCGTCATTTTTGGCATACAACACCAACTCATATGTTGTGCGCGCATCGGTATCTATGGACAAAAATTCAGACATAGGCGGCGGAAGTCTGATTGCCGCTCCCGACGGGAAAATGCTTTTGAGTATGGAAAGCAAAGTCGGACTCGGCTATGCCGAAATAGATCCGCAAAAGAAATATTTCAAACCTGCCGGCTTTGGCTCACCCATTTCCGCACACTATGAATATGTCGAAGCAGGCAGACGTCCGTACAAGTATCGTCCGGCAGGCAGCGCAATTGTGAAGAATGACCAAATCATGCCCTATCCCAGGATATGCGCGCACCGCGGTTTCAACACAATCGCGCCCGAGAACAGTATGCCGGCATTCGGCGCGGCGATTGCCATGGGTGCTGAAGAAATTGAATTCGACCTGTGGGTCACAACCGACGGCGAGATAGTCTCCTGCCACGACCCGAGTCTCGAAAGAGTTTCCGACGGCAGCGGACTAATATATGAACACTCCTATGCTGAACTTTTAAAATACGATTTCGGGATAAAGTACAGCGAGGAATTTACCGGGCTTAAGATACTAAAATTTGAAGATATTCTGCAAAAATTTGCCTGTCACACCATTATGAACATTCATCTCAAGGACGACGGCGACAAATTCCGTTTTGACGAGCAATCGCTTAAAGAAGTCATTCGTCTTATCGATAAATACGATTGCCGCAAGTATGTATATTTCATGACTGACGATGATGTTCTGCTCAAAATCCGCGAACTTGCGCCGGATATAGCTCTCTGCGCAGGCGCAGGCGAAACAGCATGGCAGATTGTTGACAGAGCGATAAAGTACGGATTCCAAAAAGTTCAGCTGTTTAAGCCGTATTTTAACCGCGAAATGATTGAAAAGGCACACGAACACAATATAATCTGCAATGTCTTTTGGTCGGATGACCCAAAAGAAGCGCAGGAATTTGTCGATATGGGGATCGATGTGATTCTTACAAACGACTACAACAGGATTAAAAACGCGCTTGGGAAATAAGGAAAATATTTTAATGAAATTTGACGGGAATAAAACAATATCTTTCGACATGTTCAAATTCCCGTAAATCAAAAAAACATATACACAAGGCAGCCATAATTTGTCACGCTGCCGACTGAATATACTTGCTTAAAACCTCCCCGATATTCACTGTCTGCCGCCGGTACCGGCAGGCAGCGAATATCAGAGGTTTTATTTTATTACCGTTCTGTACGGTCTCATATCATCCGACCAAAAATATACGGTCGTTTCTTCACCCATCTTATTTTTCGCAAAGGAATATTTATACAATGTATCCCTCAAAAGTCGTCCCTTGAGCGAGCATTTTATCTCGGAAATTCCGTCCGCACCGTTTTTTTAACTCTGATATTCTTGCTTTCGCTGCCGATAAAATAATAATAAAGTGTATCGGTTGTCGTGCCGCGAACCTTACTCGAAACAAGCAAATCGGCGGTTGGCAGGCTTTCCTCCGCAAACGGCATGATTATCTTGGAAAGAGAAAAGCGCGTTCCGTCATATACGACAGTGGCAGATCCGGGGATATTGAAGAAATATCCGCTTTCGTACTCCTTGTTGCCGCACCGGTCTGAGGCTTACTATTTAAAAAGCATCTCTGAATCGAACAGTTTTTGTTTATTTTCAGCGTACCTTTTACATAAATTAAAGGCATTGCCGAAATCGTCTCTTCACTCGTATAACCGCCGAGTATATCAGAAAATTTGTTTTTATCTGTTGTGTTTTGGAAAATATTGTGTTAAAATAATTTAAAAGGGGGGTGGATAAAATGACAGATGAAGAACTCATACAAAGAGCTAATATGTATATTGCAAAGCTTGCAAACGGGATAAATCCGCTTGACAATACTCCGATTCCGGAAAATGATATTGTAAACAACATTCGCATATCCCGATGTTTGTTTTACGTGTCCGATATTTTGAGACAGGCAACGGAAAAAGGCGGCTTATTTGCAGTAGAGGAAGAAAATATGCTTTGTCCTCCGCCGCGCATGCTTGCACTTCGGTATCAGAAGCCGCCCAAAGGACGAAAACACAATTTTTATATCACCCGAAAAGAACTAAGCCGTTTTTGGTATTCCGAAGAACCGATAAGCGCCAAACAAATAGCCAAACGTATTAATTCACTTGTTGAAGAACAAAATATGAAGAAATTCAAATGCGGAGCAATCAATAATTGGCTGCTCGGTTTTAACTTTCTTGACGTAATCTACGCCCCAAGCGGCAAAAAAAGTGTCGTGCCAACTCAGCAAGGTTTTGAAATCGGAATCACAGTGAAAGTCAGACACTGCCGCGGCGAGGACCGATATACGTCGTTTTTTGACATTGATGCACAAAAATATATAATCGATAATATTTACTCGATAATAGATTCAATGCAAAAATAGGGACTGTAAAAAAATATCCAAAATTTTTTACAGTCCCTCAGCAGAATTAAAGTCAAACCGTCCTTGAACAACCGAATAATTTTAACACTGCTTTACCTATGCACAAAATTTGACACATGCTTATAAACCAGCATGGTGACAATCGCATTCACGCCCGATTTTACCAGGTTGAACGGCAGAATCACAGGCGGTATCAGCTTTATAACCTCGCTGCGCGGAACGTTCATAAAAATCGGAGTCAAAACCATGTTGCAGCCGGTCATAGCCAGTGTCATGACAATCACTCCGACTCCGAGTGCAATTGCCGCGCTCTTCCTCGTCTTGTTCCTTTTGTATATATTCCCTGCCACCAGAACAAATGCACCGGTCGAGAGAATATGCATAACTATTCCGATATAACCACCCGATGCGCTGACCGTAATGCCCTGAACAATGCTGACCGCAACTGTCAGCGCAAATCCCGCAAGCGGTCCGAACAGAAATGCCGAAATAAATATCGGAATATCCGCCGGGTCATATTCCAGGAATGGCGCTGCGGCGAACAGCGGAAAATGTATCAGCGTCACCATGATTATCGACAGTGCACCCAACAATCCCAATGTAGTTAATTTTTTCGTATTTTTCATTTTTGACACAACCCTTCATCGTTTTTCAAATATGGTCTATAAATGTGTATGTGGATTAAGACTGAAATTTTTAATTTTAGTGCGTAAAACTCAATTTCATATGAAAAAATCCCCAAAGCAATGCTTCAGGGACATTTTTATAAGAAGATATTATGATTTTGTTTCTTCATCCGGACTGTACCGTTGGTTCGGGAATCGCACCCGCTCTGCCTTTCAGCTCTCGGACTAAAGCTTTCGCTCATTACCGCCAGTAGGGATTTTCACCCTGCCCTAAAACATATAATTGCACTTGTATTTAAATACATATTTATTATAGTACATTTTTTTCGTGTTGTCAATAGGTTTCATAAAAAAAGTGAAAAGTTGACAACACTTTAAAGTTAAAAAATGTTCAAAACAGTACAAAAACGGAACGCTAAAAAACATTAAAAAACCGCATAAACACTATACTTTTGAGCATTTATGCGGTATCGGGAATTGGTACGCCAGAAGGGATTCGAACCCCCGACCTTTTGGTTCGTAGTCAAAAATACGACATTTTTTATTGTTTGGTAAAGTGCCATAAATGGCGGTATCATGCGGTTTGTAGGCTTTTACCATTTTGTACCTTTTGACAACTTTTTGTAACTTTTTGCAAAATAGTTGAATTATTGTTGAATTATTTTCGGGTTTTTTTCGCGCTCAGATTTTGGTAAATATCCGCTCTGAAATTTTACACTGTATTGACCTGCCCGAACGTTTCAGACAGTCGGCTTTTTATTATTACATTCGTCCCTTAACCTCATCGCAAATTTGAAGCCTTGCACAAAGCCAAAATCCTCCATAGCACACAACGCACCGGTTAAAATTCTGTCCAGTTTATTCCATAAATCAAAATCCTCCTTAAACGGCTCTACAAATTTATCCTGTGCCGCTCTGATTGCGTCTTTCCCCGGCATGGTGTCAAAGTCCTGCGCGTACTCCTCTGTCTGCTGATAATCAAAAAATAATTTTTCTATAATGTTTTCCATGATTTTATCCTCCTGTTATTGACAATTGTTTTATCTTGTGGTATAATATGTTTGTGTTTTATAGCACACCTTTTCGGGTGTTTGCCCTTGCTTTCTCCGCAAGGGCATTTTTTATACGTACAACTGTATTTCGATACCGTAATTCATATATTGTTCGTATTTGCCCCGTATTTCCCCATACAAGGCTTTTACCGCGATACCCTTATCGAATAACCATGACATAACAAAGCTGAGCGGAGCAGGCAAGTATCCGATTTTTACGATACCTTTATTTTTGACCCCTGCATGCACTTCAATCGCGTTCGGGTCGTATAAGTTCAACGGGTCGCGCTTAAGTTCTACGATGATATCCTCAGAGCGGTACATTGTGAGCCGCTCCAGTGCCTTTTGAGCGTTTCCGAATGTCACCCCCTTAACCTTTGTCGTTATCCCTGCTTTGACGATTCTCCACGCCATTTTTAAAGCCTGTGACAGGGTTGCGCCTTTTATATGCAGCCTATTCCCTATCGTCATTACTTTACTCCGAATTTTGTTTAATGCGTTCATGCTGTTTCCTGCTCCTTTCCTAACTCGCTCAGTTTCATATCAAGTGCCGCAGTCAGAGCGGTTATTTGCTCCAGTGCGCTGTTTGCAATTTCTTGTATTACATCGTGCCGTGTACTTGCCGCTCTGTATTTACATTGTAATATTACCGCTGTGCGCTCATCATCGGGATTCAGTGAAAAATATCCCTCGTTTTGGTCGTTTGCCACTGTGCACGCTCTCTCAAGCAGTATCTCTATAGTGCTAAGTGCGTCCATTACCTCTAATAAATTTATTGTTTTGTTGTTCATGTTTCTGAACTCCTTTCTTTTGTTTATGCTTTTATTATACACCTAACTTTGTGAATAGTCAATATGTAATTATGCACAAACTTAGGTGTATTTATTTGTGCATATTATTCACTTGACATTGTGCATACTTTATGATATAATATAATCAGAAAGAGGGTGATTATATGCCAATAAAGTATGATAAGCTTTTTGCCTTGTTGAAATCCAAAGGTTACACAACATATAAGATACGCAAAGAAAAACTTCTCGGTCAAGGGACACTGACAGCCATAAAAAATGGCACTGGTGGACTTGACAGCAAAACTATATCAAAGTTGTGCAAAATCCTTGAATGTCAGCCGGGTGACATAATGGAATACGTTGACGAGTGATTCATTGGTTTTCACCTCCTGTTTATGATTCTATTATACTACTTGTACAAGTATATGTCAATATGTAATTATACACAAAGTTGTACAAGTATATTTGTTTATTTTGATACTTGAACAACCATTATTTTTATGATATAATATATAGTGTTAGAATAGGAATGGTGGCGACTGTTCCGACACCTCTGCAGAAAGGGGTGTTAATATGAATTATATAATTGAATTGCTGATACTTATTACAGTCTTGGAAATTATACGAAACATAAAAAAATAGTCGCCCATTTCGCGGATGGACGACTAAAATAAAAATTTAAAAATCCCTGCGGAACGTCAAAGCCGTTCCCTTTCTGACACCATTATAACACATTATAGTGATGTTGTCAAGGGGTGATTTAAAAATGGCTAAATCAAACGGAAACGCACAAACAAAAGCAAAAAATAAATATAATGCAAAAACTTACGATAATTTACGAATAATCGTCCCCAAAGGCAAAAAGGACGTTATAAAGGCTTTTGCCGACAGCAGGGGTAAATCATTGAATGGATTTGTAAATGAAGCCATAGACGAGAAAATAGAGCGTGAAAGCGAATAAACAAATGTCCGACCGCTCTGAATTGCCAAAGGAGGAAAAAACCATGAAAAAAAGCATAGAGTATTATTTGTCTATGGGTTTTGACAGGAAAATGGCGGAATACTTTGCGGCAGGCAAGAAAAAATTAATAGACGTAGTCCCGAATGATGATTTTACCTTAACGCTTACTTTTGACAATGGCGAAAAAAGGCTCTATAATGCCGCTCCGCTGTTATGTCCCGGTACAGTTTTTGAGATTCTGTCGGATATAAATACTTTTCGCCGAGTATATGTCGATGATGAGCATTGCATTGCATGGGATATTGACCCAAATATTGACAGCCGCGAGGTGTGGGCAAACAAAATTGATATATGCCCCGACAGCTGTTATGTGGATAGTGTACCGCTCTGATTCGGAGCGGTTTTTATTCCCTCAGAGAGAAATCAAAAAAGCGGAAAATCTCATGAATGAATATATAGAGAGGAGCAAAGACAATGAAAACAAATATCGACTACGTACAAGCAACAGAACAGACAAAGGCAAATATGGCAGACGTGACAGAGCGGAAAACAGCCGCAATAGGTGAAAATGCTCTGAATTTTATGGATTCCCTTTTAACTCCGGAAGAAAAAGCAGAGAGCGATTTAAGGGTTGCTTTGATTGGTGAACTCATCAAAGCCCGACAGGACAAGGGAATCAGTCAAAAACAGCTTGAAGAACTGAGCGGAGTTAAACAGCCGATTATAGCAAGAATGGAAAAAGGGCTTACAAATCCACAAATAAACACACTTTTAAAAATTTTAGCCCCATTGGGTAAAACTCTCGCTGTAGTCCCTTTGAACAAATAGCCCTGATTAAGTCCGGTAGTGCGCCGGACTTTTCTTTTTATTCAGAGCGGAATTATTGTCTTATGCACATTCCCAACACTGCCCATACCACCAACAAGATTATTAATAATATTTTTGTTTCTGTTTCCATTTTTATACATGCCTGTTACCATTATGTGGTCTTAATTGCATATTTTCACCCCCTTGTCTAACATACATCTAACATATCCTCTAACATGAAAAGTACCGCAAAGCCGCTTATTTGCTTAAAGTCTAACATTCTAACATTTTTTCTCTGACATATGTCAACACTATATACACATGTATTAAAACGAGGAAAGCGACACATACGTAATATATTTATGTTAGACTTGTTAGATTGTTAGACTTATATTAATAAACCGCATGGTTAAGCCGTTTTAGGGTCTAACATTTAGGCTAACATAAATTTTGAATGTTAGACAATTTAGAATGGTATTTCTTCCGGAATATTAATATTTTCATCTGCTTTTTGCAATAACTTTATATATGTGCCCTTGACACCATGGCATTTTGTGCTATGCATCAACCGCCCTTGGCTGTTCTTCACCAAATACCCTTTTTTCGCCCAAACTGTTTTAACACTCCGCACAGCATATCTATTTTGCGGTCATTCTTGCGTGTGTGTCATTTAAGCATATCACCCTATGAAAGTACATGCTTTTTACCAAAAACCTGTCAGAGGTCAATTTTGCGCTTTATTTTGATATAGTGGATTTTGTAATGCTTGCCTGTCAAGAATACCCTTTTTAGGTGTCCGAAATGTCCGCTTTCCTCAAAATCTTATCAGAGCGGTATATTACACCTCACACAATGCCGTATTTGGCGGTTATTTTTGCCCATAAGCGCATTTTGTATATCGTGGTATGAAAGTATATACCAAAGTCATGAAATGCTCTTAAAATCTCATTTAGGGAGTTTTTGCTACGAAACAGTCCCCTTGCACCGTTGTCCTCATGGAAATTTATGGTTTTTGATGTACCCCGTTATATCGCTGTCATCTGTTCCGCTCTGACTCGGTCAGCCTTTGTACTGCCCACTCAACGGAGCTTTCCCCGGTATTCCTGAACCGTTCCAAGCCGCCAAGCCGCCAAGATGTCCCGAGTATCTCCTCACGGTAGGTCGGTACAAGCTTGTTTTTCGGTCGTCTGAGTTCCCTAAGTGCCTGCTGCTTCAGTCGTGATACTTCCTGCTCCGGTATCCCTGTTTTTGCGGCTATTTTGACACGTGTCAGTCCTCTCACATATTCGAGATAAAGAATGTCATAAGCGTGTGGAATGTCTGTCAGAGCGGCTTTAGCGGCTTTAAACACTCCCGACAAGGTAATGTCTCTGAGGATATCCTCGGCGAATGTCACGTTCTTGTCCTCTACGGTGTCGGCTAAAGTCGTATCCTCTACATCGGGTAAAGGCTTGTCAAGGCTCTCGCAGCTGTTTAAAGGGTCGTTAAGCCTTTTCTTGCTGTCATAGCCGATTAAGCCGTAAAAGCTGTTTTTAAGCGGATAAGTCATAAACGTGTTGAATTTATATCCGCTGTCGCTCTCACAATATGCCTTGACCGCGTCTATCATTGCAAAATATCCCTCGGTCAGCATGTCATCAAGTTCAATGCCGCACGACATACACCTGTCAGCATAAGCGGCTTGAAAGTTCATTGCATAGCGGTATATAAGCCGATAGACTTGTGTGTACAGCTGCTCTTTCGCTTTGTCATTACCCGAATAAATCTCTTGCGCCAGTTCCTCGTTTGTCATTGCTTTTCTCGCTCCTTTGTGATATAATACTCACAAGGGGCAAAATTAAGCGCATAATGCCGTTAATGCTTTCGGGTATGTGTTTAGTTAGCTTATTGCTCCGCTCTGTCAGAGCGGCTTTTTAGGGCGTTACAAATGCCACATTGGCAGCCCTAAATCAGGGCGTCCCTTTGAATCCGTTGCTTTTATCAGCCTAAAGGGTGTATCACATAACAGACACCCTTTTTTGTTGCTAACCTTGCCTAAACCTTTCCATTTTTTCGGTCAAAGGGGATTAAGGGGTTTATATTGTCCTTGTCTTTTGTCTTTGTCTTTTGTCTTTTTAATGGTGCAGCATTAGGTGCAGTATTAGGTGCAGTATTTAACAATGTTTTAATCTCGTATGTCGTTGATTGTCCTCGATTCCCGGCAGTATTTTAAAACACTCCTCGACAGCAAACAATCAAAAGGGGGTAAGGGGGTTATTATTCCTTTATTTTTGTTTCGTTTTGTTTTTGTTTATGTATGTTCCTTGTTTTGGTATCATATTAGTATCTGTATTAGTACCTATATTGGTGTGTATATTGGTATCAGAATTAGGATTTATAATTTTAGTTTAGAGGGTGAATCGGGTACAGTGAAACATGCTCCGGGGTTTGGAGTTTGTATCTTCCGCGTATGTATATTATATAATTTATCAACGCCATGCATACAAGGTCTTTTATCGCCCTCAGTTGCTCGTTTCGGTCTCATCCCGATTACACCTCTATGATAAAGTGCTTTATACACAATTATCACAAGCTAATACTATCCCTCATAATAACATATACCACAAACACATAACAATGTCAATAGATATTCATAAAAAAATTAAAAAACGTCTTTTTTCGCTCCTTTTGGTAACCATGGTTACACTTTGTTTTTATATGTGGTTACCTTTATAAATGGCTTGATTGTGCGGTTTTCGTGGCTTGGTAACCACGTAACCACTATTTTTTATTCCTATACGCATGAGAGATTTTTTCTTTTCGCCTTTATAAAAGCTATTATTTTTTGCGGTTACTTCGGTTACCGGTTACCTTTTCCAAACGGATTTTCGTTTGTATTGTCTTCCTCAAAGCCGTTTTTATATCGTCAGAGCGGTACATTATTCCGCTCTGAGCATGATTCTATTTTCCAAATACCTCTCCGCAGGTCTGACAATGCTTTGCATGTCCTCTATCCTGCTATTTGTACGTTGGCAAAATTCTTTGATGTCCTCGGCGGTACTCGGGTAGAAGTACCCGAACGCATTTCCGCATATCAAAGTCCCGCGTTTCCGAAACGTGTTTATTTCCTTTGTTACGTCCCGAATACCTACGTCCATTAAAGCGGCTATTTCTCGCGCTGTGATTGCCGTTTCCTTACCGATTGCAAGATAGTCAAGAACACATTTCACGGTGCCGTCACCGCCCTTTTGCACTCCTCTTGAAGCTGCTCCACCAAAAGCGGATAATTAATCATACATTTTGTACCGCACATAATGCAGGGCAGCTTGTTTTGTTTCTGCCTTAATCTGAGCGCATACTCGGGTAATATACCCGTTGCGGCGGTCTCTCTGATAGTCATAAATATTTTTTGCATAAAATTTTCCTCCGTTTCTGTCTTTACAAACGGATAAATTTATGTTATAATCAATTTGCAAAGACTTTTCATTTTGTGGTGTTGGTCTTTCAAGTGCCGTCCGAGTTGCCGCTCGGCGGTATTTTTTTATTGCCGCTCTGACACTATTTGATTTACGGCAGAGCGGATTTTACTTTTTTTCTCGTCCGGCAGCTCATGCCGTAACCATTTTGAAAACATTGTATCAGTGATTTTCAACGTTTCGGCTATCTGCCACAGCTTCACGCCGTTGTCCTTTGCCAATGCTCTGATGTCTTGATTCGCCATTTTTTCGACCTCTTTCCTATAAATTAAAATATTTATTCTCTTTATATTTATTATACCACAAATGCGAATATTTTTCAACCGTTTTATGAAAATATTTTTTATTTTTTATATTTTTATTCCACGATACACCAAAATATATTAAAGTATATCAAAATGTTATAAATCAACGCCAAACATTAACCATATTTTATTTTATCAGCCATTTTATATATAATTATTGTTTTTGTTATTTTTGTTGACTTTTATAATGAAATATGATATAATTTATACAAAGGGGTGAAATATATGGATTCGAGTGAAATTTTAGCTAAAAGAATTAAAGAAAAGCGATTCGAATATAAAATGACACAGGCAGAACTCGCAAAATCAGCCAAAGTGACTACCGCAACTATTTCGGGATATGAAAAGGGTGTAAAAATGCCTTCGGTTGAAAATATCATCAAAATTGCCGATGCATTTAACGTTTCTATAGATTGGTTATGCGGGCATGAGGTCATCAATACCGGAGCGGAAGAAAAAGAGCGTTCAGTTAACGATATTATACAAGATTTTACAGAAATTGATAAATATTATAAAATAGATATAGAGATACCGGAAGATAAACTGAAAAATATGAGAAATATAATTCAGTTAAGATTGCAAGCTTCTGAGGAAATGCAGCATTTTTTCGAAAGCTGGCAGAAAATCAAAGAACCGTACGAACACGATTTTATAGACAAGGATGTCATGAATCTGTGGCTTGAAAAAGAGTTGACAAAGGTCAGAGAAATTTCAATCAAGCCGCGCAAAATTAAGTCAAAGGAGGACTGACAATGGCAAGCATACAAGAACGCAGAAACAAGGACGGCAAGCTAATTTCGTACTCTATACGCGTACATCGCGGCAGGGGTGCAGACGGACACCAATTAAAACCGTATACAACTACTTTTGATGTTCTGCCGACATGGAAAGAGGAAACCGCCCGGAAGAAAGCCGAAGCCTTTGCGGCAGTGTTCGAAAAGGAGTGCCGAGAGGGTATAAAGAGCGACACAAAGCAAACTTTTCAAGTATATTGTGATTATGTCATTGATTTAAAAGAACAGCGCGGCGCAAAACATTCCACCGTTACGTTATATAAATCTTTAATATCAAGAATATACCCCCACATCGGGCATATAAAACTAAAGGATTTACGCGTAGACCATTTAAATGACCTGTACACATATCTGTCAAAGAAAGAGAAAAACAAGGTCACAGGCGGCAAATTAAGCCCAAAAACGGTACTGGAACATCATCGGCTAATCTCGACCGTATTGGAGCAGGCTGTCAAGGAGTGCCTTATACCTTTTAACCCTGCAAGCCGTGCAAACCTGCCAAAGGTGACGAAAAAAGAGGTAAACTATTTTCAGCCGGAGCAGGTGCACGCCATCGCCGCCGCTCTGAAAAATGAGCCTATAAAGTGGCAGACACTGACCCACATGTTTTTAATCACCGGAGCAAGGCGCGGCGAAATACTCGGTCTGAAATGGGATAAAGTTGACTTTGAAAGCAATCGGATTTATATCTGCAATACAATACTTTACTCGCCCGATATCGGCGTATATGAAAGCACGCCAAAGACCGCCACATCAAAAAGATATGTAGCACTTCCCCCGGAGACAATGCAGCTATTAAAAAAATATAAACAGTGGCAGATGTCGGAGCGGCTCAGACTGGGCGCATATTATGAGGACAAAAACTTTCTTTTCACGCAGGACAACGGGAATCCCATGCACCCCGACAGCGTGACCGACTATTTGAATAAATTTTCAGAGCGGTACAATCTGCCCCATATAAACGCACACGCATTTCGACACACAATGGCGAGTATGCTATATTTTAACGGTGTGGACAGTGTATCAATATCTAAAAGGCTCGGACATGCACAGGTATCCACAACGGCTAATATATACGCTCACATTATGGAAGAAGCAGACCAAAGAAACGCCGATATATTATCCGATATATTTTTAAAAAAGGCATGACTTTTTATATCGAGTTGAATTATAGTTGAATTTTTCGCCCGTTTTCGAACATAACAAAAACCGCCTAACATTGCACAAATGGCTTTGTTAAGCGGTTTTTCGTTGGTACGCCAGAAGGGATTCGAACCCCCGACCTTTTGGTTCGTAGCCAAACACTCTATCCAACTGAGCTACTGGCGCATACATTCATTTTTTGACTACGCATATTATTTTATCATTTTTTTTAGCTTTTGTCAAGAGTTTTTTTAAAATTATTGCAAATTTTTTTCTGCGTTTGTCAAATGTATGTTAAATCAGCATCAAAAATAGTTTTCCATAGCACTCCGTAAGCAATTTATCTTGTTACAGAGGTTCGCTGTGACAAGGGGCGGCAAAACTTTATTAGCAAAGCAAATAATAGATGATGGAAGAATACCGTCAATTCCATATAAAAGACCGATGACAAGGAAAGGCTTTTTCAAAAAACATGACTATATATGACGAGTATTACGACTGTATGATATGTCCCACAAATGAAATATTAAGGTACAGTACAATAAATCGTGAGGGTTATCGGAAATATAAAAGTGATCCGGAAAAATATTCAGAATGTCTTTTTAAGGAAAAATGCACTGAAAGCAAAACAAATCAGAAAGTTGTTATGCATCATATATGGGAAAAATATAATGAACTTGTTGAGGATTACAGGCATACACCAAAATACAGTGATATATACAAATTAAGGAAAGAAACAATAGAGCGAGTGTTTGCAGATGCGAAAGAAAAGCATGCGATGAGGTATACTCAATACAGAGGATTGGCGAAAGTAAAAGCTGAGGCAACCCTCCGCTTTGCATGTATGAATTTAAAAAAGCTTGCGAAATGGAAACGGATAAAGGGACTTTTGAGGTCATTTACCCCCGACTTTATTCAAATATTGGCTCAAGTAATACAAAAATCGGTTGCAAATCCAATGTTGCAACCGATTTTGTCTACAGTCTGATGGGATGTGTAACACATCCCATAATTTTTACGAATTAAAGAGCAGCCTTAGCTGTCTCAACCAGCTTTGTAAAAGCTGCCGGATCTGCGATTGCAATCTCTGAAAGCATTTTTCTGTTCATTTCTATGCCGGATTTTTTCAGTCCGTTCATAAATGTTGAATAGTTCATGCCGTTCATCTTTGCGGCAGCGCTGATTCTTGCAATCCACAGCTGTCTGAAATCGCGTTTTCTGCGTTTTCTTCCGATATATGCATTCTGCATCGAACGCATAACAGCCTGGTTTGCAGTTCTGTAGAGTCTGCTTTCTCCGCCTCTGAAGCCCTTAGCAAGCTTCAAAACTTTTTTATGCTTTTTTCTTGTATTTAAAGCGCCTTTTACTCTTGCCATGTTAATTAAACCTCTCTTTCAATCTTATTTGTAAGGAATCAGCTTTTTGATTACAGCTGCATTCGCTGCTGAACAATAAGCCTGTTTTCTCAAATGACGTTTTCTCTTTGTGGTTTTCTTGTTCAGAATGTGACGTCTGAACGACTTGTTCATCTTAACCTTACCTTTTTTTGTAAGATTGAATCTTTTGGCAGCGCCTCTGTGTGTCTTTATTTTAGGCATAGCAATCCACTCCTTCCGAAAATTAAAAATAAATTATTGTGCAGTCGGTGCAAGAAACATTGTCATGTTTCTGCCTTCAAGCTTAGGCGGGCGTTCCATTGTGCCTGCCTCGTTTGCCTGCTCGGCAAAGCGGAGAAGTAATTTTTCACCAATCTCGGAATGACTGACCTCACGACCACGAAACCGCACAGTAACCTTAACCTTGTCGCCATTTTTCAAAAACTTGACGGCATTTTTACATTTTGTGTTAAAATCGTTTGTGTCAATCGACGGTGAAAGCTGAACTTCCTTAATATTCATCGTTTTTTGATTTTTTCGGTTTTCCTTTTCGCGTTTTGCAAGCTCAAATTTGTACTTGCCGTAATCCATGATTTTGCATACCGGCGGAGTTGCCGTCGGCGCAATCTTGACCAAATCAAGATTTTTGTCATATGCAAGCTCGATTGCCTTTGACGCGTTCATAACGCCAAGCTGCTCTCCGTCCTGCGACACGACGCGGATTTCCTTATCGCGAATTTCCTCGTTGATTTGTAATTCCTTAATAGCTATGGTGATTCCCTCCTTAGAAACATTACCTTATTTTGCACTGCAATGCCGTGTTCCCGAAAATAAAAAAATCCGAATGCAAAACAACATCCGAAATTAAACATACACAACCGAAATTGTGAATATTTACCGTAAAGCATTAAACTCCGTACGGTGAGAACATATCAGCTCTGCTTGTTTTACGCATAATAGTATACCACATTTTTCTGCCGCTGTCAACTGTTTTTTCAAAAAAAAATTTTTTTTTTCAAAGATACGCAAAATTACGAATATTTCACTCCCATTATGATAAAATTTAGTGGTTTCACCCCTTTACATTTAATCGAAAAAAAGGTACAATATATATTGAGGGTATCCAACAAAATTTCGGAAAGGAACTAAAGTGTAATGGTCAGAAGAATTTATGTTGAAAAAAAGGAAGGCTTCAATGTCGAGGCATTGGGAGTTTTGACCGATTTGAAGGAAAATCTGTCGCTTGACGGCTTGAAATCGGTGCGCATCGTGAACAGGTACGATACCGACGGCATAACCGACGCCGAATACGAAGCGGCAAAGGCATCGGTTTTTTACGAGCCGCCGGTTGACAACGCATATGACGAGGATATCGAAATCGACCCCTCGTCAAAGGTATTCGCCGTTGAATATCTGCCCGGTCAATTCGACCAGCGCGCCGCGTCGGCAGAGGAATGTATTTCGATTCTCACGCAGAAAAAGCGTCCGACCGTACGCAGCGCAAAGGTTTATATTCTGGACGGAATAAACGATTCGGACCTTGAAAGAGTTAAAAAGTACATAATAAATCCGGTCGAGGCACGCGAGGCATCGATGGCAAAGTGTGAAAGTCTCAAAATGAAAGCCGAGCTTCCCCCCGATGTTGCCGAAGCCGACGGCTTTATCGGCATGTCAAAATCCGAGCTTGAAGAATTTTTGACAAAAATGGGCTTTGCAATGGATATTGACGATCTGCTTTTCTGCCGAAGATATTTCAAAGAGGAAGAAAAGCGCAATCCCACAATTACGGAACTGCGCATGATCGATACATATTGGTCCGACCATTGCCGCCACACCACCTTTTCCACGCACATTGACTCGGTTCATATTCCGGACGGAAAATATTCGGATGTACTTTCGGCGGCTTATGCGGAATACAAAAGAGCAAAGTCTGAACTTTATGCTCCGAACCGCGCCGAATGTCTGATGAATCTTGCCACGATTATTGTAAAACAGCTTAAAAAAGCGGGCAAGCTTAAAGAAATTGACGAGTCTGAAGAAATCAACGCATGCAGCATAGTTGCGGACGTGGACGTGGACGGCAAAAAAGAGCCATGGCTCATAATGTTCAAAAACGAAACCCACAACCACCCGACCGAAATCGAGCCGTTCGGCGGAGCGGCAACTTGTCTCGGCGGAGCTATCCGCGATCCCCTGTCCGGACGTTCATACGTGTACCAGGCAATGCGTGTTACCGGCAGCGGCGACCCGAGAGCAACTCTTGCCCGGACCCACGCCGGCAAGCTTATGCAACGCAAAATCACAAAGGGCGCTGCGGCAGGCTACAGTTCATACGGAAATCAGATAGGTCTTGCAACCGGTCAGGTTTCGGAAATTTACGACGAGGGTTACATCGCAAAAAGAATGGAAATCGGCGCGGTTATCGGCGCTGCTCCAAAAAAGAATGTTGTCCGCGAAGTTCCGTCGGCAGGAGATATTATAATTCTTCTCGGCGGCAGAACGGGCAGAGACGGCTGCGGCGGCGCGACAGGCTCGTCCAAGGCGCACACCATGGAATCACTTGCCACCTGCGGCAGCGAGGTTCAAAAGGGTAATCCCCCGGTTGAGAGAAAAATCCAAAGACTTTTCAGAAACGAAGAGGTCACAACAAAAATCAAGCGCTGTAACGACTTCGGCGCAGGCGGAGTTTCGGTCGCTATCGGCGAACTTGCCGACGGTCTTGTTATCAACCTTGACATGGTGCCGAAAAAATATGAGGGCCTTGACGGAACGGAACTTGCAATCAGCGAATCGCAGGAGCGTATGGCGGTCGTTGTTGACAAGTGCGATGCGGAGTTTTTCATAAATGCCGCACACGAGGAAAATCTCGAGGCAACAATCGTTGCCGAGGTTACGGACAAAAACCGCCTCGTTATGCACTGGAGAGGGCAAACGGTCTGCGACATTTCGCGCGATTTTCTGAATACCAACGGCGCGGACAAGCACACCGATATCGAGGTTGTACTGCCTGATGAGGACAACTGCCCGTTCAAGGCGGACGCTGTTTCGGACGTGCGCAAAAAATGGCTTGACACCCTCTCCGACCTCAACGTCTGCTCGCAGAAAGGACTTTCTGAAATGTTTGACTCGACCATTGGTGCAGGCTCTGTTCTGATGCCGTTCGGCGGTCTTTATCAGCTTACCCCTGCCGACGGAATGGCAGCAAAAGTCCCCGTTCTCTCGGGCAGCACGAACACAGCCACAGTTATGACCTACGGCTACAATCCGAAAATTTCAAAGTGGAGTCCGTATCATGGAGCGACATACGCAATTGTCGAATCGGTTTCAAAGGCTGTTGCACTCGGCGCGGACTACAAAAAGATATATCTAACATTCCAGGAATATTTCGAGCGTCTCGGAAACGACAAAAAACGTTGGGGCAAGCCGTTTGCCGCGCTTTTGGGCGCTTACCGCACTCAGCTTGAACTCGGAATCGCGGCAATCGGAGGAAAAGATTCGATGAGCGGCAGCTTCAACGAGCTGGACGTCCCCCCCACCCTTGTTTCCTTTACAGCCGTTCCTGTTGATGCGGACAAGGTTATTTCCCGGGAAATCAAGAAAAGCGGAACAAAGCTTGTCATGTTCGGGTTAAAGCATGACGAAAACGACCTGCCCGATTTTGACAACTTAAAGGAAATATACGAAAAAGTACACGCGCTTATCATGAGCGGCAAGGTGCTCTCTTCAAGCGCGGTTAAAGGTTTCGGGCTTGCCGAGACCGTTTCTCAGATGTGTTTCGGTAACATGATAGGTTTCACATTTGAAAAATCCATAACAAGCGATATGTTGTTTAACGCGCCTTTAGGCTCGATTGTGCTTGAAGTCGAGGATGATGTTGACGGAGCGGTCACACTCGGAGCAACCGGCGGAGACGCTATTGTTGCAGGCGATATGACACTGCCCCTGTCCGAGGCGGTATTGGCATGGTGCGCACCGCTCGAAAAGGTGTTCCCCACAAAAGCAGGCAAATTCACAAGCGAACCTGAGACCTACAGCTACACAAGCAGCGCGCCGACAGTTGCAGGTGAAAAATTTGCAAAGCCGCGCATATTCATTCCGGTATTCCCGGGCACAAACTGCGAATATGACACTGCGCGAGCATTTGAACGCGCAGGCGGGTGCGCCGATGTATTCGTTATAAAGAATCTTTCTCCCGAGGACGTGACGGCCTCGATGCAGGATATGAAAAAGAGAATAGACGCATCCCAAATCGTTATGCTGCCCGGCGGTTTCTCGGGCGGAGACGAGCCGGACGGCTCGGGCAAATTCATTGCGACAGCATTCAGAAATCCGCTTGTAAAGGACGCTGTTATGAATCTGCTTAAAAACCGCGACGGACTTATGCTCGGAATATGCAACGGCTTTCAGGCGCTGATAAAGCTGGGACTTGTTCCCTACGGCGAAATCAGAGTGCCGGAGAAAGACATGCCGACCCTAACCTTCAACACAATCGGCAGACATATCTCGCGCATGGCAATCACCAGAATCGCGTCGAACAAATCGCCTTGGCTTTCCAAGGTGAACTGCGGCGACCTGCACACCGTTGCACTCTCGCACGGCGAGGGACGCTTTATCGCATCGCCCGAGCAGATTAAGGCTCTTGCCGAAAACGGGCAGATTGCAACTCAGTATGTGACCCCCGACGGTCGTGCCACATACGACATCGACTACAATCCGAACGGCTCGCTCTCGGCAATCGAGGGTATCACCAGCCCGGACGGACGTATTCTCGGCAAGATGGGACACTCGGAGCGAATCGGAGACATGATTGCAAAGAACGTTCCCGGAAACAAGAATCAGCTTATATTTGAAGCAGGAGTAGAGTACTTCAAATAATATTATTTCTAAAAATCAGCAGGCACGCCGGGCGCACAAATGCGTTTGGCGTGTTCTGCAATTGAATTTCGGTCCGGATAAGGTATAGACGATATATATTAAGGCAAAAGGAGTATATTAATGAGAAAACAGGAATTTATTCAAAAAGCGGAAAGCTGTAAGCCCAAAATACACAAAAAAGAATATCGCTCATACTCCCCTGTGGATTTTATTGCAGACGAAGATGCTTTTCAAAATGTTAAGGCCATACCTGCCGAAGAAAAAGAAAGCTACGGCACCGGAGATAAAATTTGCCTGGATTTCGGGAGACATATTACAGGATTTTTCCGTTTTTCTCTCGGACAATATAAGCATTATCTCGATGCACCGGTCAGGCTCAAGATTAAATTTGCCGAGACTCCGTACGAAGCGTATCGCGATTTTAGTACATATAAGCCCGGTCTTTGTCCGTCCTGGCTTCAAGAGGAAATAATCACGATTGATACAAAAGGCGAGGTTCGTCTGAACCGCCGATATGCATTTCGATATGTCGAGATTTCGGTAATTGCGGCGTCCTTTGCCTTTACGCTGAATGATTTCACTGCAATATCATGCAGCAGCGCAGACTTTTCAAAGCTTGACGATGCATCTTGTGACAATGCAATTATGAAAAAAATCGACCGAATCTCGGTTAATACTCTCGCCGAGTGTATGCAGGATGTTTTTGAGGACGGTCCGAAACGCGACCGCAGGCTGTGGCTCGGAGATTTCAGACTTCAGGCTTTGGCGAATTATTACACGTTCCGAAATTCCGATATAGTGAAACGCTGCCTATACCTTTTTGCAGCCTTTGACGATGATGAGCGGTTGCTGCCGTCCTACATATATACAACGCCGGAGGTTGAAACCGGCGAGGCATATCTTGTAAGCTATGCTTTGCTTTTTACCGCTGCGCTGTGCGATTATTTTGAGCATACAAAGGACAAAGCCGTAACCGAGGATTTGTTTGATACCGCCAAGCGGCAAATAGATATAACAAGAAAAATGCTGGACAAAAACGGGATTTTGGTTATGCCCGAAAACTACGGATGGTGGACATTTGTGGACTGGTCTGATGCGGAGCCCGTCACTGCCTGCATGGGAATATATATCTACACTGTGAAAAAATTCGCGGATTTATGCGAAAAACTGAACAAAAAAAGCGAAGCGAACAATTACCGAGAGCTTTCACAAAAACTGAAAAAGTCGGCATTTGATTTTTTGTACAACGGAACTGTATTTCAAAACGAATATGATAAAAACCAATATTCCGTTCAGTCGCAGGTTTGGATGATTTTGGCAGATGTCGTATCTGAGGAGGATGCAAAAAGGATATTGAAAGAATGCATCGGGAACGAAAAATATATAAATCCCGTAACGCCGTATATGCATCATTACGTTGTCGAGGCGCTGTTTAAGACAAAGCTTTATGATGAAGCGCGGCAGTATATAACCGATTATTGGGGTCGCATGGCAGAGCTTGGCGCGGACACATTTTGGGAAGTGTTCGTAAAAAATGACCCGTTCTGCTCCCCTTACGGAGATGCATTGGTCAACAGTGCTTGTCACGCGTGGAGCTGCACCCCGACCTATTTTATAAGAAAGTATCACATTTAATAAAGGAGGAATCCGATTGAAACCACGTATTGATGTTGTGTTTTCTTCGATTAAAAGCGGAGAAATCGCAAGTCTCGGCGTTCGGAAGATAAGATTGTCCAAAACGCGCCGCCGAATGGAGGTTCTTTTGGACGACGAAGCCGCCGCCGAACAGCTGGAACAATTTGAAAACCAGCTTAAAAACTACTATCATCTAAACAGTGTCCATGTCAAGGACCTGAGCGAAATAAAGCAGGAAGAAGAAAAAAAAAGACAGGAGCGCATCCGAAAAGCCATGCCTGTCATTCACGTTGCAAGGCATACCGATGAGTCGGGCGAGCCGATAGAGCGCCAAAGGGCGGAAATTGTCGAAATGCTGTACGGCAGCGCAATCCGCGGCGACATAACTCCTATATCGTCAATCGGTGAAAACTCGGGAACCGTCTGCGTCTGCGGCGAAATATTCGGAGTGGAAACAAAGGATATAAAAAGCAAAAAGACAGAAAAGGAATATCACCTTTTCGTGCTCGACATAACCGACCGAAACGACTCGATATCGGTTCAGCTTTTCATGAATAAAAAAGAGGACGACAGCGCATACGACACGCTTGTCAAGGAGCTTTCCAAGGGCAAGCGGATTGTCGCGCGCGGCAAAGCGCAGTACAACGACTACGCACACGAGGTTATAATCTCGGCAAACGCAATCGCGTCCGCTCCGCCTTTAGAGGTGCGCATGGATAACGCCGAGAAAAAGCGCGTTGAGCTGCACATGCATACACAGATGTCGGCGATGGACGCCGTCTCCTCCACCAAGGATTTGATAAACCGCGCCATCAGCTGGGGACACACTGCCGTTGCAATAACCGATCATGGCGTTGTGCAGTCCTACCCCGATGGCATGAAAGCGTCGGACAACCACGCAAAAATCAAGGTTCTCTACGGCGTGGAGGGGTATCTGATTGACGACAGCGTTCAGATTTCCTATGATATGAAGGCTCAGACAATCGATTCATCATTCGTTGTTTTCGACCTTGAGACAACCGGACTTTCGTCCGAGATAAATCACATCACCGAGATAGGCGCAGTAAAGGTTGTCAATGGCGAAGTGACCGAGCGCTGGGGAACATTTGTAAACCCCTGCGAGCCGATTCCGCCAAAGATTGTGGAACTGACGGGAATAACCGACGACATGGTTAAAGACGCGCCCAAGATAGACGAAATACTCGGCGAATTTTTAAAATTCTGCGAGGGTTCGATTTTAGTTGCGCACAATGCAAAATTTGATGTCGGCTTTGTCAAAAAAGCCGCTGCCGACTGCGGAATACCCTTTGATTTTTCGTACATGGACACACTTCAGCTTGCGCGTTGTCTTTATCCCGAGTTGCCTAATCACAAGCTTAACACACTGTCCAAGCATTTGAAAGTCATTTTGGAAAATCACCACCGCGCGGTTGACGATGCCAAGGCGACCGCGGATATATTTGTTAAAATGCTGGCAGAGCTTACCGAAAAAGGTCAGACAAAATTAGCTGAATTAAACGAACTTTATGACATGTCTGCCGCTTGCAAGCGCAGCAAGGCATATCACATAATTTTGCTTGCCAAAAACAAAACGGGCATCAGAAACATATACGAAATGGTGAGCGCATCGCATCTTAAATATTTCTACCGTACGCCGCGTATTCCGCGCAGCATGCTCGCGCGAAAAAGAGAGGGGCTAATAATCGGCTCCGCGTGTGAGGCAGGCGAGCTTTTCCGCGCGGTTGTGGAAAAAAAGCCGCATGAGGAAATAAAGAAAATTGCAGAATTTTACGACTATCTGGAAATTCAGCCAATCGGCAACAATGCTTATATGAAGCGCGAGTCGAGCTATACGGATGTGAACACCGATGAGGATTTGCAAAATTTAAACCGCGAAATAGTCGCACTCGGCGAGGAGATGGGCAAGCCGGTTGCTGCTACCTGCGACGTGCATTTTCTCGACCCGGAGGGCGCAAACTACCGCAAAATCCTGATGTATTACAAAGGCTTCAAGGATGCGGAGGATCAGGCTCCGTTATACTTCCGCACGACTGAGGAAATGCTTGAAGAATTTGCATATCTGGGCGAGGAAAAGGCATACGAGGTTGTTGTTGAGAACACGAATCTGATTGCCGACATGATAGAGCCGGTGCGCCCGATTCCGACCGAGAAATGTCCGCCGGAAATCGAGGGTGCGCAGGAGGGTATTATAAATGACTCGAACAACAAAGCAAAGTCGATATATGGCGATCCACTGCCAAAGCTGGTGCAGGAGCGTCTCGACAAGGAACTGCACTCAATCACCACATACGGCTTTTCGGTTATGTACAGAATCGCGCAGGAGCTGGTTAGAAAATCGCTCAGCGACGGATACTTGGTTGGCTCGCGTGGTTCGGTCGGCTCGTCATTTGTTGCATTTTTGTCCGATATAACCGAGGTAAACTCGCTCCCTCCGCACTACATCTGCCCCAACTGCAAGCACTCGGAGTTTATCACCGACCAAACCGGTATATCCGGCTGTGACCTTCCCGACAAAATCTGTCCCGTATGCGGCACTCAATACAAAAAAGACGGACATGATATCCCGTTCGAGACCTTTCTCGGCTTCAAGGGAGACAAAGAGCCGGATATCGACCTTAACTTTTCCGGTGACTATCAGCCGGTGATACACAAATACACCGAGACATATTTCGGCGAGGGCTACGTTTTCAGAGCCGGGACAATCGGAACGGTTGCTGAGAAAACCGCGTTCGGATATGTGAAAAAATATGCCGAGGAAACCGGCAAACAGATAAGAAATGCCGAAATGAAAAGGCTTGCGGCAGGCTGCGTAGGCGTTAAGCGTACAAGCGGTCAGCACCCCGGTGGAATTATAGTTGTGCCACACAAGAACGACATTCATGAGTTCTGCCCGGTTCAGCACCCTGCCGACGACCCGAACTCGGACATTATAACAACGCATTTCGATTACCACTCGATAGACCAAAACCTCCTAAAGCTTGACGAGCTTGGTCACGATGACCCGACCGTAATAAAAATGCTCCAGGATCTGACCGGGCTTGACCCTCAGACAATTCCGCTGGATGATACCGAGACAATGAGTCTTTTCACCTCAAACAAAGCATTAAAGCTGAAAAGCGACATCGGCACGACTGTCGGGACTTACGGCATACCGGAGTTCGGAACAAAATTCGTACGTCAGATGCTTTTGGACACCACACCGACCACCTTTGCCGAGCTTGTCCGAATTTCGGGACTGTCGCATGGAACCGATGTGTGGCTGAACAATGCGCAGTATTACATCAAAGAGGGCATGACAACGCTGTCCGAAGCGATATGTACACGTGACGATATCATGCTTTATCTGATTCATATGGGCGTTGAGGCAGGACATTCGTTTAAGATAATGGAAAGCGTCAGAAAGGGCAAGGGCTTAAAGCCGGAGGACGAAGCGGCAATGAAAGCCGCCGGCGTGCCGGACTGGTATATAGAATCATGCAAAAAAATCAAGTACATGTTCCCGAAAGCGCATGCCGTTGCATATGTAACAATGGCTTTCCGAATCGCGTATTACAAGGTGCACTACCCCACCGCTTTCTACATTGCTTACTACTCGGTGCGTGCCGACGACTTTGACGCATCGCTCATGGCGAACGGCGAGGAGATTGCGCGCCGCTCCATGGCAGAGCTTTTGGAAAGGAAGAAAAACGGTTCAATCTCGCCGAAAGAGGAAAATCTTATTCCTATTTTGGAGATATGTATAGAGATGTACGCACGCGGAATAAACTTTGTTCCTGTCGACCTGTACAAGTCACACGCAGTCAACTTTTTGGAAACGCCGGAGGGAATCCTGCCTCCGCTGAATGCACTCCCCGGCATGGGCGAAAATGCCGCAAAGGGCATCACCGCGGCAAGAGAGCAAGGACCGTTCAAGACAATCGAGGATTTAAGAATCCGAAGCGGCATAACTAAAACCAACATCGAACTTTTGCAGGCGAATCACTGCCTGGACGGACTTCCCGAATCGGATCAGGTTAATTTGTTTGAACTGATGTAGCCGTAATTATAACTCTGATTTTGAGTATAAATTTTGGTACGGATGATGCCGAAATGCCGGTAATAATTATGCAGAACTAATCAATGGCATCAATTTTAAAATATATTAGACATGTTTGCCGGTGTATATGCCGGGCAGCAGAACGGAGCTTATCATGAAAAAAACTTTTATGAATAAATTCAAAAACCTGATACAAATTCTTTTGGTACTCGCTGCGGTGTGTCTTATTGCAGCCTATGCTGTGAACACATTTGTTGTCGATTCGACAGCCGAAAAAATTGTCTCGGCAGATACGCTTTCGAACGAAGACTTTGACGCGGCGATTATTCTCGGCTGCGGAGTACGTGTCGACGGCACTCCCTCCCATATGCTGGAGGACAGGCTCAAAACAGGGATAGGACTTTATAAAAAAGGCATCGTCCCCAAGCTTATCATGAGCGGCGACCATGGCAGAGCAAATTATGACGAGGTTAATACCATGAAAAACTATGCCATGGAAAACGGTGTCCCGTCTGAAGACGTTTTTATGGATCACGCCGGTTTTTCCACCTACGACAGTATGTACAGGGCAAGGGATATTTTCGAAGTAAACAACGCAGTCATTGTGACGCAAAACTTTCATTTAAACCGCGCGCTTTATATCGCTTCCGCGCTCGGGATAAACGCAAAGGGCGTGAGTGCCAGTCTCAGACAATACCGCGGCGAAAGATATGTGATTCTGCGCGAGATGCTGGCAAGGGATAAGGATTTTGTAAAATGCATAATAAAGCCGCAGCCGACCGTTTTGGGCGAGGCGATTCCCGTTTCGGGCAGCGGAGATTTGACAAACGACTAAAATACAGAGAATATACAAAATTCAATCCGCCGGCTGTTGCATAATCGGACAACTGAAATAACATAATTAAAATGTAAAAAAGTCTGTAAAAATTTTGATTTTACAGACTTTTTTCACGCTCTGCAAACACAGTACAGCTATTTTATATCGTACACACTTCTTAATTTAATCTCTCCGAATTTGCCTTCAAGCAATTTAACCGTCTTGCTCTCGCCGCTGTTGAGATCAAAGTAGTTGTCGCTGAGCACAAAATCGCTGTCGGGCGAATCTATCTCAACATACCTTGCATATTTCTCCGCCGTCACAGTTATTTCGTTTCCGTTTATAACATATGACAGCGACGGGTTTTCAAACTCAAAATGTTTCGGCGCGGTAAATAGCACAGTGCCCTCAGATATGGTTTTGCCCTCACTCACAAGTGCATAGCTCAAATAGTTGTGCCTTACATCCGTTTTGTTAAAATCAATTTCATCAAGCCAAACTGCGCTCAGCGCATCCGCCGTCACATCAGTCTCACCGTTTTGCAAAACACGCGAATCTGCGCTCCTTAAGCTCCATTTAACAATGCCCGAAAATTTATTTTTCGTGTCATTCGTCACGCATAAAGTCGCCTTTGTGAAAAAGTCCGTCCGCGTGTAGTCCATGGTACAAAACGGCCGGGTGGTCGTCTCGCCTGTCTCGCAGCACGACAGCAAGACAGGTGCAAAAAAGCGTTTTGCGACATACTGCAATGCCTTATATCTGCCGAAATAATCTATACTTGCCCACGACGCAACGGGCCAGATGTCATTAAGCTGCCAATACAATGCACCCATGCACCGTCCGCGGTTACGGCGCAGATGCTCAACTCCGTACCTGATTGCCTCTGCCTGGAGCAACTGAGAAGTATATAACAATGTGGCAAAATCATTGGGATATTTGAATGTCGCGCCAAGATATGACAGGATTTTGGCATTTCCGCCGCAGTTGCGCTGGTGCATTTCCATAATTCGTGAGAAAATGTTTCTGTCCGATGGCAGTGTAAACGAATTTATCGTCTTTTCGCATGGGAATGACTCAAAACCAAATTCGCTCAAATATCTGAAATAATGATTTCTGTACTCAGCAAAAGGCTTATTTCCATGCCATACCTGCCAGTAGTGCGAGTCTCCGTAATTTTCATTCTGAGGATCAATAAAATGTCCGCATGTGCTCGGCGATGACGGAACATATGGTATCTCCGGGCAAAGCTTTTCAATCAGCGACGGCATCATGTCCTCAAATATTTTCAGATATGTTTTCCGCTCCTCAGCTCTCGTCTCGTCCAGTTCCTCCTCGACCTCGTTGTTGCCCGATATCACAGCAATGCATGCATGGTGGCGGATTCTTTTCAAGTTGTCGATGCACTCAAGCCTTATCTCCTCATGCATATCTTCATCCGCAGACACAGCGGAGCAGGCGAACATCATATCCTGGAACACCACCAGACCCGCCCTGTCGCAGCTGTCATAGAAAAAGCCGTCCGGATAATATCCGCCGCCCCATACTCTGATTGCATTGAAATTGCATGATTTGCATTGATTGATTAACTTATCGGTACGCTCCGGAGTGATACGCGACAAAATATTGTCCTCGGGAATGTAGTCCGCGCCCATGGCAAAGAACTTCACACCGTTGACTTCATGGCAAAAGCTCTGACCGTATTTGTCATTTTCCCTCACCAGGCGCATTGTGCGCAGACCGATATTCTTTACGGCGGAATCGACAGTCTTTCCGTCCTCTGTCACATTAACCGCAACCTCATACAAATTTTGCTCGCCGAGACCGTTCGGCCACCAAAGCAGCGGATTTTTTATCTCTGTTTCCTCGCCGTTCACTGCCGATATCTTTTTGCCGAGCGGAGACGTTATCTCTATATCCGCATCCGCGCTGCCGCCAATCTCTGCGTTCACCGTCACAAAAACTTTTCCGCCGTCATGCCGCTGAGTAATACGCACATCGGCAAGGCGTGCGGAATTTTCGCGGATAAGCGATATATCGCGCCATATTCCTGCATCGGGCAGCCGCGCGCCCCAGTCCCAGCCGAACATGCAGTGTGCCTTGCGCAAATGCATAAATCCTTTCAGCGCGTCACCGGCGCCCATAAGTTCCTCATTTACATACTTCTCTGCAACGTATTTGTTAGGCGAACGGAAAGTGATTTCAAGCTTGTTTTCCCCGTCATTCAAATATTCGCTCACATCAAATTCATATGTCCTGTGCATATTCTTGGTTGACGCGACAAAATTTTCGTTCAGTCTGATCTCCGTAAGGGTATCAAGCCCCTCGCAGCGCAGCAAAATTCTGCGGTCATCGGATTTTCTTTCAAAATCGAATTTTCTTGAAAAAACATAGTCATGATTCATCAGCTCAAGATAATCCCATTCATTTTCACGATAATATGGGTCATCCGCAAGCTTGCTGCCGAGCAGAAACGAATAGACGGATCCCGGGATATTCCCCATGCAGTCATATCCGTTTCCGACCATTCTCCACTCGCCGTTAAGGCATATTTTCTCCATTATGTGCACCTCCGAAATTATTCTTGACATTTATATTTTAACGTGATATAATCAATTTGTCCATGGATAATACGAATGAAAATTTATATATTCCTGCTAAAGTTGGTGAAAATATGAAAGTCCTGAATATGGGTATAGCCACAAGTCACAGTTCCGGCGAATTTTGTACACGAAAGATATTCTCTCACTACACCGTAAGCTGTTTTGCCACACCGTACAGATACGAAAAAAACGGCAAAATACTCAGCGGCAGTGTCGGCGACACAGTTATAAATACCCCCGGCGAAGCAGTGTATCACGGCGATTTTGCGGATAACGGCAGCGGATTCGTTAATGACTGGATGTATATCGACAGCGATGAAATCGGCGGGATAATAAAAAAATATCCCATACCGCTCAACACAGCCGTTCACACCGGGAACAAGCATTTTTTGCGTGCATACATGGAAAATATAAATGACGAAATGATAATGAATAAAAACGGCTGCGATGACATAATAAAAGCAGTCGTTACACAACTGCTGATAGAATTGCACAGAGCTTCAACCAACCGGGCAGCGGATGAAAAAGAGCGTTTGGCAAAGGCAAGATATACCATCGTAAAGAATCCCGAAAAAGAACACACTGTGGAATCGCTTGCCAAGCTGTGCGGATATTCGCCGGGCAGATTTGCACATCTTTATCGGGATATCTACGGCATCACGCCGCTGCAATCAGTTATTAATGAGCGGATAAACATGGCAAAATCTTTGTTGGAGTACGGCGGACTCTCGGTGTCGGATGTTGCTGCGGCATGCGGATTCCGCAATATATATTATTTTTCAAGATGCTTTAAGGATAAAACAGGCGTTTCTCCGAACGAATACAAAAAAGCAAGCGATAAACAGAGGGCAAAATGATTTTTGTATCATTTTGCCCTCTGAATGACATTCACATGATATTTATTGTACGCATCGACGGACTTTTATCAATGTAATAGCACTCTCGGCGTTTCAAACGCTTTCACAAATCACTCCTCCTTTTATCGATAACACGCCATTCTATTTTGTTATATTTATTATACCTCTTTCCCGGATATCATGTCAACCCGGGACGGTAACGGCAGTCATGGCGGTGGACGCGATGCAGTCTTTGCCCCTGCAGAGAACGTAGAGGACAAATGGAAAAGTAATCCGAACCCGCCTAAAAAAGGCATAATTTCGGCATGTTTCGGCTTGTCGACTTTGAAATTGGCAGATTGCCGAGTATTTTAACGCAGTAAAAGCGGAAATTCACCTCTCAAAATCGGAGTTCGGATTACTTTTTTTCGGCTACCCTATCGCGCAAATCGGAAATAATTAAATTATTTCCGAAAAGTTTTTGACTTTTTTTGACAAATGCCAAATAATGTGATATAATTGTTTATGTTGGGAAAATGTACAGATATTTTTTAAGCGAAAGGATTGTATGTTATGTTTAAAGAGATTACAAAAGAATTTGATAAACTGTGTGATAGCTTAAGGAAAATCAAGTGGCTGAGTCATGTCCCCGGTTTCCGTTCGGGGTCAGCAAGTCATATGCTTATTGCATTTGCTTACTACATAATCACCTTTTTTATTTCCGCCGTTTCGGGATCTTTCCTTCTTCCTGCAGTAATGTTTTGGAGTGCACCGTTTATTGTTACTTCAATTATCGACGCCTGCCGTTACAAAAAATATAAAGGTATGATTTCTATACCGATTTGTTTTGCTGCAACAATAATAGCCGCCGCAATGACAGGCAGTTCCGTAAAACCTATCGAAATACATATTGCAGAAAACGAGATTATATTTGACGATATTAATCAATCCCATGAAATAGCATATACTGTTGTTCCCGGAAATGCCGATAAAGCGAATATCGAATTGGTAAGTGAGAATGAAGCTGTAGCAAACTTTGAAAACAACTCCCTTTTGTCAAAATCAGAGGGAGAAACAACAGTATATGCCAAATTAAAAAACAGTGATGTAACAAGCGAAAAAATCCACGTTGTTGTTCATGACATAGCTGCCGAAGCAGAACGCGAGGAACAAGCACGCGCTGCACAAGCCGAACGTGAGGCACAGGAAAAAGCCGCCGAAGAGGCAAGACAAAAAGCCGAGCAGGAAGCGCAGGCGCAAAAGGAAGCCGAGGCGGCACAAAAAGAAGCTGAAAAGGCACAAGCGCAAAAAGAAGCTGAAGAAAGTGCAAAACAAGAAGCGGAGAGCAGCGCAGAGCAAAATTCCGCACAGGATTCCGATGCTGACTCAGCCTCTGCCGACACTGTTTACGTCGGAAAAACCGGCAACAAATATCATCGGAAAAGTTGTTCAACATTGAAAGGAAAAGGTCGCGCAATTTCTCTTGAAGATGCAAAAGCCGAGGGCAGACAGCCATGCAAGCGCTGCTATTAATTGTTGTGCAATCGAAAGGACAGATTTAAAAAAAAGAGAGCCGGTGTCCAAACGGCAACCTTTGGCAAAACCAACTGAATACCGCTGCTCCGGCTCTCTATCCGGGTGTCCGTTCCGACACAGTGGCTAAAAACAGCCGAGCTGACGTGAATAAACCAACGCCCATCGATAGTATAATAAATTGAAAATATCGTCAATACCAATTCTGTACAAAATAACATTTATCATCGATTTGCCAATTCTATATATTCCTGTCTAAGCTCGCCGGCAAGCTCACCGTACGGAATCATAAACTCGACAAATCCGCGCGCGTAGTAGGACAATTCGTATGGCGGAAAATATATCACCAACCCCTTATCGCTCAAATAAAAGCTTTTATCATCGGAAATTTTCGGCCGCTCCCACAAGTCGTGATATTCCTCCGGATTCTTCTCCTCGATTTCAAGCAGCTTTCGATTTAAAAATGCCTTGCCGCTGTCATCGAACAGATCCGACAGTGTCAGTTCCGTCCCGTTATTGACATCAACATTTATCGCCGCGCGCGAGCTGCTGCCATGAACTCCGCCGGTAAAGCTGTATGCCTCCCCCACCACGCTCAAAAACGGCAGCTTATTGTATTTTATTTCCTGCGTCAGAACAAATTCGCATTTTTCAGCCGGTTCATTGCCGCATTGTTTTAGGAAATCTTCCGTCCACGCCGCAAAATTTTTCTCGTACTCATCGTTAAGTTTTTCCTCAAATTCCTTGTTCGGAAAATTTTTAAACTCGGGAATTTCCGCTTTGATCACTGCCGAATCAGTCTCATAATTTTTGTCAATAAATTTCACCATCGGTTTCATTGCGGCACAGCCGCACATAAAAAACAAAAGCACACATACCGAAAGCTTTAAAGTATAATGCAAATCAGTCCCCCGCTCCCCTCATTTATAATCCTCTGCAAAGTTTCGCGAAGTTTAAACCTTGCAGCATCCGGCATACGCGACAGCTTGTTGTGCAAGCCCTCGTTTACCAGCTCGTATAACGATTTTCCGAATATGTTCGACTCCCAAATTTTCGCCGGATCGTTTTCAAATTCCTCCAGGAGATATCGCACCAATTCCTCCGATTGTTTTTCCGTTCCCACTATAGGGCTTACCTCTGTTTCTATATCTGCACGTATCATATGTATAGACGGAGCGGAGGCTTTAAGCTTAACTCCGAATCTGCCGCCCTGTTTCACAATTTTCGGTTCTGCCAGGGTAAGCTCATCCGTTCCCGGCGACACGATTCCGTACCCCTTCTCCCTCACCTCATTCAAGGCAAGCGACACCTTATCATATTCCCTCTTTATTCCCGAAAGCTTTCTTATCAGCTCTATCAGCGATTCCTCATCCTCTATCTCAAAGCCGGAGGTCTCACCGAGAATTTTATAAAAGAGCGAATCGGCAGCCGTTATTTCCGCCTCGACATTTCCGCAGCCGAGGTCCATGCCCTCTATCCTGCATTCCTCAATATGCCCGAGTCCGCTGAGCGATTTTGTAAAATCTCTCACATCCCTTATCTTTCTCACATTTCGGACATTCTCGGTAACAGCGTCGTAAATTTCCTTATCAAGCCAATGCTCCGAGCCGAGGCTTTCAATCCACGCCGGCACGCGTATATTAATTTCGCGCAAGGGGAACTCGAACAAAACCGTTTCTATTATCCTATTTATATCCTCTGCCGAAAGTTCCTCACAATTCACTGCCACAACCGGAGCTTTATGCTCCTCCTCCAGCTGCCGTCTGAGCCTTTGCGTTTTTTCAGCCTGCGGTGTTGTCGAGTTCAGCAATATCACAAAAGGTTTATTTATCGCCTTCAATTCATTTATCACTCTATTCTCCGCTCCGACATATTCCTCTCTTGAAATCTCGGTAATACTTCCATCGGTCGTCACCACAAGTCCTATTGTGGAATGTTCGGTTATAACCTTCTTTGTCCCTATTTCCGCCGCCTCATAAAACGGCATCGGCTGATCCGACCATGGCGTATTAACCATTCTCGGCGCGTCGTCCTCGATATACCCCAGTGACCCGTCGACAATATATCCGACACAATCTATCATTCTCACTCTGAGCTTTGCGTTATCCCCAAGTGACACACTGACCGCTTCGTTAGGGATAAATTTCGGCTCGGTTGTCATAATGGTTCTGCCGCCTGCCGACTGCGGCAGCTCATCTCTTGCTCTTTCCGCCTGGTATGCGTTTTCTATATTCGGTATTACCAGCAAATCCATAAATCGCTTTATGAATGTTGATTTTCCCGTTCTGACAGGACCGACAACTCCTATATATACGTCTCCTCCCGACCTCTCGGCGATGTCCTTGTATACGCTATATTGTTCCATGTGATTTCCTCCTTGTTATCGTATGGCTTATTTATTTTAATACATTTATATTTTATTTTCCAAAAATATATTACCGTTTTTTCAATTATTATTCATGAATTTCGGCAATTTGGAAAAGATAAAAACAGTCATTGCAGATTTTTTCACCAATGCGTCAGAAATTTAAAAATACAAAAAGGTCTGTCGGAGTTATAATTAAATCAGTTCGGAAAGGAGCCGTCCGCAAATTGAACAAAAGACAATTCAAGCTTTTAAGAATTTTATATGCCGAGCAGGATTTTCTCACGCTCGGCGAGCTTGCCGGGCGACTCGGGGTATCTTCAAGAACCGTCCGCAGCGATATTCTCTTTGCAAGAGAATTTTTATCGGAGCACAATGCAGGCAGGATAGATTCAAAGCCGCACATCGGCATAAGGCTTATATGTACCGCCGGCGAGTGGAGCGAAATAGAAAACTTTTCACCAAACGAGGACGAGGAAATTTTCTTCTTTATAATGCGCAGTCTTTTCAAGGACGGCATTTTAACGGCGCAGAAACTTTCGGACAAGTATTATATCAGCCGCGGCAGATTGGACAAAATTTTGGACAGAGTCTCGGACAAGCTTTCAAAAAGCGGCATTACCCTTTCGCGGCGGCGCGGAACGGGGATTTCGATAAGCGGCAGCGAATTTAATTTTCGTATCGCTCTTTTGAAATTTTTCAACGAATATTCAAAAAGCTATTCCGCCCTTATCAATGAAAGGACTTCAAAATATTCCCTTCTGCCGCCGACCGAGTACACCGGCATGTGTGCGGCTCTCGGCGGCTTTGAAGCGGATATTGCCGCGAAAATTGTCATAAACGCCGAGGATCGGTTTGGAATCAAATTCAACCGAACCTCCGCGGCAAATCTGACATTTTTACTCTCGCTATGTATACTGCGTACACGCAGTTTTCACCCATGCGAGATGAAATGTCATAAATTGTCCGACTTTGATGCTCCCCTTGCCGAAATGCTTTTTAAAGAAGCAAAAAAGCACGCTCCGCTCCCTCCCTGCGAACTGAATTTTATAACATCCGCCGTTTCGATTTCCGAAATCCAGGAATTTCAATCCGCCGAACACCGTCGCAGTTTTGAACTTTTAAATATCAATTTCTGCCGGCTGACAATCAATGCGGTCAATCTGGCAAGCGAAATAACCGGAGTGGACTTAAAGGCAGACAGGCTTTTTACAGACCAAATGCTTTTGTTAATCAAAGCAGCCGCCGCTCGCTTGAGTTACGGCGTGGTTTTTCCGAACCGTCTGCTTTCTCAAATCAAGGAAAAATATCCGAACATGCTTGCCGCGGCATGGATTTTGGGCAATATTTTTGAAAAGGAACTTTCTCTTGAACTTAACGAGCACGAGGCAGGATATATCGCACTTCAGACAGGCGGCGCGATTGAGCGCAGTCTTTCGCAGCTTTCGGCATGCATTGTGTGCGACTACGGAGTCGGGATTCAACAGCTTTTTAAAGAAAAAATTGCAGCGTCTGTTCCCGATATAAAAATAAAAGCCGTATACTCTGCAAGAGATATTGACAAAATATCTGAGTGTGATTTTGTAATTTCAGCTGTTCCGATAAAGGATTTCAAGTACAAGGTCATTGAAATAGGTCAGCTCCCCGACGATAACGACATTCGCACGCTGCGCCGCGCAATCAAGGAAATAAGGCTTAAAAAGCGCAGCAGGATAAACAACATCGTCCCGGGCAGAACAATTTTCAACCGCGACTTGATTTTTCCGCAATGCGGCATTTCCGACAAGAACAGGCTTTTGCATATGATGTGCTCACGTCTTGAAAGGCTCGGCTATGTGACATCCGGCTTTGAAAAATCGGTTTTAAGGCGCGAAAAAAGCACATCGACCGATATCGGCAGGGGTTTTGCCCTGCCCCACGGCAGCGGCAGGCATGTGATTCACTCGGCTGCGGCATTTGCAAGCCTTGAAAAGCCGATAGTCTGGAACAGCGGCGAAAGCGCGGACATCATATTTCTTCTCGCCTTTGACATTAACGAGGACGACAATATAAAAAATAAGATTATGCGTTTTTACAAGTCCGCCGCGGCTTTTATAGAGGACGAGTCAAAATGCGGCGTCTTGAAAAATCTTTCCGACATCGATGAAATCATAAAAATATTTGAATCTTGGTAAGGAGGTCTATATAAATGGTAAAGGTAAGTTATACAATCAAAAATGAGGAGGGTCTGCACGCGCGCCCCGCATCGGACTTTTGCAAAACCGCCGAAAAATTCAAAAGCAGCATCGTGATAATAAAGGACGGCGAAGAATTTGAAGCAAAAAGTATTCTCATGGTTCTTTGCGCAGGTGCGGCAAAGGGTGACACAATCGAAATCAGAGCCGAGGGTGCGGACGAGCAGGAGGCGGTTGAGGCTTTGATTAACACATTGGATATGGAGTGATAGACATTGAAAATTTTCAAAGGAATTGCCGGAGCGCCGGGACTTGTACACGCCGGCGTAATCCGGTTTGAAAAAAAGGCGAAAAAAAGCGCATCGGTCGGCATTGACGAAGCCTTTCGCCTGGCAACCGGCAAGGTCAGCGTTCTCAAGGAAAAGGCTCTTGCCAACCTGGGTGAAGAAAATGCAAAGATATTCGAAGCGTACGAAATGCTTTTAAACGACAGCATGCTCCGCTCGCCGATCGAATCGGCAATCGCCGACGGAACGGACGAAATCGCCGCCGTCACCGAGGTCTGTGACAAAATGGCTGCAAGGCTTTCCGCAAGCGGCAACGAATATATGCGTCAGCGCACCGATGACATAAAGTATATCGGCAAGATACTGACAGAGATTTTAAGCGGTGCCGACGCTGAGTTTTCTTTTCCCAACGACGGCGAAAAATATATTCTTGCGGCGCGCGAACTGACCCCGGTCGACACCATGCAATTCGACCACAGCCGTCTTGCCGGATTCATATGCGAGCTGGGCGGAAAAGCGTCCCACACCGTAATTTTGGCAAAATCCTTGGGCATCCCGGCGGTTGTCGGCGCGGGGAAGCTTTCGGGCGCGGAGGGCATGGGATATCTTGACGGAGACGAGGGCGTGCTTATAATCGCCCCCGATTCCGAAACCGAATCGAAATATCAAAAAAAGCTTTTGGACGAACTCAGCTTTAAAGAAAAACTCGATTCGCTGAAAAAAGAGGAGGCGCGAACCGCCGACAGCGAAAAAATCAATATATGCATAAACATCGGCAAGCCGTCCGATTTGGACTCGCTCGACGATGAGCATATCGACGGAATCGGACTTTTCAGAACCGAGTTTTTATACTCGTCCATGTCGAAAAAACCTACCGTCTCCGAGCAGACCGATGCCTACCGTGAGGTTTTAAACCGCGTCTCTCCCCTGCCGGTCACGATACGCACAATTGACATAGGCGGTGACAAGCAGCTTGACTATCTCGGAATGAAAAAAGAGGAAAATCCGTTTCTCGGCTGCCGCGGAATACGGCTTTGCCTTGCAAATCCCGATATTTTTGCTCAGCAGCTGGAGGCGATTATTCTCGCCGGTGCACAGAAAAGCGTCAAGCTTATGCTGCCGATGATAACAAGTCTTGACGAAATAACAAATACGCGTGCCATGATTGACGAGATAACGAAAAAAATCACTGCTGTCGGTCACGATTGCTGCCGCGATATTCATCTCGGTATCATGATCGAAACCCCGGCAAGTGCAATTATGGCGGATATGCTTGCCGCGCACTGCGACTTTTTCAGCATAGGCACAAACGACCTTGTACAGTATATCACTGCCGCCGATCGCGGAAACACCGATGTCGAATCGGTCTACAACCCATACAATCCTGCGGTTTTAAAAACGCTTGCACAGGTTATACATGCCGGCAAGACCGCCGGAATCGACGTGAGCGTGTGTGGAGACTTAGCCGCCGACACCGGCTTTACAGCTCTTTTGCTCGGGATGGGACTTACAACCTTCAGCGTTCCCCTCCCGGCAGTCGGCAGAATAAAGGAAAAAATCAAAGGTATTTCATTAAGCTCGGCAAAAAAGCTTGTACAAAAGGCACTGACATGCGAAACTGCCGACGAGGTTATAAATATTTTGGAGGACAGCTATGAATAATATTTTAAAAAAAGAACATATCTGTTTAAAGCTTGACGCTAAAGACAAGAAGGCGGCTATTGAAAAGCTTTCGGACATGCTTTTAAAAACTGGCTCACTGACTGACAAAGACGCATTTATCAAAGACGTTATGGATCGCGAGGCGGTATCGGCAACCGGAATCGGAAACGGGATTGCGATTCCGCATGGGAAATCTGTTTATGTCAGCGACACGACCGCCGCGATAGGAATACTCAAAAATCCCGTCGAATGGGAAAGTGCGGATGACAAGCTGATTCAATTCATTGTGCTTTTGGCTGTCAACGAGAACGACAAAGGCTCATCACATGTGAGATTGCTCTCACAGATGGCGCGGAAATTGGCGTCTGCCGAAACCTGCGAGCGGCTCTTAAATGCAAAAAACGAGGATGAAATTATCAATATTTTCTCCGAATAAAAAAGAAAGGAATGATACAAAATGAAAATAGTTGGAATAGCTGCATGCACATCGGGTATTGCGCACACTTATATTGCAAAGGAAAAGCTTGTCACCGCCGCAAAGGAACTGGGACACGAGGTTCATATTGAAACTCAGGGGACAATCGGCACAGAGGACGAGCTGACCGAAAAGGACATCCGAGATGCGGACGTTGTAATCATCGCGGCGGATATAAAAGTGGGCGGCAGAGAGCGTTTTCATGGCAAAAAAATTGTCGAAATTCCGACTCACATTGCCATAAAATCGCCCAAAGCCTTGATAAACAAAATTCAGGAAGAATTGAAATGATAAAAGGAGGATAACAAAATGCTTAAGAAATTACAGTTAAAAAAGCACGCGCTGACGGGAATTTCGTTCATGCTGCCGTTGGTTGTCGCATCGGGACTTCTCATCGCAATCGGAAATATTTTCGGCGGTAATCCGTCCACGATAACAGACTACAAGGCAGGCTACAACGTTTGGCAGGCAGCGGTTACACTCGGTGTCTACGGAATGGGGCTTCTGCCCGGAGTTATGGGCGCGGCGATTGCCTATTCCATTGCCGACCGACCCGGTATCGCCCCCGGTCTTTTAATGGGTATGATTGCCCAGAACATGGGCGCGGGATTTTTGGGCGGTATGCTCGGCGGATATCTTGCCGGATATTTCGTTGAGTTTTTGAAAAAATATCTCAAAGTCCCCAAATGGGCTCAAGGGCTTATGCCGATGATGATTATTCCGCTCATTTCCTCGGTTGTTATCGGTTTGGTTATGTTCTTTATAATCGGCGGTCCGATAGCTCTTGCATCGGAAGCATTGGAGAATTTCCTTGTCAACATGCAGACCGGTTCGCGCGGCGTGTTCGGCGCGATTATGGGCGCCATGGCAGCATTCGACTTCGGCGGACCTGTCAATAAGGTTGCATCGCTCTTTGCGGACGGTCTTTTGATGGACGGCGTTTACGGTCCCGAGGCTGTTAAAATCTGTGCGTCAATGATACCCCCGTTCGGCGTCGCACTTTCATGGCTGATTAAACGTTCAAGATACACTCGCAGCGAGACTGACAATATCAAAATTGCATTCCCGATGGGTATCTGCATGATTACCGAGGGTGTTATTCCGATTGCCGCTGTTGACCCGATACGCGTTATTGTGTCCTGTTCAATCGGTTCGGCTGTCGGCGGCGCTTTGATAATGATTCTCAATGTCGGCTCAATGGTTCCCTCCGGCGGAATGTTCATTGTTCCCGCGATGATTAACCCCTGGGGCTTTATGCTGGCTCTCACCGTCGGAACTGTAATCACCGCGCTGCTGCTGGTGTTCCTCAAAAAGGATGCAAAGCAGGAGGACGCCGTTGTTCTTGACGAAGAAGAGGACGAGCTTGACATGTCGCAGATAAAGCTTAGCTAGCCGAAAAAAAGTAATCCGAACTCCGATTTTGAGCCGGAATTTTGGTGCGGAGGATGCCGAAAGGCTGGCGCCTTTCAAAGACAACAAGCCGAAATATGCCGAAATTATGCCTTTTTAGGCGGGTTCAGATTACTTTTCTTAGGCTAAACGAAAGGATTGATTATATGTACGTTTCAATGAAAGAAATGCTCGACAGGGCGAACGCGGGCGGCTACGCGGTAATGGCGATAAACTGCTTCAACCTCGAAACCGCGCGCGCAGTCATCACTGCCGCCGAGGAGGAAAACGCTCCAATTATAATAAATATCTACTACGAGCATCTTCTCACCCATTCGGACAGCGAGCTTATCGTGCCGACAGTTCGCACTCTTGCCCAAAGAGCAAAGGTCAATGTCGCGCTCAATCTCGACCACGGGCAGGAAAAGGACTATATCATAAAAGCGATAAACGACGGTTTTTCCTCGGTTATGGTTGACGCGTCACGCTTTGATTTTGAAAACAACATCAAAATGACAAAGGAAATCGCCGACTATGCTCATCTTCGCGGTGTCAGCGTTGAGGGTGAAATAGGCTGTCTCGGCGCGAGCGAGGGCGGCAATTTCACAAGCGATTCGATGTACACCGACCCATTGCAGGCGAAAACCTTTGCCGAGCGCACCGGGATAGACGCGCTTGCCATTTCAATCGGGACATCGCATGGGAACTATCCCGACGGCATGATTCCGAAATTCGACATCGACCGTCTTGCCGAGATTAAGCGCCTTACAAAAATGCCGCTTGTACTCCATGGCGGCTCGGGCTCGGGCGAGGAAAATATTTCAAACTCGGTTAAAAACGGAATCAACAAAATCAATGTCGGCTGCGATTTTATGAATGCCAACCGCGATGCGGTCTCCGAGCTGCTCGCGCAGAATCCCGACATCAACTATTTCGACTTGATTCACCAATCGGAGAAAAAGAGCGTTGAGCTTGTAAAGTATTATATCGGACTTTCCGGCTCAAAAGGCAAAAATTAACTCAAAGCGCGCCCCGTCCGCCCACAGACGGGGCGCAGGATTCTTACTACCTGTGGGCAGAAAGGCTATGAAACTATGCTAATTAACATGAAAGAAATGCTTGCCGTTGCGGACAAGAACGAATTTGCCGTACCGGCATTCAACATCGGCAGCGAGGCTATTTTAAAAGGCGTTGTGGAAAGCGCCAACGAGAAAAACGCACCGGTTATTTTGGCAATTCACCCCACAGAGCTTGAATTTTTGGGCGACAGCTTTATAAAAACCTGCATCGAGGAAGCGTACAAGTCACGCGTGCCGATGGTTATTCATCTTGACCATGGCGGAAAATTCAACGAGATTCTGCGCGCAATCCGCTGCGGCTTTACCTCGGTTATGATTGACGCGTCGCACATGTCATATGAGGACAATATCGCAATCACCAAAAAGGTTGTTGAGGTTGCGCACCCCTCCGATGTATCGGTCGAGGCGGAACTTGGAACAATCGGAACAACCGGCGATTCGTATGAGGGCGGCAGCGACGATATCATCTACACCGACCCGAATCAGGCGGAGGACTTTATTCAAAAAACCGGAATCGACTCACTCGCCGTTGCAATAGGTACGGCACACGGAATCTATCCAAAGGATAAAAAGCCGGAGCTTAAGCTTGACCTGCTCAAAACAATCCGCGATACCGTTGATGTTCCCCTGGTGCTCCATGGCGGATCGTCAAATCCGGATAAGGAAATTGCCGAATCGGTTAAAATTGGTATTTCGAAAATCAACATTTCGAGCGATATCAAATTCGCATTTTATAAAAAGTGCCGCGAGGTGCTTGCTGAAAATCCGAAATGGATTGAGCCGAATGCAATATACCCCCCTTGCATAAAGGCTATGCGCGAGGTTGTTGAGTTTAAGATGTCACTCTTTAATGATATCGGCAAAGCAGAACTTTACAAAAATTAGCAAATATGCATGAAATTTTCCCCTTTAATATGGTATAATAGCTATTATATCATATTAAAGGGGGATTTTTATGAAAAAATCACTGTTATTGCAGCCGCACTGTCTATATTGGCTGCAAGTATTCAACCTGTATTTACGGAAAACTCAAACCCTTTTCCGCCGGAGCGTCCGCCTCTCGGCTCAATGGATTTTTATCGCAATTTTGAGCGGTTCGTGACAACCACAAACGCAGCCGTAAGAAGCGACGGCACCGTGATTGCCCAAACACCCATCTACACCGCCGAGCTGAATGCCGACCTTGCCGGAGTGAATACCGCCGTCGACGTGGTTACCATGCAGGACGCCGTTTTCTGCCTTTTGGACAACGGGACTGTTTTCACAACGCCATGCCATAAAAATTCATACGGTGACGATACGGCTCGTCACGCAAAGATGCTTGACGTAGTCAATTCATGGACAGACATTGCATCTTTATATGCCGGCGAATATCACGTTATCGGTCTTAAAACCGACGGAACGGTTGTATCCTACGTATTCCCCGACAAGGAATGCGGACAGGGCAATGTGAACGGCTGGAGCAATGTTTCGGATATTTTGGTCGAACACAATTCTACAATCGGAATAACCAAGGACGGAAAACTCCTGCTTGCCGGAGATGTTTCTTACGCAAATGAGCTGAGAAAGCTGACTGGCGTTAAAAAAATCGCACTCAGCGGACAGGGTACATATCATGGCAGACTATATTCCTATATAGCGCTGCACAGCGATGGCACGCTCTCGGTTTCCGCCACCGAACCGATCAGAACATATTCTGCTGAAAGACTTGTCGAGCTTTTGACTGAAGCCGGAGTCGGCAAAATCAAAGATGTCTACTTTGACGAGCAAAACATTATTGTTCTTGATGATAAGAAAAATATGTATGAGCTGAACGTTCAATATTCTCCGTCCAATCTTCCCACCGTTCCGTCACCTCCGGATAATGTTCCGAAACAGCTTGAATCGAACGTTCAGAAGATTACATATTATAACCACGATACATATTATGCAATAGACGAAAACGGACAGATTCTGACCAACAGCTCAAATTCGTTTTCGTCCTCCGATTGGATTCTGACAATAAATATTCTTTTGGACGGCGAAAAGCTCACAACCGATGTCGCTCCGTATATCAAGGACGGAAGAACCTTAGCCCCCCTGCGCGCTGTTTTGGAGGGGCTCGGAATGAAAGTCGACTGGAATGACGCAACAAAGACAATAACGGCAACAAAGGATTCCACAACGATACAAGTATCACTCAATTCGGACACCGCGTATGTGAACGGCGAAGCGAAAACAATCGATGTTCCGGCTCAAATTACGCGTGAAAGATCCTTTGTCCCGGTAAGATTCTTTGCCGAGGAACTCGGCATGACAGTTAATTGGGACAGCAATACAAGGACTGTTGAAATCACAACAAAATAAAAGAACAAAATTTTAACATACGAAAACGCGCCCGATGAAGCAATCCATTGCGGCGCGTTTTTTCAATTCATGCGGTATAAAATTCATTATTATCGCTTTTCCAAAACCGGAAATATATTTTAAATCAGCATGGCAACGAAAATCACTACTCCGGCAACGCTGATTGTGCCATAGATTTTATCGGACTCTTTATCATTTTTGATTTATTGACATAGTTTGTTTTTTATGGTATAATTTTATGTAGCAAGCGAAAGGAGAATTATACAAATATGAAAAAACATTTTTTACTTATCTTTGTATTATTGCTGTCCCTGCTCCCGTCATACAATGCTATGTCGGCTGAGCAAGAAACGGCGCTTTTGATGCAGATTGACAATCCGCAAATGGTTGTAAACGGTGAAATATCCGAGATTGACCCCGGATTCGGCACAGCGCCGACCATCCGAAACGAGCGTACATTGGTTCCGATTCGGGCAATAACCGAAGTGTTCGGCGGCAATGCCGCCTGGGATGAGGCATCGCAAACCGTCACGCTTTCATACGGCGGCAAGGAAATACGTCTTGCAATAAATTCCACAGATGTATATATAAACGGTGAGTTGCACTCGTTTGACACCGCTCCGCAAATTATCGGCGGCAGAACAATGGTTCCCGTCCGTTTGGTTGCCGACGGTTTTGATTTCTCAATCGGGTGGAACGGCGAACTTGCCGCAATCTCAATCGCAAATTACCCCAATGGCACAAACATTGCCCTGCCTGCCGAATGGCAGAAAAAGCAAACCGTTCCGGATTCGGGGCTTTTGCGTGTGCATTTTATAGACGTCGGACAGGGCGATTCAATTTTTGCCGAGCTGCCCAACGGCGAAACGCTGCTGATTGACGGCGGACCTTACGACGTCACCGCCGCCGACTACATAAGCTCTCTCGGCTACAGCCACGTCAACTATGTTGTGGCAACGCACCCCGATGCCGACCACATCACCGGGCTGATACAGGTCTTGGAAAAAATGACTGTGGATATATTCTACATACCGGAAAAGGAGCACACAACGCAAGCTTTTGAACAGCTGCTGAATGCGGTCACCGCCAACGGCTGCAACGCGGTCTATGCCCGAGCCGGCGGACGGATAATCGATACGGATATACTCAGTCTCAGCTTTATTGCACCGGTCAATGAAAGTGATGACAACAACAGTATGTCGGCAGTGGTACGGCTTGTTTACAAAAACAACTCTTTCCTATTTACCGGCGATGCCGATTTTGCCGAGGAAAGCGATATTCTCGCATCGGGCTGCGAAGTAAAAGCAGATGTTCTGAAAGTCGGACACCATGGCTCCGAAACCTCTACATCGGAGGAATTTTTGGGTCGTGTCAATCCGCAATACGCCGTCATTTCGGTCGGCAAAAACAGCTACGGACACCCGACCGAGCGCGTTCTGTCGCTGCTTGAACAAAACAACGTAACAATATTCAGAACCGATGAAGTCGGAACAATAATGTTCGACTGCGACGGCAGCAATTACACCATTCGCGTATATGATTACTCGGACGAGCCTTCCGCAGAGCCGGATTATACGCCTCCTGCCGCCGAGCCGTCATATGCTCCATCCGACAATTCTTCATATACTCCGTCCTACACGCCGTCGTACACCCCTCCGGCAAACGAGAACACATCTCAGACGGTTTACCGAACAAAAACCGGTGAAAAATATCACCGCGACGGCTGTCAATATTTAAAAAAGAGTAAAATACCCGTAACCGTTGCCGAGGCACAGAGCATGGGACTTACTCCCTGCTCAAAATGCAAGCCGTAAATAACACGAGAAAATTTATGCCGCCGCAGGGGCGGCGGATCGGAGATTAAAATGAAAATAACTATCGACAGATTTGAAAATGATATTGCCGTTGTCGAAACTGAAAACGGTGATATTCTGAATATACCGAAACTTCTTCTTCCGTCAGACGCAAAAGAAGGCTCAATCGTACATATAACGGTTGACGAATCCGAAACCGAAGTGCGGCGCGCCGAAATGAAAAAGAAAATGAACGATATATTTAACTCATAAAGCCATTGTGTTGACCTGCTGCAAAGCAAAGGCAAAAAATCTGCCATTTCATATTGATATGGCAGATTTTTTTGTTAAAATTCAGCATTTCCCACCGTTCTGGGATACGGAATTACATCGCGGATATTCGAAACTCCGGTAAGGTACATAATGATTCTCTCAAAGCCCAAGCCGTAGCCTGCATGCTTTGTTCCGCCGTAGCGTCTCAGATTCAGATACCACCAATAATCCTTTTCGTCGAGTCCCAGCTCAGCCATTCTCTTTTGAAGCACATCCAAGCGCTCCTCACGCTGACTTCCACCGATAATCTCGCCGACGCCCGGAACAAGCATATCCATAGCGGCAACGGTCTTTCCGTCGTCATTTATGCGCATATAGAACGATTTTATCTCTTTCGGATAATCGATTACAAACACCGGCTTTTTAAATATCTGCTCGGTGATATATCTTTCATGCTCGGTCTGTAAGTCGCAGCCCCACTCTACGGGATATTTAAAGTCCGCTCCGCTCTTTTTCAAAAGCTCTATCGCCTCGGTATATGTCACCTTTTCGTAGTCGCTGTCCGCAAGCGCGGTGAGTCTTTCTTTCAAGCCCTTGTCCACAAAGCTGTTGAAGAACTCTATTTCCTGAGCGCAGTTTTCAAGGACATAATTAATTATATACTTAATCATATCCCATGCAAGCTCCATGTCGTCATTCAAGTCCGCAAATGCAATTTCCGGCTCGATCATCCAAAATTCCGCAGCGTGTCTCGCTGTGTTCGAATTTTCCGCTCTGAATGTCGGTCCGAAAGTATAAACCTTGCCGAATGCCATTGCATATGTCTCTGCCTCGAGCTGACCGGAAACTGTCAGATTTGTGCTTTTGCCGAAAAAGTCCTCGGCAAAATCGACCGTTCCGTCCTCCTTTTTGGGCGGATTCTGCATATCGAGCGTGGTTATTCTGAACATCTCCCCCGCGCCCTCGCAGTCCGAGCCTGTGATGAGCGGAGTGTGAACATAGACAAAGCCTCTTTCGTTAAAGAATTGATGAATTGCAAATGCAACCTCGCTTCTCACTCTGAACACTGCCGAAAACAAATTTGTTCTCGGTCTGAGATATGCCTGCTCGCGCAAGTACTCAACGGTGTGTCTCTTTTTCTGAAGCGGATAATCGGGCGTTGAAAGACCCTCAATTTCGATTTTTTCCGCCTTTATCTCAAACGGCTGCTTCATGCCCGGGGTGAGCGATATCTTTCCCGCAACGACAATCGCAGAGCCTATATTAAGCTTGCTTATCTCGTCATAATTTTCGATAATACCGCGTTCAAACACGACCTGTACGCATTTAAAACAGCTTCCGTCATTCAAGTCGATGAACCCGAAAGCCTTGCTGTCGCGTATATTTCTTATCCAGCCTCCGACAACAACTTTCTTTTCCGAATAGCTGTCGGGATTTTTGTAAATGCTGCTAACTGTTTCTCTTTTCATTTTTCAGACTCCTACCATTAAACTTCTTTTTCCTAATATATATTGTATCAAATTAGTTATAAAATGTCAATAGATATTATTTAACAAAATGTTAACAGTTTTGAACTTGACAGTAATATTTTTGTGATGTATAATGAATCTGATACATAAGAAAAAAAAAACAATTTCCTTATGTAAATTATCAAATAGAAAGGTGCTTGTTTTATGAACAAATTTATGCTTAACGAAACCTCGTACCATGGCGCAGGAGCCATAAATGCTATACCGGACGAAATCAAAAGCCGGTCTTTTAAAAAAGTATTTGTCGCGTCGGATCCCGATCTTGTGAAGTTCGGAGTATCCAAAAAAGTTACCGATCTAATTGAAAAGGCAGGAATAGAGTACAAGCTTTATTCCGATATCAAGCCGAATCCGACAATTGAAAATGTTCAGCATGGCGTTGAAGAATTTAAAGCTTTCGGCGCAGACTGCATCGTCGCCATAGGAGGCGGCTCGTCGATGGACACTTCCAAGGCAATCGGAATTATCGTTGCAAATCCGGAATTTGCCGATGTACGCTCGCTTGAGGGGGTTGCTCCGACAAAAAATAAATGCGTTCCGATAATCGCAGTTCCCACAACCGCCGGAACTGCCGCAGAAGTCACAATCAACTACGTTATTACCGATGTCGAGAAAAAGCGCAAATTTGTGTGCGTTGACGCTCATGATATTCCTGTTGTTGCGGTTGTCGACCCCGATATGATGTCCACAATGCCGGCATCGCTCACAGCAGCTACAGGTATGGATGCACTTACACATGCTATTGAGGGATATATAACCAAAGGCGCGTGGGAGCTTTCCGACATGTTTCACATCAAGGCTATCGAAATAATCGCACGTTCGCTCCGCGACGCGGTGAAGAATGGCAAGGACGGCAGAGAGGGCATGGCTCTCGGTCAGTACGTGGCAGGCATGGGATTCTCGAATGTGGGTCTCGGAGTTGACCACTCAATGGCACACACCCTTTCGGCATATTATGATACTCCGCATGGCAAAGCGTGCGCGATACTGCTCCCGGCGGTTATGGAATATAACGCTGAATACACCGGCGAAAAGTACAAGGACATCGCCAAAGCTATGGGCGTTGAGGGCGTTGACAATATGACTCCCGATGAGTATCGAAAGGCAGCCGTTGACGCTGTCCGCAAGCTTTCCGAGGATGTCGGAATACCGTCCACCCTCAAAGGAATTGTTAAAGAGGAGGATATTCCCGCCCTTGCCGAATCTGCTTATGCGGACGCTTGCCGTCCTGGCAATCCGAGAGATACAAGCGTGGAAGAAATCGCTGAAATTTACAGAAGTCTGATGTAATTTAATCACCATCCTCGGACGCGGGAAAAATGCATTTGATTTTTAAGTTATCAAAAAAGTTGTCTCGCTTTTCGAGACAACCTTTCAGACTGTAGACAAAATCGGTTGCAATTTTGTCTACAGTCTGATAAGAGCATTTTCATGCTCTTATTTACAACCGTTTCCAATCAAATTTGTTTCACTATTCGAATTATTCAGCCTCTTTTTCCGCATCCGTCTCCGTGTCGTCCCTGTTGTTTTCACTGTTCTGCCGATCGGATTTTGTCTCGGTCTTAACCTCGGAATCTGCCGGCGGCTCCTGCTTTGCTCCGCAGCCGAAAAGCGAGCCGCATGCCAAAATTGCCGCAATAAGTGTTATAATGATTTTTTTCATAATTTAAAAATCTCCTTTTTCTTCATCCGGCATCGATACAAATGAAAGCAATCCGAAATTATGCCCTTTGGGGCGGATTCCGATTTTTTCATTCGGTTGTGCCGAAGTAATTTATATAATTCTTATTCCGAAAAAGGTGATTTTATTACCTGAATTTTTTCATTAACTCAAAAAATTTTTTTTCTTCTTTTTTTCTCATATCTGCCGCCCGTCCAAAAAGTTTTGAAAGCTTCACCGTCATTTTGTCGGACAGCGGTCTGCCCTTGTCAAATCTATGCTCTTCCCTTTTTTGAAGCCGTCTTTTCAGAAGTCCGGCTCCTGCACCGAGAGCACAAATTTTCAGCGCACTAATCAGCAATTTAGTTTTTTTCAAAGTTTTATTTCCTTTATCATCTCTTTCAGCGTTGCTGCTGAATCACGCAGACCTTTCATTTCATCGCGGCTGAACGGGACCTCGAGTATCTTTTCAATTCCGTCGCCGCCGACCTTTGTCGGAACGGACAGCGCGACATCCTCAAGACCGTACTGACCGTCAAATACGCTCGAAACTGTAAGAATCGAGTTTTCGTCACCTGCTATGCACTCCACGATTTTCGCCACCGCGACAGCAATTGCATAATAAGTTGCACCCTTTTTCTCGATTATTTCATACGCCGAGTTTTTAACGTCGTTATACATTTCATCCAAGTCGCCTATCGTGCATTTCCCGGTGAATCGGCAGAACTCGTGCATCGACATTCCGCCGATATTGGTTATGCTCCACGCCGCGACCTCGCTGTCGCCATGCTCGCCTATGATATATGTGTGACAGTTGCGCGCGTCTATTCCGGTACGGCGGCTTATCATGAATTTAAGCCTTGAAGTATCGAGCACCGTACCCGAGCCGAGGACCTGATTTTTCGGCAGTCCCGACACCTTATATGTGACATAGGTCAGCACGTCAACCGGGTTTGTGACAGTCAAAAGTATTATATCGTCCGGTGCATATTTCATTATATTTTCCACAATGCCGCGCATTATATCCGCATTCCGTTTCAAAAGGTCGAGCCTGGTCTCACCCGGAGCCTGATTTGCCCCGGCGGTGATTACAACTATATCCGCATCGCTGCACTCCGAGTAATCGCCTGCCGTAACCCTCACCGGTTTGACAAAGGACACCCCATGCGATATGTCGAGCGCATCGCCCTCCGCCTTTGCATTGTTGATATCTATTATCACAATATGTGAAAAAATTCCGCCGAGCATTATCGTATACGCTGTGGTCGAACCCACAAATCCCGCACCGACTATAACTATTTTTCCTCTGAACATATAATTCATCCTTCCGCGTTTTTTCTCTATTATTCCTCGGCTTTAATAAAATTATCCATATATTTTTTAAAGATACGCTTATATCTTTTGTTTAATATCATCCTTGACAAGTCCTTTTTCAGGGTGTATAATTATTATATTAAAGCAAAGTAGGATTTCGCGCGTTAAGTGAGAAAGGAACGGGAAGTTGTCCTTTCTACGAAAAATTCGGACGGATTGTCTGAGTTTGCGGTGCGTTGTCCGCATTCCGTTGCTGCAAAAAGAGCCAACGCAAAACCAACACTTTATTATCGGGTGGCGGCTGTAGAATAAAATCCCTTTTTGTAGTAATGCTATAGAAAGGGAGATTTTTTTATGTTCAAAGAAATTTTTAAAGTCGAGAAACTCACAACCAAAAGGCTCTGCAGCATGGGATTGCTGCTTGCTCTGACTCTGATTTTGTCTATGTTTTTCACAATCAGAATCGGCAGTGCAATCAAAATTTCAACAAAGTTTTTAACGCTGTCGGTAGCCGCAATGCTGTTCGGTCCGATTTACGGCGGTCTTGTCGGAGCTGCTGCCGACATACTTTCGTACCTTGTCAATCCGGTATCGTTTTTCATGCCGCAGATTACCTTTGTAAATTTCCTCTACGGCTTTACATACGGCATATTTTTAAAAAATGTGACAAATTCAAAAAAAGGATATATAAAGTCGTGCCTGTGCGTGCTTTTCCAGAATATATTTTTGCATATTCTGCTCACCTCCTATTTCCTTATGCCGATTATGGGGCTTAGTTACCCCGCGATGCTTGCGATGCGCCTGCCTGCCGCAGGAGTAAATCTTGTTATGCAGCTTGTCGGAATATGCATCGTTGTCCGCTATTCCGACTCGTTCAGACGTCTTTCGGGAGGTGCTCTCTAATGGAATTAAAGGAATTTTCCGCATATGCAAACAGCTTTCAGACAACAGCGCGGCTTAAGCTTGAGAGCATAACGCTTTTATTGGATTTCTTGTCTCATCCCGAGCGCGAACTTGAATTTATTCACGTTGCCGGGACGAACGGAAAAGGCTCGGTCTGTGCATTTTTGCAGGAAATTTTCACGAGTGCCGGGTACCGCTGCGGCAAGTACACCTCGCCTAATCTGATAAGCGTCTGCGAAAGAATTTCCATCGACGGCGTTGAGATAGACGAAAAAGAGCTTGACGAAATCATGGCGGAAGTGAAAAAAGCATGCCAAAAGGCTGCGCAAAAGCTTGGTGATATGCCGACTCAATTTGAAATCTGGACAGCTGCGGCTTTTTGCTATTTCAAGAAGAAAAAATGCGATATGGTTATACTTGAAACGGGACTCGGCGGAGTCCGCGACGCGACAAATGTAATTCCCGCTCCGCGCGCATCGGTCATATGTCGGATAGCGATGGACCACACTGCTTACCTTGGAAACACGCTTGCCGAAATTGCATCCCAAAAGGCAGGCATAATTAAAAAAAGAGCCGACGGCTTGACAGTTACGCTCAGGCAATCGGATGAAGTTATGGAAGTCTTTCACTCGGCTTGTGCGGAATGCGAAAACACGCTTGCAATTGCCGAAACTCCGGTTGTACATTCGCCCGACAGCATGTATGAGGTCTTTGACTATAAAAATATTAAAAATCTCACCTCTGGCATTGCAGGCTATCATCAGCTTGAAAATGCCGCACTCGCAATCGAAACCGCAATTCGGCTCGGTATAGACGAAAGCGCAATCCGCAGCGGCATAAAAAAAGCAAAAAACCGCGGCAGATTTGAGCTTGTCGGAGAAAATCTGATATTCGACGGCGCTCACAACCCCAACGGCACAGCAGCGCTTGTGCTTGGGCTTAAGCGATACTTCCCGAACGTTACCCCGAGCTTTGTTATGGCTTTTATGGCGGATAAGGACATCCGCTCGGCAGCGGAGGATATAAACAACGCCTACCCCGGCGCAAAAGTTTACACCGCCACAGTCCTCGGCAATCCGCGCGCGGAAAGTGCAGCAAAGCTTGCCGAAATTCTGAACTCATGCGGACTTGACGCCATCGCAGCCGATGACATAAAATCAGCTGTTTCCCTCGCACGTGCAGCCGCTCCCCTCACCGTTATATGCGGCTCTTTGTATCTGTACAAGGATTTTTCGGAAACGTTTCGGAATTAAAAAAATAAAAGCAAAAAAACAGGTTGAAATCCGGATTTTCAGGAATTTCAACCTGTTTCTGCATTTTTGAATAAAATTAAAGTCCGATTGAATATTTTATTAATATCCGCGATAAACCGCTATATCCAACGCCTCTCCGTCTCTCATGCGCACCAGTGCGTAATTATGAGTCAGTTCGGGATTCCATTCAAGCACATTATCATCATCGTCCAGTTTATCGATCTCCGACTTCTCAACATCTCCGACAGCGCCGATATACACCTTTTTACGCGCGCTTTTGTCATAGACATACACAACCGTATCAGCCGACAAATCTATTGTGATATCCTTATCCGCCAGTCCTCTTTTGTTACACAGTGTTACATATTTTGTGTTTTTTACATCCTTTATCACGCCGAATGCATATTGATATTTATAATTGTTGTTTCCGCCGTATGTTGCAACCGGAACGGGATTCACCGTCGTGACAGTGTTTCCGAGTGAGAACAGACTCTCGAAATTATTTCCGTAATCTGTGTCTGCGGTAATGATATCCTCGCTTTCGGGACGGAAAATCAGCTCTATCGACCTCAGATTTCCGCTCAGATTCGTTGAGCAATAGATAACATCGCCTTTTTCAAGGACGTCCGCACTTGCCCCTGTTAAATCGTCATGCACAATCGGCGCGGATTTTAATTTGATATCATCACTTACCAAAAGCTCCGTCTCCTCACCTCGGAAAAAGACATCGAGCTTTGTTACTTCCTCGCCGTTGTCAACTGCCCTTTCCGCGCTCTTTACAAACATGAACGCAGTCGCCGTGTCAAGCTCGGTCGGATAGCGGTCGGACGGCTGCTTATCCGTGGGATTTGTGTCGGGTTTCTTATCCGGTTCTTGGTCCGGCTTGCTCGGCTCATCTATCGCTGTGAAATTCTTTATCATCGTCTGAGTGCCCGGGAAATACAATCTCACACCCTTTGCACCCTCGGGCATTTCAAGCTCGGTGCTGCATATCTTATCGCCGATTATCACATCGCACTTTGCAGCCGCAACAAGCTTATTATTTTCGTCAAAAAAAGCCGCCGCGCCGAAGCTTTCCACTCCCTTTGAATATTCAAACTCAAAATGGCTTGCCTTGTCCTCGGCATATGCCGAAGTAAATGTCAAAAACAACGCCATACATAATATAATTATCTTTCTCATAATAATCTCCATTCCTTGCCCTGCATCAGCACAAGCTTCAAAAAGCAATTGTTTTATATTTTCAAATCCGCAAGTTCCGGGCACATTATTCCGAATACTCTCTCACTCTGTACTCCACGCCGATATCCTGCGCAATCTTCCGGCATGCCTCAATTTCGTCCTTGCCGATAACATCGACCACGCTTAAAACAACGTGCGGAACATAATCCTTTGCTTTTTTTGCAAAATCGAGCATCTCCCAAAATCCGTCCTCGCCGAAGTCGCATTTGCATATCTTCTGATATTCTGCCGCGGTCGATGCATTAAGACTTATCGAGATTGTGTCAACAAGTCCTTTCATTTCGGGAGTCACATCCCGTCCGGCACAGTGATTTGCATGCCCGTTTGTATTTATTCTTATGCTTGCATTGCTGTTTTTCTTTATATATCTGCACACTTCCATCACAGTGTCAAATCGCATCAGCGGTTCGCCGTAGCCGCAGAACACAATTTCCTTATAGCTTTTGTAATCCTGTCTTTCAAGCTCCGTTATAATCTCGTCCGCCGATGGCTCGCGCTCAAGCCACAAATCTATATGGTCGACGCCTGACGGCGTGAAACGAATACAAAACTCGCATTTATTTGTACATCTGTTGGTCGGGTTTATGTAAAGCTCGTCCTGATATTTATAAACAATATTCATAGCACTCATAATCTATCCTGTCCTTTCTTGCATCATTCGGAAATTCCAAAGCATTTTTTTGCATTTTCGGCAGTAACTTTTTCTATTTCCTCCACCGAAACGCCCTTTATATCCGCCAATTTTTCCGCTACATATTTTATATAAAGCGAGCTGTTGCGCTTTCCGCGGTGCGGCTCGGGAGTCAGATACGGGCAATCGGTCTCTATCATTATTCTGTCGAGCGGAACGTACTTCGCCACCTCAACAGCCCGCACCGACTTTTTAAAGGTCAGCGAACCGCCGAAAGCTATATACATTCCCCAATCCAAAATCTCGCGCGCCATTTCCACGCTGCCGGCGTAACAATGAAACTCGCCGCCGATATCGCGCACATCAGCATCTCTTAAAATATCCATTGTATCCGCATGTGCATCGCGGTCGTGAATCACAATCGGCATATTAAGCTTTTTTGCAAGCTCCACCTGCCGCGCAAACCATTTTTTCTGCAAGTCCCTCGGCGAATTATCGTAGAAATAGTCAAGACCTATTTCCCCGACCGCCTTTACCCTTTCATGTCCGCAAGCCTTTTCGAGTCTTTCCATATCCTCCTCACAAAGGTCCGAAACCTCGTGCGGATGTATTCCTGCCGAAAGATAGACAAATGGATATTTCTCCGCTATCCCAAACATCTTTGGAAGGTCGTTAAGGCTTGAACACGAGTTCATTATATATCCGACGTTATTTTCTCTCATAGAGCCGAGAATCTCGTCTCGGTCGGAATCAAATTTCTCATCATCGTAATGAGCATGAGAATCAAACAGCATTTTTTTCGCTTCCTTTTTTATATACGAATGAAATATATTTTCAAAATTGCTTTTTTATTTCCGTGCGGCACTTATTATTTCATAATCAAGCCGGCGGCTATCATCATGAAAAAAAACATAATACAAAGCACCATCGACACCGAGAACCCCGTTTTTTTCCTTTTCGGCTCTATCGGCATTTCCGGCTTTAAAAGCTTAAACATCCCAAACACCAGCACCGGAAAAAGAACCGCCGCCGTTATTTCAACGATTTGCGCGGCAAAATCACCGATTGCCAGCTGCTCCGAAATCATCGCCGCGAGATTATTTGAAAAGTGTATCAAAACACATGCCCATATCGAGCCTGTCATTATCTTCACCGCCGCCATCAGCACGCCGAGCATGAATATAACCACAAAAGATGTCATGCTGAAATGCAGCATTGAAAAGGTCAATGCCGATACCATCACTGCCACAGCCGTTCCGTATGGCTTCAAAAGCCTCATAATGACTCCGCGGCACAAAAACTCCTCCATAACCGCCGGAACAAGACATATTGAAAAAATCTGAACAGCCAGTGCCCGAACCGAATCCGCCTTCACCACTGCGCTTGCATCACTGCCGAACAGTTCGTATAAAAGTCCCTCCAGCGGCAGAGTTATGTACAAAATGAAGTTCTGCATGCAAAACGGAATCAGAACCAAAATAGGAACAAGCGCCGGCGAAAAGCCTTTAAAAAGAGCGCTCCCGAACCCGGGCGTACCTTTCAGCATCCGAACTCCGATCAAAATCGGAATTGCAAGCGCACACTCGCTGACAGCCATCCAAAGATACTCATGTCTGTCCAAAATCGGGATAAGCCCGATAAAACTGCCCGCTAAAACTATCAGCATGGTCAAAAGCACCAGTCTCCAGCTGTTTTCAAAGCTTTTATCCACAGACCACCAGCTCACTTTCGGTAAGAATATAATCCATTCGGCAATCCTGCGGCTCGGTCTCCACAATTCCGCAGAGCTGAAACTCATAGCATATTCCCACAAGCTTCGCTGCCGAGCCTTCCAGGGCTCGGTCATAATAGCCTTTGCCCCAGCCGACTCTGCCGCCGTAAAAATCAAATGCCAGTCCCGGAACAAGTATCAGATCCGCAGCATTGGTCTTTTTCCTTTTCTGCGGCTCCTTTATTCCGAATCTGCCCTCTTTCATCGTCTCCGCTCCGGTGATTTCCGAAAAAAACATATCGTCTCCGTTCACCACCGGCACACAGACGCGCTTGCCGTCCGAAAAAGCCTTATTCATAAGCATTGCAAGATTTACTTCATTCTTTATCGGCATGTAAAATGCAATCATCTGCGCCGATTTATAGATATCGGTTTCGGCAAAGCGGCGGCACATTATATTGCTTTTTTCCTCAACCATCGCCTCGCCGAGTGCGCCGCGTTTTATCTTCATTTTTTCACGCAGCTCCTGCTTTTTCAAAACTGCATCCCGTCCTTTATTTCGGCGGCTGTGTCAGCGCCCTTTAATTCCTTTAACATCTCGAATCCGAACTCGGCTGCCGCACCTGCGCCTTTCGCGGTGATTATGCCGCCGTCGTTTTCGACCTTATTTCCTGTCACGTCCGCACCCTTTAAAAAGTTTTCAAAGCCGGGAAAACAGGTAGCTTTTCTGCCGTCAAGCATTCCGAGCTTTCCTATTATCGACGGTGCGGCGCATATTGCTGCGATTTTTATATTGTTTTCATATGCCGATGCAATCATTTTCATCGCCTTATCGCTTTCTTCGATAAGACCATGTCCCGGTCCTCCGGGCAGCATCAAAAGTTCGATATCGTCCTTTGCCTCATCAATTGCAATATCCGCCTCAATCTTTATTTTGTGAGCGCCTGTCACATATTTTCCATACACGCCGACGGTTTTTACTTCAACGCCGCCGCGTCTTAATATATCGATCGGCTCAATTGCCTCTGTCTCCTCGAATCCGTCCACAAGCAATACATATACCATATCATTTCACCGCCTTTTTTAAATCAAGAGCATATTTATATAGTTGTTTTTCTTATCAAAAATCTTTTTGAGGAGATTTTCGTCGCCTCTGACAAGGTTCAGTCTTTTCGCCTCGCCGGCGTCTATATATCCCATAAACAATTGAGTCAGCGTGCCGATATCGGTGATAACATCCGCCGCCTCATCGGTCTCCTCAGTCTCCGCGCCTGCGAGTTTGAATGTCCCGTTATTTCTCTCAAGCTGCCTGTCCACAATCTGAATATTAAAGCTATCCTCCAGCTTTGCCGAAGCAATCGAAAGTGCTTTTTCCGCGTCTGTGATTCTTGCCATTGCAAACGGGCAATAGCGCACCGCGTCACGTCTGTCGCAGAAATCGAGGTGTGACAGGTCATTCGCCGGAGCTTTTATCTCGACGCTGTCAATCTGATTTTCGTGCGCTCTTATAAATCCCATTATACTTTCATATGCATCGCGGGTTTTATATGCAAATTCATACACGCCCATTCTGCGGTCACGCACTACATAAAGCATATATCCCACATTCTCGCCCCTCGTATTCTTCACGATTATGCACTTTCCTCCAAAGTTCTGCTGCAAATCCTCCAAAATAAGCGACCACATTTTGGGGCTTCTCAAAGCATATGCGTTTTTATCGGACATATAGTTCATATATATATCATTCATATCCGATATTGTCTTTTCCGAAACGGCTTTTACTCTTGTAATCGGACCCCTCACCTCATATGCAGGCAAATCGGACGGTTTTATACTGTACTGCTTGTAGCTGTACGCTGTTCTCCAGCCGTATTTTTCATAAAACTTATACGATGACGGAACGACAATACTTAAAAGACAGTTTCGCTGAGCAACCTCATTCAGCACGCCGCCGAGCCTTGCGCGCTCGTCGGGCTCTCTGCGATATTCCGGCGGAACCGCCTCGCCGCAGATATATGCACAGCTTGCTTCAAAGCCTGAAATATTGAGCTTCTGCGGCATAATCGTAGTGCTTGAAAAAACCATGCTGCCTGCTTCCTCTATGAGTGTGTCCTCCGGATAATAAGCCCTTTCAAAATACCAATCCATAAATCTGTCTGTATAGGAAAGCGAATCTTCCCACAGTTGTCTGATAAGTTTCTTATCCATTATTCCCGATATTCTTGTACTCATTTCCCAAGTCCCCTTTCGTTCAAACTCCGCGCGCATCCGGATTCCATATCAGCTTATGCAGCTGAATCTGTACCCTTACCTCCGAAAGCTCGTCGTTTTCCAAAATAAATTCGGTCAGCCTTTTCAATTCCGGCTTTCCGAACACCGCGCCGGCAAAAAGCTGAGGCATTTCATGGCATTCCTTTTTCAGCCTTTTAACCGTTGCGAGCATTTTTTCCAAATCCTCGTCCGAGCCTGCGACAAACTTCACAACATCGCTTTTTTTAAGCTTTAAAAAGTTCTCCCAACGCATTTTGTCACATTCTCCGCTGGACGGGAGCTTATAATCTATAGTGAAAAACACATTTTTCATCCCCACCGCCGGCGTTATATCCGCCGCGCCGTTGGTTTCGATATTGACTTCGCACCCGTTTTGAGCGAACGCCTTTATCAAATCGGTAATCCCGGGCGCAATCATCGGCTCGCCGCCGGTTATGGTAACACGCTTATACTTTACGCGGTTCACAATCTCTTCCGCGGTCATTTCTATGTATCTGCACGGTTCATTCTCACCGAAAAGCGCATAGAGCGTATCGCAGTAGGAACAGCGCAGATTGCAGCCGGCAAGGCGTACAAAAGACGCCGTCATGCCGGTGCGTATTCCCTCGCCGTCAATGCTGTCAAAAATTTCAACAACCTTATATTTCACTTATTTTCACCTTTTTTCGTAAGCGGCTGTGTTATTCTCGCTTTCGCAAACCTCGACCCTATAGCAGAACGGAGCAAGTTCGTCGCATATAAACTTTGCCAGATTTTCCGCTGTCGGATTGAAGTCCACAACCTCATTTATCACCTTATGGTCAAGTCTGTTTTGGATTTTGGTCTTAATCTGCTTAAAATCCATAATCATGCCCTCATCATTGAGAGTTTCACTTCTTAAATAGACTGTAACCTTCCAGTTATGTCCATGAAGATTTGTACATGGCGATTCATACGGCAGGCTCAGGCGATGAGCCGCACTTATTTCCAGCTTTTTTATAACCTCGTACATTATTTATCTCCCGCTTTGCTTTTCATATATTCATCATATCCGCGTTTTCTCAGCTTGCACGACGGGCAGTGTCCGCAGCCCTCTCCGCGTATCCCGTTATAGCATGTGAGCGTCTTGTTATATATGATATCCATAACGCCCAAATCATCGGCAAGCTTCCATGTCTCTGCCTTATTTATCCACATGAGCGGAGTGTGTATCACGAAAGGATAGTCCATAGCCAGATTCAATGTGACATTCAATGATTTCACAAACGCGTCACGACAGTCGGGATATCCCGAAAAATCAGTCTCGCACACACCGGTGATTATATCGGTTATGCCATGCGTCTTTGCATATATCGCAGCATAGCTCAAAAAAAGATGATTTCTGCCCTCGACAAATGTGTTGGGCGGAGCGCCCTCCGGCTTTGTCTCCTCCACCGGTATATCCTCTCTTGTAAGCGAATTTGTTGTCAGCTGATTTATTATCGGCGTCTCAACAACCTCGAACGGCACTCCGGCATTATAACAAATTTCTCTTGCACATTCAAGCTCCAAAACATGCCGCTGACCGTAGTCAAAGCCTATTGCCGAAACATTTTCCTTTTTATATTTGTCAAGCGCCCAAAACAGGCATGTTGTGCTGTCCTGACCTCCCGATAAAACCACAAGTGCTTTTCTGTCCATAACCCTTACCTCCGTTTTTATTCGAGTAATTGCCATTACTTTTCACGTTATACTTCCATGATTATCGGAAGTATCATAGGACTTCTGTTCGTCCTCTCATAGATATATTTCGAAATATTATTCTTAAGTCCGGCTTTCATTGTCGCCCAGTCGGATATATGATTCTGCGAACATCTCTCGATACTTTCGCGTGCGACATCGCGGACATGGTCTATCAAGTCCTCAGCCTCGCGCACATATACAAATCCGCGCGAAATGATATCGGGACCGGCAACCATCTTTCCCGTCTCCGAGGAAAGCGTTGCGACCACTATAATTAAACCGTCCTGTGCAAGGTGCTTTCTGTCTCTCAATACTATATTTCCGACATCGCCCACGCCGAGTCCGTCAACCAGGATTTTACCTGTCGGAACGGTTCCCGAAACATGTGCACCTTCGTCGTCAAATTCAAGCACGCTTCCATTTCCGAGTATAAATGTGTTCTTCTCGGGTATTCCCATCTTCTTGCCAAGCTGTGCATGCTGCACCAAATGTCTGTGCTCGCCATGAACAGGAATGAAGTATTTAGGCTTTGTGAGCGCCAAAATAAGCTTTAATTCCTCGCGGCAGGCATGTCCCGAAACATGCACCTCCGCCAATGTCTTATATATAACCGACGCACCGATTTTGAAAAGCTCGTTGATTACATTTGCAACCGACTTTTCATTTCCCGGAATCGGTGTTGCCGATATAATAACCAAATCCTTTTTGGTTATCTCAACCTTTCTGTGGTCGGAGAATGCCATTCTCGTGAGCGCGCTCATCGGCTCGCCCTGACTTCCGGTCGTGATTATAACAATCTTCTCCGGCGGATATTTATTTATGCTGTCGAGATTTATAAGCACACCCTCCGGAATTTTCATATATCCCAAAAGAATGGATATCTCAACTATATTCTCCATACTTCTGCCCGAGACCGCGACCTTTCTTCCGTTTTTGACAGCCGCGTTTATAATCTGCTGAACTCGGTGCACATTCGATGCAAAGGTTGCAACAATGATTCGCTTGTCGCAGCCTTTGAAAATCTCCTCAAACTTTTCGCCGACGCTTCTTTCACTCATTGCATAGCCCGGGCGCTCGGCGTTTGTACTGTCCGACATAAGCGCCAAAACGCCTTTATTGCCCAGTTCTCCGAAACGTGCCAGGTCTATCACATCGCCGACGATAGGCGTTGTATCGATTTTGAAGTCACCCATGTGAATAACCGTTCCGAGAGGCGTGGTTATCGCCAAAGCCGCCGAATCGGCGATCGAGTGATTTGTTCTTATAAATTCAACGGTAAAATTCTTTCCGACAGTGAGCGTACTGCCCATGCGCACACTGCTCAGCTTAACTTTCGAAAGCAGATTGTGCTCTTTGAGCTTATGCTCGACAAGACCTATTGTCAGTCTTGTTCCGTAAACCGGGACATTGATATTCTTGAGGAAATACGGCAGTCCGCCGATATGGTCCTCATGTCCGTGCGTTAAAAATATTCCCTTTATCTTATCGCGGTTCTTTTCAAGATACGATATATCGTTGATAACCAAATCAACACCGGGCATATCGTCATCCGGAAAAGCCATTCCGCAGTCCACAATTACAATTTCGTTTCCGTATTCCAGGACAGTCATATTCTTTCCGATTTCGTCCAGACCGCCCAACGGTATTATCTTTAATTTTGATTTTTTAGCCACTTTCTTATGTTACCTCCGTACTTTTGTCAGCCGGCAGGCGCAGCACCGGCAGTATTTCTAAATTTAATTGACTGCGCTCTTTGGTCAAGTATCACCATTCCCCGCACAAAATACATCTCTGCCTTATCGCAGCGCACGCATGCAGGTCTACATTTCTTTAATTTGTGCGATGCAGCCGTTTCGCTCACAGCAGCCGCATCGCCGAGCCGAACACAATTTTTCCGGGTCCTATCGAATATTATTGCTCAAAATCGGTATATTTAACCGACTTTTCGTCTTTTTCTATTTAAGTACCACCTTGTGGAATACTTTCTTACCCTTTTTGATTATCATTCCGTCCTCGCCGAACATATCCTCAGTCACAATCATGTTAGCATCCGTAACCTTTTCGTCATTGACTGACAGTCCGTTCTGCTGAACAAGGCGTCTGCCCTCGCCCTTTGACGGAATAAGCTTAATCTTTAAAAGCACATCGAGTATTCCGACGCCGATTGCCTCATCCTTTTCCAGCTCTGTCGAAGGCATATTTGCGCTGACGCCTTTGCCCGAGAACACGTCCTCGGCTGCCTTTTGAACCTTCAAAGCCTCTTCTTCACCATGAACAAGCTTTGTCACTTCGAATGCAAGACGCTTTTTAGCCTTGTTAAGCTCCTGTCCCTCCCACTTTTCCATTTCGCGGATTTCTTCCATGGGAACGAATGTCACAAGCTTTAAGCAGTTTATTACATCATCGTCCGAAACATTTACCCAATACTGGTAAAAATCGTAAGGCTTGCACTTCTCGGGGTCGAGCCAAAGCGCGCCTTTGGCAGTCTTGCCCATCTTTTTGCCCTCCGAATTGGTGAGCAGAGTAAATGTCATTCCGTAGGTCTGCTTTTGGTCTTTTCTTCGGCAAAGGTCTATTCCGCCGAGAATGTTCGACCACTGGTCATCTCCGCCAAGCTCTATTTTACAGTCGTATTTGCGGCTGAGCATCAGGAAGTCATAGCTCTGCATCAGCATGTAGTTGAACTCCAGAAATGACAAGCCTTTTTCAAGTCTCTGCTTGAAGCACTCCGCCGTAAGCATTTTGTTTACCGAGAAGCACGAGCCGATATCTCTCAAAAATTCAATATAGTTCAAATCGAGCAGCCAGTCCGCGTTGTTCACCATGATCGCCTTGCCGTCCGAGAAATCGATAACTCTCGAAAGCTGTTCCTTGAAACATTCACAGTTGTGGTCGATTATGTCCTTTGTCATCATCTGACGCATATCGGTTCTGCCCGACGGGTCACCTATATGTCCCGTTCCGCCGCCAACGAGGGCAATCGGGCGATGACCTGCGTCCTGCATATGCTTCATCACAACCATCTGCAAAAAGTGTCCCACATGCAGGCTGTCTGCCGTCGGATCAAAGCCTATATAAAATGTCACTTTTTCCTTTCCCAAAAGTTCTCTTATTTCCTCCTCGTGAGTTACCTGAGCGATAAGTCCGCGCTCCTTTAATGTGTCGTATACGTTTTTCATTTTTTCTTTCCTTTCCCAATTATTATATACTTTGAGGATTTCCTCATTAATTTCGCATAATATCGGATATTATTATTTTACATTAAATCTTTACTTTTGGCAAGTGAATTTCATCAAATATTCCTCATTTTACAAAAAAAAAGCTATAAATGACAGCTAATATCCCAAACTTGTACAACATTTATGAATTTTTGAGATAGTTTATCTCGTGCGATGTGAGATAGCGCCATCTTCCGAGCGGCAGATTTCCAAGCTCCACTCTGCCGATTTTAGTGCGCTGCAAGTATTCCAGCTTGCAGCCGACCGCCTCGAGCATGCGCCTTACCTGTCGGTTTTTTCCCTCGTGAATAACAATTTCAATCATGGTTTTGCCTGCCTCAGCGTCGAGAATCTCCACCTTAGCCGGAGATGTTACAAAGCCGCCGATGTCCACGCCGCGCCGAAGTGCCGACAGAGCGCGGATTGTTATTCCTCCCTTTAAAACCGCGATATAAGTCTTTTCCATATGAAATTTCGGGTGCGTTACGCGATATGTAAAATCGCCGTCGTTTGTCAAAAGCAGCATGCCCTCGGTCTCGTAGTCCAGCCGCCCGACCGGGAACACACGCGCATTTAAGTCCTCTTTTATGATATCGATAACCGTCGGGCGGTCAAACTGGTCCTTTGCGCTCGACACATATCCCGCCGGCTTGTTGAGCATTATATAATACATTTTGCCCGAAACCTTCAGCGGTTCGCCGTTTAAGTCTACCTTATCCGCGCCAATTTCCACTTTTGTGCCAAGTTCGCGTATCGTTTTGCCGTTCACTCTCACTTTTCCGTCCGAAATAAGCTTTTCCGCCGCTCTCCTTGATGCCGCTCCGCACATTGCTATATACTTTTGCAGTCGTACAATTTCTCCCACTTTTCTCTTATCCTTTCAATTTATGTTACAACACTGTATTCGTCACCTATTATATTATACTACATTTTTCTCCTCTTTACAAGAATATTTTTAAACAAATTATTATTTTTGGTACATGAACGCTTAAACTTAGGCAAATTCGGGCTTATGCAGCGAAACTATCCGATAATCTTCCGCTGCCGAATGATATGACAAAAATTGCATACCTGATTTCGGGAAAGGAAGCTGATTTCTTCCGCCGCGCGCGGCAGAGATTTCAGTGACAACGTTTTAACAACAGTTTATAACGTAAATTACCGTAAAACGCCGTAAATCAGCAAGGTTTAAAAACACACAAAAAACCGCATGAACACTATATTTTCAAGCATTTATGCGGTCTTTGAAAATGGAGCGGATGGCGGGAATCGAACCCGTAACTTAAGCTTGGGAAGCTGATATTTTACCACTAAACTACATCCGCATTATTTACTTTTTTTATTATACCACTTTTTCCTATGTTTGTCAACAGCTATATTCTCAAATCCCGCGAAAAATTTAAAGCCGTCACAATTATCGTTTTCCGCGCAGGACAAGGCTGCCGAGAATTCATAAGAGTTTTCGGCAGCCTTGTGCCATTATTCGGGTTTTATTTCGTTTTTCCCGTATCCGCCGCATCGCTTTCCGATTCAAGCTCTCCGTATTTTTCCTTATACTTATCAAGCTCATATTTCAGCATCATATTCTCTGTCCTAAGCTCGTCAAGCTCCGACTGAAGCTGCTCTGTGCTCTGCTTCGGCTGAAGCCACAGCGGCACACCCCAATCGTCTTTATTATCAACATTTGCTATTTTGATAACAAGCCATATCATGACTCCTATAACCGCCGCAATAAAAAGTATGCGCCAATACAGTCTTGTTCTTTTCTTTTTTTCATATTCCGCCGGAATATTATTTGAACTGCTTGAATGTCTTCTCTTGCTGCCCGAGTGATGCGAGTGATGTCCGCGGTGCGAACTGCCCGAACTCGAATGGTGAGAGCTTGAATGATGTCTTTCCCCCGACGAGGATGAATAGTGCGACGAATACTGCCTTGTCTCCGTCTCTGTATTTCTCTTTTCTTCAGCGTTTCCTGCTTCTCCCATTTATATACCAATTCCTTTCAAATGCCGCCCGGCATATAGTTTTCAAAAAGGCGGATTTCTAAATATATGCAAAAATCCACTTTTATATTATACTATATCTTATATAAAAAAGTCAATAGGTATATTATACTAATTTTCTTAGAAAATTCAACATAATTCACCAATTTAAACCTAAATACAAAGAAATTCGTCACCGAAAAACATATAAATATACTTATTTTTGATATTTTTCTTAGTTATTTTTTCAAGAGCATACGCATACCATTCCAACTGACGTCTGTATTTTTCCTCAATTTCGTGCGGATTTTTGTAAAAATCGGTCTTGTAGTCCACAAGAACAATCCCGTCATCCTCCTCAAACCAGCAGTCAGCCACACCTTGCAAAAGAATATTCCCCTCGGCGTTTTCATACCCCTCGAATATCGACAGCGGAATTTCAGTCTCAAACGGCGATTCGCGCACGACTCTGCTGCTTTTCAGCAATCTCCTTCCAAGCTCGCTTTCATAGAATTTCAAAATCTTTCCGGCATCGACCGAAGCCGCTTCGATTTCGGAAAGCTCGCCCGTCTCAACCATTTCGGCAACAGACATTTTTACATATTCGATATCCATATTTGCTTTCGGCACTGTCTTTTGCATTGCAATATGGAGCGCGGTACCTTTTTTTGCAGCGGTGAGCTTTTCCTCGTCAAGAAATTCAGGTCTTTGCATAAGCTCGGTATCATTTTCGAATTTTTCAAAACCGCCCGACTTCAATTCGGTTACAGACACCTTTGCCGGAACATTTCTCAAAATTTCATACGGATACTCGAACTTTTCAACCTCTATCTCCTCCGCCGTATCCTCTGCCGCCGTCTGCTCCGTATCACACTCAGGGAAATACGGCTTGTACATGACCGACTCGTAATGCCATGTGTCGTCACGTCTTGCAACCGGTGCAATCCAGTCTATAAATCCATGAGCGGCACATACTTCATCCGGAGCCATTTTCGAATCAGACGACGGCAAAATTTTGTCCCATTTTTCCTCATAGCCGTCCAGTTTTTCCGAGTTTATCACACCGGTGACTATCAGCTTTTCCTTTGCGCGCGTCAATGCGACATAAAGCTTTCTTTCCTCCTCCGAGATGCTCTCGGTCAGATTTTTGGCGCTGACCGCAGTTTTCGCAATCGTGGAAACGCTGAAGCTTTCACTCGCGTTTACCTCGTCCAATCCGATGCCAAGCTCTTTATGCAGCGGCGGCTTTTTTTGCCTTTTCAAAAATTCCTTGCCGCAGCCTGCCAAAAACACGACAGGAAATTCAAGTCCCTTGCTCTTGTGAATCGTCATTATCTTCACAACGTCATGACCCTCGCCGACCAGCTTTGCCGCCGGCAAATCCTCCTCGCGTTTTTCAAGCTTTTTGATATACTCGGCAAAATGGAAAAGCCCCTTATATCCCGAATTTTCGTACTGTTTTGCCCTTTCGAAAAGCAGCCGCAGATTCGCCTGCGCCTCCTCGCCGTCATGAAGTGCGCCGACAAATGCATATATCCCGGTCTCCTCATACAGCGTCCATATCAGCCTTGCGCAGCTCATATATTTTGTATATCCGCGCCAGCGGTTCAGATTTTCCAAAAATTCCGCAGCCTTTTCATTCTCTTTTGCATATTCCTTAAATCCGTCGAAAATATACCCCTCCGCACCGAGTCTGATTTTCACAAGTTCATCGTCCGAAAATCCGCCTATCGGCGAGCGGAGTATTCCGAGCAGCGGAATATCCTGATACGGATTTTGAATTATCTTAATCAGCGACATAACCGTTCTGACTTCGTTTTTGTCGAAATATCCGCTGCTTTCCGCAAAGCACTCTATCCCCTCGCGGTTAAGCGCGGCGATATATATATCGGCAACATTCCTGCATGATGACATAAGTATAGTTATATCGCGGTTTTCGAGCGGTCTGCCGCCGTCGGCGGTCTTAACCTTATAGCCGGACTTTTTCAAATCCGAAATTCTCTTTGCGATAAACGCTGCCTCGATTTCCGCTTTTTCGACGCTTTCCGAATCGTCATCCTCCGGCTGCGATGCCAAAGCCCAGCACTCCGACTTATACTCCGGCATGCTTTCATCCTCATAATTGTCGTTGCCTTTATAAAGCCGCTGCTCCTCGTTATATTCAACGTCTCCGACCGATTCCGACATGATACGCTCAAAGACCGCGTTTACGCTGTCCAAAACCTCCCCGCGGCTTCTGAAATTTTTGGAAAGCACGATTTTTCTGTCCTTTGCGCCGTCCCGATTTTCAAATCGGTCGCTTTTTTCCTTAAAAAGCATCGGGTCGCTGCGGCGAAAGCGATATATGCTCTGTTTCATATCACCGACCATAAACATGTTATCACCGCGCGATATCTTTTTAAAAATCTCCTCCTGCAAGCCGTTGGAATCCTGGTATTCGTCCATCAGGATTTCTTCGTATTTTTCTTTTAACCGCTCGCAAACCTCGTCATTTTCTTCAAACAAGCGCAGGCACAAATGCTCAATATCGGAAAAATCGAGAACATTCTTTTTCTGCTTTTTTTCCGAAAAGCGCTCGTCGTACAGCTTCACCATATTAGCTATCGACCTTGCGGCAGGATAAACCCTTTTCCTAAGCTGAGTACAAATTTCGTCCGCACTTGCAAAAATCAGTCCGCCTGCATCAATAATCGCCTGCTTTGCCGAGTCGCGCAGCTCTTTTACATATTCCTTTGCTTCTTTATCGGTAATCTCCTGTTCCTTATCACGAACCGCCGACGCTGTTCCCCAACGCTTAAAAACTACATCCGACAACGTTTTCGCCGCACCGTCCCAGTCGGCGTTGAGAGCATCACGCGCAGACATATATTCGTTGTACACATATTCATAGCAGCTCCCCCAGGAAAGCTGCATTATATTTTCCTCTCCGCCCGGGAATTGCTCGGCAAGCTTATCCGCATCATCAAAGCCGAGCTGTAAATAGTCCGACATATAAAGCATTGCTTTTTTCAAATCTGCGCACGCACGCGAACAAAGGCTGTTCTTTTTTTCAAGCACAGTCTTAAACCATGGATTGTCCCTATCCGCGTTAAGGTACATTTCCGCTTTTTCTTCAAGCCATTCTTTAGGATTCGGCATTGCGCGGATAAAGTCGTAAACCTCGTTTATCATCTCTGCAAGCGCACTGTCGTCCCTGCCGTCCGAGTACATGTCCGCAAGGCGATAATAGTCCTCGTTTCCGTTCTCGCAGCAATCGTCAAAAAGCTCCTCCATAGCTTCGTCCGCCATCAGCGCAAGCTGCGCATTATCAGCAATTCCAAAGCTTGGGTCAATCCCCAGAAGGTGAAAATTTTCTCTGACGGTTTTCATGCAAAATGCGTCTATGGTGGTAATATCCGCACTGTACAAAAGCGAGGACTGATGCTTTAAAAGCTCCTCCAATACAACGTCGCCCTTCTCGGCAGCCTGTTCCGTCCTCTCGGATAATGCCGCCGAAATTCTGTCCTTCATCTCCGCCGCAGCCGCATTTGTGAATGTAACGACCAAAAGCCTGTCCACATCGACAGGCTTTTCTCTCTCGCCAATAAGTTTTTTTATTATTCTCTCAACCAAAACCGCCGTTTTTCCCGAGCCCGCGGCGGCATTTACAAGTATATTGCAGCTTTCTCCGTTTTTAAGCCGCTTTGTATATATCGCAGCCTCCTGCTGCTTTGTCCACTTTCTTCCGCCCATATCTTTTCTCCGTAATCCGACTATTGATTTTGTCTTACAACTTCATACATAAGCACAGCTGCGGCAATCGACGCATTGAGCGAATTTATCTCTCCGAACATGGGAATATTCACAATAAAATCGCACTTTTCCTTAACAAGCTTCGAGATTCCCTCGCCCTCGCTGCCGATGACCAATGCAAGCTTTCCGGTCAGATTCGCCGAGTACATGCTCTCACCGTCCATATCCGCTCCGGCTATCCAATATCCGTTTGCCTTGAGCTTTTCGATAGTCTGTGCAAAATTTGTCACCCTTGCAACCGGAGTATATTCAATCGCACCTGCCGATGTCTTTGCCACAACGGAATTAAGTCCCACACCGTTGCGCTTGGGGATTATAACCCCCGCCGCACCGACGCAGTTTGCGCATCGTATAATCGAGCCGAGGTTATGCGGATCGGTGATTTTATCGCAGATTATGATAAGTCTGCCGTCTCCTTTCCCGAGCATTTCCTCAACCGAAACATACTCATGCGCTGCCGAAAACGCAATCACGCCCTGGTGATTGCCGCCCTCCGCAAGGCTGTCCAGCTTTTGCTTATCCACTTCCTGAATTATGATGCCATTGCTCTTTGCCTTTTTGACAAGCTGCACCATAGACCCCTCATAGCCGCCTTTTTTTATCAATATTTTATCAATCTCCCTGCCCGAGCGAATCGCCTCCATGACAGGATTTCTTCCGATTATTTTATCTTCCATTATCTTCTCCGCTCTAAATTTACAGGGCGGAATACCCATGCAGCTACTCCGCCCCGCTGTATTTTTTAGTTAAGCATAAACTTATCGTGAATTGCAACAACCGCGCGTTCCGCATCCTTTTGGTCAACCAAAACCGAAATTTTAATTTCGGAGGTTGCAATCATGCTTATATTTATATGTGCGTTATACAGTGCCTCAAACATTGTTGTGGCAACGCCTGCATTATTAACCATTCCCGCGCCGACAATCGAAACCTTTGAAACATCCTTTGTCCAGTTGATATTGTCCGCATTGACAGAATTCTGGTTATCCTCCAGTATCTTTATAGCCTCATCCAGGTCGCCTTCGCTTACTGTAAAGCTGATATCCTTTTTGCCGCCGTTTCCGATAGATTGAATTATCAAATCAACGGCAATTCCCTTTTTGGAAAGCAGCGAAAACACTCTGAACGCTTTCCCCGGAGTGTCCTCCACGCCGCACAGCGCGATTCTTGCGCAGTCGTTATCTCTTGTTACCCCTCTTACCAACATCTTTTCCACTTGGTCTACCTCCTTGACATATGTACCCTCTGTCTTATTTAAGCTTGATTTAACCGCTAATTTTACATGATATTTTTTTGCCAGCTCAACCGAACGGTTGTGCAGGACATTTGCGCCCAGTGACGCAAGCTCGAGCATTTCGTCATACGATATATCGTCCAGCTTGTAAGCATTTTTTACAAATCTTGGGTCGGCAGTGAATACGCCGTCAACATCGGTATATATCTCGCACACGTCCGCGCCCAAAGCCGCCGCCAGAGCAACCGCCGATGTGTCCGAGCCGCCTCTGCCGAGCGTTGTTATATCGTCATATTTATTGATTCCCTGGAACCCGGCAACGATTACAATACGCTTTTTGTCAAGCTCGTTTTGGATTCTCTCGGTGTTTATCGTCTTGATTCTCGCCGCGGAGTACTTCGAATCGGTATGCACTCCCGCCTGCCAGCCGGTGAGCGAAATAACCGGTCTTGAGAGCTTTTCTATCGCCATGGCAAGCAGCGATATCGAAATCTGCTCACCCGTTGCAAGCAGCATATCCATCTCGCGCTTTGACGCACTCGGATTTATCTCCTTTGCCTTTTCAATCAGATCATCGGTTGTGTCTCCCTGTGCGGAAACCGCAACAACCACATTATTCCCGGCGTCATACGCCTCAACGATTCTTGACGCAACGTTCATTACACGCTCCGCATCACGCACCGACGTACCGCCGTATTTCTGAACTATCAAACCCATTTTTTCATTTCCTTTCCTTTTTTCCTTTTATAAGCTATTTTATTTCAAAAGGGAAATCCTCAGGCGCATCGAATGCCGCGAATAAATCCCTTTATTTACACTTAACAACCGCGCCGACATTATCTATCTCTATTATCCGGCAGCTCCACTTATGAGCGCGCTCCTTAAAAAACTCGTTCATATTCCTTTTAAATTCCGCCGGCTTTTCTTCAAGCATCGACAGAATCGTAGGTCCCGAACCGCTCAAAAACGTAGCCTTTGAGCCGCACCGATATGTCGCGTCAAATATTTCGTCCATGCCGTCGATATAGCTTTTGCGATACGGCTGATGAAGTCTGTCGTCCACTCCGGGTTTCAGATTATCGAGTTTTCCGCCGGCAAGCGATGCCGCAAGCCAGACCGCTCTCGAAACATTGTGCGCCGCATCGGCAAAGCCGACCTTCTCCGGCAGGACTCCTCTCGATTTTTTTGTTACCACAAAAAAATCCGGAACCATAATTGCATATCTGATTTTCCCGCTGAGCTTAAAACTGCGATGAAGCACCCTGCCGCCGTCTCTGACCGAGATGCAGAAACCGCCGTAAAATGCAGGAACAACATTATCCGGATGTCCCTCAATTTCCGTTGCAAGCTCCAACAGTCTCGAATAAGGCAGCTTGTGCCCCGAGATTGCATTTCCCGCCAAAAGTCCGCCCACAATGCATGCGCTGCTGCTGCCGAGACCTCTCGTCATCGGGATTCTGCTGTTTTGCACAATCTCCAGTCCCCTTTTTCTATACCCAACCTCGTCAAAAGCTCTTTCTATCGAACGATATATAAGATTTGTTTCATTCACCGGTATATATTCGAAGCTGTTTTGATTTATTATCTTAAGACCGCCGTCCGTCTCGGTAACCCTAATCGTATTATACAAAGCGAGGGCAATTCCCATTGTATCAAACCCGGCGCCCATATTTGCGCTGGTTGCCGGTACTCTAACCTCTGCTGTCATATTTCCAATACCCTGATTACCGATTTATCCGCGCCGCCAAGCTTTTCAAGCTCTTTTGCAAGCTCTTTTTCGGTCATTTTTTTCGTAATTGCCGCTAAACCGTTTTGAGTCTCAACAATTTCCTCCGGCAGCTTCGAATCGCATCTTACAAAGAATCTTGCCGCGCTGTCGCCCGAATCCTTCATAAACGCCTTATCCGACTCCTCCCAGTACATTGTATGCCGCTTTGCGCCGCCATGTTTCACGCAATCGATAATATCCGCAACAATCGCGCTCGCCGTCGCAAGCTTGCCTGCGCCCTTGCCGTAGAACATCGCCTCTCCGAGCGCGTCGCCCTTTACCATAACCGCGTTGAACACATCTCTCACACTCGCGAGCGGTGAGGATTTTTCGACCAGCATCGGTCTCACCATCGCCGTCACCTTGTCATTTTCGTCACAGTCGGCATAGCCTATAAGCTTAATCACATATCCGAGTTCTGCCGCAGCTTTCACATCCTCACTCGATATATTTGTTATTCCCTCGGTTTTTATATCCTTGTAATCAACAAATTTTCCCCATGCAAGCGATGAAAGAATCGCTATCTTTCTGCACGCATCATAGCCTTCGACATCCGCCGCCGGGTTGCGTTCCGCATAGCCGAGTTTCTGCGCGTCCGCCAGAGCCGCGTCAAAGCTCTTTTCATTCTCAAACATCTGAGTCAATATATAATTTGTAGTTCCGTTCAGGATTCCGGCAACACATTCCAGCTTATTTGCCAAAAGACAACTTGTCATCGGTCTTATAATCGGTATTCCGCCGCCAACACTTGCCTCGAACAGATAATTTACATTGTTCTCCCTTGCAATCTTCAAAAGCTCCGTTCCGTAAGTCGCAACAAGTTCTTTATTGGAGGTAACCACACTCTTTCCCGACGCAAGCAACTCCTTTGTAAACTCATACGCCGGATGCAATCCGCCCATTGTCTCGGCAACCACCGAGATGCTCTTATCGTTCAAAATATCGGAAAATTCCTTTGTGAACAAGCCCTTAGGCTCATCAAAATCTCTTATATCGAGAATTTTTGAAATTTCAATATCCTCTCCTGCCTTTTTTTCATAGTTGTGATTGGCTGTAATTTCGTACACGCCGCTTCCGACAGTGCCGAATCCCATTATCGCTGCCTTTACCATAAACAAACCTCTTTCTTTTCTCATTTCATTGCCAGAACTCTGACCTTATTTACGCCGCTTATCTTTTCAAGACCTGCCGTCAGCTCCTCAACGCCGACCGACATATTCCCGGTCTCAAGCGAAATTGTAACATTCGCTATCCCGTTTATCGGAATATTTTGATTTATTGTCAAAACGTTGGTTCCGCTTTCCGCAAGCTCGGCAAGTATATCCGAAAGCACGCCCGAAACATCGTCCAATGTGAACTCCAGCGTAATCATCTTTTCACGCTTTGCATCGCTGTACGAAAAAACGTGGTCCTTATATTTATAAAACGCGGTGCGGCTTATCTTTGCATGCTCCAAAGCCTCTCCGATTGTTTTGCATCTGCCGGAAGCAAGATAATTTTTTGCCTCCACCACCTTGACAAAAATTTCGGGAGCAGCCGCCAAATCAACCAAAACATATGAAGTTTTCATCGCTGATTCCTCCGGATTGTTCGCCCTGCGCGGACAGTTGTATTCCTCATATATTATATAATATCATATCAGAGAAATATTGTCAACCAATCTGCCATAGATTTTATACAATTTTTTCACATAAATTTTGTACACAATTACCAGACAAAAATTCAGGCATACTTTTATTCGTCTATAATATTTTTCATCATTTTCAGTTTTTCGTCAAGACCGGTATAGCGCCGGCGAACCTTTTCACCGTTTACCATGCGTGTAACAGCCATCTCGCCGCCCACAAGAATTGCCATGCTTTTCGCACGTGTCACCGCGGTATAGAGCAAATTCCTGCACATGAGCGCCGGGGCAAAATTGCACATCGGTATAATGACAACCGGGAACTCGCTGCCCTGGCTTTTGTGAACCGTTACGGCGTATGCCAAATCAAGCTCGTCAAGACATGAGAACGGATACTCAACCTCTTTATCCTCATCAAAAACTATAATCATCATCTTATTCTTTGCAGAAATATCGCTGATAATTCCCATATCGCCGTTAAATATCCCCGTTCCATGCTCGCCGTTTTCGCGCATCCATGGGAGATCATAATTGTTCTTTGTCTGCATCACCTTGTCGCCGACGCGGTAAATCGTCTGTCCGCTTTTGTATTCGTTTTTTAAAATATGCGGCGGATTCACCGAGTATTGAATCGCCTTGTTAAGAGCCACAGTCCCTGCCGAACCGCGTTTTGACGGCGACAGCACCTGGATTTCCGATATCGGATTGAGTCCGTAGCTTTTGGGGAGTCTGTTTTTATACAAGTCTATTATAGTCTTTGCAACCTCCTCGATGTTTGTCCTGCGCAGGAAGAAAAAGTCCTTGTTTTTAGCGCACAGCTCCGGCATTTCGCCGCGGTTTATCTTATGCGCATTTACTATAATGAGGCTTTCCCCCGCCTGGCGGAAAATCTGCTCCAGGCGTATCACCGGCACAATACCGGAGTTAATTATATCGCTCAGAACATTCCCCGGTCCGACTGACGGCAGCTGGTCGGCATCGCCTGCGAGAATTACACGCGCTCCGCCCTTGACCGCTCTTAAAACTGCGTACATCAGCTGAATATCTATCATGCTGACTTCGTCGAGTATAAGCACATCGGCGGAAAGCGGATTGCGCTCATCATGGGTAAATTTGTTATCCGAATCGGGAACCACGCCCAAAAGCCGATGTATCGTTTTTGCTTCGCAGCCTGTGACCTCGCTCATTCGCTTTGCGGCGCGCCCGGTCGGAGCGGCAAGCGCAATTTTCAGCTTAAGGCTTTTCATCAGTTCGATAATGGTGTTAATTGCCGTCGTTTTTCCCGTTCCCGGTCCGCCGGTCAGTACCATGCAGCTTGATTTGAGCGCGGTTATAACGGCGTGTCTCTGCTCCGGCGCAAGCATCAGCTGCTTTTCCTCTTCTATCTCATCGATACACTTCTCCGCTTCTTCCTCGCTCATTCCGAATTTCTGCTCGGTAAGGCTCAGCGATGTAATCCTGCGCGCAATGTACTCCTCTGCCGAAATGAACGCCGTCAGATAGCACACCGCCTGTCCATGCACCGTATCACGATAAACATCGTGCTCCAGCACAAGCGATGACAGCGCACTCTGCACCTCTTCCTCGGTCACTCCGAGGTTGTACTCCATATCTCCGATAAGCACATCCTCCGGAAGATATGTATGCCCCGAGACATATGCCGCCGATGTCAGCAAAAATTTTATCCCGGCGCGGATTCTTTCGGGACTGTTTTTGGCGATTCCGAGCACAAATGCCATGTTATCCGCCGTCTTGAAATTTATTCCGTCAACACGATCTGCAAGGATATACGGATTTTTCTTTATCTCCGCAACCGCGTTATGTCCGAGTACCTTATGCACCTTCATTGCCATATTTGCCGAAACTCCGAATTTTTGCAAAAACATGACAATATTCTGAACCGCCTGCAATTTTGCAAAGCTTTCGCCGATTTCCGACGCTTTTTTAGGCGAAATTCCCTTTATCTCCGCCAAACGCTGCGGCTCGCATTGCATAACGGTGAGCGCCTCCTCTCCGAACCGCTCCACAATCTTTTTTGCCGTCCCCTCGCGAACGCCTTTCACAATGCCGGTTGAAAGGTATCGCAAAATGGATTCCTCATCCCCCGGCAGAGTTGTCTCAAACGATGAAACCTTGAACTGTTCGCCGTAGTCGGGATGCGTCACCCATTCCCCGGTCAGTATCACATTGTCCCCCTCGTTGATATAAGGAAGATATCCGGTCGCGGTAAACGCTCCCTCTTTTGAGTTTTCTACCTCACAGACGGTATACCCGTTTTCATCATTACAATATATTATTTCCGAAATTTTTCCCGAAACCTGTATAATGTTTCCCATTCCAATCTCCATTCCACCGCAGCACAAGCGGCATAAAAGCTTATCGGCAGACCCGTCTGCCCCCAAAATGATAGACGTACCACACGATTATTGCTTTACAATCTCGACTTTCCCGTTCTTTATACCATGAATTTCCGCCCCTGCCGCCGTTAAGCCGCAAAGGTATTCTATCATTTCCCCGTCTATTCTCTCGCCCGGCACAAGCGCCGCTATTCCGGGCGGATATGGCGTTACGGATGCCTTTGCAATCTTGCCGGCGGCGCTTTTAAGCTCCGCAAATTCTCCGTCCGCATCGAACGCTTCCGACGGAGTCATAACCGCCTTTGTCTCCGGCGGCGCAATGCATCCTTTCTTTCTGCCGATATCAGTCTTTTTAATCTCTGCCAAAGCCTTGTCAAGCGCCTCAAAATCGGCGTCGGTGTTGGACGGCGTCGGAATCATTACTATATTATACAAATCCGCCATTTCTATATCAATTCCAAACTCCTTTGAAAGTCTTTCCGATACTTCAAATCCTGTCAGCCCGTTAAAATTAAATACAAGCCTGCACTCGTCAATATCGGCAAAATTGTATCTGCCGAGCCACGTTCGGTCGGGCGATGTAAAATAGTTCTTTCCTCTCAACTCGGCGCAGAGCTTATACACGCGCTCCCACATCTGTGCGCCTTTTTCACGGAGCTCGCACATCGCCGCATCGGCAGTCGCCATAAGCGGATAGCATGGGCTTGTCGTCTGAAAAATGCTGAAACATTTTCGCACCCTGTCGCGGTCGATGATATTTCCAGCGATATGCAGAAAAGCGGTCTGATTCGCCGCATTCAACGTCTTGTGGGCGCTCTGAATGCACATGTCCGCACCGCTTTTTATCGCCGGTTTGGGGAAAATATCGGAGCAAGCGGCGAAATGTGCGCCATGCGCCTCATCCGCCAAAAGCGGTATGCCGTTTCTGTGCGCTGCTTCGGAAAGAGCGCGTATATCGGCGGTAAATCCGTAAAAGCTCGGCGATGTGATTAAAAGTGCAGACGGTTTTTCCTCTTTCAAAATCCGCTCCGTATCAGAAACGCCGACCGCGTCCGGAACTCCAAGCTCATCTATCAGCGGCTGATTTATAAAAACAGGCGTCAGCCCCAAAGTTACGCAGGCATTTATCGCCGACACATGACAGCCGCGGTTTAACGCAACCTTGTCTCCTCGTTTGCAGCAGCTCATCAGCATTGTAAAAATCCCGGATGACGAGCCGTTCACAAGTATAAAGCTTTCGTCCGAGCCGAAAAACTCCGCCGTGCTTTCAAGCGCCTCGGTCAGAGCCTTTCCCGGCGAATGCATGCTCTCGGTGTCCGCAAGCTCGGTGACATCGTATCCGAAAAAATTATTTTTAAGCGATTTCTCTATTCCCCTGCCGTTTTTATGTCCCGGCATGGAAAACGAAATATGATTCTTTTTATCGTGCTTTTCAAGCATTTTTACAAGCGATGATTCCACTGTTTCTCCTCCAAAATATACGATTATATATATTATACCACAAAAATATGTTTGTGTAAAGCTAAATTTTCACATTTTTATTAAGTTTACATAATATATAACAGGCTGCTTTAGCCAAAAGAAAGTAATTCCAACCCCGATTGCTTTCTTTTGGTCTGCCGAAGAAATTTGTAAAGGAAGAATTGTATGATTACAATAAGCCTGTGTATGATTGTAAAAAATGAAGAAAATACCCTGAGCCGCTGTCTTGACAGTGTGCGTGGCGCGGTTGATGAAATAATTATAGTTGATACCGGTTCATCCGACCGAACGGTTGAAATTGCAAAAAGATATACCGATAAAGTATACGGTTTTGAGTGGATTGACGATTTTTCCGCTGCACGCAATTTTGCATTTTCCAAGGCATCGTCCGAGTATTGCATGTGGCTCGACGCCGACGATGTAATCCTTAAAGACGATTTTGAGCAGCTTAAAAATTTAAAGGCATCTCTTGACAAAAGCTGTGACATCGTTATGATGCCCTACCACACCGCCTTTGACGAATCGGGTAAGCCTTTGTTTGTTTACTACCGCGAAAGAATTATAAAAAATCTTCACCGCGACCTCTGGCAGGGTGAAATTCACGAGGCGATCACTCCGTTCGGGAATGTGATATATTCCGACGCCGCCGTCACTCATAAAAAGGAGGGAGACGGCGAGGCGGGGCGGAATTTGAGAATTTTCCGAAAGATTCTCAAAAAAAGAGCCTTTTCTCCGCGTGAACAATTTTACTATGCAAGAGAACTGTATTACGCAAAGGAATTTAAAGACGCAATTGCGGCATTCAATGAGTTTTTAGGCTCGGATTCCGGCTGGATTGAAAATAAAATCGACGCATGTCTGGTTTTGGGCGATTGCTATTTTGCTATCGGTGATAACACATCCGCGCTGTCGGCTCTGTCCCGAAGCTTTTTCTGCGACTCCCCCCGCGCCGAAGCATGCTGCAGGATAGGAGCGATTATGTTCGCGCTTGAAAACTACACCGAGGCAATATTTTGGTACAGCCGCGCACTTGCCATAACTCCGAATGATAAATCCGGCGGCTTTGTTCTTATTGACTGTTACGGATTCATTCCTGCGATATGGCTCTGCGTGTGCTATGACAAACTCGGCAACCGCGAAAAGGCAAAAGAGTACAACGAGCTTGCACTCTCGTTTAAGCCCTATTCGCCGGAGGCGCTTGCAAACAAAAAGTATTTTGATACCCTTTAGATTTATCGCCGGCAGAAAAACGAAGCCGGCAGAAAGGATTTGAGTATATGCATTATAAACATGAAATTTTTGAAGACGAACCTCGTCAAAATTTCTGCTGCTGCGGATGCCGCGGAGCAACCGGGCCGATCGGTCCAATCGGTCCGACAGGCGCGACAGGTGCAACGGGTGCGACAGGGCCGACAGGTGCGACCGGTGCGACAGGACGAACCGGCTTGACCGGCTATACGGGCGCAACAGGACCGACAGGTCTGACCGGTCCAACAGGACAAACAGGAGCGACAGGTCCGACAGGTGCGGACGGTGCAGTCGGCGCGACAGGTCCGACAGGCGCAACAGGTCCAACCGGCGCAACAGGTGCGGATGGCGCAATCGGCGCGGATGGTCCTATAGGTCCGACAGGGCCCACCGGTCCCACCGGTCCGACAGGCCCTACGGGTGCGACAGGGGCGACCGGCGCAACAGGCGACACCGCTACCGCAGCTTATGCCACCTTTACCAACACTGATGCGAACGGTGATGTCTACACCGACGGTGATTCAGTTCGTTTCCCTCGTACTGTCAACCTCAGCAATACCGACATTGCTATAGATTCCGGCAGAAGGGTTGTCACCCTGAACGGTGGAGCGTCGGGGCACACTTATCTTATACACTTCATGATAAGCGGTCGCGGCGTGGAAACCGAATTTATTTTAAGAATCAACGGAAACGATGTTTCGGCAGCAAACGCACATCTGTCTGCTGCATCGTCGGGAATTATAACCAACACAATAAACCTGCACTATATTCACGAAGTACCGGCAGATTCTGCCGATACATTGGAAATCATTTTGAGCGGCGACCAATTTGAGCTTTTCTCGCCGTCAAAGGGAACAACTGTTACTTTGGTTCAGCTTAAATAGCCAAAAATAAAAGTCCGGGGCAGAAAGCAATCTGCCCCGGACTTTTACAAATTTTAATGTCCTATCACGCCCGACTCGCTCAATTGTTTTATAAATTTCTTCAGTGCCTTGTTTGCATATCGTTTAAGCACAAGTCCGAGCGCTATAAACACAGCTCCGTAAACGAGCAGCACAGCGATATCGAGCATAAGATTTTCAAATACCACTCCTGCGACCGCCTCGCGCATGCCATTTATTGCATAGGTGAACGGCAGGAATTTATTTATTTTTTGGAAGAACTCCGGCGTTACCTGAATCGGGAACGTTCCTCCGGCGGCGGCAATCTGGAACACCAAAAATACCACGCCTATCGCCTTGCCGACGTTATCGAACAAGGATATCAGCGTATAAACTATGCTTGTAAATACAAGGCTGTAGAGCATACCGAGCAGCACGAACAGCACAGGGTGCAGAATCTCCACCTTTAGGACAAACACATCTCCCATTGCCGCGATAAAGCCCTGCAAAAGCGCCATCGTTCCGAAAAGCATGAATTTGCCCATAAATTCCTCGTTCGGAGTAAATGCAAAATCCGCATTGAGCGCTTTTGTTGTGAGCAGCGCGCCCATAAGCAGCGTTCCCACCCACAGACAGAGCGTTGTGTAAAACGGAGTCAGACCCGCGCCGTAGTTCTTTACCGTGAACAGCTTATTTGTATTAAGTTCAACCGGCGACGCAAAAAAGTCGCTCGCCGCCGTTCCGTCATTTTGGAGCATATTCGCCGCGTCCTTTAAATTTATCACTCCGGACAGGCTCTTTATTTTCTTTGCAACATCGGTCATATCGCTTAAATATTCCGGAAACGCATTTTGGAACTTTTCCACATCTTCAACCGATATAAAATCATTGTTGTTCAGCTTATCCAAGAACTCCTGCGCCTCATCGATTCCCGAAATCGACCTGGTGAACAAATCCTGCAAATCCGAGCTTGCAGAGTTTGCTTTATCCAAAAAGCTTTGTATCTTTGTATCGAGTGAGCTGCTCATCGCATTCGATATTGTATTTACAAGCGTTTTTGTGCTTGTGCAAAGCGATTTTGTCGCATCGAGAGCTTTTTCAAAATCCTCGGTATTGTTAAAGCTTTCCTCCAGTGACGATATTTTTTTGCTAAGTGACGAAAGCTTATCCGAAATCGTATTCAGCTCATCGGAAAAATCTATAATCGTGTCGTCATCGCTGCGCTTTAATATATTATTTATATCGGTAAGCGTTGCCGCCGAGCTGTTAATCTGCTTATGCAGATTATTTATAAGCGCGCTTGTATTTATATCCGCCGACAGCAGGAAATTCCTAAGCTCTTTTATCGACACCTGCATATCGTCAAGCTCATAATAGATATCGTCAAGCTTGCCCGAGATGCGATTGTGGTTCGATTCAACCTTATTTAAAAGATTACCTATCTGCGTGCTGAGCTTTATTCTTGCAATCGAAGTATCTTCTCCGTTATCCGCCTTATCCTTAATTTCTCTGAGCGTTTTTTCAATCTGCTGCCACAGCGGCGAAGTCTTATCGATATTTGCCGCTGCCTGCGAAATTGTGCTGTCGTTTATCCTTTCAATTGATTCCGCCAAATCCTGGAGCTTTTCCAATGCTCTCTCCGCATCGGAAAATGCGTCGTCGACAGCCTTTGAAAGCTCGGCAATCTGACTGCTCAGCCGACCGACAATGTTCTGAAGCTTTGCAAGTCTGTCCGACGCGTCGCTCATCATATGTGACGCATCGTCAAGCGTACCGAGGAAGTCGCTGAGTGTCGACAAAGTGGCTTTCAGCTGCTCGACCTTGCCTGACATCTCCGCCCTTGTGCTGTCGTCAAAAATATCGAAATCAAGCTTGTTTATTCTGTCATTCAGTGATTCTATGCTTGAATTAAGGCTTGAAAGGTCGCTTGTTATATTTGGCTTTTTGGTTGAAATTGTTCCGCTCAGACTGTCCAGCGAATTTTCCATTGAGGAAAGCGCGTCGCTCATTCCCGCGAGATTCGAGCGCATTTCCGCGGTTGTGTGCGCGGATTTGCTCTTTAATTCGGCAGTATCCGCCTTTACATCGTTTGTATAGGATATCGCATTGTTCAAAACCTCTTTTAAATACTTGACATCGTCATCGTGACCGCTTATATCTATCCTCCCGTCCTTTGCCTTATCGAGCAGATTATTGAGCCGCTCCGAAACCTGCGGCAGCTTATCATCGACCAGATTCAAAAGACTTTGAAATTTTTCTATCTTGTCATAGTTTTTGTCTATGTCATAGCCGAGAGGGTTTAAAACCTCGAACACCTTTTGAACCACCGTCTGAATGAATGACTCGGTAATCTGCTTTTGCAGCGTGGACGCACCGCTGTCGGTCATTTTGGGCGCGATTGCGTTGATTTTCTCGTTGACGTAATAGTCAAGCTGCGGCTTTACCGGAGTTTCGTCAAGCAAAGTCGCCATTTTTCCCGAAAAATCCTCCGGAATTATAATAGTCGCATACACCTTTCCGAGACGGCACTGTTCTATTCCCTCATCGTCCGAATCAAAAAACGTCCAGCCGAGTTTTTTATTTTCCTTTAATTGGTCGACAAGCTCCGCGCCTATATTTATGCTTATATCCTCAATGCTCGCGCCCTCGTCGTTGTTTACAATACCCACCTTTACGCCGCCGGTGTTCCCGTAAGGATCCCACGACGCGAGTATATTTATCCATGCATACAGTGACGGCAGCAGCGCCACACCGCAGGCAATCACTATCGCAACCCAGTTTCTTGCCAGTTTTTTTAAGTCGGATTTAAAAATCCTGCCGCTGTTTTTCAAAAACATATTTCATTCTCCTATCAATTTTTATTGACATACGCAATTTGTTTATGTTAAAATTATATTGAGGTGACATGAATGAACAAGCGAAATATCACTTTTGCATCCATTGTAATTGCAATTCTCGTTATTTTCTATATAAATCTTAAAAATATCTATCCGCGCGAGTATGTTTCGGCATGCTTTGTAAAAACCGTCTCGGATATGGAGTCGGACTATTCCGATATGCTCAAAAAGCTGAATGTCAAAAAGCAGCTTAACGACTACACAATCGAGACCTCGGGCGGAAGTTATTCCATATCGCACCGTGATGCTCTCTCGGTAAATTCGGACAACGACAGCAACGAATCATTGCAGGAGCTTTTGTACGACTACCAATATATAAAGAATTTTTACAAAACGCTGAATGTCAAAAAAACAGGCTCGGAAACCGTTCTTTTCGGCACAAACTCGGTACACTGCAACGTCTACACCGTCTCGGTGAACCGCGACAAGCTTGACGAATTTTTAGGTCATCTGCGCACCGCCGACACATATATCTGCGTAAAGCGTTCGATTCTCGATGCTGCAAACAGCGTTGCCGCGAATCTCGGACTTGAAATTTCCGAAAGCGACATAACCTCGCTTTTGGACGGAATGACCCCGGAAAAGGACAAACTCGCCGCCGGTCTTTCCGACGAAATCCGCATACACATCTACGTTCACAAAAACCGGGTTTTCCGCATTTCTGCCGATATTGATTTTGAGAACATTTCGCTTGAAAATCTCATTGCCGATATCAAACTGAGCGACGGAAAGCATATGCTAAACCGTCTGGATTTTCATTTAAGCGCCGTAATGCGCGGCAAAAAGCTGTACTTTGATACCGCCATCTCGGGCAATCCTGCCGGTGACAGCGCTCCGCTCGGCATAAATGTGTCCTCATCGGTTTCATTCGACCACTTAAACACATTTGACATGCGTCTTTCGCTCGAATCGGATTCGGCTGCCGATAATTTCACCGCTTCGGGCTACTACAAATCCTCCGGCAAGCGCACCAACATCCGCGGCAGCGGCAGCATAAATTTTTCCGCCGACAAGCTTTCAATTGCGTACCGCAACGCCAAAGGCGAAAACACTGTGAATATTTTCGGCAGCATGTTGTGATTTCACCGATTTTAGTTATTTTGCCGCAGCTGTGTCCGCTTGTCAGCCGCCACGGACGCTCCTTGCATATCCGCTCGGCGTTGTGCCGGTGTATCGCTTAAAATGCTTGTTGAACGAGGTCTGCGAGGTGTACCCGACAGCGGTACAGATATGCATCACCGTCATAGTTTTCGCTTTCAAAAGCGACATCGCCGCCGAGATTCTTATCCTATATATATAATCGAGCGGCGAAAATCCTGTCGCTTTTTTGAATATCCTCCGAAAATGCGTCTCGGACAAAAAGCACTCCGCCGCAAGCGTATTCACTGTTATATCCTCGTCATACTTGCTCATGATATACGCTATTGCGGGACTTATTTTTTGATACAGGTCATGATTTTTCCTGCTCGTTTTATATTTTCTCATAATTTCTGTCAAAATCTCTGCCGAAATTGCTGCCGAAACTTGAATATATCCCTCAGCTTTTTCTTTCAGTTCTTTTTTCAGTCGTGCCGCAAGCTTTAATATCAGCTCGGTTTTTTCCGAAAAAATCAAACTCGGCACAACTCCGTCGTAAAGCTTTTTGCCTATCATCGAAAACAGGTGCGGATTTTCCTTTATCAGCATTGTGATGTCTATCAAAATATATGTCCATACGCTTTTGTCATTTGTGTTACTGCTCGAAATATGTATATCGTTCGGAAAGATAACCGACACGTCTCCGCGGTTGAAATAATTTATCTCACCGTTTATTATAAACGTGCCGCTGCCCTTTTCGGCAATTCCTATCTCTATCACATTGTGATAATGCATAGCCGGCGGAGTATCGGACAGAGCGCGGTTTTCGTAAAGCGAAAAGCCTGCGGTGCACGGATAAACCACCTTTTCGTAATAATTGTTCATCTCTATCCTTTCTTGGTCGAATCCGACTTATATTATCATCATTTTTGCCTTGACTAATTTACTTTCGGCATGTATAATCTAAGTATATCACAGCCTTGTGCAAAAGTAAAGACATTGACGAGAAATTTTTTGGTAAAAAAACGAAAGGATGGCGAATAGTTTTTATGATTTTCGATATAAATAACATAATTATAGACAGAGGGTACAGCTTTCCTGTCTATATCTATATCGCCGACTGCGGCAACGTGTGCTGCAAAGCCAGCTCCAACCTGCACTTTTCGCACCTTTACAGCCGCGGACTCGAACTTCCGCTGATAAAGGGCAGACCCGACTGCAAGATACTCGGCATAACCTTTTCCGACTGCACTTTTGAAAAGGTCAGCTTTGAGAAAAACAACAACGGAAAGCACCATGGCGCAATAATGTATGATGAGTACCGATTTCGTTCCCCCGAAACTCGAAATGCCGAGGTATGCTTTAACAATACAAAATTTATAACTGAAGAATAGAGGAAATTAACATGATTAAAAACTATGATGTGGCGGCATTTGTATGGCCGTCTTATACCGGCGATGAAAAACGAACACGCATCTTTTGGGAACAGGGCTTGGGCGAATGGCAAACGGTAATGAACGCCCGACCCGAGAACAACGGCGAAACATGGCCTCGCAAACCGTTATGGGGATATGTGAACGAGGCTGACCCCTGCGTTATGGAAATGCAGATTGAGGCGGCGGTGCGCCATGGCATAAACACATTTATCTACGATTGGTACTGGTACGACGGCAGACCCTTTTTGGAGAATTGTCTGAACGACGGATTTTTAAAGGCTGCCAACAACAAGAAGATGAAATTCTATCTCATGTGGGCGAATCACGATGCGACCACTCTTTGGGATGTGCGAAATTCGAGCGACCAAAGTACGCCGATTTGGCGCGGCGCGCAAGGCTATGACGAGTTTATGAAAATCGCCGCTCGGCTTATCGACAAATATTTTTCGCTCGATAACTACTACAAAATCGGCGGCAAGCCGATATTTATGATTTACGACCTTTTCAATCTTGTGAGCGGTCTCGGCGGCATTGACGGGGTCAAAAAGGCATTACACGATTTTGACGAGCTTGCGCGGCGGCGTGGTCTCGGGGGCGTGCATTTCCAGTATGTCAAGGCAGATTCATACGACAGGCTGAAAAACGAGTACAATGTTGACATGAGCGAGAGCGAGCTTATCTCCCATCTCGGCTTTGAAAGCCTGACCCACTACCAATTTGTGCATTTTATGAGTATGAAAGACATTTCCTACACCGACGCCATAGAAAAAATGAAACACGAATGGGAATTATGCGAGCAATTCGGCGCGACCTATTATCCGCATGTCTCGCTCGGCTGGGACCCGAATCCGAGATTCAAGGAATACAACCCCGATGTTATGAAAGACCCAAAGCCGGAATATATCGAAAAGGCTTTCCGCCTTGCAAAAGAATATGCCGACGCACATCCGAACAATGCTCCGCTGATCACTGTGAACAGCTGGAACGAGTGGACGGAGGGCAGCTATTTTGAGCCGGACAACATCTACGGCTACGGCTATCTCAAGGCGGCAAAAAAAGTTTTTCTTTAAAAAAAGAAACGGAGCTGTAAAAAAGCACATACCGTTCAAGTTGATAGCTGTTATTGCAAAATTATAGCATTTGCTTAAAAAGGTATAATTTTAGATAGACATCCGCAAAACTGCGAATGTCTATCTGTTTTTTACACTTGAACTACACTTTTTTTACATTTCCGTCTTGTTTTCATCTTCTGCCAAAGCAAGCTTTTTTCAAAGTGTTTCAGCCTATGCCAATGCCTTTTCGCACTTTGCGATAATCTCGTTCACTTCATTATCCGGCATATCCGGATTGAGCGAGATATAGACCGTTTTTCTTAAAATTTCCAAGGTTTTCGGACACATGTCAACGTTATAATCCGGAATGATTTCCCTGTTAATTTCCATTTTAAACGGATCTGCAAGCTTGTTATATGCACCGTTTTTCTCCAAAATCGGTGTCCAATGGTTATAAATATGCTTGCACGTATTAATCGGTATGCATCCGCCGACAGCATTGGCAAATCGTTCCGCCTTCTCGGCGCTGTCAAACGCAAATGCCGCTGTAGTCGCCAAATCTCCGTCAATATCATTGGACTTTATAAATCTGCACTTTCCCTCAAGCTTTGTCATTATTCTGTTTTTAACACTGTGCAAATCCTCTATTATGCCGTCCATCTTTTTGAGCTGCTCTCTCAAAATTGCCGACTGAATCTCGTTTGTGCGATATTCCGCGCCGCAGAACAATCTTTCCTCAACGCCGCTGAGCTGGTCTCCGAAAAATTTCACCGCGTTGCTGTCATGATATATGAGCGCTCTTTCGTACAGCTTATCATCGTTTGTAAGCATTGCCCCGCCCTCTCCGCAGGTTATAAGCTTAAAATGATTAAAGCTCAGCGCTCCGGCATCGCCTATTGTTCCCAAGCGTCTGCCGCGATATTTGCCGCCGTCTGCCTGGCACGCATCTTCTACAATTTTCAGATTATGCCTTTTCGCAATATCGCATATCCTATCCATATCACAAGGAAATCCCTGAATATGCACCGGAATTACAGCTTTTGTCGCCGGAGTAATTTTACGTTCAATATCCTCCGGGTCGATCGTCAGCGAGTCATCGATTTCGGCTATTACAGGAATCGCCCCGACAGCAACCATTGCCATGGCTGTCGCTATATACGTGTACGCCGGTACTATCACCTGATCGCCCGGTCCCACGCCGAGTGCTGTCAGTGCTGAAACCAAAGCGCCCATCCCCGATGTCATAATCAATGCGTTTTTCACATCGAAAATTCTTCTCATATCCTGCTCCGCCTTTTCAGTCTCGCAATATTTTTCGTTGACCTTGAAAAGCTCGCCGCCCATTATAACTCTTGCCGCTGCATCTGCTTCTTCTTTTCCTATTCTATACATTTTTATAACCCCTTTTCTTGAAATTTTTTCAAATAATCCGCACTGCTTCCGATGCAGTCCGTCACATCCCTGTCACACTCATCCTGCTCGACAACATAGTGCTTTGCACCGCTTCTGTCCGCTGCGTCCAAAATTCCGTCCCAACACAAATTGCCCTCGCCGACAGATGCGTAATACTGACCGTCCCTTGTTCTTTTCATATCCTTTAAATGAATCGTCTCCACCCTGCCGTGCAGCCTGTCCAGCCAATATCTTATATCCGCGCCGCCATGCTGAATCCAATACGTATCCGGGATAAATCCGATAGTTTCAGTTTCATCGGCAAGCATTTCATACATTGTCTTTCCGTTATCAAGGCGGATAAATTCGTGACTGTGATTATGGTACGATACCTTTATTCCCGACTTTGAAAACTCCTTTGCCATTTTCTCCGCTTCGCTTATAAAGGTCTGAATCTCTGTGAGTGTCTCAAACCTCTGCGCAGAAATTCCTAAATTATGTATATTGTATTTTCGGCAAAATTTTATTATCGTTTCAGTATCCCGATACACGGCATAATTCGATATGGTCCCCGAAATCGGCATATTCGCATCGACTGCCTTATCCGCCAAGCTTTCCATAATGTCTATTCCGCCAAAAAGCTCAACTTCCTCATATCCGAGCTTTTTAATCGTCTCAAACAATGATTTATCATCCGCCAGGCTGCGCACCGTATACAGCTGAAGTCCTATTTTTTTCACATCTTTCGCCCTCCTTTTTTTATTCTGCCATTTAATTATACAACCGCATTTTTAAAAAAACAAGGCTTTTATGTATCATAAAGTTCACAAAAATTCTTATATTGACAAAACGTATCGAATATGATATACTTTATCCGAAAAGGGGTGTGATTTATGTATCAGCCGATATTGGAAAGCTCTGCTCCGTACATTGTCCGCAGCGGTCACTTTTCCTCGTTTGCCGCACATATTCATCACGAAATTGAAATTTTATATTGTATCAACGGTGAATTGACCGTCACTCTGAACGGAATAAAATATAACTTACAAAAGGATTCTGCCGTAATTATCGGCAGTCTTACAACTCACGAAATTTTATCTGCCTCATCGGATAATCAAACGCTTATCGTTGAGTTCGGACCTTTGTTTTTAAAAGACGGGTTCGGACAGATAGCAAAAACAGACTTTGAAAAACCCGTTATCAATAAAACCGCGGACGATGCTTTTTCAAATGATTTTTTCGGAATATTGAATGAATTAAATATGCTATGTAATAAAAATGACACCGTTTCCGTTCTTATGAGAATCGGGAATCTGTACAGGCTTTCGGCACTGATTCTCTCTAATTTCGGCAGCACAAAAAGCGACTCAAAAATCGGCAGGCAAAAAATAGAGGCAGCGCTTGAGTTGATTTATTACAACTATCAATCCCCGATAACAGTCGATGATGCCGCACTTGCTGCCGGATACTCAAAAAGCAATTTTTGCCGCAGCTTCAAACTTGCGACCGGAATCAGCTTTCACGACTACCTGCTGCGCTATCGGATAACCAACGCCTGCTATCTTTTGAAAAATACCGATTATTCTATCGAAAAAATTGCGGAGAACGTGGGCTTTTGCGACACACGCTCATTCTGCCGCACGTTCAAAAATTTAATCGGCACAACTGCGTCGGAGTACAGACATTAAAGCATAGCCTTTGTACGATATCTGAGGGGAGAAATCCCCTCGTTTTCTTTAAAGAATTTCGAAAAACCGTGCACATCATAATAACCCATGCCCTCGGCAATATCGCTGATTGACAGATTCGTACCGGTCAGCATTTCCTTTGCCTTCTTCAGCTTATATTTATCTATATATTTTTTTGGTGACATTCCGACACTTTTCTTGAATATTTTAAAAAGATAAGGCTGCGAAACGCCGAGATAATCAAGTATATCATTCACAGACACTCGATTATAGATGTTTGATTCAATGTAATTTTTCGCCAGTCTGACATACATATCTGCACCGGACACATCCCCCGCTGCATTTTTATCGGTATGACCGTTGAAAATTTTCAGATACATTTCCAGCATCTGAGACGAGCGGAATGTACTGTCCTTATTTTCGATAAGAATCTGCGCCGCCTCGCGAACTGTCTCCACATTATCATAATCGAAAATTTCCGTCTTTTTATCGGCATTGTAATAGCTCATCATCACATTCATGGCTATATCATCCGCTATAATCCACAAGAATTCCCATGGCTCATCCTTATCAGCGTAATAGTAATCCGTCTTTCCCGGGCGAATCAAAAAACCCTGCCCGGCACGAACCTCGTGAGAATTTATCACTCCTTTGCCCGATATCACATAATGCACAATATAATACCCATGAACGGCAGGTCCAAAGTGTGTTGTCTCCGGGTCTTTCGAATAACCCATCTGTAAAATATCAAGTATTGGCAGAATCCTGTCCGAGTATACTATGTATCGCATTTCCTTTCACCTCTTTTGGTTATTATTTTAACACACACTGTTATGATTTGTCAATTGCAATTTTTCAAAAAAAATATATACTTAAATTAAAGAACAAATTAAAAGGCGGGATTTTTTCATGATTTATGATGATTTTAAACGTATTGGCGAATATGCCGCAGCAGGCGCATTTGAAGAGCCTGAGCGCAGTCTGTTTTACAGAAAAGCTTTAGGGTTAAGGCGGTATTATGAAAATTGCACATTGCCCGAGTATACGAAAACACTCTTATACCCATCCGGCAAGCTGAATTTCGGCATGAGAATTTATCCTCAATATTTGAGAGGACTCGATATCAGCTGCGACGCTTTTGACGATGTTGACAAACCTCTTGCAGATGCTTTTATAAAAGATTTTTTCAAATATCATTCAAAAGTACCGCAGGAACACAGCGTTGCAGGAAATATGTGGACTCATTCCATGCCGAATTACGGGCGTATAATAAGAGAGGGGCTGGACTCCTACGCTGACAGGATAGGCAAAATTCACGATATCGACCTGCGCGAGGGACTTTTGCATCTGTACGAGGGAATCAAGTATTACATCAGGCGCTGCGTTGATTATCTGACTGAGGTCGGCGCTGACGAAAAGCTGATAAACGCCTTGAAAAAAGTGCCTTTAGGCAAGGCTGACAATATTTACGAAGCAATTGTTTCGTGGAACTTTATCATGTATCTTGACAACTGCGACAACCTCGGCTGTCCCGCAAAGGATTTATACGAATTTTACAACGGCGAGGACATCGTTCCCCTGCTTGAAAATCTTTTTGACAACTTAGACAAAAACGACGGCTATTCAATGGCTTTGCACACCGATTACAACGAACTTACCATTCAATTTCTCAAGGCGGCAAAGGGCAAAAGGCGTCCCATGATTGAATTGTTTGTTGACGAAAACACCCCAAAAGAAATTTGGGATGCCGCATTCGAGCTTGTGCGCACGCATGGCGGTCAGCCGGCGTTCTACAACCCCAAGACGCTTTTGGGCGGACTACGTGATAAATTCAAAATAAATGATGAGGATATAAAAAGCTTTTGCGGCGGAGGCTGCACCGAGAGCATGATCGCCGGGAAATCAAATGTCGGCTCGCTCGACGCCGGGATAAATCTCCTGCTCATTCTTGAAAAGGTGATGTACGACTACCTCCCGAAAGCAAAAAATTTTGAAGATTTTTACGACAAATACATATCCGAAGTTCGCGCAGTGGTTGACAACGTAACAGATATGATAGGTCTTTCGCAAAAAGAGCGCGCACTGTACAACCCCGTCCCGATGCGAACACTTCTGATTGACGACTGCATAGATTCCGAAACCGAGTTCTACAGCGGCGGCGCAAGGTATCAGTGGAGTCTTGTGAACTTTGCAGGTACAATAAATGTTATAGATTCGCTGCTTGTTATCCGTGACATTGTTTTCGGCGATGAAATCATCTCGGCAGACGAATTTTTGGAAAAACTTCGCGAGAACGATGAGGAATTTTTAAAACAATGCCGCAGACATCCGACATCATATGGAACGGATAATCCGTCTGCAAATAAGCTTACACACAAATTAACCTCTGAGATTTTCTCGATGCTCGACGGCAAAAAACCGTATCTCGGCGAGGCATTCCTCTCTGCGTCGATACAATTCATGAGCCAGGTTTACGCCGGAGAGCATATCGGCGCAACCCCCGATGGCAGAAGCGCCGGTGCTCCGCTGTGCGATTCGCTCGGCGCAATCTTCGGCAAGGACGAGAACGGTCCGACCGCACTTTTAAAAAGTGTTTCCTCTATCGATATGCAAAAGCTGCTCGGCGTTCCGGTTCTGAATTTTAATATCGATGAAAGCTGGAGCGATGATGTCTTAAAATCCTTGATTTTGGCATATATGAAGCTCGGTGGAATACAAATGCAGATTACCTGTGCATCGGAAGAGCTTTTGCGAGATGCCTACAACCATCCGGACGAGCATCGCAATCTTGTCGTCAGAGTCGGCGGATATTCCGAATATTTCTGCCGTTTATCCGACGAGCTGCAGCTCATGGTTCTGAATCGCACAATCCAAAAAAAATAATAATGTTACATAAATGTAATATATATAAATGTTGACATGTGTGTATAAATAATATATAATATATATGGATGATGTAATTTTTTGTCGAAAATGTGCATCATTACATTTTGAGAAAAGTAAGGTTTACAGTCATGATTGAAAAAAGGAACATTGCAACCGCAGTCATTTTGTCGATTGTCACATGCGGAATTTACGGAATCTATTGGTTTATCAAGCTCAATGATGAAATAAATTCACTCAGCGGCAATACTAATGACACTTCGGGCGGAATGGCATTTCTGTTCACGCTTATCACCTGTAACATCTATGGTCTTTACTGGATGTATAAAATGGGTGAAAAGCTGGACGTTGTATATGCCGGCAAAGGTATGCCCACTCAGTCGAGAGGAATGCTTTACTTAATTCTTTCATTGTTTGGATTTAGCATTATATCGTATGCATTAATGCAAGATTCCATCAATAAGTCGCTTGATACCGCTCAATAATGCGCAAACGGCTCATTTTATCCGCAAAGCGGATAACTGTAATACTGATTATCGGTATTGCGTATTATTTCTTTGCTTCTGCGTCCGGATTTGCTATCCCGTGTGTCTTTAGCAAGATAACCGGTCTTTTATGTCCCGGATGCGGAATCACACGTATGCTTGCCGCAGCATTACGCGGAAATTTCAAAGAAGCATACGGATATAACAGATTATTGTTTCTTACACTGCCTGTTATATCACTTGTTCTTGCTGTGGAGGAAATTAAATATATCAGAACAGGCAGCAGACAAATGTTTCGCTTATCACAAGTGATTCTTTGGAGTGAAATTATACTTCTTTTGATATTTGGAATAATTCGGAATATCATTTAAAGGGAATATCAATATTCCCAAATTTATTAAGGTACTTATTGTATAAGCTGTAACCGCTTATGCAATAAGTACCTTTTTCTATTTTTTAAACAGTTTTGAGAAATCAAAGGTTGTATTCATTAATAAAGTTTTTTTCCCTCTGTATAATATCTTTTATCTCTCGCCTCGCCCATGGAAAATGTTTTTCTCGGAAGTGAGCCGTCCAAAATAACCGTCTTGAAAAGCTCATCCTTTCTCATGGCAGGCAGCAGGAATCCTATATTCTTCCCATTGCTCAATTCTCTCACAACGTCCTCGCCATGTATATAATCCACTCTGCCGCCGACAGTCTTTAAATAGCTGTCTATAAAATCCTGCAAAGTTCCGACAGCGAGATTATTGTTATCGTCCTTTATCCATACGCTTTTTTCTTCACCGTCCCAAACGCACACAATCTTCTTTCCGCCGTTATCGTTCTCGGACGCATCTGGATAAAATTCAAAAATTGCCTTGTACATTTCTTCCGGCTCAATGTCAAACACCACACGGTGAATCGGCTCAAATTCCAATGAATCATCATGCAGATTCACAAGCTCCACAAGAGCAAATCTCGCCGGATGCGTCTTTTTTTCATCCTCCGACAGATTCTTTTTTATATTTTCCCAACATGTCTTTGCTGTTGCAAGCGAATGATTGCCGTCACCGACAGCGAATGTCAGACATGACTGTCCCGAAATCCCATACCGTTTCTCAAACTCAGTCTCGGACGCCAATTTATCTATCGCCGCCGTAACTTCATTCCGATATTTCTCCGGCACATTGTAGCCTGAAATATGTCCGCCGTCCTGCATCAGTTCAAAATCGTACACCTTTTCCAAATCGTCAATCTTTTCAGTCAGCGGCTCAACAACAGTTTTTTCGGCATCATCAATCAAAAGCATGATATGCGGAAACTCCAAAAGCGCATTTTCGCGTATTTTCACTCTCGGCGGAATCCTCTCGAGAACTGTTCCCTCGGTGGCTCTGATATTGCTCTTCGCACCTTTTTCAAAGCTGTAATCCTCGAGGTCGATTGCGCCCACAAGACCGTTTCTGACTCTGCAGTTTTTAAGACGGCGTCTCACCAGGAAAAACGTGTTTTTATATTCCTTAAACAATCCTTTTTCAATATATTCTTTCATTGTGCGATTTATTTTTTCAATTCTTCCCTCGCCCTCGCCGAGATATATCTCCGGGAAAATCACATTGAGCGTTGACGGCGCGTCTCCGACTATCTTTTCCGACTCCTGCCAATACTTCGGCTCGGAAGTAAACTGATCACACGCAACCACGCTCCATTTTGTCATATCAACGCCCGACGGCAGGAGTATATCCGTCGGTTTAAATGAATTTGCCATATTTTTCATCCTTTCAATATGCAAAATAAGTAATAGGAAACTCGTTTTCCGATTCACTCAAATGCTTAACATTTCGCAATTACTTTTATATAAAGAAAGAACTGCACCCTATCCGATGTTCTCATCCGATATTTACAGTCCTTTCCACATACCTGTTTTATCTCATTCTGCTTCTTATCTTATCCTTTAATCTGATCAGCAGCGGTATTTTTTTGCTTTTCAGCTCCGGCTCCTCGACCTCATCACTTCCGATTTCGGGTGATTTACCGTAGTAATAGCCGTATCTTCTGCTTCTGTCGTCGCTGTAGCCATATTCATAATTATAATGATATGAGCCGTAATTTCTATAATATCTGCCGTAGCCGTATCTTGGCGTGGTTATATCGTTTAAGATATAGCCGAGTATCTTCGCCTTTGCAAACAAAAGATTTTCTCTTGCTTTTATAAGCGACTCATGAATTGTATAGTTCTGTCTTGCAACCACGATAACGCCGTTTACATATTTCGCCATAACCGATGCCTCGGTAACAATTGTTACAGGCGGAGTATCGATAAATATATAATCGTATGTCTCGGACAGATAGTCAAGCAGCTTGCCCATAGCTTCCGAGCCTAACAGCTCTGCCGGGTTCGGCGGAATCTGTCCCGATGTGATACAGTCTATGCCGTGGTTCTCGCAATGATGAATTGCTTCCTTGACATCTATCAAATCACAGAGTATGTCCGAAAGTCCGCCCTTTCTTTCAAGCTGAAGATGGCGATATACTCTCGGCTTTCTGAGGTCTCCGTCAATAACCAAAACCTTTGCGTCCATCTGAGCAAAAGCAATAGCAAGATTAAGCGCGGTTGTTGTTTTTCCCTCACCGGGGTTTGCGCTTGTTATAATAATTCTCTTGCAGCCCTTTGATGTACCGAGCGCAAAAATGATATTTGTTCTTGCAGCCTTATATGCCTCAACCACCGCAAAAGCGGTATCATCGTTCAAAAGGCTCGCCGAGCGCTGCTGAATCGATTCTTCCTTACGGCTGTGCGCCTTAGCCTTATTATTCTTTTCCATCTCAATTACCCCTCCCTATCTTTTAAATTCTGTCAAAGACGGAATTTCACCGAGCAGAGGCTCTTTGTATCTTGAAATGATTGATTCCGAATTTTTGATTCTTGTATCTATAAATTCAAGCAAGAGAACGATAAGCGCACCGATTATGATTCCGAGCAAAGCACCTATCATTGTATTCTGTCTGAGATTCGGCGATACCGCAACGGTGTTCTTTTTCGCATCGTCCAAAAGCTTTACCGATCCTGCCTCAACAACGCGGATTAGCTCGTCCGGCGCTCTCATCAAAATACTATGCGCAATCAGATATGAATCATCGGGATCTGCCGACAGCACCGAAATATTCATAATTTCGGTCTCATTCACTGCCGATATCGTAATCATATTCTGCAATTCCTTTACGGAATACTTATCATCGACATCGCTCGCAACATCCTCCAGGAATGTTCTCATTTTCAAAATTTCCGCATATGTATTAACCATTTTCTGTGACGCATTAATTGTATTTATGGTCATTGTCTGGTCGACCTGCTCTTTTGTGGCATTTACGTAAAGCGTTCCCTCCGACTTGAATTTCGGGGTGATAAACACCTCGGTATACACAAAAGCCATAATACTTACAATTATCATAGATATAAAAATTATCCACCAACGCCGCATAAGCATATCCACTATATCCATGATTTTAATTTCGTCTTTCAATATATCATCTCCCATAAAAACTGCTAAAAATCAAAGCTACTTTAATTATATCATACTTTATACAAAAAATCAATGTTTTTTTACATAAAGTGATATTTTTTTTTTGCGCGAAAAAATATAATCTTCGTCATCTCTCGGCACATGGCGCAAAAAAAACGATTGACCTTTATGCCGCTGTCAAAACCAATAAAACAGCTGCATAAGAAATGCAAAGATTATATTTTTTCGGACATTTTGCCCGGTTCGCTTATTATCAGATTATTTTTCGGAAGCTATGTTTTAGTTCTGCTTCTGGTTATTTTGCTTATTCTGCTGATTCTGATTGTTCTGCTGATTGTTTTGGTTATTGTTGTTTTGATTGTTTTGTTTCTGATTCATTATAAATCACTTCCTTTCGATGATATTATTACCTTAGTTTCCATTAAATATACATCGAAAAGGAAAGAAATTTAAATCAATTTTGCAAAAAAAGCCGAAAGAATCACTGTCAGAAGTCCCGCCGCCGTAATTGACAGACTCCCCATTGCTCCCTGTATTTCGCCAAGCTCCAGCGCTTTGGATGTTCCTATCGCGTGCGCCGATGTGCCGAAAGCCAGTCCCGACGCAACCGGGTCATCTATTTTGAAAAGCTTCAATACATACTCCCCGATAACGCTGCCCAAAATTCCGGTAATAACAATCACTGCGACCGCGATTTCCGGCACTCCGCCAAGCTTTTCTGCCAACGGCATGCCGATCGCAGTAGTAATCGATTTCGGCAGCAGACTTACATACATTTCATTCGAAAGTCCGAACATGAGACACATAAGAAAAATACATATCATCGCCGCCGCAACGCCGGATATCACCCCTGCCGCGATTGCCGCGCGGTGCTTTTTTAAAAGCTCAATCTGACGATAAAGCGGTACGGCAAGACAGACCGTTGACGGAGTGAGAAAGTACGAAATATACTTTGCGCCTCTTTCATAATTTTCATAATCAATCCCCGTAATCGCCAAAAATACTATCACAAATACAATTGCAACCAGGAGCGGATTTAGAATTTTCAGTTTTTTATTCGCCGCCAAGCCTATCATATATCCGGCAAGACTTATAAAAAATCCGAAAAATATGCTTTCGGAGAACAAGCCGTTAATCATCTTATTTATTACCATTCCTTTCCACGCCGCGAATCACAAAACTTAAGTCTGAAAGAAAATCGTTCGCAAGCAGCGCTTTGCAGTGAGTGGATGCGCTCGAGTCCAAATTTTTAATTTGGCAACGAGAGCCATGCAAAAGCGTTCTGAATCTTCGTTTCAGGTAACGCCACTGCTCTGTACGCCGGTACTTCTCACTGCGGTTCGGTCAGCCGCTTCGCTCTCCCGAGCAAAAAGCAGTGCTATGAGCGATTTTATTCAGACTTTTTCTCTCCTTTGCTTTTTCGCCTTATAACTGCCTGTGCCGCCAGCCCGGTCACTGCCATAACCAATATTGTCGATACAACCGTAATCACAATTATCTCAAACAGATTTTCCGACAGTTTATCCCAGACAGTAATCAAGCCTACGCCCGCAGGAACGAACAAGACAGGCATAATCATAAGAAGCAGGTCCGCCGTCTTTTCTATCTGTTTAAGTTTGATTATCCCGGTACACAGGCACACAAACAAAATTACAATCCCGTACACGCTTGCCGGCATCGGAATCGGTATCAGCCTTGCCAGGATTTCTCCAACAAGACTGATGCATATAATTATCGATAGCTGTTTTAAATATATCATTTTTCCCCTTTTCTATTTGCTGTAGACATGACCATGCGCGCCGTCCATGGTGACAACTGTTCCGCTTTTTAAAATCTTTGTTGCGCCCATCGCTCCCGTTATGACCGGAATATCGAGCGCCATGCCGATAATGGCCGCATTGTCGCCCGAGTCCTCGCAGATGATTCCCGATGCTTTTTTAAGGAACGAAACCATATCCTTGGTGGTGTTTTTGGTTACAACGATATCGCCTGCCTTGAACGATTCCTTTAATTCGTCCTTATTCCGCGCCACGCAGACCTCGGCGGTGGTTTCAAGCTTATTTATTCCCTCACCGCTGACAAGCACATGACCCACCAGGTGAACCTTCATTATATTTGTCGTACCGCTCATTCCCAAAGGCACTCCGCCGGTGATAACCACCAAATCCCCGGTTTTCAAAAGATTTGTCTTGGCGGCACATTCAACCGCGTGTTCAAAAAGTTCGTCCGAGTTGTCGCGCAGCTCGCTTATTATCGGGAGCACGCCCCAGGACAGATTAAGCTGACGGCGCGTTTTTTGATTGGTCGTCGGCGCAATAATCGGGCAGCTCGGTCTGAATTTTGAAATAAGATGCGCCGTTCCTCCGCCGAAAGTCAATGCAATTATTGCTGACGCGTTCAGATCATGCGCAGTTGTACAGGTCGCATGCGATATTGCATTTGTGACATCCATGCCCTTTTTATTGAACTCGGTATTGTTCGAAAGCCGTTTCACGTAATCGATATCGCACTCGGTGCGCTCAGCAATCGTTGCCATTGTCTTAACCGTCTCGACCGGATATTTCCCGACCGCAGTCTCGCCGGACAGCATAATGGCGCTCGTTCCGTCATATATCGCATTTGCGACATCGGTTGTTTCGGCACGCGTCGGGCGCGGATTGCGTATCATGGAATCCAGCATCTGCGTCGCGGTTATAACCACCTTGCCTGCGTAATATGTCTTTTTTATAATCTTCTTTTGGAAAACAGGCACATCCTCAAGAGGAATTTCCACGCCCATGTCGCCTCTTGCAACCATGATTCCGTTGCTCGCTTTTATGATTGCGTCTATATTTTCAACGCCCTCGCTGTTTTCAATCTTTGATATTATTCTTATCTCCGAACCGCCGTTTTTATTCAGAAGATTCCGAATCTCCAGCACATCCTCGTGTGTACGGACAAAGGATGCCGCAATAAAATCAACGTCCTGCTCTATTCCGAACAGAATATCATCGATGTCCTTTTGGCTCATATACGGCATATTGAGCGAGACATTCGGGACATTTACACCCTTTGAATTTGACACCACTCCGCCGCTTTTAACCTCGCATATTATACGATCGTTTTTTACGCTGACCGCCTCAAGCTCGATAAGTCCGTCGTCGATAAGCAGCCTTGTTCCGGCACTTATGTCTCTCGGCAGATTTTTATATGTGATGCTGACCTTTGTCTCGTCGCCCTCGACATCGGTTGTGTACAGGGTGAACTTTTCGCCCTCTTTAAGCCTTACACTCCCGTTTTTGAAACTTTTTATTCTGATTTCCGGGCCTTTTGTGTCGAGCAGAATTGCAACAGGGATATCCAACTCCTCACGTATACGCCTGATTCGATTGATTCTCTCAAGCGCTTCCTCGTGTGTTCCATGCGAAAAATTCAGTCTTGCAACATCCATTCCCGCAAGCATAAGGTTGCGCAGGGTCTCGTCGTCATCGGTTGCCGGCCCCATGGTGCATATTATTTTTGTTTTTCTCATATTTATCCTCCCTTATTTCTTATTTTTACGAAACTATCTGATTTTACATGGATTTAACAAAAGGGTCGCTTCAAAATCCGAAAGCTCCGGCATTTTGAAACAACCCTTTTAAATCATACCGATAATTTTTTAGCCAAATCGATCAAATCCTGCGAAATGTGCTTTTTCATTGCCAGACCCTCTTCGATGTCAACATCTGCAATTTTTCCATTCTCCACGCAAACGATTCTGTTGCTCTTGCCTTCCATCAGAAGTTCAACAGCTCTGCCGCCCATCTGACTTGCTATAACTCTGTCGCGGACTGTGGGACTGCCGCCTCTCTGAACATGTCCGAGTATTGTTGCGCGGCTTTCGATTCCTGTCTTTTCCTCAATCTTCTTAGCCATTTCGATAACTCCGCCGACACCCTCGGCAACGATAATTATATTGTGCTTCTTTCCTCTCTGCTTGCCTTCCAGAATAGGTCTCAAAACGTCTGTATCGAAGTCGAACGGGATTTCCGGAATAAGAACAATCTCCGCACCACAGGCAATCGCTGCGTTTATGGCGATATATCCGGCATCTCTGCCCATAACCTCGACAACCGAGCATCTTTCGTGGCTTGATGATGTATCTCTCAGTTTATCTACAGCATCCATAACTGTGTTGAGACATGTGTCAAAACCGACCGTATAGTCGCTGCAATCTATGTCGTTATCAATCGTTCCCGGCATTGCGATTGTGGGAAGTCCTGCGCGGGTCAGCTCTCTTGCGCCCTTAAACGATCCGTCACCGCCGATTACGATAAGTCCGTCAAGCTGTGCCGCTTTTGCATTCTGAACCGCCTTTTGTATTCCCTCGGGTGTCTTGAATTCAAGACATCTTGCGGTGTGAAGAATCGTTCCGCCCTTTTGCAGGGTTTCGCCCACGCTTCTTGCCGTCATGACTTCCATATTGTTGTGCAGAAGTCCGTTGTACCCATGGTACACGCCCACAGCCTCTATTCCATGGTAGGTTGCAACCCTTACAACCGCTCTGATTGCGGCGTTCATTCCGGGTGCGTCGCCTCCGCTTGTTAATACACCAATTCTGTTAATGTGACCCATACTTTTTCATCCCTTCGATATATTTTATTTCCCGAAAATTATATAATATTCGGGTTTTCAGCATGTAAAAATCAACTGTCCGAAAGCTTTTTAAAGTTCCGTTTCCAGTATAAGCCCATGCGCCATGCACACTTCGCTTGCCGGAACAAGAATTTCATAGCAGTAATTTTCATCGCTCTTTTTGAGAGCGCGAACCTTTGTTATGATATTGTTATCCTCAATCGCCTTGCGTATCTGGGCAACATTGTCGCGATCCTGCGCCATATAAACTACCGTCCACATAATGCTTCTCCTTTATATCAGCTGCCGGAGCGCAGCGTGCCGTGCTTTGTATAAATTTCGGCATCGCCGTTTATCTTTATCGCAGAAGTAAACTCTGTGAACTGTGCAATATAGACCTCACCGGCATCAAGCTTTTCGGTATGGTGAAATCTTGTGTTCGACCCTCTTGTGAGTCCCATAATATTCACACCGTCCGCCAATGCTTTTATAACAACGTAGTCTGTTCCGCCTATTTCTTCTTTCTCCAAGAATAATCAACTCCCGAAAAATTCTTTATTTATATACTTGCAAATTGTTTACCAGTATATATTGTACATTAAAACGTCAAAAAAAGCAATGGTATTTTTGCCAAAAAAATATTTTTTTTTTTACACTTTTATTAACATAACTTTACATTATCTTTTCCAAATTCTTCCTCAAATGCTTCAAGCTGCTCTTTTTTTCCCGAAATGCAATAGTTTTTCGACGCGGTAAGCTGCTTTTTTGTGTTCTCGATGTAAATTATAAGCGTGATATCGCCCGGGCTTTTTGCGGCGATTTCCTTTATGCGATTCATCTTCCCGGCATCGTATTCCGCAAGCCGCACAAAAAGCTTTGACTCCTTTTTTGCGTTTCCGACCAAGTCAAGCAAAAGAACTTTTTCGCACAAAATTTTCGGTTCCTCATCCTCTCGGAAGCTCACCTTACCTTCAATCACAACAGCGCTTTCCTCCTGCAAAACCGAAGAATACTGAGCCAAAACCTTCGGGAAAACTATAACCTCTATCGCTCCGCTCAAATCCTCCAGTTTTACAAAAGCCATTTGAGAATTACTCTTTGTAGTCTTGTTTTTCCTCGCTCCGACAACTCCGCAAAGCTTTATCTCCTGCCCGTCGACAACACTTGCCGAAACAGTTTTGAAGCTGCCGTCCTCGTCCTTTTCGACCGCCGACAATATCGAATGTATATTATACTTCGATATTGTTTTTGCCTTTTCGGCATATTCCTCCATAGGATGTCCGGAAAGGTACATTCCTATAGTTTCCTTTTCCATTTTGAGCAGCGTCTTTTTATCAAACTCCGCCATATCCCTAAGCTGTACCTCGGCGACTGTCTCCTCCTCGCCGAACAGCGAAAGCTGTCCCGGGATAATCCTTTTCTGCCGCTCTGCCTCCGAATCTATCACCTGTTCGCACACATCCAAAAGCTGCGAACGCTTTACTCCCATAGAGTCAAACGCACCGCATTTTATCATGCTTTCAACGGCTCTTTTGTTTATTTCCCTGCCCGTCATTCTTGTGACAAAATCGGAAAAGCTCTTAAATTCGCCGTTTGCTTCGCGCTCCGAAACAACGCTTTTTATAAAACCCTGTCCCACATTTTTCACGCTTGCAAGACCGAATCGAATGGCATTTTCCTCAACGGTAAATGTATCGATACTCTTATTCACGTCCGGCGGCAGACGGTCAATCCCCATATCGCGGCAGTTGCCGATGTACTGATTCATCTTATCCATATCGCCCGCGCTTGAAATGAGCGACGCCATGAACTCAACCGGATAAAAAGTTTTGAGATATGCCGTCTGATAGGTTATATATGCATACGCCGCGGCATGCGATTTGTTAAACGCGTACTTTGCGAAATCGTAAATTTCGTCAAATATCGAAATCGCGGTCTTTTCGTCTATTCCTCGGTTTATGCAGCCGTCGATGATAACATTCCCGTCCTCATCCTTTTTTCCGTAGATAAAATTCTGACGTTCTACCGTCATCTGGTCGGTCTTTTTCTTGCTGATAACGCGGCGCATAAGATCGGCATTGCCGAGCGAATATCCTGCCAGGTCGCGCACAATCTGCATAACCTGCTCCTGATACACTATGCAGCCGTATGTAACGTTCAGAATCGGTTCGAGCATCAGATGCTTGTAAACCACGTCCTCGGGGTGGTTTTTGTTATGTATATACCGCGGTATCGAATCCATCGGTCCGGGGCGGTAGAGCGCGATTCCTGCGACTATATCCTCCAAAGAGGCAGGCTTCAGTTCCTGCATAAACGACTTCATTCCGGCGCTTTCTATTTGGAAAACTCCGTCGGTGTTACCCGACGAAATCATTTCGTACACCTCTTTGATATCATAATCGAGGCTGTCCATGTCCGGGCGCGCACCTCTTGTTTTTTCTATGATTTTTAAGGCGTCCTCTATAATGGTAAGGTTTTTGAGTCCCAAAAAGTCCATCTTCAAGAGTCCGAGACCCTCAACTGTGTCCTTTACGAACTGGGTCGTTATAACATCGTCGTTTGTCTGAAGCGGAACATAATTCACAATCGGCTCCTCGGTGATAACCACGCCTGCCGCATGTGTTGACTTATGCCGCGGCAGTCCCTCCAATGCCTTTGCTGTGTCGATGAGCCGTTTCACCGCCGCGTCGCCCTGATATGCTCCTCTAAGCTCCGCGCTGACCTCCAGCGCCTTATCTATCGTCATATTCAGCTCATTGGGAATAAGCTTTGCGATTTTATCGACATCGGAATAGCTCATTCCGAGCGCCCTGCCGACGTCGCGTATTACAAGTCTCGCTTTCATCGTACCGAATGTGATTATCTGTGAAACCTTGTCCTCGCCGTATGTTTCTATGACATAGTTTATGACCTTTTGTCTGCCCTCCGGCGCAAAATCTATATCGATATCCGGCATGCTGACACGCTCGGGGTTTAAGAATCGCTCAAAAATAAGACTGTACTTAAACGGGTCTATGCCTGTTATCCCCAAGGAATACGCCACAAGACTTCCTGCCGCCGAGCCTCTTCCCGGTCCGACCGTCACATCGTTGCTCTTTGCAAATCGGATAAAATCCCACACAATCAAAAAGTAGTCAACAAACCCCATGCTGTTGATAACCGACAGTTCATAATCGAGTCGGTTTTGTATCTCCTCTGTCAGATTGGGATATCTCTTTTTTAGCCCCTTTCGGCAAAGCTCCTCCAGATACTCGGATGCGCTTTTACCCTCAGGTACCTTGAAAGACGGCAAATGCCTTGTGTTGAAGTCAAACTCAACATTGCACCTTTTTGCTATTTTTTCGGTGTTCTCCAACGCCTCGGGGACATAGGAAAACAGCCGCTCCATCTCCCCCGGCGACTTTACATAAAATTCCTGAGTTTCGAATTTCATTCGCTCGGGGTCGTCAACGGTGCGTTCCATCTGAATGCACATCAGCACGTCCTGTGCATATGCGTCGCTTTTGTTTACATAATGTATATCATTCGTTGCGACAAGACCTATCCCAAGCTCCCCCGCAAGCTTGATAAGCTGAGGATTCGAGCGTTTTTGCTCGGCAAGTCCATGGTCCTGTATTTCTATAAAATAATTATCCCGTCCGAACACATCGAGATATTTTTGAGCAATTTTTTTCGCGCCCTCATAATCTCCGGCAAGAATCGCTTTCGGCACTTCGCCCGCGATACACGCCGACAGAACGATAAGCCCCTCGGAATGCTCCTTCAGGATATCAAAATCTATCCTCGGCTTGTAGTAGAAACCGTCAATAAAGCCTGCACTTACAATCTTTATAAGATTTTTATATCCCTTTTCATTCTCCGCAAGCAAAATAAGATGCGAATATTTTGAGTCGTATTCATATACCTTGTCGAACCGCGTCCGCGGCGCCATATACACCTCGCAGCCTATAACGGGGTGTATCCCCTGCGCAATTGCCTCCTTGTAAAAATCCACCACACCGTACATAGCGCCATGGTCGGTTATGGCGACCGAATCCATTCCGCATTCCTTTACTCTCGCTATCAAATCCTTTATGCGTGACGCTCCGTCAAGCAAGCTGTACTCGGTGTGCGTGTGCAAATGTGCAAACTGCATCGAGGCTCTCCTCCTTTCGATGATTATTCCAGTAATTCCCTGTCTCCGGCAAGTATTTTCTTTCTGTGCACCGCTGTAAAGACTCTTTTGAACCCGGGCTGATATTTTTCTATCGCGTCAAGTACCGTCTCCGGCTTTAAATTATACAAATTTCCTGCCGAGACAGTCATATCAAAATCCACATACACACCGTCGGCACGAATCACCTTAAGTTCATAAATATGCGGCTTGATGTCCGCTTCCTTAACTCCGCTTTTGCTCTTTTTCATAACCGTAATTTCGTCATTTGCCAAAAAGCTTTCGATATCGGGAACAAACGTGCTTTCAAGCTCGGTTTCCACTATATACTCGGCGCGGTCGAGCTTTGCAAAATCAAGCTCCTTGCCCTCGGTTTTTCTCGCCCTTAAAATTTCAAAGCCGGGCGGCAGGGCGATGTTAAGCTTTGATTTTATCTCGTCCTCGGAAAAATCTCCGTCAAAGCCTATCTTCAAATATTCGCAATCTGACGTAACTCCGACCGAAAGCGGCATCGCCACAGTCATAATCGGGTGCGGATTGAATCCTTGCGAAAAGGACATCGGGAGTCCCGAGCGTCTGACCGATCTGTGAAACATTCTCACAAAATCCAGGTGCGATATATATTTAACCTCCGCACCGCGGCTGTATTTCAGAACATAATTACTCATAGCACACCCCCGTCTTGAAGGATGCCGCACCGCAGCCGGCACACTTTTCGCGGCAATTGGGCGTTGTTTCAGCCTTTTTCGCCTTTTCATTCTCGCGCATAAAGAATTTTTTTGTCACTCCGACGCTGATATGATCCCATGGCAAGGTTTCGTCATAGCTGCGCTCTCTCAAGTAAAAATCCGGGTCTATGCCACAGTCCTTAAAAGCCTGCATCCACAAATCGAGTCTGAAAAAGTCGTTCCAGCCGTCGAATTTGCAGCCCAGCTCAACCGCGCGCGCAACCGCAGGCGCAAGCCGTCTGTCACCCCGAGCAAACACGCCCTCGAGATAGCTTACCTTGTTATCATGCCAGTTATAGCGTATTCTTTTTGATTTTATCGCATTTTTAAGCGTGCTTTGTTTTTCTATAATCTGTTCCCTGCTGTCCTGTGCTGCCCACTGGAACGCTGTAAACGGCTTGGGCACAAAGCTTGACGAGCTGACCGTAATATTGATATTTTTCGCTCTTTGCTCCTTGGGAATCGCAAAATACTGTCCCAAAACCTTTTCGGCAAGTTCGGCAATCGCCTCGACATCCTCTTTCGTTTCGGTCGGCAGACCTATCATAAAATAAAGCTTGACATTTGTCCAGCCGCCGGCAAAAATCCGCGCGGTCGACTGCATAATATTCTCCTCGGTGATATTTTTATTTATCACGTCGCGCAGTCTCTGCGTCCCTGCCTCGGGCGCAAAGGTTATTCCCGATTTTCTCACTCTCTGAACCTTATTCATAAGCTCAAGCGAAAAATTATCTATTCTCAGCGACGGCAGCGACAAGCCTATCTTTTTCTTTTCGGTCATTTCAAGCAGGTTGTCGGTCAGTTCTTTAAGTTCGCGGTAGTCGCTTGTACTCAGCGACGAAAGCGAAATCTCGTCATAACCGCTGCACGACAAAAGCTTATCCGCAAGCTCGGTCAAGGTCTGCGCCTTTCGCTCGCGCACAGGGCGGTAGACATAGCCTGCCTGGCAGAATCGGCATCCTCTGATGCAGCCGCGAAAAATTTCGAGCATAACTCGGTCATGCACAATCTCGCCGAACGGCACAATTATTGTATCCGGCGCAATCGTCTTATCAAAATCCGGCATTATTCTCTTTCTCACGCACGCCTTTGCATGCGGATTGTTCGGCTTAACCTCCCGAACTGTCCCGTCATCATTATATGACACATCATAAAAAGACGGAACATACACGCCCTCGATATCCGCCAGTTTTTCCAAAAGCTCTTTTTTACTCCTTTTGCCGCTTTTTTTCCACTCGGCGTATACATCGGTGGTTTCGTTTATAAGCTCCTCGCCCTCGCCCATCATGAAAAAGTCAATAAAATCGGCTATCGGCTCGGCATTATACGCACATGGTCCGCCCGCACATATAATTGGATGATTTTCATCTCTGTCACGTGCAAAAAGCGGAATATCCGCAAGTCTGAGCATATTTACAACATTACTGTAGCTGAGTTCGTACTGGAGTGTGAACGCAAGAATATCAAAATTCGTGACCTCGTCTCCGGTTTCGAGCGCAAAAAGCCGTTTGCCCACAGCGCGCATTTCCTGCTCCATATCATCCCATGGCGCAAAAACACGCTCGCAATATGTGTCGCTGCGCAGGTTCAATATATGATACAATATCTTTATTCCCAAATGCGACATTGCAATTTCGTACACATCGGGAAAGCAAAAGCCGTAGCGGATGAACACGTCTTTCGGATTCTTGACGCACTGATTCATCTCTCCGCCGGTGTACCTGGTCGGCTTCTGCACTCTCATTAAAATTTTGTCTTTATCTGAAAATGGCATACCAAATCTCCGTTATGTATTTTATTTATGTAAGCAAAAAAATGCACACGCCGCCGAAAAATCAATCCGAACTCTTTTTATAAAGACGAATTTCCTCTTTTGCCCGGTAAAAACGCTCGGCAATCAATCAGCGCAGGAAAGCCGCGGCGGCACACTGTCCCCGGTTTCGGCAGTCTGCCGGCAGCACCCAACGCATGCCGCCGGCATACGATTCATTTTTTTGTTATTATTCAAATCAACGCTTACGGTGCAACAACATCCACCATATCGTCATCGCCGCCGGCATTTTTCTTTTCTTCCTTTTTATCTGCTTTTTTGTCCTTTTTGTCGCAGAATTTTTTTGCCGCGCCGCTTATCGCCCCGTTCATCTTATCAAGCAAATCGGGAACAAGGTCGATCAGCTTATCCACCGGTGATGATTCTCCCGAAACCGGCATAAGGCGCACATTCCCGTTATTCACAATCAGAAACGCTATCGGCTTAACCTTTGCTCCGCCGCCGCAGCCGCCGCCGAAAAGCGAATCTGCCCCTGTCTGCTGCTTGGGCGAAAACTCGCTGCCGCCCGCTCCGAAGCCGAAGCTGACCGTCGACACCGGAATTATAAGCGTTCCGTCCGGCGCGGTCACTGCGTCTCCCACTATAGTATTTACGTCAACCATTGCCTTTATGTTCGACATGGCTGTGTCCATCAGTCCTTGAATCGGATGTTCTGACATATTGATTACTTCCTTTCCTTGTTCAGTTTTCTTAATTTAAAATATAACCTCAGCGCTTTTACAATTATAACTGTAATATGCACATTTTTCAGATATAATATACAATCCGCCTTTAAGCTGTGGCAGACCCGATTAAAATCGGGTTTTATATCTATATCGAATTTTTCGACATTTGCGTTATGATATATCACCGACATAATGTTATATGCCGCTCCGTAGATTATCCCGTTCAGAATTCCGGTATACATCGGGTCGTCAAGTCCGTATTCAAAGTCGAACGACAGCTTTTTTATCACAATCATTCGTTTTGTGCAATAGCGCAGAATATCGAGAATATCGTCCTTTATAAGTCGGAAGATACGCAAAATATCGCTTATTTTTCCCTTGTAGGAGTCAAAGTCCGCGGAGTTTTTTTTTCGTTCCCCGACTTTGTTTTCCTTGTCCGCTTTCTTTTGCCTGCCCGGGATAAGTCTTATCTTAAAAAACAGATATTTAAGCCATATCTCACCCTTGCTTGCAAGCTCATTCTTTTGATATGTCATTTCAAGCCGAACCGAGGAAAAGAGCCATGCACATATTAAAATGAGAATGACTGCAATAATTATTGCTTTGCTCAACCCTTTATCTCCTCGCTTTCTTTATTTTCCTCCGTCGGAATAAGGTCTATTTGCTCATATCCGGCATTTATAACCTCTGCACTGATTTCGGGAAGATCCTGCGGAGTTTTAAGTCCGAAACATCTTAAAAATGTTTGTGTCGTTTTGTAGAGTATCGGTCTGCCCGGAGCGTCCAGTCTGCCGCATTCTTCGATCAGACCTCTTTCAACAAGTCTGTTCACCGCACCGTCACTGTTAACTCCTCTAACATACTCTACCTGCCCTCTTGTTATCGGCTGCTTATATGCTATAATCGCCAATGCCTCCATAGCAGCATTGGAGAGTGCCTGCCGCCGCTGTTCGCCTAAAATTTCCTGTATGTATGCATAGTACTCGGGGCGCGAGCATATCTGATACCCCTCATCAATTTCTATTATCTGTACTCCGCGCATTTCGGAATCGTACTGATATTGCAGCAGCTTGACCGCTTCTTCAACCTTTTTTATATCGGTCTCCAAAACCGAGGCAAGCTTTGCTGCCTTAACCGGTTCGCCGGCCGCAAACAAAATTCCCTCTATTGCATATTGAATTTTCACATTCTGCTCTTTATCCAATCTTTTGTTCACTCCCCTTTGCGGCAGATATTATAAAATCACTTTTTTCCTCGTCATAATCTGCCGTAATCTTATTGAGCTTTATCATTTCGAGTATTGCAAGAAATGTTGCTATCATCTCGGGCTTTGAGTCGTCCTTTTTAAATATAGACCCGAATTTAAGCCTCGGTGCTTTTGCGAGCATTTTACATACCTTTTCAACCATGTCGTCGACCGACACCTTTTCACGCCCGACTATGCCCGAAAAGGCTTTTTTTGTCGGCTTTTCGCGTCGTCTGCGCCGCTCCATTATCGTAGCAAACGCGTCTGTCAACTCCGACACCTTATGCTCCTTGTTGTACTCCGGAATCGGAAAATTTATTTTTTCCGGCTCCTTAAAAATCATATACCGCGACCAAAATTCGGTCTTTCTTAATTCCTTTGACACTTCCTTGTACCTTTGATATTCCAAAAGCCGAGCCGCCAGATCCTCTCTGGGGTCTTCCTCTTCTTCCTCCTCTTCTTTTGGAAGAAGCATCTTCGATTTTATATACAAAAGCTGCGCTGCCATAACGATAAATTCACTGGCATTCTCCAATTTGGAATCCTCGATTCCGTCAATAGCCTCGATGTATTGGTCGGTTATTTCCACTATCGGAATGTCGTAAATGCTGACCTTGTTTTTTGTAATCAGATGCAAAAGCAGATCCAAAGGTCCCTCAAAAGAGTCCAGTTTATATAACATTGTTTCCATTATTTTCAAATCCTATACTTTAAAATACAATAGCATTCGCCAAATTCCAGATGGCATTCCAAAAAATGCCGACACCCGTACCTATAATTTTGTTAAAGACGCCGCTCAAGGACAAAAACATAAGCAAAATCATGGAATATCTTTCGTATTCAAGCATAGTGTAATATGCACGGTTCGGCAAAAACATGCCGAGGATTTTCGAGCCGTCGAGCGGCGGCAGAGGAATAAGATTAAATACCAAAAATCCGAGATTCATGCTCACAAAAGTAGAAGTATAGCTTCCGATTAGTGTTGCCGCAAAAGCGCTGTGCGAGAATATTTTAACCAAAAACATACCGATTATCATGCCGAGCGCCGCCATGACGAGATTTGCCGCAGGTCCTGCCAGCGCAACCAGTGCCATACCCTTTTTTCTGTCATTGTAATACATCGGATTTACCCTCACCGGCTTTGCCCAGCCGAAACCGGTAACAACCATAAGAATAGTTCCGATCGGGTCAAGATGCTTTAACGGATTTAATGTCATTCGCCCGTCAATTTTAGGAGTCGGGTCGCCGAGCTTAATCGAAACCCATCCATGCGCCAGCTCATGCCCCATCAGCGCAATAAGCACCGTAGGTACAACGATTATTATATTTTGCATCAAAGAATATATTCTGCTTAATAAAAAACTCATGTTCATTCCCTTTCGTATCCGAAAAATATTAATATCCAATATATATTATATCGTTTTTTTCGCATAAAGTAAAGAGTTTTTTCAAAAAAGTACAAAAAAGGCGGGACAAATTGATGTGACCTTGCGAAAATCAGACCAAAAATCCAACATTCACAAGGTCACATCAAATCAAAACGCTTCGCCTTTCGAAAAATTTTTACTTTTTATGCTCTGCCCAAATCAATATTCAAGCACAGCATAACCATATCTTTCAAAATCAAAGCAGCCGTCTCTGTATTCTTTTACACCGTTCGAAAGGATAATCCGTGCATTTTTCGGAACGTCTCCGACAGTCACTCTACTGACTGAATTTCTCACATTGCCGACAAAAATTATACCCCTTTCAGCAAGCATGCGACGAAAGGACAGCGAATCTTTTGTACATTCGCACCATTTCATTTCGCCGTCTGCCAAAATATCGCTCTCTTTTTTAAGCTTATTAAGCTGCTTCAAAATACCGATTCGGCGTATAGCTGCCGGGGTGTCTTTTCTTTTACGGTCGGTCACTCCAAAACCGCCGGGGTAAAATCGGTTTGCAAACATGTTAAGGTTTGCTTTGCACGCAATCTCGTTTCCGCAATAAATCATCGGAATCCCGTCCGCAAGATAATTGATAACCTCTATCTGCTCGATTCCGTCATGTCCTGCTGCCGTCTCGGCGCGCACACTCCAATCGGTCACTGTATCATGGTTATCTATGTCCCTAAGCAATATTCCGCCTTTGGGGAAATTGTTCCTCTTTGCTTCTTTATCCGTCTCCGATATTGTCTCCGCACTCTCCCCTTCGCAGAAAACTTTATAAAGCGTTTCATGCCAATTAAAAAAATAAGTTGCATTAAACGAGGTCATCATTCTTTCGTATTTTGCTCCCTCGTTGATTAAAACCGAATCGGGCTTTATTGTCCTCATTCTCTTATGAGCCTCATGCCAAAAATCGTCGGGAATCATGTCCCCCACATCGCATCTGAATCCGTCGGCATCGATTACCGATATGTAGTATATCATATTGCAATAAAGATATTCCCTCAACCCCTCACATTTAAAATCCAAAGCAGGGAAATTCCATTCTGTATTTACAATCTCCCCCTCCGCCGTCCTCTGCACAAATTCCGGATGTCTTTTTATTATCGACGCATTCGGACCTATGTGCGCATATACCAAATCAAGCAATATCCGTATTCCCCTTTTGTGCGCCTCCGAAACCAATTCCGCCAAATCCCCCATTGTGCCATACTCGCTGTCTATGGCGAAATAATCATTCATCCGATATGGGTTTTTCGGATTGCCCGTCCCCGATTTTATCTGCCGGGGACTCAATCCCGTCTCCGACTCATCCTCGCAGAAAACCGGGCAAAGGTAGATAATATCAAAGCCCGTTGATTTTAAAAAGTCCAGCTCCGCCGTCACCGAGCCGATTGTACCGTCCTTTGAAAAAGTCCTCGGATTAATCTGATAAACCGCACCGCACACCAACCAATCCGGGGATTTTATTGCTGTATTTTTCATAATATCCGCACATCCTTTTTTATTTTTATTCTATCATGCCATTTTGATTTTTGCAAGGCAAAAAAATGATAAAAGGGTTGTTTTTCGATACAAAATATGCTATAATTCAATTGTAATGAGGTGATTTGGTATGTTTTTAGATAATACGGCTGTCAGAGTTATCGATGTCATGCAGCTTTCGCGCGGCAGAAAGGTATCGTTTCCGACCTCAGGGCGAAGCTTTTCCGTTCTAAGTTATCGAAAAAGGGGCGAAACGGTTTTTTATCAATCCGGCAAGGCTTACGAGACGAACGGCAAAAGCATTGCCTTTATCCCCCAAAATCTGTCATATTCTCAAGTTTCGGGGAATGAGAATCTAATCGTTGTTCACTTCGAAATTTACGGAAGCGTCCCCGATTCAATCGCCGTATTCTATCCCGAAAACAGCGATGCTTACGAGCCGCTGTTTGATGAAATTTTAAACGAATGGGAAAATAAAGAAATCGGCTATTCGCTCAGGTGCAACGCCGTTTTGAGCAATATTCTGTACACAATCGAAAATGAGCTCTTCCGCCGCTTGGGCGGCAGCTGTGATATATCCTCGCGTGCGGCGGCGATAATAGAAAAGCACCTCGGAGACTCACGCTTTTCACTTGCCGAACTCTCCGGGATGCTGAAAATCAGCGATGCATATCTCCGAATTGATTTCAAAAACAAATTCGGTATCACGCTGAAAGAATATCAGACAAATCTGCGCTTAAAGCGTGCGTGCATGCTGCTCGAAACGCAATATCTTCCGATAAAAGACATCGCGCACAAATGCGGCTTCTCGAACGAAAAATATTTTTCCGCTTTATTTAAAAAGCATTTCGGCACATCTCCAAAGCTTTACAGGCACTCGACGCAGTAGTGGCGACCCTGTTTGGTCGCCACTACGTTATCTCCCTGCTTTATCACATACAATCAGCATATTCATAACAATTTCGGCAGCCTTTATAAATCCGTCAATATTTATACATTCGTCCGGCTGATGCGCTGCGCCATGCCCTTCGGGCATTTCCTCCGGTTTGCCGCCGTATGGATCTGTACCCACCTCGGCTGCGCATGGGAGCATCCCGGCATAGGTCGCACCGGCATTTATATACATCGGCGGATTTTTCTCTCCGCAAAAATCGCCGTACGCCTTTAAGCACGCTTTTACATATTTATTGTCTGATGAAATCAAAAACGGCTTCTTTTCACTGATTATATCAACCGTCCAATTATGCTTTGAAAAAAATTTCTTAATTTTTTTCAAAATATCCACGGCATCAATACCGGCCCCATATCTTATATCGAGCGACAGGCTCAGCTTTTTACCGCAAGTTTCTATCACTCCGTTTGTACAGGTCAGATTTCCGAAAATTTCGTCCTCATGCTCGATTCCGAAAACGCTGCCGTCATAGTCCTTTAAAATCTCGGACACAAGTTCTATCTGCTTTCTGTCCTCATTAAGTTCACCCTTTATCCTCTCCGCAAGCAAATATCCCGCATTCACCGACCCCTGAGGCAGTGCACCGTGGCATGATATCCCCTGCTCGGTCACAACTTTATTTCCTATTTTCGCGCTCGCCTTTCCGAGAATAATATTTATATCTCTGCCGCCCGAAAAATCATCTATTTCCTTAAACTCCGTTTCGGCTGTCGCCATAAGCTGCAAAATGCCCTTATCGCCGTGATAGAGCGGAAATCCACTATCAACAACCAGTGAAAACTCCGGCGGAGTATGCTTGTTCAAATAATTCGTCAAATCCCGCATACCGGTCTCCTCGTTTCCGCCGCTAAAAAGTATAAGTCTTGAATCAAAAGGAATATCAAGTTCTTTGAGCATTTTTGCACAATAAAGCGAGATAACCACCGCCGCCTTATTATCCATGACGCCCCTGCCGATTAAAAATCCGTCCTTTTCAATCGGCTCAAACGGAGTTGTGTAAACCCAGTCTTCATCAGCTGCCACAGTGTCGGCATGTGCAAACATTCCGAGGTTTCTTTCGCCCTTGCCGAAATATGACAGCAGAAATCCGCCGTCCGAGTCAAGCTCTGTTTCAAATCCGTTCTCGGCATATATTTTTTCAATATACTCCAGTATATCCGCACAGCCGCGCCCAAACGGCGCATGCTCCTCCGACTCTGCGCCTATCGAATTAATTTTTACAAGCTCTTTTAAGAGATTTATCATTTCTTCCCTGTGTTCCTCAATATAGTTATGTATTCTTGTTTTCATTATTCGTTCCACCTCTTATTTGGTCTGTACCGTTCTTTCGATTATATCATTCTGCACGCTGTCCTGCAAATTCACAAAATAGTCGGAAAATCCCGTCACTCTGACGCGCAAATTTTTATACTCCGACGGCTTTTTCTTTGCACGTTTAAGCTCATCTGCCGAAACATAGGTTAACTGAAAATGCACTCCGCCGGCTTCAAAATATGTTCTGAACATATCGACCAGTTTTTCAAAATTATCATCATTTTTCACAAGCTGTTCATCAAGCGACACATTTGTCACCGTTGAACCGCAGGCAATTGCATTCGGGTCAAGCTTTGCAACTGAGTTTAAATACGCCGCCAAACCGTTCTTGTCCCTGCCGCTGCTCTGACCTATACCGAATTTTAATTGTTCTCCCGCAAATCTTCCATCCGGAGTTGATTTTGTTTTCTCGCCGAACCATTTATGATGTTCGTTATATCCCAGTAAATCGCCGATCAGCCAATGATAGCCGAATACGTTCCTTTTATCCTTGAGGTATCTGTAAAAGCTTTCGTACAGCCTGCGTGCCACCGAGTTTGACAAAGCATCGTCATTGCCGAAAAACTTTCCCTTTTTGATAATGACTGTCCTCATTTCCTCGTATCCGTGCCAATTGGCATTTAGTGCGTCGACAAGCCTCTGCATCGTAAACAGCTTTTCATCAAAAACAAACTGTTTTACCGTAATCAGTGAATCTATAACATTGGTTACGCCTATCAGCATAGGGGAGGCTATAACGGTATCTCCTCCGCCCTGCGTAAGGCTTTTTGCATTTTCGATACAGCCGTTGAAAAGCAGACTTGACAGATAATTTATGTCTCTTGCACGAAGAAGATTGTATTTGTCGTCATAATCATAAATCTTTTCGAGGTCAGAGAACATTTCCTCCTCAAAAAGCTTGTAAAATTCGTCAAAATCCTTTGCGGCGGCTATTTCTTCCGTCCTTTCGTGAAACAACGTTTCGACCGATTTTAAAATATTTCCCTTTGAATTGCTGCCCGTAATTGCTCCCAAAAACGCCGGCTCGTTACAGCCTACCATGGTATATGAAACTGCACGTTCAAACGGTATGCCGCAAATTTCGGTGTAGCATTTTATTCTCTTTTCATCATTTGTAAACGCAATTCGTTTGTTTAGGTCGCGCCGTTCGGCGTCAAGCATAAAACGAAGCACCTCACGCGGAGTCTTTTTTGTCCATCTGAGAGTCACCTGCGGAATGTATGTCGGCAAATCAAGCATACTTTCGACAATAAGCCGCGAAACCTCATTAAAACCGTCCTCGCCGTTTTCGAGATATCCGCCGATACAAAAATGTGATTCGCCGCCACGAGTAAACATTTTAGATTCACGCTCTGTCGCCGCCTGAATCATCAAAAACAGTTCCTGCAAATATTCCTTTGCCTCGTCCTTTGAAAGCACTCCTTTTGCGCTATCCTCACGATAAAACGGAGTGAGATACCGGTCAAGCGTTCCGACGCTGTCCGGATCGAGGGAAAAACATACATAAATCGAAAGTACAGCCTCATAAAAGCTGTTCGGCTTGTTCTCGGGCACGTTCATAAGCGCTGCGGACAGCTTTTTGAGATTTTTCTTATACTCCGCATTTTCGACCCTTTCCGAAAACTCCTCTGCTCTTTTTGAGCATTTATGCGCCCATACAATTATCGTCTCCGCCGTTTTCTTTAGCCCTGACAAAAATTCAAGCTCTTCCTTTTTGCTATGTTCGGCGGCGGATTTTTCTATATCGGCGATAATCCCCGAAAAGCCTTTGTCCAAAACCTTTTTGTAATCGGCGGTCGCATGCTGCCACTCCATTGTTGAGAGATTATCTATTGACTTTAAGTAAAATGCATCCAGCGCCTTTTGAGTCTGTTCATGACCGCCTCGTCTGAAAGCGTCGCCGACAACGCTTCCGTCGCATTGGAAAAAGCCTGTCATTTTCGAATATTGAGTCAGCTTCGGCTCTTGATTTTTTATATACTCGCAAAGCCTTTTCACTTCCATTTCCAATTTCGGCAAAAACAAATCTTCCCTGTCAAACTCAGTTTTCACCGGATAAACAAACATATCTCCGTTTAGTGTAAGTTCGGTAAGTTTTTTAATTCTTTCATTCATATTAATCTCCATTCCGCCGCCCCAAAGCGGCACAAAAAAAATAAATTTTCTCTTATCCGCAACACAAACAAAACCTCCGCATACGTTTTTTAATATTTGTACACGCAGTCCAATCCGTCAAAATCCACCGCAGTTTTTTCACTTAGCCAGCTCTTCCTGTATAATTTTTGTAATCTTGATTCTATTCTCCTGATACGGCGCAAAACCCAAAATATGTGTCCCCAAATAAGCCGATATTCCGTTTTTCCTGTCGATAAAATAATGCGCACCGGCGGCTCCGCCCCAGCCGAAATCGGGTCGGGTGCTCTCCTCCCACGGGCACTGCTGCCCGAGTCCGAAACCGCGTTTTTCAGCCACCCAATACGTCGGCATATAAATCTGCTCTTTTGTCAGCCGATTTTTTGCAAGCATATCGACCGTCTCTTTCTTTAGCAGCTTATATGTCCTGATTCCCTCCAAAAAGCGTATGTAATCGTCAACCGTTGACACACAGCCCGCACCGCCGCTTTCATACTTTGTTCCGATTCTGTACTCGCATGCTTTTTCACATTCCGCAACCTTTTTTGCTTTTTCGTCATAGCGGTACTGATTCACGATTTTTGAAATATCCTCCGGCAGAAATGTTGAATTTTCCATGCCGCAGACATCAAAAATATTTTCCTTTACATATTCGCCGAAGCTTTTTTTCGAGACAACTTCAACCAAAGCCGCCAAAACATCGTGACACAAGCTATATTCCCAGCGATATCCCGGCTCAAACAAAAGCGGTTCTTTGGCAAGATATTTCATCGTATCTCTTGTGCGGCACTCGCCGCCGGTTTCCTCTCTGCACTTTTTCAGCATCGGCGAATATAAATCATAACTGAAACCGCCCGTCATTGTGAACAGCTGCTCAATTGTGATTTTTTTGCTCGCCTCCCTTGTTCCGCTTTCTTCTCTCACCTGCATATGCTCAAACTCCTGCATATACCGATAAAGCTCATCTTTAAGCCGAAATGCACCTTTTTCCCATAGCTGCAGCGCCGCAGTGCATGTAATCAGCTTTGAGCAGGAATAAATATTGTAAAGCTCCTTTCCGCTCACCGGAGTTCCTTTTTTTGTATATCCCCCGGCATGCCTGTATACGCATTTTCCGTCATGCATAACAATACAATCATAAAACGGCAAACCAATCTTCAGATATCCGTCCAGTGTGTCTGTTAATTTTTCAAACATTTTCTTCACTCCCAAATAATTTTTTTAAATCCTCCACATTACCGGGGACATGAAATTTTTCACATTTCATTCCTATAGCGTCATATTTGTTCTCACCCATGGCATGGTATGGCAAAAGCTCGACTTTTTTTATTCTGAGTCCGTGCAAAAACTCCGCCGCTTTCTTCATTTCCTCTCTGTTGTCGTTATATCCGCCTATCACCGGGATTCTTACAATAATATCCGCACATCGGGACAGCTTTTTCAAATTTTCCAAAATCAGCTTATTTGATACGCCCGTTCCGCTCTTGTGCAAATCATCGGACACCGCTTTAACATCGTACAAAAATAAATCGGTGCAGGGCAATATCCGCTCAAAGCTTTCCCATGGCACATTGCCTGCAGTATCCACCGCAGTATGTATACCGTTTTCTTTGCACTTTTTAAGTATTTCGCATAAAAAATCAAGCTGCAACATACATTCGCCGCCCGAAAAAGTCGCACCGCCGCCCGAATTATCATAAAATGCTCTATCCTTTTCAATCTCACACAGCACCTCGTCGACAGAATACTCTATGCCGCAAACCTTTCTTGCATCCGCCGGACAGTAAATTTCGCATCTGCCGCAAAAATCGCAGCTTTTGAGTTTGTTCGGACAAACCTCCGCACACCTGCCGCAGCCGATGCATTTATTTTTATAAACCATCATCTGCCTTTTCGGCGATTGGCTTTCCGGATTGTGACACCATCGGCATTTTAAATTACATCCCTTGAAAAAAACCGTCGTTCTTATGCCCGGGCCGTCAACAAAAGAATTTCTTTGTATATCAAAAATTATTGCTTTCATTTTTTTCCTCCGATTATTTTGTTTTAACCGTTCTTTTTATTACATCATCTTGTATTGAATCAGACAGATTTACGAAATAATCTGAAAATCCCGACACTCTTACTCTTAAGTTTTTATAATCTTCAGGTTTGATTTTCGCTTTTTTTAAATCCTCCTGAGATACATAATTCAGCTGAAACTGTGAACCTCCGTTTTTGAAATATGTCTCAAAAAGCTTTGCAGTCTTTGGAAAATGCTCCTCTTTTTTTACTAACTGCTCATCAAGATATACATTTGTCACACTCGAGCCGCCGGATATTATGCTGTTCTCATCGCATTTTGCAACAGAATTCAAAAGTGCCGCCAGTCCCTCGCGGTCGTACGCTCCGCTCTGCCCGATTCCGAACTTTAATATTTCTCCGTCATGCCTGCCATCCGGCGTTGCTCGGGTCTTCTCTCCGAAAAACTTGTGATGCGGCCGATACCCCTGCAAATTTCCGAACAACAGATGATATCCCAATTCTGAGGTTTTATCCTTTGTCATATCGTAGAGAGTATCGCAAAACAGCTTTGCGATGTAATTTGACGTCTCGTCATCGTTGCCGAAAAATCTCCCTTTTTTCGCAATCAGCATATGCAAATCTTCATATTCCTGCCAATTATTTTCAAGCGCATCTATCAATTCCTGCATTGTAACAAGCTTTTCGTCATATACAAATTGTTTGATTACCGTAAGTGAATCTATCACATTTGCAATGCCGATAAGTCCCGCACCGGACACAACATATTTGCATGCTCCTCTTGTAAACGAATCAGCGTTATCGATACAGTCGGTAAACAGCAAAGATGTGACGTAGCTTGTATCCCTCGCCCTCACACGCATGAGATCATTATCATATTTTATAATCAAATCAATATCGCGTAAAAGCTCCGATTTATAAATCTCAAAGAATTTCTCCCACGTATCCGCAACCAAAATCTCACTTTTCCGATTATATATGGTATTTTCCATCGAACGCAGTATATTTGCATTTGTTGTTCCTGCGAAAAATCCACCGGGATATGCAACCTCATTGCAGCCTACCGATGAATATCCGCACGCTTTTTCAAACGGAATATTTGCAATGCGGGTCGCGGCGCGAATCTTTATATCATCATTAATAAAAGCAATTCTGTTATTTGGATCGTTTACTGACATTTTAAGTACTCTTTCAAAAATATCATACGGCAATTTAGGTGTCCAGCGCAGCGAAATCTGTGGAATATAGGTCGGCAGCTCATACATTGATTCCAAAATCAGCATAGAAAAATCGTTAAAGACATCATTCCCGTTCTTGTCATATCCGCCGACACAAAAGTGAGATTCGCCGCCGCGAGTGAAATATTCGGAATATTTCGGTGTGTTCGCCTGAAGCATCAAAAACAATTCCTGCAAAATTTCCTTTGCACCGTCTCTTGTCAGTTTTCCGTCATCAATGTCCTTTTTATAAAAATCATAAAGATGCCTGTCCAAAGTTCCGACACTGTCCGGCTCGTATCCGAAAAGCAGATAAATCGACAAAACCGCCTCGTAAAAGCTTTCGGCAGGATGTTCCGGAACTCTTTTTAATGTCTCGGACAGTATTTTTAAATTATTTTTATACTCGGGATTTTTAACATTTTCCGCAAATGCCGCAGCCTCGTCCGAGCATTTGTGCGCCCACGAAATCATAGAGTCTGCCACTGTATTGAGCGCATCCAAAAAGCTTTGCTTTTCTCGGTCTCCTGCATACACTTTTTTCGACTCGGCGATTTTTTCCTTGAGACCCTTTATTCCGATTCGAATTATTTTTCCGAAATCGGCCGTTGCATGAAGCCATTCGAATGTCGAGAGATTTTCTATCGGCTTACAATAAAATTCATCAACCGCCAAATGCGTGTGCCACAAGCCGCCGGCATGCATAAAATCACCACTGAACGGTGCATTTTCGTCAAATCTCAAAAGTCCGGTCATTGTCTGATACTCGGTAATCACCGGCTTTTGATTCATCATGTACTCATATATTCTTTTTGCATGCATTTGATGCTTTGAAAGAAACATATCCTTTCTGTCAAACTCTGTCTTTGTAAACTCGGGCAGCATCTTCCCGTCCAATGTAAGTCTTGTCAGTTTTTCTATTCTTTCATTCATTGTAACTTCTCCATTTCTTTATATAAATTTATACTGCCATTATATCAGACATAAAGGAAATGTAAATACAAAATATTCTTTTTTTATAATTTATTTCGGTTATTTTATTGCAAAAAAACAATTCATATGATATACTGATGATATACTGAAATTAAAGAGAGATGAATATTTGTGGAGCTTTTTTCAAATGAAGAAATAAACATAACAAAAATATATTCGGTTGAAAAATATGAGCGCAACAACTCAGAGCCGAACATGCGTGAATTCGGGACATATTTTTATTCGTACGAGCTTGTATACTTCATCTCCGGCGAAAACAAAACCACCGTCGGCGGAGTAACCATGCGCGACTGTCCCGGCTCGCTGCGCTTTATGCCAAAAGGTCAATCGAAAGGGAAATACATCGTAAAAAGTGCTCCGGGAACAAACAAATGCATAGATATCTACTTTGACAGCAATTCTCCTCTACCGCCGATTCCGATGGGACTTTACAACAACAAGTCTCTTGAGGATAAATTTTTAAAGCTTTTCGGAATTTGGCACAGAAAGCGCCCGGGCTACTACACCGCCTCCATGACGATTTTTTATGATATAATCTGCTCAATAAAACAAATGCAGCAAAGATACATATCAAATCCGCAGAAGGAACGCATGCAAAAAGCATACGACTATATTTTGAAAAATTACCGTCTGCCAAAATTTGATTATCGTGAACTTTGCCGCACAACAGAACTCGAATACACATATTTCAGTGAAATTTTCAAAAAAACCTATAATATGTCCCCGGCAAGGCTGGTTACAGCAATGCGCATCGGCTACGCAAAGGAACTTCTTATCTCAAGACGTTATTCTGTCAGTGAAATTGCCGAAATGTGCGGATTCGAGAACGTATATTATTTTTCTGCCGTCTTTAAAAAGCTGACGGGTTTGCCGCCGTCAAAATACAGAGGATAAAGGATTTTATGCTCTTTTTTCGGCGTCGGACACCGTTACATAGGAATATACAGCTCATCTCCCGCATGTATTGTATTGGTGGTGAGCTTGTTATATTTCTTGATTCCGTTCACTACTTTTCTTATATCCTTATTCCCCGGATTATTGCTCGCCGCAATGCTCCAGAGCGTATCTCCCGGCGTTACAAACACCGAAATCACCTCGGTCGCATTCCGTGCAAGACTTCTTTTGACCGATGAAAATCCGCAGCAGCTTAAAATAAGCAACACTGCCAAAAACGCTGTGAATCTTCTCTTATTTACTATAACCGTTCTTTTTCTGCTCTTTTTCATTTGTAATCGCCTCCATACGAATCTATGTTTGTTTTTATGTTTATATTATACCAAAATATTTGTTCGTTGTCAAGAGTTTTTACCAAACATTTTTTCGTCATTTTTCACAAATTTTTGTTCGCTTTTTCTTGCAGCTGTGCCAAGCAGCATGACGGCAGCAAAAAGAATCAGATAATACACAAGCTCGCGGCGGTGCGAAATTGCTGCGGCGTAAATCATAAAAAGACAGCCGCCGATTGCCAAAGCCGGCAGCAGAATATATTTTTTCTCCCGAATCAGCTTGAAAAATATCGGAATATACATTGCGTAAAGCGAAATTATGGGCAGTTCGGAGGAGTCGAATCCGAAACGGCGCAGCGCGCCCGTCGGCGAAATCCTCGCATTAAAATAGTACAAAAGCCACGCGGCGGAAATGAAAAGCCCAAACACTGCGGAGCTTTGCGGCATATCGTTTTTGTCCGACAACTCCGAGAAAATATCAAATCCTCTGCCATGCGAGGAAAGCTCGTACATTCCGCGCGTGCAGGCAAACATCAGTCCATTCAGCGTGCCGAGACAGGATATCACGATAAAAAGCATAAGCGCCGTTCCGAAGCTGCCGAAAACCGTTTTGTACGCCTCTGCCACACCCCGCTCTCCGTCTGCCATCAGGCTGAGTTTATCCGCACCGCCGGCGATGCCGATATAGTACAAAATATACACCGCCGCCACAAGAACCGAGCCTGCAATCAATGCGCGCGGAAGATTTTTTTCGGCATTATGCAGCTCGGAATTAATCGAAAGCGCGATTATCCAACCCTCGTATGCAAACGCAGCCGAAACCACCGCTGCCGAAAGCGGCGCACTCGACGGCATATAGCCCGATATTCGCTCAGATATCACCTCTGCCGGAAGATATGTGCCAAAATTATCCGCGAGCCTGCCGCTCGCTATCCCGAAAGCCACTCCGAACACAGCCATGAGAATGAGCGGCAGCAGCTTTGCGGCGGTCGTCACCACCTGAAGTCTGCCTGCAAGGCGCGGAAAAAGCGCGTTGATTGCATAAGACAGACACAAAAAGAAAAACGCAAGCGACATGCACTCCGCGCTGCCCGAATCAAAACCGAAAACCGCTCCGGTGTAGCGTGCGGACAGCCATGCAAGCGTTGACGCAAGGGTCGGATAGTAAATCATTATCATGAACCAGCCGACATAAAATCCGTACCCCCTGCCCATTGCAGACTCGGCATATCCCACAATCCCGACCGCGTTTTTGTGCTTACGCGCAAAAATCGCAAAGGTGCGCGCGCAAACAAGCATAATAAAGCCGACTGCTGCCCATGCGATTATCCCGATTTTCATATCGCCGCCGCACGCGCGCAGAACCGCCTCCGACTTAAAAAACACTCCGCTGCCGATAACTATCCCCACCACCATGGATATCGCTGTGAACAGTCCGTACTTTTTTTCCATTTTCCTCTCCCCAATCCGATTATGTATGGAGCTTAAAAAAAGATTGCAGTTCAAGGGCAAAAAACAGATAGAAATCCGCAGTTTCGCGAATTTCTACCTAAAGTTCTGTCTTTTTAAGCAACTTCCCTCGAACGGTCTGTACCTTTTTTTACAACCCCGGGATATCTCAGCCTTCCATATGCCTTCCCAAAAATCCCGCTGCCGATTCGGCAAGCTTGGTCTCGATTTCGCCCGGCTCTTCGCCGTCCTTCATAACAAAAATCACCGAGCCGATAGCGTCGCCCTCCGACACAATCGGAACAACGATTCCGGCATTGTACTTGTCCACGCCCTCGGCAATTGAAATTCCCGAGTCGAACCCCTGCGACTTAAACGAAGTCTTTTCGCTCATCACGTTGTCAAGGTCAGGGCTTACTTTCTTTTCGATAAGTTCCTTTTTGGGCAGGCCCGAAACGGCAATCACGTTATCGCGGTCGGTTATGCATGCGCCCTTGCCTGTGGTTTTGGCAAGCGTTTCGACATATGTCACCGCGAAATCACCCAGCTCGCCGATCGGCGAATACTTTTTGAATATAACCTCGCCGTCCTTCTCTGTGAAAATCTCCAGCGGATCACCCTCGCGGATTCGCATTGTTCTTCTTATTTCCTTTGGTATAACAACTCTGCCGAGATCATCTATTCGTCTGACTATTCCTGTAGCTTTCATGTCAGTCAATCCTTTCTTATAAACAAAATGTTTTTGTAATCCTATTATTTGCACATCGATAAAATTTTATCCGCTTTTTTTTCGTCATAAATTTTATTGACTTTAAATTTTTAATATTGTATAATATAGAAGAAAGGCGTGTGAAAATTTTGAAAAACACAAACAAATGCTTAAAAAGCTATTTAAAAGAGCTTCCGGATTTTGTGTCCGAATACATACTTGAATATTACAGCGGCGAGAGCATAAATACCCAAATCGGGTACAGCATCGATATAAGAGTGTTTTTTAACTATCTTTGCAGCGAGGTTTTGCCCGAGAAATATTCCCCGTCGAAGGTGATGATATCCGATATAAACTCGCTTAAGGTCACCGACCTTATTCATTTCAAGAGCTATTTAAAGGAGTACACGACCGAGTCGCTGTCGGTGTCCGGCAGGGTTATAAAACGCGTGTGCAAAAACTCGGCATACGGTGTGAACCGCAAGCTATCGGCAGTGCGCGGGCTCTTTATATATCTTTACAAAACCGACCAAATCGACCAAAATATCACTGATAAAATTGATTTCATGAAGCTGCATCAACAAATAAAAAAGCCGCTCACAACGCAAGAGACAATCTCGCTTATCGATGTGATTTTCAACGGCAAAAATTATTATTCGGGCAGGAATCTGGCTGAATATACAAGACGCCGTTCGCGCGATATTGCTATGTTCACTGCCTATCTCGGCACAGGCGTGCGTGTGAGCGAGCTGGCAAACTTAAATGTTGAGGACATAGATTTCAACACTCAATCCTTTATTGTAAAGCGAAAGGGCGGCGACGAGCAGGAAATTTTCATGCCGCTCCAGGTGGAAAACGCACTTTTTGCCTATCTCTGCGGCAAAGAGCCGGAAGAGCTTGACGACATGACGCCGGATGAGCGGAACGCTCTCGAACCCGAGCGAACGGCAGGACCGCTTTTTTTGAACCGCAGCGGCGGCAGAATAAGCATAAGCGGCATAGAAAAAACATTGAAAAATTACTGTCTTGCCGCCGGGATAACGCACCCGGACAAGACACGTCCCCACGCGCTCAGACGAACCTTTGCCTGCCGTCTTTTGGAGGACGGAGTGGACATAAAAATGGTTGCGGAGCTTATGGGGCACAAAAATATCGAAGTCACGCACCGTTACTATGCTCAGTACAGTGCGCAGGCAAGACGCGAAATCATGCAGAACTTAGAGGTCTACAACGCGCCCGAAACGGACGGCTCTACCTATACTCCAGATACTCCATAAATTTGCGGACGGCGAGCGACATGCTCCTTTTGCTCCTGACCGCGATTCCGATATTCCGATACGCAGGAATATCCAAATCCCGTATCATCACCCGATACGGGATTCTTTTTAAAATAAGCCCGGGCAGAATACTTATTCCCAAGCCGCTCTCCACCATCGACATAATTGCGTAGTCGTCCCATGTGGAGACTATAGTGTTGCTACAAAACCGAAATATGTAGAAATCCTTGATTTTAAGCACTTTGTGAAGCATA
>CAKSQL010000002.1 GCA_934486735.1 uncultured Clostridia bacterium | reverse complement strand
AAAAGGCAATTGTCAATACAAAAAGAAAGGATTTATACAAAATGAAAAAAATCAGCTTTTCGGATATCGAAATCAAAAACGGCTTTTGGAAAACAAAGCAGGACATGGTGAAAAACTCCACTATAGACGCGGTGTACAACCGTTTCAAGGACACTCACCGCTTTGATGCGCTCAAATGCGAGTGGCACGAGGGTGAAGAAAACATGCCGCACATTTTTTGGGACTCGGACGTTGCAAAATGGATTGAGGGCGTGTCCTATGTTTTGGAAAAAGGCAGAGACGAGCGTCTCGAAAAAATTATTGATGATTCGATTGATTTAATCGTGAAGAACGCAGATGAGCATGGATATTTCAACAGCCACTTCCTTGTGACACGTCAAAACGAGCGTTTCTGCCACCGCGACCAACACGAGCTTTACTGCGCCGGTCATCTCATTGAAGCCGCCGTTGCATATTACCACGCAACCGGGAAAGACAAGCTTTTAAAAGCCATGTGCAAATACGCCGACTACATAGAACAGGTCTTTGTCAAGGAAAAAAGTGCAAAATTCGTGACACCGGGACACCCCGAGCTTGAACTTGCATTAATCAGGCTTTATGACACAACCAAAGACCCGTGCTATCTGAGCCTTGCAAAATTCTTTATTGATGAGCATGGAAAGTATCAATGCGACTTGGACGACTATCTCAATAGCTATCCCGATTCCACTCCGCTCACCAACCAGGACGAATGCCCGATCAAGGAACGCAGTACCGCCGAGGGACATGCCGTCCGCGCGCTGTATCTCATGTGCGGCGCAGCCGATGTCGGCTCACATTGCAATGACAGTGAGCTTATCGCGGCATGCCGCAGAGTATTTGACAATGTCGCAACAAAAAGAATGTATATAACAGGCGGAGTCGGCTCGACCTACATAGGCGAAGCTTTCACAATCGACTATGACCTCCCCAACAGGACTGCATATGCCGAAACCTGCGCTGCAATCTCGCTTGCGATGTTCGCCGGGCGCATGCAGGCAATCGAACTCGATTCAAAGTATGCCGATGTTGTCGAAAGGGTTATATACAACGGCTTTCTCTCGGGAGTTTCCATGGACGGCAAAGCGTTTTTCTATGAAAATCCGCTCGAGATTGACCCTGTCTTTAATGATGTAAACGCGTCCTCCACCTTAAAAAATCGCTATCCGATTACCGAGAGAAAAGAAGTCTTTGACTGCTCCTGCTGTCCTCCGAATGTCGTTCGCTTTATTCCGTCGATTGCCGATTATATGTACACCTACGACGACAGCACGCTCTATATCCACCAATATATCGACTCCGAAACGGTCTGCGGCGATATCAAAATAACGCAAAATACCCGTTATCCGGAAAACGGCTCGGTTAAAATCAAATGCTCCGCCGGTGCAAGGTGCATTGCCCTGCGTATTCCCGGCTGGTGCAAAAGCTTTAAGATAAGTGCCGAATACAAGCTTAAAAACGGCTATGCTTTTGTTGATGCAGCTGATGAAATTGACATTGAATTTGACATGCCTATAACCGCAATGTGTGCAAACAGACATGTTCATGCCGATGCCGGCAGAGTGGCAATAATGCGCGGACCGGTCGTATATTGCGCCGAGGGTGTCGATAATGTCAGCGACCTTAAAAATGTAAGAATAGATATCAATGCAGACTTCACACTCGGCGATTCCCGGTTCCTGCTCCCGTCTGTCACCGTTGCCGCATATCAAGAGCCGGAAAGCGAGCTCTTGTACAGACCCGCGGCCGATGATTACGAAAAAATCAAGCTTAAGCTTATTCCATATTACGCCTTTGCAAACCGCGGCACATCCGAGATGCTTGTGTGGTTCCTCACAAAATAAACCGCGTCCGATAAGGCTGAATCAAGAAAACCACCGTTCGGAAACAAACTTCATGAACGGTGGTTTTGTTTTAATCATTGCACAACTGTTTTTGCTATATATTTGTAGCGATATTTTTCCTTTAAAATATTCGGAAGTCTCGTCTCCTCCAATTCCTCTATCCTTTCGATTTTTCCGCTTAAATAATCGCTTATTCTAATCTTCGCATCAGCCGCGCGCTGAATCATTCCGCCGTATCGGAGCGATATAACCTCCCAGCCGAAACCTTTGCAATATCTGAACCACAACTCGCGGTGAGCCCTGCAAAGCTGCATTTCCTTTTCCGCAAGTTTGTCCAAAAGTTCATCGGCGCAGCGTCTTAAAAACTCAATATCCTTATCACGATATGCTTTATACAGCTTCTCGGCAATGTAACTCTTAATCTGCGCCGTCTCTCCGAGCGATATCAAATACTCGCTGCCGTATTCCGGCTCAAACTGTTTCAGCTTTTGTACAACTTCCTTATAATAATCACTCATCGGGTCTTTTTCAAGGTCAAAGTCGAACAAGCCTGTTAAAATATCACTGTAAATCAGCATTTTAAGACGATGCTGCAATTTTTTACCGTCCTCCGCGGCTGTAACCGCGTCCTTTGTTTTATATAGCAAATCGGACGCCGCGAGCATCAAATCATAGCTCCTGCCGGTCACAAACTCATACCGGCTTTTCATCTCATCTTCACTCACATCATCGTTATATGTAAGCTCCGCATAAAGCAGCGCCTCCGAAAGCGTCAGAAATACACTTGTTTCGCAGCCGTCGTCCGCCCACATAGTGGTGATACATTCCTTTATTCCTGCCCTTTTTGCCGCCCTTACCGCAGGCTTTGCAGCCATAACCGCATACGAATAATCAGGCACAAGCCCCGCCGTACTCCAAACGCTCCCGGCGTATATTATGTCCCGCCCGAGTCCCACATGCTTTTGAGCAAGCTTGTAATAACTGTCCTCATTTATATGATAATAGTCCCAGTAAACCAATTGCAGACCTTTCGGGAGCTTATCCGCGTCGGCGGCGCTTATCTCGGTCTCGGTGTCATAATATTGATGCTCCTTTGAGCTGTACTTAAAGAGCATATCGCTCCAAATCATCGGTCTGAGACCGTATTTTTCAGCAATAGCCGTAACGCGGTTTATATGCTTTAAATATATCTCCATTCGGTCGTGATATCCGTTTAATTCAAGATATCGCCCCAAACCGCTGTCCGGCGCTTCGTCCATGCCTATATGTATTCTCCTTGATGAAAAGCACTCGGAAAGCGAGCTTATCATATTTTCTATAAGCTTGTATGTAGCATCGCTGCCGCAAAGAAGTGTGTTCCCGGTGTCTGTGATTCCAAACGTACAGCTCCATTTCAAAAACTGCTCCATATGCCCCAAAGTCTGTATGCAGGGAACTATTTCAACGCCGAACAGCCTTGCATATTCATCACACTCTCTCAGTTCATCGGCGGTATATCGTCCGCGCATATAGCCAAAATACGGCTCGTTCTTGATTTCGTATACGTCCTCCATGTACATCCACAGCGTGTCAAGCCCCATAACCGCCATGTACTCAATATATTCCTTAATCGCCGCAACAGTCAGAATGCCGCCGCGCGACAAGTCGAGCATAACTCCGCTCGTTTCAAATCCGTGCTTTTCCTCATGGTAGATTTCGCCGCCTGCATGCTGCAATAAAATACCGAGCTGTCTGAAAAAGCAAGCCTTGCTGTCATAATATATCTGCGCGTTGTTTCCCTTTAAAACGGTTTTTATCTCGGACGAATCAAACACTTCGAGCTTTATTTTTTCTTTAATTTTGTACTTTTTTAAAATTATTTCCGTTCCCTTTTTAAAATCCTCCGGAATATTTACAAATTCCACAACATGCACTCCCTTTTTACATTATATTGTTGTTGCAGCACCGAGATGCACCGCTTCACACCGATTCAATATTTACATCAACCACAAACGCAGCGGTGTTTGGTAACTCATTCTGTAAATATTATAACATGCTTTTTTCGTATTTCAATGTATTTTTCGCTTTCCTTATGGTATTTTTCGGTTACAATATTGACAATTTCTCCAATGTCCAATATAATAAATATATAATAATGCTCGGGAGGGATATCCGTTGAAAATAGTAAATCTCGATGAAATTGACGATTCGGTTGTCTTTTCAAATATATACGGCTCTTTTCAGCGCTGGAGAACGCAAAAAAGCTATGTGTACACCATACCGCGCCCCTGCCACGGTTTTCTTTATGTTATGTGCAGCCGCGTGAAAATCAAGGATTCCGCCGGACTTGTCTCGGAATATAAGCATGGTACTGTGCTCTATCTTCCGAAGGGCGCGCTCTACAGCATAGACATCGGCGACCCCGATGCCGACGAATCGGACACCCTGCTTATAAATTTCACGATGCAAAATAAGAACTATGAGCATTTGTGGCTCAGTCCGACAATCTACCCCGTCACCACCGCCGCTCCCGAGGAATATATCAACGACTTTCATCAAATTATCAATTCATTCCAAAGCGGCTATAACCGCAATGCCGCCATGAAATCTGCTCTTTACGATATTCTGGACAGACTCATGCTTGAAGATAAAAAACAAAATGCACTGCGAATGAATCCCACAATAGCGCCTGCAATTTTATATTTAAAACATTGCATAAACGACGATTGCTCCATTCCATATCTTGCCTCGCTATGTGCGCTCAGCGAATCCACATTCCGCAAATATTTCAAAAAATATACCGGCTGCTCCCCGTCAAAATATATACGTGAGTTGAAAATCAATAAGGCAAAAGAACTTCTTCTGCTCTCCAATGACCCGCTGAATGTGATTTCGGACAGCCTCGGATTTTATGATGCGTCCTATTTCTGCAAATGCTTTGCACAAAGCGTCGGAATATCTCCGGGCGAGTACAAAAAAGCTTTTGACAAAAACTCCGCCTGTGAAACGCCGGAATAAAACTTTATTTCCGTTTCACCAAAAAAGTGACTGCCGCGGCAGCCTCCATACGACAAAAATTCAAACGCACCGACAGCTGATAAAATCAAATGCTCTGTCCGGCGCGTTTTGTGCGTTTCGTACTATTTTTAAAAAAAGAAAAAAATTTTTCAAAAATGTATTGACATTTTATTTTTTTGTGATATAATATAATCAATAACGATAATGATTATTGTTATTAGTTTTGGAAAGGAATTAAAGATATGTTACCCAAAACACGAAAGCATTCCAAGCAGCGTGAGGCGATGATACGGATTCTGAAAAATACAAAATCACACCCTTCGGCAGAATGGCTTTATAATGAAATGAAAAAAGAGTTTCCCAATATAAGCCTTGCGACGGTTTATCGGAATCTCGGCTTTCTTTTGGAGTCGGAGCAGATTATAAGACTCGATATCGGCAGCGGCACAGAGCATTATGATGCCGATTGCTCGGAGCATTATCATTTTGTCTGCCACGGCTGTAAACAGATACTGGATATCACGCTCCCTCCCCCGGTCGGATTGGACGAACAGGCAGAACAGCTTAATGATATATCAGTTGACAGTCATTCGCTGATATTCTATGGAATGTGCGGAAAATGTGAAAAAGCGGAATCCGCTTTTGATAAAAAATAATTAAAAAATCAGGAGGAAATTACTATGAAAAAATTTGTATGTCCGGTATGCGGCTATGTTTATGAGGGAGATTCAGCTCCGGAGAAATGTCCTCAGTGCGGCGTTCCCGGTTCAAAGTTTACAGTTATGGATGATGCAGGTCTTAACTTCGTTTGTGAGCATGTAATCGGCGTCGGCGCAAAGGATAAAATCGACAGCGAGGTTTATGAAGGTCTTAAGGCTAATTTTGAAGGCGAATGCACCGAAGTCGGAATGTATATCGCAATGAGCCGCCAGGCAATCCGCGAAGGCTATCCGGAAATCGGCGAATTTTATATGAGAGCCGCATTGGAGGAAGCAGAGCATGCAGCAAAATTTGCCGAGCTGTTGGGCGAGGTTGTTGTTCCCTGCACAAAGACAAATGTGAAGATGAGAGCGGAAGCTGAATGCGGAGCAACCGCAGGTAAACTGGAGCTTGCAAAACGCGCAAAGGAATTGGGTTACGATGCAATCCATGATACAGTTCATGAAATGGCAAAGGACGAGGCAAGACACGGAAAAGGCTTTGAGGGTATGCTCAAGAGATATTTTGGTGAATAATCATGGAAAACTACACTATTTGCAACTGTAAAAAAGTGACCTACGCAGACGTTGAAAACGCACTTCACCGCGAAGTGAAGTTTGAGAATGTTGAAAAAGCTTTTGAAGATGTTCAAAAAATAACGAAATGTTCAACCGGCTGCGGCGGCTGCCATAATAAAATTATGGACACAATTTCTCAAATTATGAACAAGTAAAAAGGAGCTTTAATATGAAAAAATATGTATGTCCATGCGGATATGTCTACGACCCGGAACTTGGCGATCCCGAAAACGGTATAGCACCGGGTACTGCCTGGGAGGATGTTCCCGAAGATTGGGTCTGCCCCGTATGTGGTTTGGGCAAGGACGCATTTGACGAAGAATAAAGCAATATATGCTTTTGAAATCCTAAATTTAACTCAAATTACAATGACCGGAAACCAAGATATAGTTTCCGGTCATTAATTTTTGTCATAAATGTTGATGTTTAATTTTGGGTCATTTTTCAAAGTTTCGTACTGCGGCATTGTCAGATATTTAAACCAGGCATGCGGCCTCGGTTTCGACCTGAGGCATCGTTGTCTGCTGCAAGGAATTTAACGCACTCATGCCGATGCTGAAAACAGAAGTGAACAAAACTGCCGTAAGACAAATTGCAAAAATTCCGATTATGTTCCGCGTCTTGTTATACTTAAATGTCCCGAACGCAATTTTCCGAATAGTTTTTCCGCTGCGAACTTTATACATTAATATTCTTTAACCGTTGCGGTGGTCACTCCTTCAGCCGCGGTGGTCTTGGTGATAATACTATAACCCGACCCGAGACTGTAAGGATAATTTTCGGTATAGCAAAGCGTGTTTCCTGAGCAAACCGAACGTGTTTTCAGCTGATTCAGACCGCTAAAGGTAAATTGTATTTTTTTCCATGATATAAAACTCTCACAAAATATCAATAACCATTTGACATTTTCCACAATATGTTGTATAATCTAATATGTACATTAAATGTATGGAAAGGATTGAAAAAAATATGGGAAAACTTTTCGGAACTGATGGCATACGCGGAATTGCCAACACCGAGCTTACGGCATCGCTTGCCTTTAAAACGGGGCAAAGCGGCGCTTATGTTCTTACAAAAACAGCTAAAAGACGTCCGCGCATACTCATAGGCAAGGACACAAGAAAATCCGGCGACATGCTGGAGGCGGCTCTTACCGCCGGATTGTGTTCGGTCGGCGCAAAGGTAATTTCTCTCGGTGTGATTCCCACTCCGGCAGTTGCATATCTCACGCGTCTTTACGATGCCGATGCAGGCGTTGTGATATCCGCATCGCACAATCCGTGCGAATACAACGGAATCAAGTTCTTCAACAATCAGGGGTACAAGCTGAGCGATGAAATCGAGAACGAAATTGAAGACTACATCGAGGGCAGAAAAACAATCACCGACCTCCCCACTCATGGGGCTGTCGGCTATGTCGCAACCAACCACAACGCTGTTGAGGACTATGTTAAATTTGCAATTTCTACTATAGATGTACGTCTCGACGGACTGAAAATAGCGATAGACTGTGCCAACGGTGCAAGTTACCAGACGGCATTCAAGGCTCTCAACAAGCTCGGCGCAAATGTCGAGGCAATTCACAATACTCCCGACGGAGTAAATATCAATTATAAGTGCGGCTCCACTCACATGGAAAGCCTTTGTGCATATGTTTCTTCCATCGGTGCGGATGTCGGTCTTGCATTCGATGGCGATGCCGACCGCATGCTCGCAGTTGACGAAAACGGAAATATAATAGACGGCGACCAAATCATGGCTGTCTGCGCCAACCAGCTTATGCAGGAGGGCAAACTGAGCCAAAACACACTTGTCGCAACCGTTATGAGCAATCTCGGTCTGTTTATCGCCGGCGAAAAACTTGGCATAAATATTCCGAAAACAAAAGTCGGCGACCGCTACGTTCTTGAGGAAATGCTGGACAAGGGCTATGTTTTGGGCGGCGAGCAGTCGGGACACATAATCTTTTTGGAGCACAATACCACCGGCGACGGCTTGGTGAGCGCGCTCCAGTTTCTGTCGGTACTCAAAAAGACAGGCAAAAAGGCATCCGAGCTTGCAAAAATCGTAAATGTTCTGCCGCAGGTGCTCTGCAATGCGAAAATCAAGACCGAGCACAAAGCCGACTACATGAACTTTGATGAAATCAGCAGCGCAATTTCCGAACTGGAAAAAGAGTTTGCCGGCGAGGGCAGAGTTCTGATCCGCCCGTCCGGAACAGAGCCGCTTGTGAGAGTTATGATCGAGGGCAAGGATCGCGAATATATAGGCAAAAAAGCCGCCGAGCTTGCCGCTCTTATCGAAAAAATCTGCGGCTGAAATTGAACCTTGCCTTTTGGCAGGGTCTGCGGATTTCAAAACAGCCTTATCCGCCCACGATAAGGCATCATAGCAAACATTTGTGGGCAGAAAGGCAACGTTATACAATGGATTTTGTTTCAATAGACTTTGAGACGGCAACATCTTCCCCAAACAGCATATGCAGCATGGGAATCTGTTCTGTAAAGGACGATCGTGTTATCGACACGACCGAGATACTGATTCGCCCCGACCCGTTCGAATTTAAGGATTACAACATTCTTATTCATGGGATAACTCCCGATATGGTTCGGGACAAGCCAAAATTCTGCGACATTTGGGAAAAGATTCATCCGGTAATCGAGAATACCGTTGTTGTGGCTCATAATGCGGTTTTTGATGTCGGCGCTCTGCGTGCGACACTGGATCACTTTGAGCTGGAATATCCGACTTTTGACTACATATGCACCGTCAAGCTTTCGCAAAAGGCGTATCCCGATCTGCCCAGCCACAAGCTGAACGCACTGGCAGATTCTTTGGGACTCAGCTTCAATCACCACCACGCGGGTGACGATGCGTATATGTGTGCCGAAGTTCTGCTGCGCATTATGCGCGATTTTGAGCTTGATTCACTTGAAGATATTGAAAAGAAGTTTGACATCGGCGTGGGCAAACTGTTCCCCGGCTGCTATGTTCCCTGCACAAAATCCAAAAAGAGCAAGTCGCACAGAGAAGTCTATACCGCTCAAAAATCTTAAAAGCTTTGATTAAAGACCCATCTGCGAACATGATAATAACACGGATTTTTGAAATATTAAAAACAAGGACACAAAATATATTTTGTGTCCTTGTTTTAATTTTTATCTTTGTCGCGGTTCGTTTTGTTTTTATATTATTAATGCCCCGAATTTCAAATTTTTTCAGAACTCCAAAGCCTTCTTCCAATCACTTTGCATTTTTGTTATATCATCAAAGCCGCGTGTGCTTTCCTTTGGCAGCATGAAGAATATTTCGTGCGAAGTATTTTCAAAGGACAGGGACACATATCCGTCACTGTCCGCCGCTACACTTCCCGACTGCATTGACGGAACGGCGATGTACTTATACTCCCTGTTCGGCTGCATAAGCGCCTTTATCTCCGTTCTGCCCAAGATTTCATAAGGTGCGCATGCGCCGGTCGATGTCAGGCTTGAGCTTGCATTTCTTCTTGCAAGCGAGTTTTGTATTCCGACCGCGGTCAGCTCGCCGCTTTGATAAATCCTTGCCGACGCTCCCAAATCAGCTGCCACCGAAGCGTTATAGCTGTCGGTCGCGGTGAAGCCGTCGGTCAGAGTGCCGCTGTTTTCAACACTCACAAAGCTTGGCTTTATTCCGAGACCGTCAAAAAGATATTTATAGACGGTATTGGCAATTTCGTAATTTGCGCTGTCATCAAATAGGAGAATATACATTTCCCCGTCCGACACCTGTCTTTTTACCAAAATCGGATAGGCTTTTGTAAGCGTCTTAAAACTCAGAAGTGTTTCGTCTCCCGGCAGAGCAGTTGCAATGCCGCCGCTTATCTTTATCTTCTCGGTCGTGACATTGTTTCCGCTTTTATCTATTACATTTCCTGCAAGTCCAATGTCCTTTACGCTGTAGCTGTACTCGGGAGCAATGTCGGAAAATGCGACATTCTGCATTTTGTCATTGACAGCCTTTTTAAGCCGCAGCGCGCTTATTATTCCCGTCTTGCCCGACTTCACCTTTTTGACAAGCTTGTTCCATGCGCTTTGTGTAACCTTGTGCGGCGAGAATACTATAACATCGCTGCAGGCGCTGTCTATCCCCTCCTGTGAGATTCCGTCGAAATTGTAACCCAGCTTTGCCAAATAAAAATCGATATTGTTATCATAGCCGAGTCTCAGACTCCATGGTCTCCACTCCGCATTTTCCGCCCAGGGTCTTGACTGGTTTCTTGAACTTACCACCGTAAAATCGGCGGCATTCCTGTCAAAATTCAATGTTTTTGCATCGGAAAAGCCCTTTGCGTACGACATTATCTGCCCGTCGCGCTCGGCGGAAAATCCGCTGTTCTGATACATAAAGTCCGCCTCGAGGTGGTCGATATTCTTCAGCATTCCCAGTTCGAACGCTGTCAGATATGCAATTTCGTTTGTGTAATAAGCGCCGCCGTTTCCTCCGCCGCCGGCTTCCATAACGCCGCCGGTTTTGGTATCGCCCTTTGTCAAATATCCCGAGCGAAAATATGCTCCGTCAAGATAATCTGTATTTCCGAAATACTCGTCCTCGGTCATGTACACACTTTTCAGCTTGTTCAAGAATACATAGTCCACGCCGTCCGGGTAGTATTCCGGGTTAATCATAATCTGCGTAATGCCGCCGTTTTGTGCCGAAACATTCGATATATACTGTGCGAATTTGAGCCATTCATAATGACAGAGCATGTCGAACAGCGCCCAATATGTATCGGTGTTTGTCCCTGCATTGTTAAGCTCGGTGTTTTTGCTCTGCGACAGCGGAGTATACTCCTCCCATGAATCCAATCCGACATCCGATGGCAGAATCAGTGTGCTGCTGCCGGTGTAATAGCGATAGTAGTCATGGAAATACCACACCCCGTCATCGCACAAAAGTCCCGAATCGCGCTCCGAAAGGTTGTCGCGGAACGCCTTGATTGTCTCGGGGTTATATCCGCTTATTCCTCTCGCGCCCCACATCCAGACATAATCGGGGAATCCGAAACCGGAATACCCGTTTGTCGCAGCAGCCTTTACTAATCTTGAAAAGACTTCTTTCGTGGCATAATGCGGCAGAGCAAACGCATGCGCCGTTCCCGACATATCTTGCCAATGCGACGAATCAAGCGCCATTGAATTCCAGTCCCACTCCCATGCGTTATTGCTTGCTATATAGCTTTCAAAGCCTGCGCCGTAGGACTGTACGATTACCGGAATATTGTTCTCCTCAAAAAATTTTGCATTGCAATATTCATCCGGTGTGTTTGACATAAGAATAACGCCGAGATTCGGAACAAATTTTTTAAAATGCATTATTTTGGTTTTCATTGCATCCGAATCGCCGAAATTGCCGTCCACACCAATCCACACAATGTTATCCGCAATCGCCGCCGCTGACGCGCTGCCTGTTCCGTCTTGCGGCAAAACCGTCTTGTACCCATCGCCGATTTTCTTTCCTGTCTCATCCGTCTCCGAGATTGTATAGTTTATCTCCCAGCAGTCGCCGTAGCCGTCCGTGCCTGCATTGGCTGCAAGCATTATCCTGTCGCCGCCGTTTGCTTCTATAACTGTACTGTACGAATTTTCCGCCGGAGTTTCTGAGCTTACATTCACATGCAGGCTTCTCACCGTTCTCGAATCGTCATTGTCACCCTTTGGCAGATATGACAGATACAAGCTGCCGCCGTCACCGCCATAGGTCTCGCCCACGCCGACATTTTTATACGTGAGTTCTACCTTCCAGTTTCCGCTTTGGGGAACTGTGTATGCAATCACCTGCTCGCCTGTCTTTTCGGGACGGATGTATGCTTTATTGTCGGCATTGCCCTTTCGCCACTGCACCCATGGCAGTATTGACGCGGTCTGAATATTGAGACTGCCCGAGGGTGTCTGAGCGCTGTATTGCGAAAAATCGCGCCCTCCTACAGGTCGGGTGTAAAAGCTCCATTCCTCAGCACCCATTGCATCGGCAAGCCTTGATATGAGCTTATCTCTTGATTTGATTTCGGATATCGGCATCATCTCCTCCGCCGAGCTCCACAAAAATATCTTTGCATATGCTCCTGCCGAAACACCGGTCAGATTTATGCCGAGAGATACATTTTCCTCTTTTTTTCCGGGAACGCTTACATCCTTTTTATTTGCCGCAAGCAGATATCCGTCCTTTGAATATGCCGCGAGCAGAACAGTGATATCCTTGCTTTGCCGCATTGTATTTTTAAGCCGCACACTTGTATTTAGCGTACCGTTCGAAAGCTCGGTCACGCTGTTTCCGCCGCCGTCGGTATATCCCAAAAATTCATAGGAAAATCCGCCGTATTCGTTGAATATCGTGTTAAGCTCAAATTTGTCGTATATTCCCAGGCTGTCTCTTGAAAAATTCTTTTTAAGCGCCGCAAGCACATCCGCACCGGCAGTATTGATATTTATTTTGTTATTCCTAAAATATTCGGTATTGATATACACAATCGGACGAACAAAAAATCTTTCATTTTCCGATACATTATATACCTTTCCCAAATCTGCACTGTTCAGGCTGTAGGCATATCTGCCGCTTTCGCTTACTCCCGATGTCCAGCACATATTTTCATATCCGGCAAGCTCGGACAGCGAATAGCTTTTGCCGCCGCAATTTATTGAAAAATCTATGCCGACTTCGCCCATCGGCGGATACAAGTGCAGGAATATCCTGTCCCCTGCCGACAAATCCACCTCGGCGGTTTTGCTTATTTCCTCACCTTTATAATAAGTGCTTATCAAGGAGTAATTGTCAAAAACCTTTTCTCCTATCAGCGCAGTTACCTTCGCTTTTAATTCTCCCGCACCGTGCAGACCCAAATTCACGCTGTAGCTGCCTGTTTCCGGCGCTGTAAATTCCGCAATTGTTTCATCCTTGCAATTCTTTTCATACGCTGTCACGCTGCTGTCCGAGATAACAAGATTCTCTGCCGAAAGTCCGTCATCCCCCTTATTCAGCACGCCGCTTTCATATTTTGCCGCGTCGCGGCTGTCCGCATCCGCTTTTAAAATGCGCCACCGACCGTTTCCGTAGATTCCGACCTCATCCGCTGCGCCGATGATATCGTTATATTCACCGTCCGAAAGCTCCGCACCGGTCACATATCCACCAAGCTTTTCCGGGAGCTTCGAGGCGATATTTTCCACATATCCGTCGAGTGCCGCCCCGTCGGACACGCCGCAGTCGGAGTATGGAATCACCGCCGTTTCGTCCTTTGTCATATTCAAAAGCACAAGCTTTGTATTTTCTGCTTCAAAAATTCTCGATTTATCGCTGTATTTTCTCTTTGTGTCCCCGGGCATATCCGCGCCTTGAGACAATTTTTTGTATCGGTACAGCCGCGATTGCCTTTCGCCGTCCTCCGATACCGCGGTCACAACATAATATCCGTAATCCGTCATTTCAAACGAGGCGGAGTATTCGCCTTTTGCATTGCCCGAGACAACGTTGAAATATTTTATATCGCTGACATCGGTCAGCCGATATCCGTCTGCACCATCCGGTAAGTTTGGCTTTTCCTCGCCGAGATACGCACATCTGAGCGTTACATTTTCGTCCTCAGCCGCTCTGCCGCTTAAAAGTATTGTCTTGTCCGACCTTGATACTTCCAAAAGCTCCGACTTTGCAAGTCCTGCCGGCGCAGCCGCGGTGAGTGCCATTACGACCGCGAGTAAAAAACATATTTTTTTCACTGTTGTACCTCTTTTCTTTTCCAAAAGAGGCGGTGTACTTTTTCTACACCGCCCTTTGAATCAAATCCGATTAACAAAAAGTATCCGACACACAGGAAAAATTTTGTGTCCCTATTTTATATTAATCGTTACTGTCCCTGTTTTTTCTGCATTTCCCCGTGCGTCATATGCTCTGTAGGAAATTGTGTGCTTTCCGCTGCCGCTGACGGTTATCTTTTTGCTTACATATCCGCCGTCCGCCACGCTGCGGTTGGTTACGCTCGCAAATGCCGCTCCGTCAAGCGAATACTCCAGTCTTTCAACACCGCTGCCATGGTCGGTATCAACCGCCGAAAGGGTTACCTCAACATTTCCGTCATAGATATCATCCTTGGCATTGCCTTTTACCGAAACTGTTGTTGCCGGTGCCGTTGTATCGTCAACCGCTATGTTCCCGGCATAGGTCAGCGAGTCTTGCCATATCAAAAGTCTTGCCGCAACCTGCGAAAGCTTCACATCGTTTTCGGTCGTTGCCGGCAGACAATAGAATATTTCATGACCGGTATTTTCAAAACTCAGCTCGGCAAAGCCGTTCTCGTCCGATATTGTGCTGCCTTTTTCGCCGGATGGCAGAGCAACATAATGATACTCCGTATTCGGCTCAAGTCTTGCACGAACTGTCGTCTTTGCATTTTTAAGCTCATATGCTATTGTCTTCTTATTCGACATATCGTCCTTGGTAACCATGTTTCTGCTTAACGGATTCTGAACTCCCACAACCTTCAAATCGCCGTTTTCGTACAGTCTTACCGCTGCATTCTTTGCAAAGTGTCCCTTATTTGCAACCGTGCCGCGATCCTCGTATCCGTCCAAAAATTCGCCGTTTGCTTCAATTGTTTCGAAATGCTTTTGTATTCCGGCATTTTCAAGTACATAATCATATACTGCCTTTGATACATCATAATTGATATTTTCGTTCGGGTCAAGCAAGCATGCATAAAGCTCGCCCGCACCAACCTGTTTTTTCACAAGCACCGGAGTATCGCCGACCGAGAGAACCGTCTCATAATCCGCATTTTTATAAAGCGTGGTCGATTCGATGTCGATGCCCTCCGCAAGCACATTGCCCTCGCTGTCGGTCACATTGCCGGAAAGCTTTGCCTCCTCCTGCTTTTTGAAAGCGTACTCGGGATAAAGCTCGCTCATATCGCGCATGTTATACTTATCATCAACTATTTGTTCTATTGCCGCTCCGTTGGTGAGAATCTTCTTAAAATCTCCGCTCTTTAAGCTGCTTATCATGTGGTCGAAATGATATTTCGTAGGTCGGTCGGGAGAATATACAACAATTTCCTGTCCCGGTTTTATATCAAATACGCCGTCCTCGCCGATTCCGTCAAAGATATATCCGTTTTGTGCAAGAAGTGTGTCCGGATTTGCTTTCCAGTCCAAAATCCAATCCCAAACGTGCCACTCATCTCCCCACGGTCTGTTCACCTTTCTTGACGTAACCGAAATGAAGTCGGAAGCAACACGCTTTATATCATCCTCCTGAGCATCGATAAATCCGCGTGCATAGCTTGTAAGTATCTGGTATCTGTCCCGGAAGAATTTTACTGCCGAATTATTCGTTACGGTTGTCCGGTTTTGTACCATAAAGTCGGTCTCAAGGTGAGTGCTGCCGGTTGCCGCTCTAAGCTCGTATGATGCAGCATACGCAATCGGCAAATCGTAATACGAACCATCATTTCCGCCGTCTCCGCACTCAAGAACTATTCCGGGAGAAACCGAATCGCTCTTTTTGGAGGTCAGATAGTTAAATCTGTAATACGCTCCGTCCAGATACTCGGTATCGCCGAAAAATTCCTCAGTTGCCATTTCCAGATTGCTGAGTGTTGTAAGGAACAGAAAATCACTGCCGTTTGCCGCATCTTCAGGATTTGGCATAACCTGGGTCATTCCGCCCTCTTCATCCGATATGTCGCACATGTGCTGTGCCAGTCTCAGCCACTCATATGTGACTAACAAGTCCATCAAAAGATTGTTTTGTGTATGGTCGGCATCCTTGTTCTGCAAATATTCGTTGTATGTCATCGGTGTATAATCATCCCATGATTCCAACCCCAAATCCTCGGGAGTGAGCATATTTCCGGTGTAATACTTTGCAAAATCTTCAAAATGCCATAGCTTTTTATTGCCGTTCATGTCAAGCTTTAAGCCTTCGTCCTCGCCCTTTAACGCTGTTCTGAATGCCTTTAAAGTTTGCGGATTATATCCTGCTCTGCCACGGCCCATGCCCCAGTCCCAAACGAAGTCCATGTAGCCGTAACCGCCATAGCCGGTTCTTATTGCCGACTGTGCAAGTCTTTCAACCCATTCCCAAACCGATTCGTGCGGCAGAGCCGACGAATGTGCAGTATTGGCAAGAGTAAAGCCGCTGTCCGGTGTTGCGGGAATGTTATTCCAGTTATATTCCCAGGCATCGGTTGCGGAATAATACTTATATGTGTTGCCATCTCCGAAATGCTGAATAAATGTGGGAATTCCTTTGTTTGCATAGTATTCCGCTTTCGGATTTACTTCAGGATTTCCGCTTAAAACTATTACACCCATATTCGGAATGTAATTCTTCAAAATATCGAAAACTTCTTCTGCATACTCACTTGTTGCCCAACCGCCGTCTCCGGCAACCCAAACCAGATTTTCACGATACGGAGCCGCTGAAAGCTGTTTTTCCTCGGGCGGCTGAGGCAGATAATTCTTTATTCCGTTATTGGTATAAAGATTGCCTTCTTCTTTTGTTGTCTCCGCAGTATATTTCACCTTGAATCTATCTCCGTATCCGTCATAATTTACACTGAAACGAAGCGCCAGAGACTGTCCTCTTTTAAGTTTAACTGTCTTTGTCATTGTTACCTCTTGCTGTTCATTTGAGCTTACCGGAATGACTACGCTTGCGACATTCGCCACATCAAGCGCATCATTTGCTCCGTAAAATGTCATACGTGCGCCGCCGCCGTCACCGCCCAAAACATCTGTTCCGATATTTGTACAGGAGAAATCAAATTTATAATTTCCTCCAACCGGCGCGGTAAATTCAAATATCAAAATTCCCTTTTTGGTTTTCGTTGATGCGTCTCGCTCACAATCGACAAGCAATCCGTCTGTTTTTGCGGTGTTTTTGTTCCATGACGCACACGGACGTGCCGCTGTTCCGTCTGCCGACACTATAACACCGTTTTCATCATTTGTTGTTATTCCGATCTGTGTATAATTATTACGGACATTATTGTTTGAATCCGAAATATAAAACTTCCACGGCGAATTTTCTTCCTCAGCCGCATCGGTTACATCATATACCTTATGCTCAAACGGCAGCTTGCTGTCAGGGTCATATCCTTGAGCAGCACGTATCACATGGCATGCCTCCGCTCTGGTAAGCTCGCCCTTGGGTCTGAATGTGCCGTCCTCATAGCCGGAAACAATTTTTGCATTATACGCCTTTTTTACATAATCCATGTACTTTTCGTCTATATCTCCTGAATCTGATGCCGCAAAAATGTCTGCCTCATCCTCAACAGAAAATGCATTTACAACAAGCATGCACATTTCCTCACGTGTTAACGGGCGCACAAAATTATCTATATATCCGGACTTCAAAACTCCTTTTTGAACAGCTTGGTTTATATACCCCTGCGCCCAATAGTCCGAACCGGACGGTTCAGGCTCATAGCCTGCTGCTTTTAATACGAGAACTATAAACTCATCCGCATTTATTGAGCTGTCCGGCTTGAATGTGCCGTCCGGGTATCCCGATACAGTTCCTGCATAAATCAAATTGTTGATATCTTTTTGTGCCCAGTGTCCGCGCACATCGCTGAGCGATGTTATTGCCATAGCCGGAGACGCTGCTGCGGCAAGCATAGCCGCAGACAAAATTACAGATATTGTTCGTTTCATATTTTCTCTCCATTTTCTGCTTCGGCAGCTGCTGCAGGATTATCCTGCCGCAGCTGCCTTAATTGTAACTATCTCAGTTCATCTGCTGCGTTGAGCGGAATAAGTGTGTTGATTCCGTCAACAACAAAGGTTCTTACATATTCACCGCCTGTAAGTTCCGGAACTGTCAGGCTTGCCGATACCGGCGTCACTGCACCTGCTGCGGCTGTGACAGGCTCGGACACTCCGACAGCTGTCATTGTTCCGTTTTGGTTGAAAATTGCTGTTACAAGAGTTATGCTCTGCTCGCTGTCTGCAAGGAAGTCAAGGTTAGCTGTCAATGCTGCGCCTGCGGTAAGCTCGGACGCAGCTGTGATTTTGCTGCCGTTCTGCGTATAGCTGTAGTTGAATTTGTCAAGCTTTGTGATGTTGTAATGTCCCTTTAAATATATTTTATATGAATTGTTATCAGCGTTGATATTCAAAAGAATCTTGTCTCCGCGCTTTGCCGAAATCAGATGTGAAAATTCCGATTTCTCGCTCTTTTTGATTCTGCCTGTATTTTCAAGCTCATCACCGACAACCGCTGTGCGGCCTGTAAGATGATACAAGATAGCGCGCGAGGTTTCATACCAGCTTTCCTCTCCGCCCTCGGGATTTACATTCTGTGCGTCAAAGTCAACTCTGTAAAAGCCGTCCTCCGGGACATCAAAGGTTAACCCAAGGTTTCCGCCAATTGTTCCGTCCGCTTCCGGTCTTGCATAAAAACTGCCGTCGCTCTTTATTTCGAACAGATTTGGAATTTCTGCGGTTGTGTTGGTTGTCTTTATGCTGTCACCTGATTGGAAAAGATTGGCTGCATAATATCTGCTCAGTGAGGTTTGACCATGCTTTGAATACCAATACTTGAACGGGGAATTTTCTATCTCCTGTTTATACATATCCGAAGCTGACCATCTGTTTGCAGGATTGCTTGCGTCGGTTACAACAAATCTCAAATCAACGCTGTCGCCCCAGCCGTCGTAGCCCGGGTCATTGAGAAGATATATTGTCTCGCCCTCGGCAACTGTGTACTGTGCCTTAAAGTCGCCCTGAGTATTCTTTGCCGCACCCGGTATTGTGAAAGCATTAAGTTCTGTCATCTCGTTTGAATCTGCAGCTTTATATGCCATTTTGTGAGCGGTGCTCTCACCCGACTTAACGTCTGTGCCGTAGTTGAATCCGCTCACTTCAAACACATATGTACCTGCCGCAGGAGCTGTCCAGCCGATAACCGCCGTACCTGTTCCGTTCGACTCATGATCTCCTGCCGGTCTCCAGTAGAACCAGCCGTTCGGACGTGAATCATAAATACCGAGCTGTGTTGTGCCGCTTTGTATAGACACTCCGTTGGTCGATGCGTCGCGGTTATCCTCAATCGGATATGCCTTCCATGTGCTGAAATCTTTCCATGCTTCTCCTCCGACATCCGTTGTGAGATAAATGCTCCACATTGAATTGTCCTTGTCTTTCAGAGTTCTGTAGTCGGACGGATTCCATGTGCTCTTTTCGCTCTTCGCGGTCGGAACAACAACATCCCCTACATTATTATAATCATACAAAGCACCGGATGTCAAGTCTTTAATTTGATATTTAAGATTAAGAAATCTGAGATATCCGTCAAACGAGGTCGCAAGCTTTGCAAGCAACTCCTCGCCCTTTGCGAGCTCCACCGTCTTTGTGTACTCGGTCTGCTTATTTCCCGATGAATTGTAACCGTCTATCGAAACTTCATCAAACGCGCCAACCTTATTTTCCGCTTTATTGACAGTACCGAATGTCATTTTTGACATTCCTTTATCGTGGTTTCCTCCGCCGCTGATATTATTGTCGGCATAGAAATAGATTTCGTACGAGCCTGCTGCCGGAGCAGTGAATCCGATTGCCGCTGAGCCGTACTTTCCCTGATATCCTTTCGCATCCGCAGCAGCCTTTGCGGTTGTGTAACCGTCTGCTCTGTTTGAAAGCAGAACCTCGCCTGCCGGCGGGAGTGATGCTTTGCCGTTGTTAAATGTAAGTTCAGCCGGCAAAAACTTTGAATAATCCTCAAACTCATCCTTCTGTGCAAAGTACACGCTCCAGGGAGCCAATGATTTTTCCGCCGCGTTCACGCAGAGTCCCGAGAGCATCGTAGCTCCCATGCATACTGCCGCAGCGACACTTATTAATTTTTTTCCTACCATTTTTGTCCTTCCTTTCTAATAAATAAGATTTTTTATAGTGAAGGGGAATTGCCCCGTCCTATCAATTATAAATTATCAAAATCTGTGTTGCAGCCTCTTGTGTTCTTGAAAGTACCTTTGACGCCATGCCTGTGCTGTAGTAGTCCTTAAACTCGCCTACGGTTCCGCTGCGGTACGGTATTCTTTCGTCCTTTTCATATACGAACACATTTGCAAGCTCCACATTTTCAACATTTGCATCATCGAATGCTGTACCTGTCGGAACTACGCGCAGGAACTTCTCGCTCTTGTAGAACACGTCCCAAAGTCCGATTCTGTTCGCATTCAGGAAGTCTCCGGGATAATTCGGATTGTTGTTATAATAGAACTTATCGGTCTCGGGGCGGTAAATCACTTGTATGCAATTAATTTCCCCGAGTTTGTTTGTTGCCATCATTATAACATCGCCCTTTTTAACTCCGGTCGTTATACTTCCGCTCACCGCCTTTGCGTTCTCGATAATCTCCGAGCTCTCGGTGTTATATTCCTTTGTCCCGCTGTTGTTAATAAGCGTCAGAACGCTGACCTCATCGCCGTCCTCGTTGATTCCGCTTGCAATGCTCTGAACAAGCCAGATAGGAGCATCCGACTTGATTTTTGCGGCTGTGCTGTCCACAACAACCGTTGCCTCGGTGAACGGACTTACCTTATCGCGCGCATAACCCACTATGTTTGAGTATGAATTGAAATGTCTGAAATACTCTATTGCCGGCTTTACTTCAAAATCCTTTTCAGGCGCTGTCAGCGGATTATCCGGGACAATAAAAGCAATACTTGCATCATTGAAACTGATTCGTCCGCCTATTGTTCTTTTCGATCCGGAATACTTCTCATTATTGACCTTGCCCTTTACCATGAGCGTGTTTACGCTTTCCTTATCCGTCTTGTCAATCGTGTCTATTTCCTTAACCGCGCCCATATCATCCGTCTTGTAGTAAACAAGCATCGGATTGAGCGGCATTTTGTCATATGCCTCCATGGCATTTTTTGACGATATTCCGTCAATTCTCGGCTTTTTGCTTGTTTTCAGAGTTCTCATTTGATTATCGGCACAGAACATCTTTATATAGAAGAAATCCTCCTCGGTATCGTCCTTTTTGACCGAAACCATATATCCATAACTGCCGTCCGATGCGACAACCGCATTTGAGTTATAACCCACCACAATTCCGTCCGAACTTATGATAAAATTATAGTTCTGCTGAATTTGGAACGGAGTGCCTTTCTGCTCATTATATTTTTTCAGCTTTTCCGAAACCTCATACTCTGCCGAATCAATTGCAATAATCGGCTTACCGTCATCATTCTCGCCAATCGAGGTTATTGTACCGGTCACACTCTCGCGGTGAACGATGATATCCGTAATTTCACCGTCCGCGCTTTGCGCAATCTCCAAAACATCCCATTCGGCAATGTCCTTCAGCGCCACATCCGCTCCGAGCGAATTTTTGATTCTCAAAATATTCGCGCCGTCCTCCGGGTCAATCTCGACAGTATTTGCCGAATCATACTTATCATAGAAAATGTGCTTGCCGTCGTCGTACATATTCAGCACTATGACGTTGCGGTCGATAATCGAAACAACCTCGTATTTTCCGTCGCGGTTGTTGTCTATCAGCGTAACCGAACCGAACTCGGGTGTATATATCGAATTGTCGCTGATATCGGTCATCGCCTTGCCGTTGTATATCACATCAGCGGTCAGAGTTACAGATGCTTTCGATGTCCTTGATGCGTTTTTACTGTCATAGTAATAATACGTCCCGTTTTCAAAGCTTTCGATTTCATCGGCGTATATTCTCATATCCGATGATTTCTTTTTCGGGTTTACATACACTATTGTGTAATCGCCCCGGTCGTCGCGGTAGTAATACTCAACATTGTAACCGAGATAATTTTCCGCGCCGCTTATGCCTGTTTCGTACTCGATGCCGTTGATGTCCACACAGCCTTTTGATGTACCTTTCGGACTTGTCAGCGATGTGTATTCGTTGGCTGAGATTATGCCGACGCTCTTTTTAACATCGAACTTTTCCGAAAGAATCGTTTTGTCCTTTTCGAGCGTTAAGCCCTTGCCGTCCGCGCTGATTTGCGGAGCTTCGAGCATAAGCATGTTATAGATAAGGAAAACCGCATCCTTTGTATCTATCTCTTTATTTGCGCCCTTTGTCACATTTTTGTTTATTCCCTTTTCCGCTGCAAGCGCAACATATGAATCGGGGTAATTGCCGCGCAGTATTGCCTTATAGCCTGTCGCATCGATTATCATTTTGTAGCTTTCCGCCGCCGTTATCATTTTTGCAGGCTTAAAGCTGCCGTCGGGATAGCCTGTGATAAAGCCGTCAAAAACACCCTTTGCCACATATCCTGTTGCGGTAAAGTCGGAAAACTTCTCGGTATATCCCGAAACGCTTTCGTCTGTTTCGCCCAAAGCCTTTTCAACGTATTCCGCAAAATCCTGCCTTGTAACGCCCGTGCCCTCGCTCATGGAGGAGATTGCTCCGTCCGGGAGTATGCCGAGCGCTGTCAAAAGTGCCGCCTCGCTTTCGCAGGAGCTGCCCTTGAGCGATGCAAAGGCTATTTCTGTGAAAGAGGCAATAAACACTGCCGCCATAAATAAAGCTAAAATTCTTTTTTTCATTGTCCGGCCCCTTTCTTATATAAGCTTTAAAAGCTCGTATATTATTCTTGCCGCAGCGGCTCTTGTTGCATTTTCCAAAGGCTCGAAACGGTTTTCGTCCATGCCCTTTACGATTCCCGAGCCGCTCATGCGTCCAACGCTTTCTTTTGCGTATTCCGCAATCGTGTCATTGTCCGCAAAGTTCAAAGCCGACTCGCTGCCTATGTTTATACCTGCCGCGTCCGCTGCTTTGCATGCGATTGTGCACATATCCTGGCGCGTGATTTTTGCTCCTGCGCCGAACACGCTCTCGCTCACTCCGCTTGTTATGCCGCGCTTATATGCTGAGGCAACCGTTTTATAATACCATGAATCCTTCGATACATCCGAAAATTCACATACCGCATTTTCATCCATAAGTCCGAATGCACGCATTGCAATCGCCAAAAATTCTTCCCTGGTAACAGGGTCATTCGGAGCAAATTCGTTTTCGGATTTTCCGCTCACAACGCCCTTTTCCGCTAATGCTTCAACAGCCTCTCTTGCCCATTCGGCGGCTGTTAAATCGCCAAAACTCTTTTTTGTATCGGTCTTTTTGTCGTCCTTTGCAGGCTCTGTCACCTTTCCGATTGCACTTATCGAGCTGCTGACGGAACCCTTTGAGCTGCCGCCGCCCGAGGACGATGAACCACCTCCGCCTCCGCCGCCTTGTGTGCTATTCTTCTGTGCGTCGACCGCTTTTTTCAAATCCTCGTCCAAATCGTCAAGCTTTGTATATGCAGCCTTTGATACATTCTCCGCAATCACCTTGGCGGCACTTGCTTTTTTGTTGTCGGACAGTGCCTTAAATCCTGCGCCATTTTTAAACAAATCGGAGTTTTCATCCAGTACCGACATGATTTTCCCCCATGTGCTGTAGTTCACAGCCCCGAGTAGAATCGCGCTGTCAGCTTTTTCTTTAAATTCGGCGTCGTTCGCCGCTGTAAGCGCCGCGATGTCCTTTAATATATTGTTCTTTACATCCTCCGCAGCCGTCTTTTGGAGCGTATCGGTAAATAACTTATCATCCGCAAATCCGAACTCCGAAAAATGTGTCAGCATGCTTATCAAATCCGCGTTCTGCTCCGGCAGATTAAGACTCTTCATCGTTTCAATCACCGATGCAATCCGCACTCTCGCTTTAAGGTCTGCTTTATCTTTTACCTCGCCGCCCTCTGCCATAAGCTCCGTCACGCCGGAAAGCTTATCCGCCGCTTTCAGCTTTTCGAAATACTCGTTGTCCGCCGCCAGCGGCTCGGTGTATCTTTTCAAAAACGCTGAAATATTTTCGATATCCTTAGCCTTGATATATGTATTCAAAAGTTCTATTTTTTCCTTTGCAAAACTCGGGCTGTAGTATTCGTATGCCTTTGTTTCCTGCCGTCCCTCACTGTCGGTTACAGTGAAAAGATAAAAGCCGGATATGCCCTCCGTTTTATACTTGAAAGTATAGTTCCCCGCCGCATCGCTCTGCGTTACGTTGAAATAATCAAGCATGCCCGGATTGTCCTTTATGTCCTCCGCAGTTATGTCAAGCTTTAAGCTTCCGTCGCTGACAAAGTCCTCTCCGTCCTCGCCGAGAGCCAGCACTCTGATTGACAGATTTTCCTGTTTGCCCGAATTTCCGCTTATTACAAGCACACTGTCGTCATTCGGGTAGGAGATTGTCATATACTCGCCGGCAGCATAGCATTGAGTCGAAAAACCGGCGGCAAGCAGCGCCGCAAGCAGCATTTTTTTCTTCACAAATAACCATTCCTTTCTTTTTTTGAAATCGCTTATTGATGTCTCAATTAATTATATTTTAACATTAGTTTTATCTTTTGTAAATACAAAAACAGGACATCTTTGTGATAAAGATGTCCTATCAGTGCAAAAATTATTATATTTTTTCACAATAGACCTTGACTTTCATACGCAGGATATATATAATATAGATAAGAGGTGATCGAAGTGAATTTAGACAACAGATTTGATTCGTTGGTGTATCCGGACGTGTGGATAAGATGTCCGAGACTTACCTTTTCAACAAGCCGATATATTCTTAAATTGGAAAGATTTTCTTATTCCCGCCCACAGCCTTTTATTGTTGCCAAGCACGCGCACCCCTTTTTTGAGATTCATTACTGCCCGTCCGGCAGCGGCATCTTGACAGTCGAGGGCAAGGAGTACAATATTGCTCCCGGTTCTTTTTTTATCACCGGTCCGCAAATGCTTCATTCTCAAATTTCGACCGAGGAAAATCCGACCGAGGAATACACGCTGCTTCTTGAAATTTCACCGTGTGATTCCTCTGTAAGCAACGCCGAAAATTATAATTTGTATGAAAATTTTGATAATATTCTTGATATTATAGTAAAACATAAAATATATTTCGGCAAGGACAAGTATAACGCAACGGCGCTGCTTAAATCGCTTCAACAAACGACCGGCAGCCGCGCTGGATACGAGGTGCACATCTCTTTTTATTGGCTCACTCTTATGCATGTCCTGCTTCTGACCGCTCAGAACATTCAGCCTCTGCCGAAAAATGTGGGATATCTCAACACCCACACCGATTTGAACTATTCACGCCTGGGTATTCTTGATAATATTTTCAGAGGCTATTGGCGCGAAATGTCGCCCGAGATTGCAGCCCACAAGCTTGGCGTATCGGTAAGACAGCTTAATCGAATTACAGAAAAAGACTTCGGTCTGACCTTCAAGCAAAAATATATGCAGTCGCGGCTCGACCTTGCTCCTATGCTTTTAACCGATCTTAATATTCTTTCAATCGATGAAATTGCACAAAAGCTGAATTTTTCGTCACTGCAATACTTTTCGCGAAGCTTTAAAGCCGTCTACGGCATGTCACCGTCGCAGTACCGCCGCGAACATATGCAAAAATGAAAAATCCGGCAGGAACTCTGCCCGAGAGCGCGGGAACATGATTTTGTCATTGTGTGTGCGCAAAATTGATTTTTGAAAACAATTAAAACAGCCGAACCATATGCGACCCTCGCATTGATTCGGCTGTTTTTTGTAATCTGCCATATAGAAATTGTTATTCTTTGCTTTTTTCTTTCGCCGATGAAAACTCTATATAATGCTTTTTTATCGCAGCAAAAGTTTCCTCACTCAAATCATGCTCAATCTTGCATGCGTCCGCCTTTGCCACATCCTCCGAAACGCCGAGGGCAATAAGCATGCTCTCCAGCACCAAATGCCGCTCGTACACACTTGCTGCAATAACTCTGCCCTTTTCGGTCAGTGCGATGTGTCCGCTCTCATCCATAATTATGTAGCCGTTCTCGCGAAACTGTTTCATTGCAACACTCACGCTCGGCTTTGTCACATTCAATTCATTCACTATATCTATTGAACGCACACTTCCCTTTTTTTTCGAAAGCATCAAAATCGTCTCCAGATAATTTTCTCCGGATTCATATATGTTCATAAAAATCTCCATTCCGCCGCCTTGCATCGGCACATTTATACTAAAGTTTTCTCTTATCCATATGGCAAGGAATGATAAGAGAAAGAAACTTTCACATTCTTTCAAAGCACTTTACTTTATTATACTACATTTATTTGAATTTTTCAAGTAAATTATTTTTTTTCTTGAAAAAATGTGAAAAATGTGTTATTATATAAGTTGGAAACGAGGTGTTTACCCATGAAAATTTCAACCAAGGGACGATACGCAATCCGCATGCTTTTGGATCTTGCGGAGCATGGCTCAAACGGCTACACCGCTCTTAAAGACATTGCCGAGCGCCAGGGAATCTCAAAAAAGTATCTGGAGCAGATTGTTCCGGTTTTAAACCGAGCAGATATTCTTCAGACCAACCGCGGGTTTCAGGGCGGATATCGCTTGGCGCAGTCTCCCGACAAATATACTCTCGGCATGATTCTTCGTCTGACCGAGGGCAGCTTGGCACCGATTGCCTGTCTCGATAACGACCCGAATTTATGCGAGCGCAGCAGCTATTGTCCGACATTGTTTGTGTGGCAGGGTCTCAATGACCTTATAAGCAACTATCTCGACAATATCACGCTGCAGGATATCCTCGACCACGAGGTTGAACGCTATTCCAACGATTACATGATATGATATTTGCAGCGATTATTTAAATAAAATATGATTTTGCCGCACATACTATATCAAAAAAAAAAAAAACAAAAGTCAAAACAACGGAAAGGAATGATTTTACTATGAAATTCGATTTTACCTACTACAATCCCACAAGGATTCATTTCGGCAAAAATGCCCTTGAAAAGCTTTTGCCCGAGCTTGATGCCTTTGGCGAAAACGTGCTTTTGATGTATGGAAAGGGTTCTGTGAAAAAAAGCGGACTCTACGACAAGGTTATTGAAATTTTGAAAAACAGCGGTAAAAAAGTTACAGAGCTTTCCGGAATAAAGTCAAATCCGACCTATTCCCAGCTGACCGAGGGCGCGCGCCTGGTGAGAGAAAACAGCATCGACTTGATTTTAGCTGTCGGCGGCGGTTCGGTCATCGACTGCGCAAAGGGAATATCGGTCTCGGCATACTGCACCGGCGACCCGTGGCAAAAATATTGGGTTGACGGCGAGACGGTGGACAACAAAACCGTTCCTGTTGCCGCTATCCTCACAATGGCAGGAACAGGCTCGGAAATGAACGGCGGCTCGGTAATTACAAACGAGGACAAAATGCTTAAAAACGGACGCGTTTTTCCGCCGAATATCTATCCCAAATTCTCAATTTTGAATCCGGAATACACATTTACCGTACCGGAATATCAAATGGCAAGCGGAATTTTCGACACAATGTCACATCTGTGCGAACAATATTTCTCGGGTGATGATGACAACACCACCGACTACATTTTGGAGGGTGTGATGCGTTCGCTTATAAACAGCGCCGAAAAGGCAATGAAAAACTCGCAGGACTACGAGGCAAGGAGCAATATCATGTGGTGCGCGACAATCGGACTGAACACTGTCACCGGTCTTTCCAAAACTCAGGACTGGGAAGTTCATATGATCGAGCATCAGCTCGGTGCATACACCGACTGTGCGCATGGCGCGGGACTCGCCGCAATTTCGCCGGCGTATTACAGATATATCTGCAAGTTCGGTTTGGACAAGTTTGTGCGCTTTGCAAAAAATGTGTGGAATATCGACACAAGTGCAATGAGCGATACCGATGCGGCGGAGGCAGGAATTTGCAAACTTAGCGAATTTATAAAAATGCTCAAACTCCCGTCAACGCTCCGCGAACTCGGTGCAATCGAGGAAATGCTGCCGCTTATCGCAAAATCAACTATTCCCGGCGGCGGATACAAGGCTATGGATACCGAGGATATATTAAAAGTATTGAAAGAATGTTATTAAGGGACAGTAAAAAAGTCCGGAATGCAAAAGGGCATGTATTATTTGAATATCGGGTGCGAGATTCGTAATTTGTATGCCTTTTTGCTGCACTCAAAGCGAACCCAACGGAATACGCAACTACGCCGCCGGGTTCGCTTTTAACGTTTCGGAACATTTTTACAGCCCCTTTTTAACGACCTTTTATCCGTAAAAAACTTGACATCCGGCGGCAAAAATGATATAATATATATTATGAAAAATTTGAAATGCGAGGTGAGAATATGGACGGCAGCAGTAGTCGAAGTACAGGCATGGTATTCATATATTGTCGGAATTTCTTCGGCAGCGCTTGCAAAAATTCTGACCGTCTCTTATTCCGCTTATAAATATGAACGCCATTGTTTGTTTCCCAAACTGCATTTTTCAGCTATCCGATACGCGATTTGCAGGCAGCAATGGTTTTTTTGTGCTCTTTTTTTGCATGTCCGGGCAAAATCTGCCTTGAACAGCATTAATTCATTCCATGTCTGCCCTGCCGCCCGCAAATATCGGATATATAAAGGAGGCAAAGGGCAATGAATGAAAAAAACATTTTGAACGAAAAAAATATTTCCGCAATGCACCCCGATCACAGAATCGAAATCGTGCAAATTATCCGCAGCAACTTCACCCCGAAAATCACTCATGAGCAACTCCTCGATTATCACGAAAATGATGTCGCAGGAGCGTTGGAGCTGCTGAACAGAGACGAGAGAAACAAGCTTTATATCATTTTGAGTGCCGAGGAACTGGCGGATGTTTTTGAATATTCCGGGCAGGCAAACGACTATATAGACGAGCTTAGTATCCGCAAAAGAGTTGAAGTTCTTTCGCATCTTGAAACGTCTTTGGCTGCGGACTATCTGCATCGGCTGCCAAAGTCCGAAAGAGATAATCTGCTTGAACTGCTTGACGATGATGTGCAAAGAGAAATCAGACTCATAAGCTCTTTTGATGAAGATGAAATCGGAAGTAAAATGACAACAAATTATATCTCTATCCGCGCAGGGAGCAATGTGCGCGATGCAATGCATTCTCTGATTGAGCAAGCCGGAGATAACGACAACATACTCACGCTCTATGTTGTGGATGAGGATGAAACCCTTGTCGGTGCAATAGATTTGAAAGATTTGATTATCGCACGCGCCGACACAAGTCTTGAAAGCATCACCATGACATCATACCCCTACGTTTACGCCAACGAACAGATAGAGGACTGTATCGAGCGTTTAAAGGATTATTCCGAGGACTCCATTCCTGTTTTGAACTCCGAAAACAAATTGAGAGGTGTTCTGACCTCTCAGACCGTTGCCGAGCTTGTTGACGACGAAATGGGTGACGACTACGCCAAGCTTGCCGGTCTGTCGGCTGAGGAAGATTTGAATGAGCCGCTTAAAAAAAGCATAAAAAAGCGTTTTCCCTGGCTTATAATCCTGCTCGGGCTGGGCTTGATAGTGTCCGGAGTTGTTGGGATATTTGAAAATGTCGTTGCACATCTGACATTAATTGTCAGCTTTCAATCACTTATTTTGGACATGGCAGGCAACGTCGGAACGCAATCGCTTGCCGTAACAATCCGAGTATTGATGGACGAGAAAATATCCGGAAAAGAAAAGCTTCACTTGATTGTCAAAGAATCGCGCATAGGACTGTTACATGGCATCATGCTGGGAGTATTATCCTTTATATCAATCGGCGCATACCTTGTTTTATTGAAAAAGCAAACTGCATTCTTTGCCTTTTCGGTCTCGCTCTGCGTTGGTATTGCACTGTTGGTATCGATAATTTTGTCAAGCATTATCGGAACTGTTGTGCCGCTTATTTTCAAAAAGCTGAAAATCGACCCGGCGGTTGCATCCGGTCCGCTGATTACCACAATCAACGACCTTGTCGCCGTTATAACCTATTACGGCTTGGCATGGATATTGCTTATAAATGTATTGGGCTTATGATTTTTAAAAAGCTGCCCCGGCGCTTGGGAGTTGAAACCAAAGCACCGCGGCGGCTCTTTTTTTTATATAAATTTCTACAGCGTTTTCAAAATTTTATCCATATTGTCATTTACATAAAAACTTCCGAAATCATAGTCCTTAGGCAGCGTGGAAAGCTCCTTTTCCAGTCCCTTATAAAGCGGCATCAGCTCGGATTGCTTCATTCCCGTAACCCTCAATATTTTGGAGTTATCCACAATACGGTCGAAAAATTGGAGCTTCTCAATATGTTCTCTCCGCGCGCTTTATAGAGCGAATAGTCCTCATATCCCAAAAATTCCCTATCCTCCGACACATCGAGCAAGCGCGGCGAGGTCTCGGTTATGGGATGCTCCTCATCCGCATAAATCCGATAACCGGACAGATATATGTAATGCTCTGTATTCTCCAATAGCATTTCATATCTTTCCGCAAAGCGCGCGGTATCATAAATCATAAAATCGGCAATCGCATCATAGCCCTTTTTCAAAAGTTCTGCCATTACCTTTCGGTCGTACGCGTCGGCTTTTATATAATTTATTCCCGGTTTGTTTTGCATATCATCTATCGATACAACATCGACCGAATATCCCCTCTCGGCAAGCTTCGGCACAAGATATGTACCCATTGCTCCCGTTCCGCCCAATACAAGAATTTTTTTCATTTTTACCTCCATTCTGCCACCGAGCGGCAACACAAATCTCAACATGAAAAATGTTTTTTTATTATACCCACGCAAAAAGGCAAAAACAATATATAATTCTGTAAAAAAAGAGCATTATTCTCTATTGACATATTTTCGAAAAGTGATATACTATTATTAGCTTTACAAAAGGAGTTTTGAAAATGATACGAAAATATAACGAAAACGATCTTCCGAAAATGGCTGAAATATGGAACGAAATTGTCGAGGAGGGCATTGCCTTTCCGCAGGAGGAATGTCTTACGCCCGATTCGGCGAAGAAATTTTTCGCGTCTCAAAGCTATTGCGGCGTTTTTGAGGACGACGGCAAAATTCTCGGACTTTACATTCTTCACCCCAACAATGTGGGTCGCTGCGGACACATCTGCAATGCAAGCTACGCAGTAGCATCCGAAAGCCGCGGCAGGCATATAGGCGAAAAGCTTGTTTTCGACTGCATTGAACAAGCGCACAGGCTCGGCTTCGGAGTGCTTCAGTTCAACGCCGTTGTTGCAACCAACATCCACGCAAGACATTTATATGAAAGAATCGGCTTTAAGCAGCTCGGCACAATTCCGCGCGGTTTCCGAATGAAAGACGGCAGCTACGCAGACATCTGCCCTTATTATATTGAGGTCTGATAATTCATCAAAAAGAATAATTTAATTGGATAGGGTAACTCCCTCAGTCAGCTTACGCTGACAGCTCCCTCGGAGATGGAGCCTTATGCCCTCCTCACTGAGGAGGGTGGCATTTCCCAAGGGGAAATGACGGGTGGAATCCCCCAAAACGACAGATGAAATCCGCCAAAAATGTCGAACGGAGTTCCCTCATCCCTACATAAATGCTCAAGGGCAAAGACAAGCCGGAAACTAAATTCCCGGCTCACTTTTTTTATATTCATACGGAGTCTTCCCGGTCAGCCGCTTGAACACACGTCTGAAATATGCCGACGACTCAAATCCGACAAGCTCGCTGATTTCCTCAATCTGCAAATTTCTGTCCGCTTTCAGCAGCCGGCACGCACGCGAAATACAAATGTTGTTTTTATATTCAACAGGTGTCATGCCGGTGTAGTGCTTAAACTGCGAATAGAAATTGGATATACTCATGCTGCTTATCCTTGCCAGCTCCTCAACCGAAAAATCCTTTTCCGAGTTCATATTTATATATTCCATCGCCTTTTCAATGCGCTTATCGTAGAATTGTACCTCTTTTTTCTCAAATCCGGGAAGTATATTTCCGAGAATTTTATAAAATTCACCCATTGCCGAAAGCTGCCCCTGCAAATCGGCGTTATAGTTGTTATAAACAAATTCGAACTTCTTTTTCATATCGTCAAAATCATCAACCGCGACCCTTTGTATTCCGAAACGGTTTTTTTCCGATATTCCGCAGCCGGGTTCAAAAGCAAAGTGCATGCTTATGTAGAGTATATCGGGTTTTCCCACCCACGTCGAGACATAGCGCGACGTAATCGGCACAAAAATGATATCTCCTGCCGACACGCCGACGCTCTCGCCGTCGGATTCAAAAACAGCGTCCCCTTTAATTATCAGCCCCATGCAAAAATGGGGTCTCGGGATATTTTTAAAATCGCAAATATTTTTATTTTTAAACTCATACCTATCGGTTTTGAAAAACGACAGCTTTGAAACATTATTCACATCTTTCACCCTTTTTGTAGAATAGTTCCGTTTTTTTATATTATACTGTATTTTTTTTCGCTTGTCAATATGCTATACTGAATATAGTGAAAAAATGAAACGGAGGTTAAATCCGGTGCGAAAAATAAAAATAGTTCAAATCGGCGTTGGACACGACCCTGCATCGGCGATATGAGATTGTCTTTTGAACATGCCGGACATATTTGACTTTGCAGCGTTCGCCGTACCGGATGTCGAAAAAGAAAAGTTTCCGGAACGGATTGCCGAGCTGTCAAAAAAAGTGCCGTTTCTCTCGATTGATGAGGCACTCAGCCTGCCCGGGCTTGATGCCGCCGCCATCGAAACCGAGGAGGTCGCACTCACCGACTGTGCGCTTGCAGCCGCCGAAAAAGGGCTGCACATTCACATGGATAAACCCGGCGGACTTGAGCTTGCAGCTTTTGAAAAGCTGATTGACATCTTAAAAGCAAAAAAGCTTGTCTTTTCAACCGGCTACATGTATCGTTTCAATCCGCTGATTTCCGAGGCGATAGCGCGCGCAAAATCGGGCGAGCTGGGCGAGATATACTCTGTTGAAGCGCACATGGACTGTGTGCACCCACCCGAAAAAAGGCAATGGCTTGACCGTTTTCCCGGCGGCATGATGTTCTATCTCGGCTGCCATTTGATAGACCTTATCTATCAAATCCAGGGCGAACCGGACGAGATTATTCCGATGAACACGTCCACCGAATACAAGATAGACGGCGCGGAGGATTTCGGCATGGCGGTTTTGAAATATCCGCACGGTGTGTCCTTTACAAAGACCTGTGCTGCCGAGCCGGGCGGATTTATGCGCCGCCAGCTGGTTATCTGCGGAACAAAGGGAACTTTGGAGCTGCATCCTCTCGAGGCGTATCTCCCGGATAACGAAAAGTCGGGCAGACGGGATTTATGTACGGTTATGCGCTCTGCTGCCAATCCAAAAAATTCATACGACTGGAAATTTGACAGAACGCGCGAAAAATGTATATGTAGCCGAAAAAATATGCGGCGAAAGAGAAAATCCATACAGCTGCGACTACGAGCTTAATCTGTACAAGCTCGTTCTCAAAGCATGCAAAAGAAAGGCGGAAAAATAATGAAAGCAATACTTATCAACGATGACAAATCATTAAGCTGGTCAAACGTACCCGACCCGATCATCAATTCCGAGGAGGTTTTGGTCGAAATACACGCAGCGGCATTAAACCGCGCCGACCTGATGCAGCGCGACGGCGACTATCCTCCCCCTCCGGGCGCTCCCGAGTGGATGGGACTTGAAATTTCCGGAGTTATCGTGAAAATGGGCAAGGACGCTCAAAGGAGCTCACAATTCAAAATCGGCGACAAAGTGTGCGCACTCTTGGGCGGCGGCGGATATGCCGAGTATGTCTCGGTTAAATACGACATGCTGATGCCGATTCCCCAAAACTGCTCCATGATTGAAGCGGCAGCCATTCCCGAAGCATTTGCCACTGCTTATCTGAACCTGTTTATCGAGGGCAAGGCAAAAGAGGGCGACACGCTCTTGATGAACGCAGGCGCAAGCGGACTTGCAAGCGTAGTCATTCCGATGGCAAAAGCATTCGGACTCAGAGTTATAACGACAGTTCTGTCCGACGAAGCAGCAGCGTCAATAAAGCACTTAAACGCGGACGTTGTTGTGAATACTTCAAAAGAGGACATATGCGAGGTTTTGAAAAGGCAGCTTGACGAGGGACACCCCGTAGACGTTGCAATCGATTGTCTCGGCGGTGATTTCATGGGCAAGTGCCTGCACTATTTAAGCCATGGTGCGCGATGGATAATGATCGCTGCTCTTGCCGGCACAAAGACAGAGATTGACCTTAAAAATATCTATGTCCGCAATGTGCGCATAATCGGCAGCACGCTGCGTTCAAGGACTCCGGAGATGAAAGCACAGATACTTTCCATGCTTGTGGAAAATGTGTGGAATAAGGTTGCAGCAGGCAAGGTTAAGCCTACCATTTACAAGGTTCTCCCGATTGAAGAAGCGGAAGCCGCACATGCTATTTTGCAGCGTGGCGAGAACGTGGGCAAGGTTGTGCTTGAAGTTAAAAAATAATCGTACATATTTTGATAAAACGCGAGGATAACTGTTTCATCAAAATATAATTCTATATCAAAAAATGCACGAGTACCCCCTCAAACAAAAACCTCTCGGAATCACAAGCTTTCCGAGAGGCTTTACATTTTTGCCTTTTTACTTTTTTACCAAATCCGGCACTTGAACAATCAAAATCGCCGCGAACATAATCACACAGCCGATTATTTCCGCCGCTCCCATCTTCTCGCCCAAAATCAGGAATCCCGCAATCACTGCAAAAACCGATTCCATGCTCATGATAATCGCCGCCGGTGCAGGATCTGTGTACTTTTGTCCTATTATCTGGAATGTGTAACCCAGTCCGCAGGACATGATTCCCGAATAGCATATCGGTTTCCAGCAGGATGCCACAACTCTGAAATCCGGATGCTCAAACAGGAACATCAGCACTATATTTACAAATCCGCAGACAAAAAATTGCAGGCACGACAATTTCACGCCGTCCACCTTGCCGGAAAAATAGTCCACTGTCATTATATGCGCGGTGAATACAAACGCACAAATGAGTGTAAGCACGTCGCCGAAATTCACGCTGAACTCAGTCCCTGCAAGACAGAGCAAATACAGTCCGACCAACGCAATCGCTGCGCCGATACAGGTGAGCAAGCCGACCTTTTTTTTGAGCAGCAGTCCTGCAAACGGCACAAATATTATGTACATGGCAGTTATGAAACCCGATTTTGATGCCGTTGTGTACTTCATTCCCCACGTCTGTATCGTACCTGCGGCACAGAGAAACAATCCGCACAAAATGCCGCCGATAATCAGACTTTTTCTGTCAGTTTGCTCTTTTTTAGCGCTCCCGTTCCTGTTCATCACAAATATTACCGGCAAAAGTACGGTTCCGCCGAGCAATGTTCTTATTCCATGAAATGTGTTCGGACCGATAAAATCCATACCGACGCTCTGTGCCACAAACGACGACCCCCATATCATCGCCGTAAGCAGCAGTATCAAATCTCCCTTTATCTTCTTATTCATTTGTAACCTCCTGTTAATTTTTATTTTCAATATATATAAACTATCATTTTTCAGTTAAAAATATTGTTTTTATCTTTAAAAAGTGGTATAATAATTATATACTATCAGCCTCCGGGCGGAACGGAGAAAAACAATGAAAAAATTCATAAAATATACCGCTTTGGCATCTGCCGCTCTTGTCATGTCAAAGGGGTTGGACAACCGTCTCGAAACATCGTACTACACTGTCGGCTCGCCAAAGCTTCCCGACGATTTCGACGGCTTCAAAATTGCGCACATTTCCGACTATCACAACGACCCTGTTCCGGGGCTCGGTGACGAAATCCGCCGCGCCGAGCCGGACATTATCGTAATGACCGGCGACATGACTCACGACACTCCGGCATCGTACACGCCTGCGATTGAGCTTATATCTCATCTTTCGAAAATCGCGCCGTGCTATATGGTATCCGGGAATCACGACATCTGGCGCTCCGACTACGAGGATTTTATCGCCGACTGTGAAAAAGCAGGTGCACGTTTCCTGCGCAACGAGCAGGTATTTCTTAAAAAAGTTGAATCCCGAATACTGCTCTGCGGCATGGAGGACGTGTTTACCAAAACCCGAATGAAACAGACGGTCGAAAAGTACCTTAAACTTTTTCCAAAAACTCCCGACTATCGGATTCTGCTTTTCCATCGTGCGAACGCCCTTGACCTCTTAAAAGACAGCGGCTTTGACCTTATCCTTGCCGGGCACATGCATGGCGGTCAGATCCGCATCCCGGGAGTCGGCGGTGTGCTTTCGCCGCGCTCAGCCCTTGCCGAAAGCGGACATATCCTATTTCCGAAATATTTCGGCGGACTTTACAAAAACGGCGATTGCAGCATGATTGTAAACCGCGGTCTGGGCAACCCCATGCCTATCCCCCGATTTTTCAACCGTCCGGAGCTTGGCATAATAACTCTCAAAAAAATCCCAAATCAAACTCTTGACAATTCCGGAATTTAATATTATAATATAAGTATATAATCAGCCGAAGAAAAACGGGAATTCAACTTTCAAAACTCTGCAACCCGAAAAGACATAATTTCGGCTAAAATCCGGAGGCGGTATAATATGAACAAACTTCACAAATTTTTAGCTACAAAGCATGGCGAGCTTATCTCGGGACTTCTTTGCGGAATTGCCTATTTTATTGTCGTTCTTGATTTTATAATGGCAAATACCCACACCGGCGGTCAGCTTTTGGCAATGTTTTTGGCTCCTGCCGTCATCTGCGGCGTTGCGCTGATGTTCATAAAGCTTATCCGCGGCTGGCTGCAAAACGAGCAATACAAAAATATAAACTCATTTATCGTCTTAAATCTTATAATATTCATCATTTCGATATTCTTTATTATTGATTTTTGCATCAATCACTAAAAACGTCAGCCGTTTCCGCAAAATCGGAAACGGCTTATTTTTTTGCATGTGCTCAATGATGCAAAAAGTCACTTTATTCCCCACATCCATGAGCGGCAGTCAATTTCAAAAGCTTTTTATCTTTCTTTATAGAAATTGCTGAAATTATTATACAAAATATCTTCGTTGAGTTTATCACTCAACCCCAGCGCCAAAAATCGCTTCAGTTCCTTTTCATGATCCCACATCGGGAAATCGGTTCCGAAAAAGAAATGCGTTTTATCAAACTTATCCAACGTTTTAAGTGCCGTCTTTGCAGCTCCGAATCCGAGTGTGCTGCTTGTATCAAAGTATACATTCGGCAGATTCAGCTCCTCCTTGGCAGCCTCCCATTCCGACCAGCCGCCGAAATGCGCCGCGATAAATATAAGCTTTGGAAACATTTTTGCCATTCTTGCCACGCGAAACGGATTGGAAAAATTATATCGGCTGTCGCCGCTGTGCGTCAGCACAAACATGTTATTCTCGCTCAGATAATCATACAGCCCCCAAAGCTTTTCATCATCCACCGCAAATTTTTGAAAATCCGGATGAAGTTTTATTCCTTTCATTCCCGCACTTTTCAAAAAATCTATTTCTTTTTCAAAATCCTTATAATCGGGGTGCATCGTCCCGAGTCCTATAAATTCCGAATGTTTTTCACACTCCGAATGTATAAACCGGTTGATGCTTTCCACCTGTGCCGCGGTTGTGGCGGTCGAAAAAACGAGATATTTTTCCGTCCCTATTTTGCTTCCCGATTCCAGCAGCGCGTCGGTTGTGCCGCAATGCGACATTCCGTCCATGTTGTAGAAGCTGCCTATCGATGCAACAGCCTTTTCTGCAATTTTTTCCGGGAATATGTGCGCATGTGCATCAATTATTTTCATATAACCATTCCTTTTGAACAGGCATCGGAGCTTTTGCTCCGATGTCCTTACCGATAATTATTCGCTCTTTTCGTCCCTTTGTCTCAGCTCAACTCTCCTGATCTTTCCGCTTATTGTCTTGGGCAGCTCGTCCATAAACTCAACCACTCTCGGATATTTGTAAGGCGCGGTGTGCGTTTTTACATAATCCTGGATTTCTTTCTTAAGTTCATCCGATGCTTCTTTATTCTTTACAAGGACAATGCTTGCCTTAACAACCTGTCCGCGGATCGGGTCGGGTACAGGCGTGATTGCACATTCAAGCACATACGGCAGCTCCATGATAACGCTCTCGATTTCGAAAGGCCCGATTCTGTAGCCGGAGGATTTGATTACATCGTCCACTCTGCCGACATACCAGAAATAACCGTCCTCGTCTTTCCACGCTGTATCGCATGTGTGATACATTCCGTCGTACCAAACCTCTTTTGTCTTTTCGTCGTCGCGATAATAACCCCGGAACAATCCGCAGGGGTTACCCTTATCGGTGCGGATAACGATTTCGCCTGTTTCGCCGACGCCGACGCTCTTGCCTTCGGCATCAACGATATCAACATTATACATAGGACTCGGCTTACCCATTGAACCGGGCTTCGGAGTCATTCCGCGCAGGTTTGCGATTGTAAGTGTTGTTTCGGTCTGACCGAATCCCTCCATAAGCTGCAGACCTGTTGCTTTTTTCCACTGTTCGTACACTTCCGGATTCAGAGCCTCGCCGGCAACTGTGCAATACTCAAGAGAGGACAGGTCATACTGCGACAAATCCTCTTTGATGAAGAAACGATACATCGTCGGCGGTGCGCAGAAAGTTGTGATGTGATATTTTGCAAACATCGGCAGGATGTCATCTGCATGGAACTTGTCGAAGTCATATACGAATATAGCCGCCTCGCAGAGCCACTGACCGTAGAGTTTGCCCCACAGAGCTTTTCCCCAGCCGGTGTCCGAGATGGTGAAGTGGATTCCGTCCGGATTTACATTGTGCCAATATTTCGCTGTGATGAAGTGTCCGAGAGGATATTTATGGCTGTGTGCAGCGATTTTCGGATATCCCGTTGTTCCCGATGTGAAGAACATCAGCATTGTATCATTGCCCGCTGCGGCATCGGGACATCTTTCATATACATCGCTGTAGCGCGGCAATTCCTCGTTGAAGTCGTTCCAGCCCTCGCGCTTGCCGCCGACAAGGATTTTTGTCTTTAATTCGGGACAGTTTGCAGCGCCCAGGTCAACCTGATGTGCAACATCTCCGTCGGCAGTACATACGATTGCCGAAACTCCGGCTGCCTTGAATCTGTATTCAAAGTCATGTTCAACCAAAAGGTTAGTTGCCGGGATTACGATTGCGCCGATTTTATGCAGCGCCAGGATTGAGAACCAGAACTGGTAGTGACGCTTCAAAACCAACATTACTCTGTCGCCCTTTTTGATTCCCAGTGACTCAAAATAATTTGCAGTCATTGACGAATAGCGGCTGATATCGGCAAACGTGAATGTCTTTTCCTTTTTATCATTCGATACATAGTACATTGCATTCTTGTTCGGGCATTTCTTTGCCAGCTCGTCCACAACATCGAATGCAAAGTTGAACTTGTCCTCGTTTTTGAACGAGATATTCTTCAGGCAGCCTTTTTCGTCCTTTTCCGTAACGATGAACTTTTTGTATACGCTCGTGGGCGGCTGCTCCATTCTTTTTGCAACCTTGACTTCCTCGTGCAGCTCTGTGATATCCGCATTCTCGCCCGCGTTCATTACGATAGCGTAGATTTCGACATCCTCGCCGCCGACCGGCATAAGTCCGTGCGGTTCGGTACTGTTATAGTAAATCGAGTCACCCTCGTGCAGGATTTCTTCGTTTCCGCCGATGTTCGCTTTCAAGGTACCCTTGATAACGATATCAAACTCCTGTCCGGCATGAGTGGACATTTTCATGATGTCGTTCTCTTTATACGGAATTTTTACCCAAAACGGTTCGGCAACCTTGTTTTTGAACATAGATGCCAGGTTTTTGTAGACATTGCCTGTCAGACGTGTAATCGGCAGGCCGCCGCCCTTTCTTGTAAGATTGTAGCTTGAAAGGGTCGGACTTGTTCCCTGCAAAAGTTCTGTCGGATCGACATTGAAACATTTTGCACATTTATAAATAAATGTAAAGCTGAAATCCCTTTTTCCGCTTTCATATTCGGCATATTCTTCGGGTGATACGTCGGTTTTCCTTGCCATTTCCTCAACCGAAAATCCGAAAATTTCCCTGGTGTTTTTAATTCTCTGTGCAACCTCTAACAGCTGTTCTTGAATGTTCTGATTCATTTTTACTTCCTCCCTGTTCGGTTTTAAAAAATTTTTTCCTTTCCCCGAGCGAGTAACAAAAAAAACTCGTCTCAAAGAAAATTGTCTTTGAGACGAGTATAATTATCTACCCGCGGTACCACTCAAATTGCATTAAAAATCAATGCCACTCACAGACTCCATCAAGTCCTTTGCTTTAACGCAGCAATTTACGGGAAACACTTACTTGAGCATAAAACTCTTTCGGTGCTCCGGCTCGGAAGTGATAGGTACTTGGGAAACTTGCTATCGGCTCGCAGCAACCGCCGACTCTCTGAAAAAGCTCATATTCCCGACCGTCTTCGTCACAGCCTTTAAGTTTTAATTTATTTATATTATACCACACCGATTCCGAGATGTCAAGCATTATTTTCTGCTATTTTAAAAAATTTTTTTAACACGAAATCCACTTTCGGAACACATCTGTCAAAAATGCAAAATAATTCTTTTTCGAAACCTCCGCCCCGGCAACCAGTTCCACACTTTTTTTAACCTCGCCGTCCAGTAAAAATTCAATCTTTCCCACCGTCTCACCGGCAGTTATCGGCGCGGTTACGCTGTCCGGAATATCAATTTTTGTTTCAATATCGTTTTTGCGTGCCTTGGGCAAAAGGATAGTGCAGTCCTCTTTTGCCACAAGCTGCAAAGTGTCCTCCTTCCCTTTCAGAACCGATATCCGCTCTGCCTCGCCGCCTGCCGACATCGGCTTTACCGCCGCATAATTTGCAAAGCCGTAATCGAGAAGTCCGCGCGCCGCAGCAAATCTTTCCTTTGATGTCGGAGCGCCAAGAACCACCGCAACAAGCTGCATGCCATCGCGCTCGGCAGATGCCGATATGCAGCACAGTGCCTTTGAAGTTGAGCCGGTCTTAAGTCCGTTCGCACCGCTGTAAAAACGTATCAGCTTGTTAGTGTTCGCGAGCGAAAATTTTCCGTCTCTCAAAGAATCTGTCCAAATGGTTGTATATTCGAATATCTTCTTATGCTTGATAAGTTCGCGCGACATCGCCGCAACATCGCGCGCGGTTGAATAGTGATTATCGTCATCAAGTCCGTTTGTGTTCACAAAATTTGTATTCTCCATACCCAATTCCTTTGCCCGATTGTTCATCATCTCCACAAATGCCGCCTCGCTGCCGCCGACAAACTCCGCCATTGCAACCGCACCGTCGTTCGCCGATGCTACCGCTATGCCCTTTAGCATATCGTTCACGCTCAGCTCCTCGCCTGTCTCCAAAAACATAGTCGAGCCGCCCATGCTCATAGCTCTCTCGCTCACCGGAACCATGTCGTCGAGCGATATTTTTCCCGAATCGACAGCCTCCATAACAAGCAGCATTGTCATTATTTTGGTGACGCTTGCAATCGGCAGCTTTTCATCGGCATTTCTTTCATATAATATACTTCCACTGTCCGCCTCGGCTAAAAAAAGCGACTTTCCGTTTAAATCCCCGAGCGTATCCTCGGCACGAGCCGATACAAGACTAATTGTACACAGCGCCAAAATGATACAGATTATTCTTTTCAATTGTTTTGCACCCCTTTAATTTATATTCATGTCCTTTAAAATTTCATACAGCTTTCCGAGAGCCTTTTTCTCGATCCGCGACACATACGAGCGGCTTATGCCCAAGATTTTTGCGACCTCTCTTTGAGTTTTGCGCGGCATGTTGTCAAGTCCGTAACGCCAGCAGAGTATGTCATATTCGTTCTTTTTCAAGACCTTTGACATCACGCTCCGAAGCACGCGCGCGTCATAGCGTGCCGAGATTGCGTCGGCAATGTCCTCGTCGTCCGCCGGGAGAATATCGGACAGCGACATGCTGTTGCCCTCCTTGTCCGAACCGATACATTCATCCATAGAAATTTCGCAGCTCTGTTTCTTAAGAGTTCTTAAGTACATCAAAACTTCGTTTTCGATACAGCGCGCAATGTAAGTCGCCAGCTTGGGATTTTTGTCGGGATTAAAAGTGTTCACGCCCTTTATAAGCCCGATCGTGCCTATCGAAATCAAATCCTCGGCATTGTTTTCATTGCTGTACTTCTTAGAAATATGCGCCACCAGCCGCAGATTGTGCTCTATCAGCATGTTTTTGGCTTTTGTGTCCCCCTCCCGCATGCGTCTTATGCAGTCCTGCTCCTCCTCGTCCGAAAGAGGCTTTGGAAATGCTCCGTTTCCGCTCACATATCCGATTAAAAAGAGCAAATTTCGTATAAGCTCCATAATCATATTAAACATTAAAGACCAGTCCTCTCGATAAACTATAAGATTTATATGCCGAAATTGCGGACTTCTTGCCTGTGCGGATGTCCAAAAAAAAATATTTTTTATTTTTTTGCTTTTTCTATATCTTTTTTTCGCGGTTTATGTTATACTTAAACTATATAAAATATATAAAAGAGGGATATTTTTTATGAAAAAAACCTGTATCATTCTATCGGCTGCGGCAATTGTTCTGTCACAGATTTTCGCCTATGCGGAACCTGTCATACAGCTGTATAATGCCGAAATTATCGACACCGCCGATGCATATCGTCCGAGCGACAACGTGACATTTATTGTCGAGGTTGACGGCTCGCCGATTGCAGCAAGTGCGGAATTTATGAAAAACAAAAGCTTTTCCTCCGCCGAAGCTGCGGCTGCCGAGGATATTTTGCTCTGTGCACAGGACAATGTAATGAGCGATATTAAAAGCGCTGTCGGTTCTGATATTGAAAAGAACTACACCTACACCGCGCTTTTCAACGGCTTTTCAATCGACGCGAAATATTCCGATTTGGACGAGCTTATGAGCATTCCCGGAGTCAAAAATGTTCGCGTATCCGAGGTCTACGACCCGATTAAGCCTATGATATCGACCGCCGAAGAACAAACAGGCGTAACGGCTGTCCAAAACAATCTCGGCTACTCCGGCGAGGGGCAGGTGATTGCAATAATCGATTCCGAATTTGATGTCGGGCATGAATTTTTTGCAACTGCTCCCGAAAATCCGAAATATTCAAAAAGCGATATTTCTTCTATTATAAACAACACCTCTCTGAGTGCAAACGTGACTGCAAACCAAGTCTACAAGAATGCGAAAATCCCATTTGCGTACGACTACGGCTGCGGCGATGACAGTGTTTTTGACAACCGTTCCGCTCTGATACATGGTTCACACGTTGCCGGAATTGCGGCAGGAAAGAACGGGAAACTGTCCGACGGAACGCTTTTCTCCGGAGTTGCGCCCGAAGCACAGCTGATTCTGATGAAGATAACCAACGCAAGCGGCGGTCTGCCCGAGGCGGCTATTCTCGCCGCGCTCGACGATTCGGCAAAGTTCGGAGTGTCCGCCGTAAATATGAGTTTCGGCTCTGATTATGCGTCCTCCAAGTTTGCATCAAGCTATGACAGCGTTTTGAAAAATGCGAAAAATGCAGGGATTCTGCTTTCGGTCTCCGCCGGGAATGCATCACGCGGATACAAGGACAAAACTCCTCTGACCACCGACATCGACTACTCCGCCTCCGGAACACCTGCCGAGTTTACATATTCAACCTCGGTTGCATCGTCCGACAACAGCGTCAGCTATGCCACACTCGGCGAGCTTATCTTTTCCGACAGCGGCTCGGTGAAATATGCCCCTGCCCACACCGGTTCAAATTTCTACAGCAAATTCTACAACAATCAATACGAATATGCCTATTGCGGCTATGGCGCGGCAGGCGATTTTTCGGATGCAAGCGGCAAAATCGCCCTTGTCAGACGCGGCAAATTGTCCTTTGTCGACAAGGCTGAAAATGCCGCCGCTGCCGGTGCAGCAGGAATTATTATATGGAACGGCGAAAACGATTATTTCACTACCGTTGAGCTTTCGCTCCCGGCTGCGATTGTGACAAGCGATGACGGACAGATTCTTTTCGACCGCACTCAAAAGACAGTCCGCGCAGGCTATCCGTCAACACAAAGCTATTTGTCGCCGACCGCCGGGCTTGTTTCGTCCTATTCAAGCTGGGGTACAAGTGACTCCCTTGAACTCACTCCCGAGATAACCGCTCCGGGCGGAAACATATACTCCTCCGTTCCCGACAACAAATACTCAATCATGAGCGGTACATCAATGGCAGCGCCGCATCTGACCGGAATCACCGCGCTTTTGAATCAATATTACGAGACAAATCCTTTCTCGGCGGCGTACAACGGACTTTCGGGCGCTGACAAGGTTCTTCTGTTCGAGAATCTGCTGATGTCAACCGCATCGGTAATTAAGGGAAACAATCTCCCAACCTCGCCCAGAAGCCAAGGCGCGGGGCTTGTGAATATTGAACATGCCATGACTTCTCCGGCAATTCTTGTGGGAACGGAAAACAAAGCAAAAATAAGCTTAAAAGACAACCTCAGCGAGAATATAACCCTTGAATTTACAGCGAAAAATCTGACCGATTCGCCGGTTACTTACAATTCGCTTTCGCTCGATGTCACCACCGACGGCTGCTCCGCAAGCGATGACGGCTATGTGGTTGACGGAACAAAGCGGCTTACCGTTGTATCGGAAAATCTGCCGTCCTCCGTTACGGTTCCGGCAGGAGGCGAGGTGAAAATTTCAGCCGATGTGCGTCTTTCGTCAAACGAACTTGCAAACAATCTGAAATTATTCCCCAACGGATTTTACATTGACGGGTTTGTATATCTTTCGAGCGATACCTCCGTCGATTTGAGCATTCCGTTCAGCGGCTTTTACGGAGACTGGAAAAGCGTACCGCTTTTTGACACCACGCTTTACGATTCCTCGCCGAGCAGGCTTTTGCGCAGCGATGTGCCGAAATCCACCGGTACATATATCGCAGGGAAAAATACTGATAATAAATATATTATGCTCGGGAAAAATATCTACAGTGACACTTCCGCTCCCGAATATATCGCATTTTCTCCCAACGGGGACGGCAATCTCGACTATCCCATTCCGGTGATTCAGCCGATGCGCTCGTGCAATGTAGTCTTTGACATAGCCAAAGCGGACAGCCCGGACAAAACACTTTATCGGATAAATATAAACGGTGGATTCAATAAATTTTCATCGTCAACGGTGAGCCTTTCAAACCTTTCGAGCCTTGATGACGGCGAATATATTCTGACCGTCAACGGCTGCAGCATCTACGGCACACAATCGGCAACTCCGGACGATTCGTTCTCTCTCCCATTTGCGGTCGATACCCAAGCGCCGACCGTTACTGAGGTCAGCGCGGACAAGGCAAGCGGAACGCTGACAGTCTCTGCCGCCGACAACCACTACATTCAAGCAATCACAATATCATATCCCGATTCAAACGGAGAGACGGTCACCAAAACAGCGGCATTTGCCAATGCAAAAGCGGACGGAGAATTTGATACCGCCGCCGCGGAATTTGATATAAGCGGCGTATCGCCAAAAGACGTGCAGATTAGCGTTTCCGACTACGCGGCGAATATCGCAAGCGGAGTATTTGACGACTTCAAATACCCTCTGAATATCAAGTCAGGCACAGTAAGCTACAGTGATACCGAGCTGACCGTTGTGTCGTATGAGATTTTCAATAATCGTGACGAGAATGTATCTGCAACACCTATTGCGGCATTCTATGACGCAATAGGCAGGCTCATTTGTACCGAAGTTAAACAGGCGGAAAGTTATCACTCGGGAAGTAATGAAAAAACTATGCGAATAAATAAAAATATCCCAAAAAATGCAGCGCTCAAACTGTTCCTTTGGGATTCTGCCGACAGTATGAAACCTGTCGCGGCAAGATAAAAACGAAAATAAAAAACTCGGAGCGCACTAATGGTATCGCCCCCGAAAGTCAGACCAAAATCCGACGATTGTGGGGCATATCATTGAATATTCCGAGTTTTTATTTATTTTATCTCAATGCGGTTTGCTCCGTGCGAAAGTGTCACTTTTTTATCCTTAAATTCAAGTACCGCCTCTATTCCGTCCGGAACTTCAACCTCGATAAATTCTCCGCGTTTTACCCGAACCGACAATTTTCCGCCGATATCCATATTTCCGCCGAAATCTCCCAATTCCGCTATATCACAAGGCGATATCTTTACGCTTTTATAACCCGGCTCAAGCGGTTGAATGCCCGTCGCCTGTATATCCGAGTCTTTCGCGGTGCGGACAATCGGACGGGACGCAGCCATGAATATTTGCAAGCTGTGTCCTTTTATACATATCCAAAACGGTATTTATAACCTCATCATCACAATAGAAATCGCCGCTCTGTTCAAGATTGGTATGCACAACATTGCACACGACACTTTCCGCCCTGCCGTCTATTGCAAAATATCGGAAACCCTGCCACGAAAAATGCGGATGCACATTTTTATGCATTTTCCCGTCGCCGATATATTCGCAAATCTGGAGCTGCCCCGCACCTGCCGAAAATGTATTAAGGCTGAAATCTTCATTTATCTCCTCGGCATGCGTTATTATGATTTTTTCATTCGAGCCGGTGTCAAAGCTTACCGTGCCGGCGATATTCTCTCCGGCGTCATACACATGCAGATTATTGAAAAATCCGAGATATTTCGGCGTTATCCTCCGCGTTACGCAGTCGTACGGATATGTAAATTCCTCAAGCTCACCGCCCAGAGCCTTTGCCAAAGCTGCATTTTCATAGCCGCCGTCATTCGCCGTTCTGCACTCGTCCGCCATTGACAAATCCCATTTCTCGCCATGAAAAATATTATTCTCCAAAAGACCGCTTTGAGTGCATTTTACGCTTTCATCGCTTATAACGGTCATGGTCTCACCGTCATTTTTTTCAATCACCGCGCAGAACAAAAGCTTTGGCTTGCCATAGTAAAAATCACCCTCGCAGTCTCTCATTTTCTGATTGTACCAGCCGTTTCCCAGCTGAACCGAAATCACATTTTTGCCGTCCGATAAAAGTTTTGAAATGTCATAGCGGCAATAATATATCCTCGGCGAAACGAAAATATCATCAAGAGGATACAACAGCCGCCTGCCGCCGAGCTGTTCATACACTGACACTGCCGGGGTAAACATTGCGTCTGTTACCTTTTTCCCGTTTATGTAAAGCTCAAACCAGCCCAATCCGCATATTTCAATTACGGCGGATTTTACATCTTCCGCATTAAATTTCTTTTTGAATATCGGGCTTTCGCATCCCGATTTTTCTTCAATCCATTTTCCTTTTTGTATATCCATCGTTACCTCCCGAAAAAGCCTGTACCGCACAAAAATGACCGGTTTTTCCTGTCCGGATTAATTTAAATGGTGAAAATCCATCATACGAAAGAAAACGGCACAGAAATTCCATGCCGTTTATAATAACAATGCTAATTGCCTTTTTTTCTTGCCAATGCCGCACCGATGAATGACTTAAAGAGCGGATGTGCGCGATTGGGGCGAGACTTAAATTCCGGATGGAACTGTACCCCCAAATGCCAGCGTTTATCCGGCACTTCCACCATTTCAACCAGTCTGTCGTCCGGCGACTGTCCGCAGATTACAAGACCGGAATCGGTCATTTGCTTTCTGTACTCATTATTGAACTCATAACGGTGACGGTGTCTTTCATAAATCAGGTCGCTGTTATAAACTGTCTTACCGAGCGTTCCCGGTGTCAGCTTACAGGGATAAAGTCCCAAACGCATCGTTCCGCCCAGGTCCTCGACATCCTGCTGCTCGGGCATAAGCGCGATTACCGGATATTTTGTTTCCGGATCTATCTCCGAGCTGTTCGCTCCGTCAAAGCCGAGCACATTTCTTGCATACTCGATAACAGCTATCTGCATACCGAGACATATTCCAAAGTACGGAATATCATTCTTTCTCGCATATTCAGCCGCGTTTATCATACCCTCGATTCCGCGGTCGCCGAATCCGCCCGGTACGAGTATTCCGTCCGAACCGCCCAAAAGTTCGTCCGCATTCTCTCTTGTCACCTTTTCCGAATCTATCCAATTAATATTTACATTGCAGAAATTTTCTATTCCGCCATGCTTCAATGCCTCTACTATGCTGATATACGCGTCATGCAATGCCACATATTTTCCGACAAGCGAAATTGTGACCTCGTCGTTTCCGCTCTCCATAAGCCCTTTCACAACGTCGACCATCTTTTTCCAATCTTCCAAATCGGGAGTACGGTCCTCAAGTCCGAGACGCTTGCAGACCATCGTTGCAAAGCCCTCGTCCTCCAGTGCGAGAGGAACTTCATAGAGTGTGTCAAGGTCGAGATTCGGGATTACACAATCCTCGCTGATGTTGCAGAACAGTCCGATTTTGCCTGCCAGTCCCTCCTCAAGCGGTTTTTCGGTTCGGCAAACAATCATATCCGGCTGAATACCGAGACTCAAAAGCTCTTTTACGCTGTGCTGAGTCGGCTTTGACTTCTGCTCGCCCGAGGTTGTTATGCAGGGAACCAATGTGAGATGTATGTACATACAATTCTCCTTGCCCACCTCTGTCGAAACTTGTCTGATAGCCTCCAGGTACGGCGTGCTTTCAATATCTCCGACAGTTCCTCCGATTTCGGTGATAACAATATCGGTTTGCTGCTGCTGAGCCACTCTGTAAACGCGCGCCTTAATCTCATTTGTGATATGCGGAATTACCTGAACGGTCTTTCCTTCATAATCGCCGCGGCGTTCCTTTGTGATAACAGACCAGTATATCTTTCCTGTAGTAACATTCGAATTTATACTCAAATTTTCATCGATAAAACGCTCATAATGTCCCAAATCGAGGTCGGTCTCCGCGCCGTCATCGGTAACGAAAACCTCGCCGTGCTGATACGGGCTCATCGTTCCCGGATCCATATTGATATATGGGTCAAACTTCTGCATAGTCACTTTAAATCCGCGCGCCTTTAAAAGTCTTCCGAGCGACGCCGCCGTTATTCCCTTTCCCAATCCCGATACTACTCCGCCTGTCACAAAGATATACTTTGTTGCCATTTCCTTTTTCCTCCCAAAATTCGTTTATTTATATTACCTGTTTGTATATTTAAAGACTTCTCGCCATGTTGTTACTGTTTTTTGTATTTTTCCACAAATACCGCAATTCGTTTAAGTGCTTCCCCTATCTGCTCTATCGAATATGCGTACGAGCATCTTACAAACCCCTCTCCGCATTCGCCGAAAGCTGTCCCCGGCACAACCGCAACCTTTTGCTCATGCAAAAGCTTTTCGCAAAATTCTTCGCTTGTCATGCCCATGCATTTGATTGACGGGAACACATAAAACGCGCCCAGCGGCTCAAAGCATGAAAGTCCCATTTCGCGAAATCCGTCCACTATAAAGCGGCGGCGGTAGTTATATTCGCGGCGCATTTCCTCAACTTCTTCATCACAGCTTCTCATTGCCTCGATTGCCGCAAACTGGCTTGTTGTCGGCGAGGACATAATTCCGTACTGGTGCACCTTTGTCATCGCCTTGATTATCGGCGCGGGACCGAGAGCGTATCCCAATCTCCATCCGGTCATTGCAAACGCCTTGGAAAATCCGTTCACAACAACAGTCCGCTCTTTCATTCCCGGAATTGCCGAAAACGGAGTGTGTCCGCCGTCACTGTAGATAAGTTCGCCATAAATCTCGTCCGACAATACCATTATATCGGTATCCTTCAAGACCTCGGCAATCGCGGCAAGGTCGTCATACGACATAACTCCGCCGGTCGGATTGTTGGGGTAGGGCAAAATCAAAAGCTTTGTCTTATCGGTGATTGCCGCCCTAAGCTCATCCGGCATAAGCCGAAAGCTGTTTTCTTCCTTTGTTCTTATCGTGACCGGAGTTCCGCCGGCAAGCCTTGTACATGGCTTGTAGCACACAAAGCAGGGTTCGGGAATCAGCACCTCGTCCCCCTCCTGAATCAGACAGCGAATCATCAAGTCGATTGCTTCACTTCCGCCGACCGTTACAAGAACCTCGTTTTTAGGATTATATTCTACATTATATTTGCGTTTTGTGTAGTTGCATATTTCCTCTCTCAGCTCCATAAGTCCGGCATTGGCAGTGTAGAACGTGCGTCCCATTTCGAGAGAATATATGCCTGCCTCGCGGATTGTCCATGGTGTTGCAAAGTCCGGCTCGCCCACTCCGAGCGAGATTGCATCGTCCATAGTTGCAACAATGTCAAAAAACTTTCGTATGCCTGAGGGCGGAATATCCCTCACCTTTTTTATCAATATATCATCATAATTTTTCATAGCGTTATCACCTGTCTGCTATCTTTCTCGTCATCCTCGCAAAGGAATCCGTGATCCTTATATTTTTTCAATACAAAATGCGTTGAGGTACTTACCACCGAATCCATCGGGGCAAGTTTTTCGGCGACAAACATGGCGACTTCTTTCATGCTTGTTCCGTCAATCATCACAGCCAGGTCATACGCGCCCGACGACATCAGATAAACAGATTTAACCTGCGGATATTTGTAAATGCGCTTTGCAACCTTGTCAAATCCCTCACCGCGCTGCGGTGTTACCCTCAGTTCGATTATCGCGGACACGATTTCGGTATCGGTCTTTTCCCAGTTTATCATTGTCTTATATCCGAATATCACGCCTTTTTTCTCAAGTTCTGCTATTGCCGCGGCGACTTCATCCTCAGTTTTGCCGGTCATATGCGCTATCTGTTCGTTTGTAATCTTCGGACCGTTTTTTTCAAGAATTTCAAGAATATCGTTCATTTTTATAATCCTTCCTTTCCCGCCGCAGGCACAAAACCCAATCAGCCTATCATATCATTATTCTATTATACAATATTTTTGCGAAAATTTCCATACTTTTTTGAAAATTAATAAAAAATTTGTGTTATGTTAGTGTATTTTGAAGAAAGAATATATTTTTTTGGTAATATTTTTTGATTATCTGTTAAAAATTTCAATATCTATTGCAAAAAAGAGGTAGTATGTGATATAATAGTAGAGTATATATAAATATGAATATTATTTTGGAAGTGATATCTTGAATATAACGATAGACGGACAGGAAATTGTCTATACATCAGCCGGCAGCGGCGAGGCGGTTGTTTTTCTCCATGGTTGGGGTTCGAACAGAAAGCTTTTCGATCCGCTGATAAATGCGGCAGCTGCAAAATACACAGCGATTGCTCCCGATTTGCCCGGCTTCGGCGACAGCGCCGAACCGAAAGAACCTTGGGACGTGGGACGGTATGCCGACCTTGTGATTGCTTTTTTGCAGGCGCTGAGCATAAAAAAAGCGGTGCTTATCGGGCATTCGTTCGGCGGCAGAATAATTTTTAAGCTGTTCGAGAAAGGGAATCTCCCCTTTGAGATAGATAAAATCATTCTCATTGACAGTGCCGGTGTAAAGCCGGAAAAGACACTTGAGCAGAAAATCAAACAGCGCATTTACAAAATTTCGCGCGGTGTTTTGGCATCAAAGCCTGTCGCGGCGCTCTTTCCCGATGCGCTTGAAAATTTGAGGAAGAAAAACGGGTCTGCCGACTACAACGCCGCCTCCCCCGTTATGCGCAGGTGTCTTGTCCTGGCAGTGAACGAGGATCTGACGCACATATTTCCCTCCGTGAATGTCCCCTCGCTCCTTATATGGGGCGACCGCGACGACGCAACGCCGCTCTCCGATGCAAAGCTTATGGAGGAGAAAATCCCCGATGCCGGACTTGTGATTTGCGAGGGCGCAGGACATTACTCGTTTTTGGAGCAGCCGGGCAAATGCCGACGGGTAATAGAATCGTTTTTGAACATAAATTAATAACCGAACAAATCAATTGATTAAAGAAAGGATTGTGTAACACTTTGGATATTGTAACCTTAATCGCATTTGCCGCGGCATATGTTCTCGCGCAAATCAGCTTTATGCACTTTTTTCAGCTCAACTCCTATTCCCCGTCCGCGCAGATGCGCTGGATGGACAAAAACATCGGAAAATGGCTGATTCATCCTATTATATTTGTCATTGCGGTACTCGGCTTTGCATTCAAGCCGATTTCACTGCTCACACCGCTGTCGCTTTTCTGGGGTGCATACCTTGCACGTCCGAAAAAGGCGAAAAAGCCGCTTGTATACACAAAAAGAGTGCAGCGCATGTTTCTGACCGAAGCGATAATATGTGCTTTGGCAATCACTCTCGCAGCGGTTCTGTCCGGGATACGCGCGGTGATTTTTGTATCGCTCGTTCTCTACCTGCTTGCGCCGCTCACTGTCATTGCGGCAAACTTTATCAACAAGCCGGTCGAAAGGGCGGTAAACAAGCACTTTATAAACGATGCAAAGAAAATTTTAAAGGCGTGCGATGACTTAACCGTTATCGGAGTCACCGGCAGCTACGGCAAAACGAGCGTCAAATACTATTTAAACACGCTCTTGAAAGCCAAATACAATGTACTTATGACCCCCGAAAGCTACAACACGCCGATGGGCGTTGTTATGACAATCCGCGGCAAGCTGAAAGCGACGCATGAAATTTTTATCTGCGAAATGGGTGCGAAAAAGGTCGGCGAAATAAAGGAAATATGCGACATTGTGCATCCCAAGCACGGAATAATCACATCAATCGGTCCGCAGCATCTTGAGACCTTCAAAACGCTCGACAATGTAAAATCGACAAAATTCGAACTTTGTGACGCACTTCCGCCCGACGGACTTTTATTCTTGAACGGCGACGACGAAAATGTAATGAGTTACAACAAAAAGCCGGACGCGATAACCTACAGCATGTCAAGCGGCGACTACACCGCGTTTGATATATCGGTCAGCGAAAAGGGTACGGCTTTCTCGGTAAAAGCTCCGAGCGGTGACATCGGCACATTCACAACGCGCCTGATCGGCAGGCACAACGTGCTTAACATAACCGGTGCGATAGCTGTTTCGCATACATTGGGAATATCCATGACCGAGCTTAAGCCGCAGGTGCGCCGATTGGATTGTGTTCCCCACCGTTTGCAGCTGATCGATAAGGGCAATGCTCTCGTTATAGACGACGCTTACAACTCGAATCCGAGCGGTACAAAAGCGGCTCTCGACACTCTCGCGCTTATAACCGGCTTTAAGATACTTGTTACTCCCGGCATGGTGGAGCTTGGCACAAAGCAGGACGAATGTAATTATATATTCGGAAAGAACGCCGCCGAGGTGTGTGACTTTGTTATACTGGTCGGCAAGCGCCAGACCGAGAGCATAAAAAGAGGTCTTGACGATGCCGCTTATCCGGCTGACAAGATTTTCATTGCCGACAACATCGGCGAGGCACTCACCAAAGCATACGGCTTAAATTCACATGAGCAGAAAAAAATAATTCTTCTTGAAAATGACTTGCCCGATAATTATTAAGGGCGGAAAGGTTAGGAAAGGTTATGAAAATTAAAATTGCAGTATTGTTCGGCGGCAAAAGCACCGAGCACGAAATCTCAATCATATCGGCAATACAAGCCATAGGCAATATAAATCGTGACAAATACGAGGTTATCCCCGTATACATGACAAAAAATAACGAATTTTACATAGGCGAAAACATCGGCAAAATTTCGTCCTATACGGATATTCCAAAGCTGCTCCGCGAAAGCACACGCGTTATATTCGTTAACAACGGAAACGGTGCGGATATCATAAGATACCCGTTCAAGGCTTTTCACAAGGGGCTTGTAAGCTCAATCGATATCGCATTTCCTATAGTCCATGGCACAAATGTCGAGGACGGCAATTTGCAGGGGTATCTGCACACGCTCGGTATTCCGTACGTCGGCTGCGATGTTATTTCCTCTGCGGTCGGAATGGATAAGTACGTGATGAAAACAATCTTAAAAGACAACGACATCCCTGTTCTTGACTGCGTTCTTGTATTTTCAAATGATTACGACAAGAACCCGGATGAACTTGTGGAAAAAATAGAAAATTCCACTCCCTACCCCGTTATCGTAAAGCCGATAAATTTGGGTTCGAGCGTGGGAATTTCAAAAGCAAGCAACCGCAGCGAGCTTTTGGAATCGCTTGAAACCGCGTTTTTGTTCTCGCAGAAAATACTTGTTGAAAAGGCTGTGCAAAACCTAAAGGAAATCAATTGCTCGGTTTTGGGCGATTATGAATTTGCCGAAAGTTCGGAATGTGAAGAACCGGTAAACTCGGACGATATTCTTTCGTTTGAGGATAAGTATATCGGCGGCGGCAAGGACGGCGGCAGCAAAGGTATGGCTACTTTAAAGAGAAAAATCCCGGCAGATATAACGCAGGAACAGCGCGAATACATACGCGGTTTGGCTGTAAAAGCTTTCCGCGTTCTCGGATGCAGCGGCGTTTCGAGAATAGATTTTATGATGGACGAAGTTTCGGGCGAGATTTGGCTCAATGAAATAAATACAATTCCCGGCTCGCTCTCGTTCTATCTTTGGGAGCCTGTCGGCATGAAGTATACAAATTTGCTCGACAGGATGATAGAGCTTGCACTAAAGCGTGAGCGTGAACAGTCAAATCTGACATATTCGTTCGAATCAAACGTTCTCGCCGGAGTAAACCTCGGCGGCGCCAAGGGCAGTAAGGGAAGTAAGATGTAGAAAGGTAAGAGTATGGCTAAAAAGAAACCAATCATGACAAACGCCATGCGTATTTTGGACGCGGCGAATATACGATATAAGGCAGTGGAATACGAAACCGACGGAACTGTATCCGACCACTTCGGCGAAGAAGTCGCAAAAAAGACAGGCATCGCGCCGGAGGAATCGTTCAAGACATTGGTTGCACGCGGCGAACGCTGCGGAATCATCGTAGTTTGTATTCCGGTAAATAAAGAAGTTAATTTGAAAAGACTTGCCGCAGCGGCAGGCGATAAACGCGTGGAGCTTATTCATGTAAAAGAGCTGCCCGGTCTGACCGGCTATATCCGCGGCGGAGTTTCGCCGATCGGCATGAAGAAAAAATATCCGACATTTTTGGAAATGAGCTGCATAAGCCTTGAAAATGTTGCGGTTAGCGCAGGTGTCTGCGGCTGCACATTGCTTTTGTCGCCGGATGATTTGCTGAAAATATGCGAGGCAAAGCTGTTTGAAAATTAGATTTTGATAGGGTGGATTTAAGATATTGCATTGACGCTTTGGAAACTCCGCAATAACTCCACCCGTCATTTCCTTTTAGGAAATCTCTCTCCTCGGTGAGGAGGGCTTTTTTCTTTGCATAATCTCTCGCCATGCATTGACAAAAATATGCCTTATTTCCACATTTTCAAGCAAAGTTTTTTCAATTTTTTTATTAACCGTTCTTTCATTAAAACAAAACTCCACCCGTCATTTCCTTTTAGGAAATGCCACCCTCCTCAACGAGGAGGGCATAAGGCTCCATCTCTGAGGGAGCTGTCAGCGTAAGCTGACTGAGGGAGTTACCATCTCCGAGGGAGCTGTCGGCGTAAGCCGACTGAGGGAGTTGCCATCTCTGAGGGAGCTGTCAGCTGCAAGCTGACTGAGGGAGTCGCCATCTCCGAGGGAGTTGAACCCATGTCTAATCCTTAATACTCCTAATCTTACTCAAATCACCGCTGCACAGCGCTTCCATATTACGAAAAATTTTATCCGCATCCCAATCCCACCACTTGAGATTCAACAAATACGCGATAAGCTCATCATCAAAACGCCGGCGAATCACCCTGCACGGATTTCCACCTGCAACGCAATACGGCGGAATATCTTTCGCCACAACCGAGCCGGCGGCAACAATTGCTCCGTCACCGATATGTACGCCGGGCATTACAGTCACATTCTGCCCTATCCAGACATCATTTCCGACCACCGTATCTCCTTTCAGTGGGAGTTCATCAAGAGTCGGAGCAAATTTTTCCCAGTCATTAGCCATAATATTGAACGGATATGTTGTCACGCTGTTCATTCTATGATTTGCACCGTTCATCACAAATTCAATTCCCCGGGCAATGGCGCAAAACTTCCCGATAATAAGCTTATCCCCCAAAAATTCATAATGATGCGTAACATGCTCCTCAAACTTCTCGGCTCCGTCCACATCGTCGTAGTAGGTATAATCACCCACAATAATATTCGGTCGGGTAATGACATTTTTGATATATACAACTTGTTTAATATTTTCATTCGGATAGATTTTATTCGGATTCGGACCTATCATATTATAAAAACACCCCTATCAAGCTTATCAAAAACGCCTGTTTTCGGAATAAAAACAGGCGCTCATGATATGATTATTCACTTTTATTGTTTTTTTACCGTTCCGTCACTGTTAAACAGCGGCAAGGGCGCAAGAACCGTTATATCCTCGCGGTCTATTGCGTCACCCTCGGCAAGAACTGCCATTTTGCCGACGATATTTCCGCCGGCAGCCTTTACAAGCTCTTCGATTGCTTCGAGCGACTCGCCTGTGCTTATCACATCATCGACAATAAGCACGCGCTTGCCCTCCATCATCTTTTTCTCGCGTTCGCCTATGCACAAAATCTGTTCGTGGTCGGTAGTGATTGACTTCACCGTCACCTTAAGCAAATTTTTCATATACACTTTCGGGCCTTTTCTTGCCACAACATAGTCGTTGTGTCCCATCTGACGCGCCATTTCGTGAATCAGCGAGATGCTCTTCGCCTCGGCGGTGACAAGTATGTCATGCTCCGGAGCTTTTTTGATAAGCTCGGCGGCACATTTCACAGTCAGTTCAACATCGCCGAAAAGAATAAACGCCGCAATCATCAAATCATCGCTGACCGGAAAAAGCTCCAAATCTCTTTTGAGACCCGCAACCTCCAGTTCATATGTTAAATTCTCCATAACTTTCCACCGTTCCCCGATTACAAAGTTCCGAACAGACGGTCTCCGGCATCACCCAGACCCGGCACGATATAGCCGTTCTCGTTAAGCTTTTCATCCACAGCGCCGCAGAATACATCTACATCCGGATGAGCCTTTCTTACAGCTTCAATGCCCTGCGGAGCTGCGATTATGCAAACCAGCTTTATTCTGTTTGCGCCTCTCTGCTTGATAAAGTTGATTGCAGCAGCCGCACTTCCGCCGGTAGCAAGCATAGGATCGAGAACCAAAACCTGGCGCTCCGAAATGTCAACCGGCAGCTTGCAATAGTATTCAACCGGCTCCAACGTCTCCTCGTTTCTGTAAAGACCGATGTGTCCGACCTTTGCCGCCGGAATCAAGTCATGCAGAGCGTCCACCATTCCGAGACCTGCTCTCAAAATAGGCACAAGCGCAACCTGGCGCTCGATTCTCTTTCCTTTCATTTTGCTTATCGGAGTTTCGAGGTCAAATTCCTCAAGACCCAAGTCCTTTGTTGCCTCATAGCCGAGCAAGAGACCTATTTCATGTGCACACTCGCGGAAATCCTTTACGCTTGTGTTCTTGTCTCTCATGATGGACAGCTTATGCACGATAAGCGGATGATTAATAATATGTACCTGATTATCCATTAGTTTGCCTCCATATATCATATGTACATGAAAAAAGGGCTTTTGCCCTCTTTTCAATTTTTCTTATATTCTATTATATAACATATTTCTCCGTTTGTCCATTCTTTTTTATAAATTTTTTGTATTTTTATAAAATTTTTTCGGATTCTTCGGCTTTTATATCAAATTTTGCGGATTTTACACAGTTAAAATTCCGTCCTCGGTCTCTATCAGCATAAGAATCTGCTCCTCGCGCCCGTTTTGGGCATTGATATAAATCAAAAAGTTTTTATCCCGATACTTTCCCCGGAACTCATAGCACAGAACCTCTCTTTTGCTGTCCTTCGGAATGAATGCCAGGTTCACGCCCTCGATTGTCAGATGCTTGTTGACCTTTTCTCTCGCCGCATTTTCGTCAAGCTGCGGAGTTTCGAGACTGCGTGTTTTGTGGCTCATCAGATATCCGTTCGATTCGAATCCGATTATCTCGCCGTCGTCAAGTGCAACCTTAACCTTTATCAAGTCGGAATAGCATATAACATTCCCCTGCTCATATGCAAAATTTATCGTTGCCACGCCGTTTGCCTTATCGTAATAACTATCCTTCATCGAAGTGTAGCCATGCTCGGACAAAAATCCTCTCGCCTTTGAAATTGCATTATCTACCGTTATTTTCTCCTCGCCCGTCTCGCGGTTTATCAAGAAATACAGCGGATATCCGCCTCTTTTGGTAAATGCCGCGTAGACGCTTTCGTTTTCTCCGTCTGCGCGGAACAAATATGATTCCAGTGCGGTGTTTTGGCTCTCGCCGTCATTTCTCAAATTCTCGCCGCGGCTGCCCAAAAGCTTTTTTGCCTCCGCCAATGCCTGTTCGCTTGTCACGACCTTCTTATTTTCGGTCATGGTCGGATTCAGCTTTTCAATATGTTCGGAAAAAGGTCCGTCATAGATAAGCGACGGATATTCCTGAAACTGCTTTTCAACCCTGTCAAAGCCGGACGAAACACTTCCGCCGTCTGCGTTGGCAGTGTTTAAAAAATGCTTATTCCCCTCGTTTTTCAAGGTTTCAAATGTGATTTCGCCGTTATAGATATCGTCCTGCATCTTCAAAAGCTCGCCCGAAAGTTCGGACGCATACGTTCCCAGCGATTCAAGGTTTTTATAGTCCTCGTCGGTGATTTCCTCGTCATATATCGACTTTTGGCTCAGCACGTAAGTGTAGTCCCCAATCTGAGACAGGAATTTCTCGGTTTTCTCAAGCTGAACCTCGGATATCGGCAGCTGCGCAAGACATGCCTTTGCCGCCGTTGTCTCACGAAAAAGTTCGCTCGATATAGTCGCTGCCTGCGCCGGAGACGACACAAGCATGCTTTTTTGAAGCAGCGTGTCTATATCATCAACATAGTCCACAAGTTCGTGAAATGCGCGGTTGTAGTTGTTTTCGACCGAGGTTTTCATTGCATTTGCGCGGCTGTATTGATATCCTGCAACAACCGCCGCGATCACCGCGATTGCACCAAGCAGCCAATAAATATATTTTTGTGTTGACCTTTCCATATGCCCCTCCTATTTACAAAAACGATGTTTCCCAATTTGTTTAATCAGCGGCCGCGACCATATCCACGCATTTGTGGCTGTGTCGGGATTGAAGTAATAAAGCGCGCCGCCGGTCGGATCCCACCCATTCATAGCATCCTCGCACGCCTTATAAACCGTTGAATTTTCAGCAATCGGCGCGTTTATCTGACCGTCTGAAACCGCGGTGAATGCACCCGGCTGATAGATAACTCCCGAGACCGAGTTCGGAAATGACGAGCTTTTCACGCGGTTTAAAATAACCGCCGCGACCGCCACCTGCCCCTCGTACGGCTCACCTCTTGCCTCTCCGTTGACCGCTCTTGCCATAAGCTGCAAATCTCCGGAGGAACGAGCCGTCTGAGCATTTATCCCCATATTATATGCCGCTATTGTCAAAATTGCCGCAGCCGAGAGTATTAATATTGCTTTCAGTCTCATGTTTTCTCCTCTTTTCCTTTATTTGTCTTGTCTCTCTTATTTTCTTCGTAATTTTAGCTTTTATTCCGTTTTTGGTATAATTTTTTTAATTTGAGTCAATTCTTTGTCTGAAGTCTTGAAAGTTTTTTAATGAAACCGACGCGCGTGCCGTCGCTTTAACCGCCGCCGAAAATCAGAAAGGATGTAACACCTATATGAAGAAAAAATTGATTTTGCTTATCCCCCTCACCATCGGAATATGCTCCGTTTTTTATGCCCTGTCGGTGCAGAAAGACCTCTCGGACGAGCTCATCCGCTTGCATATAATCGCGAACAGCGACTCGGAATACGACCAGGATTTAAAGCTGAAAGTCCGCGACCGGATATGTTCCGAGGTCGGAGCGGAGTTCGCGGCAATATCGGATAAGGACGAATACCGCCGCGCACTTATGAACAAAACCGAAAAAATTCAAAAAATCGCTGACAGTGTTCTTTCGGAAAGCGACGCCGGATACAAAAGCCGCGTAAGCCTTGAAAGGCTCTATATTCCGCGAAAAAGCTATGACGGAATTATCCTGCCCGAGGGCAGCTATGAGGGGCTTATCGTGCGGCTCGGGGACGCGTCGGGCAAAAATTGGTGGTGCGTTGTTTATCCTCCGCTCTGTTTTACCGAAAGCACTTGCGGCAGTCTCAGTCCCGAAGCAAAGGAGTATTTAAAAAGCCACCTCTCCGCCGAAAGCTATTCGCTCATAACCGAGGAGGGAATCGAGATAAAATATAAATTCAAGCTGATTGAAGCAATTCAAAAAGCGAAAAAAATATTTTCATAAAAATATCGCATTATTCCGAATTTCGCAAAAATTTCCGCAAATTCAACAAAACTATTGTTTTTTTTAGGACTTTGTGTTACAATATTTAACAGAAGCAATGCGCGGTACTGTTCGGCTGCTGAGGTGGTATGTGATGAAAAAATTATCAATAATCTTAATCGGTATTCTTTCGCCGCTGTATTATGAATTTGTAATAAATATGATGATGTACACGGAATATATTGAAAAGTATGCCTTTATTCAGAATCTTATGCTTTTCGTGCTGCCTGCCCTGCCGGGGCTTGTAATTGCCTTTGCACTTGTAAGAAATTCATTTAAAGAATTTTTTATATCCTTGGGAATCTGTTTTTTGCTTTCAACAATCGTATTTAACGTATACGATTATTTTGACATTAATTTGACGATTCAAAAAACGCTGACCGGATATGATGAATTCAGCAACGGTGCAGGAATTTTATTTATTATTACTTTTCTTTCTTACACTGTTTCGTGCTTTATCGGAGCATTTATTTCCGGGGTTGCTTCATTCATAAAGCAAAAAGTAAGCACGCCAAAATATCGGATTTTGAAAAATAATACGGAGGGCGAAAAATGACTGAATCGGAAATTATGGAAAGAGCAAAAATGTACATTGATAAATTAGCGAACGGAGTTAATCCGCTTGACGATACAACTCTTTCCGAAGACGATATTGTAAACAATGTCAGGATAGCCGAAAAAAAGTAATCCGAACTCCGATTTTGAGAGGTTAATTTCCGCTTTTACTGAATACTCGGCAATCCGCCAAGGATTACCTCCGTTTTTGCCTTGTAAAACCAAAAATTCACTCTCTCAAAATTCTACGACCTAAAAAGGACAGAATTTTGAGCCAGAATTTTGGTGCGGAGGATGCCGAAAGGCTGGCGCCTTTCAAAGACGACAAGCCGAAATATGCCGAAATTATGCCTTTTTAGGCGGGTTCGGATTACTTTTCTTCGGCTATCCCGGTGCTTGTTCTATGTATCCGGGATTTTGGGACAGGTGATTGCAAACGGCGGCACTGTCGCCAAAAAGAAATCGAAAAAGGAAAGCTTCAATATTTCATTTGAAAATATTCAGAAATTTCCTTTTTCCGACACACCGATACCGATTAGTGAAATTGCAAAAAGAATAAACGAGTTAAACGCAAATGACAACATGAAAAAAATTTCATATAAGCATCTTACCGATTGGCTGATCGGAATTGAAATGCTTTCTTTAAGTACCGATTCCGAGGGGAAAACCGTCAAAAGACCCACCGCCCATGGAATCGAAATCGGCATTACAACCGAGCTGAGACATTCCGTCAGCGGCGATTACATAGTTGTTCTGTACAACCGCAATGCGCAGCAGTTCATAATCGACAACATTGATTCAGTGATAGCTTCAATGGCTAAAAACTAAAGGGGTTGTAAAAAAAGTCCGGAATACAAAAAAGCATGCATTATTTAAATATCTAAACTACGTAACAGTTCGAAAATCAGAATTTGTGTTTTAATCTCAAAATTATGATTTTTCTATATTTAAATGCTTTTTTGCCTGCACCCTCACCGAACCGCTCGGAGTACTCAGAGTACGCCTTCGGGTTCGCTTCGAGCGTTCCGGAACATTTTTTACAGCCCCTTTTCTAAATTATATCTGCTCTTAAATATAATATTTTTCCTTATACTTTCTATATCTTTCGTTAAAGTCGTTTTCGCCGTTGCTCTTTACATTATTCAGATACTCATGCGTTTTAAAACTGTCGTCTGCGACCTGAATCATACAGACGGCGATATTTGAGCAATGGTCGGCAACACGCTCGATATTTGTTATGATATCCGAAAAGATAAAGCCCATTTCAATTGTACATTCTCCCTTTTGCAGACGCTCGATATGGCGCGACTTCAGCACACGCTTTATTCTGTCGATGACCTGTTCAAGCGGCTCTATTCCCTTTGCCAGCTCCAAATCCTCATGCACAAACGCCGAGACTGTATTTTCCAAAATTTCACGCAGCGCAGCCACCGCAACGCCAAGCTCTTTCTGCGCTCCGGGTGAGAAAACAACCTTCTTCGAGCTAATTTCCTCCGCATTCGAAAGCAAGTTCACCGCGTGATCGCCGATTCTTTCAAAATCGCCTATCGTATGGAGCAGATTTGACACTTCGTGACTGTCCGCCTCGCGCAGGCTCTTTTGACTCACCTTAACAAGGTACGAACCGAGCTTATCCTCGTATTTATCTATAATTTCCTCATTCTCTCTGACCTCGGTCTCCACCTTCGGCGAATAGTTGGTGAGCAGTTCCAGAGCTGTGAGTATATTCTTCTTTGAAAGCTCCGCCATATCATCCGCAACCTTTTTGCACTCACCTATAGCAATTGACGGGGTTGCAAGGAGTCTTTCGTCCAGGAGCTGATTTTTCTCCGGCACATGCTTGTCCCGTATAATAACATATGCAAGCTTTTCGAGCTGCTTTGTAAAGGGCAGCATTATAAGCGTGGAGAACACGTTAAATGTAGTATGAACTACCGCGATTCCGGCAGGCGAAACCGTAGCACCCGAGAAAGAATAGTCCACAAACAGGCTAACACCGTAGTATATAATTAAAAACGCAAGCGTTCCGAGGATGTTGAAGCAAAGATGAATCACTGCCGCTCTTTTTGCATTTTTGTTAGCGCCGATCGACGAAAGAATAGCTGTTATACATGTACCGATATTCTGACCGAGAATAATCGGGATAGCGGTTGCATATGTAATCTTGCCGGTTGTTGCCAGCGCCTGCAAAATTCCGACCGATGCCGACGAGCTTTGGATTATCGCAGTCAGCACCGCGCCCATCAGCACGCCCAGAATCGGATTTGAGAAAAGAAGCAGGATGCTTTGAAATTCCGGCATATCGGCAAGCGGATTTACCGACTCCGACATCATATTCATGCCTATCATGAGCAAGGCAAAGCCCAAAAGGATTGAGCCGATGTCCTTTTTTCTGCTGCTTTTTGAAAACATTATCGGAATTACGCCGACAACCGCCATTATGAGCGAAAGATTCACCGGCTTGAAAATGCTGAGGAAAAAGTTATCGCTTTCAATTCCGGCAAGACTCAAAATCCATGCCGTAACCGTCGTTCCGATGTTCGCGCCCATGATTATGCCCACCGACTGCGAAAGCTTCATTATTCCGGAGTTTACAAATCCGACCACCATTACCGTCGTTGCCGATGAGCTTTGGATAATCGCCGTTACGCCCGCGCCGAGAAGCACGCTTTTAAACGGATTTGAGGTCAGGTTCTCCAGAATCGCTTTAAGCTTTCCCGCAGAGCTCTTCTCCAGTCCGTCTCCCATTACAGTCATTCCGTACAAAAAAATCGCCAGTCCGCCGAGCAAGGTTAATACAGAAAAAATTGACATAAGAATAATCCTCTCATTCTTTAATTGTGTTTTCGGCAATTACAATTTTGCAATCGCTTGTTATGTTATTGACAAACAACCGCAGAGTCATGCGCGGCTGTCACATTTTTTAGGGGGCGGAGGTATATGCTCCAAACTCCCCCATTGTAAATTTTATCACGTTTATGAAAAAAAAGCAAGTGTTTTGTAAAAATTCTATGTAAAATTTTCGCGAAAAAGGTCGTATAGATATTGTATTTTATGCCGAAATATGATAAAATTATTAGGTAAAACAATGCCGCACCAAGCGCGGCGAAACGGAGGATATTTATGCTTGAAATAAACGGCAGCACAAAAATGCTTGCGATAATAGGCAATCCGGTGGAGCACAGTCACTCCCCCGAGATGCACAACTTTCTTTCGGAAAAATTCGGCAACAACTATGCATATGCGGCTTTTGACGTGCTGCCGGAGAATCTTGCAGCGGCGGCGGACGGAATACGTGCTCTGGGAATTGCCGGAGTGAATGTCACCGCGCCGCACAAATTCAACATTTTAAAATACCTTGACGAGATATCGGACGATGCAAAAAAATTCGGCTCGGTCAACACGGTTGTGAACCGCGGCGGCAGACTTTGCGGCTTCAACACCGACGCGGAGGGCTTTTTAAGCTCGCTTATGCACGAGGGTGTGAATGTTGAAGGGCGCGATATACTCATAGTCGGCGCGGGCGGAGCAACTCAGCCGATAGCGGTGCTGTTTGCCATGCGCGGCGCAAGGAGTATAACGATAAAAAACCGCACTCAAAAAAATGCCGACCGTCTCGCGGAGTATGTAAAAAGCGTTACCGGGTACAATATAAGCACATTTCCCTCCCTTTCGCGGTACGACATCGTTATAAATACCACCTCGGTCGGAATGTATCCGAACATCGATTCATGCCCGATTGACAATTTTTCTTTCATAGACGAAAACACTGCCGCGGCGGATATGATATACAATCCGGAAAAGACAGTCTTTTTGCAAAATGCCGAGAAACGGGGCGCGAAAATCATAAACGGTCTCGGCATGCTGATATACCAGGGCATTTTGGCGTACGAGCTTTTCACCGGGACCAAGCTTCCCGAAAACGCCTTTGACATGATAAAAAAAGAGGTGTTCGGCAAATGAAAAATATTATTCTGACCGGTTATATGGCAAGCGGAAAAACGGTTGTGGGGAAAAAAATTTCGTCAATTCTCCGCATGCCCTTTGACGACACCGATGAAATGATTGTCCGCACCTCGGGACGGTCGATAAACGATATTTTTGCCGAGTTCGGCGAGGAATATTTCCGAAAGCTGGAGCACGCTGCCGCTGTGGAATGTTCAAAAAAAGGCGGCTTTGTCATAGCCTGCGGCGGAGGTATGGTTTTGAATCCCGACAACATTTCGGCTCTTCGCAAAAACGGGAAGGTTTTCAACCTGAATCCCACCGAGGAGGTTATACGGCAGAGATTTGCGGCAGCGGCAGAGACCCGTCCGCTTATGAAAAATGACACAATCGACGGCGTTTTGGCGCGTTTTTGGCAAAGACTGCCATACTACGAAAACTGCGACTACAAAATCGATATCACTCCCGGGCGGAGCATTGAGGACATCGCCATGGAAATTACGGATATTTACAAAAAGCAAGAAAATCAATTTTAAGGAGGAATTTTTAAATGTCAGCTATATTCGGCGCTGCCGGCAACGGCGACCTATTCTACGCCCAAGGGCACAAAGCGTCCGAGGAAATGCCGCAATGGCTCTATGATTTCGGACTTGACGCATACGAATACCAATGTGGCAACGGAGTGCGCATTAAGGAGGAAACGGCAGGCAAAATCAAAGCTGCCGCCGAGGGAAAAATTGTTATGAGCGTACATTCTCCCTACTATATTAATCTTGCCACACCCGACGAGGAAAAAAGGCAGAACAGCATAAATTATATCATGCAAAGCGCAGCAGCGGCTTCATGGCTCGGCGCAGAGCGCATTGTTGTGCACAGCGGCGCACTCGGCAAACTCTCGCGCGAGGAGGCTCTCGGGCTTGCAAAAATAACTCTGTCTATGGCGCAAAAAGAGCTTGACAATTCAGGATATAATGTTGTTTTGTGCATCGAGACCATGGGCAAAATAAACCAACTCGGCGACCTTGACGAAGTTATGGAACTGTGCTCACTCGACGAGCGTTTTCTGCCGACAATAGATTTCGGACACTTAAACGCACGCACTCTCGGCGGAATAAAGACAATTGACGACTACGAAAAAATTCTCGACACAATAGAAAATAAGCTCGGTCACAACCGACTCAAGGTATTTCACAGCCATTTCAGCAAAATCGAATATACCAAGGGCGGTGAGAAAAAGCATCTCACTTTTGAGGACGATGTGTTCGGACCCGATTTTGAGCCGCTTGCCGAGCTTATAGCAAGAAAAAATCTTTCGCCGCATATCATTTGCGAATCGGCGGGAACTCAGCCGGAGGACGCTCTGCAAATGAAAAAAATGTATCAGACGTTTCTGAAATAGATATATTTTAACTGAAAATTGACGTTTTTTTACTTCTGCCGCAATAAATTGGCAAAATCTATTGACATTTTTAGGCGTTGGTATATAATAGTTATGAATTTATTTTAGAAACGAGGCGTACAATATGTATTTTACAATTGACCGTACAAAGCAATATCTTGAAGTGATAAAAAGCACAATCGACACCTCCTGCGTTGAGATTACCGATATCGAATACTGCGAGGGAAAGGCAGAGCCGCGCGAATGGAGCAAATTTGACCAAAAGCAATGGGGCGGCTATGACAGCTGGGCGTGGTTCAGAACCGTTTTTGAAATGCCCGAGTCCTTAAAAGGAAAAACTGTCATTTTAAAGCTTATCACAGGTCCCGGAAACGAATGGAATGCGGTAAATCCGCAGTTCGTGGTATATGTGAACGGCAAAGCCGCACAGGCATTCGACACAAACCACACATTTTTGTATCTCTCGGAGAATGCAGAGCCGGGCGAAAAATTTGAAATTATCTACCGCGGCTACTCGGGCCGCGAAAATAAAATGATGAATTTTGCCCCAAAGCTTTATGCGCACAGCTACGAGACAAAGCGGCTTTATTTTAACTTAAAAACCGCGCAGATAGCGGCGGAGATGTACCCCAAAGGCAATGAATACCGCATCGCGATTGAAAACTATCTCACCGAGACGCTTAACCGAATCGACCTGCGCATACCGATGTCGGAAGAATATCTTAAGTCGGTTGACGCAGCAAACGAGTACATAGAAAGCGAATTTTACGGGAAATATTGCAGAACCGACGGTGCACCGATTGTCGACTGCATCGGTCACACCCACATCGACGTAGCATGGCTCTGGACAGTCGAGCAAACGCGCCAAAAAGCGGTTCGAACCTTTTCGACCATGCTTATGCTTATGGACAGATACCCCGATTTCAAATTTATGTCGAGCCAGCCGCAGCTGTACAAATTTGTGAAAGAGGACGCACCCGAGGTATACGAGCGCATAAAAAAACGTGTTGCCGAGGGCAGATGGGAGCCGGAGGGCGCAATGTGGCTTGAAGCCGACTGCAATCTGACGAGCGGCGAAAGTCTGATTCGGCAGATACTCCATGGCAAGCGATTTTTCAAGGAGGAATTTGACAAAGACTCCAAAATACTTTGGCTGCCCGATGTGTTCGGATATTCGGCAGCGCTGCCGCAGATTTTGAAAAAGAGCGGCATCGACACCTTTGTGACCTCGAAAATAAGCTGGAACGAGTACAATGCAATGCCATACGAAACCTTTACGTGGCAGGGCATTGACGGAACGGAAATCTTTACGCAGTTCATTTTGGGCGCGGAGGAAAATGTAAGACTCGGCGACACCGACAATCATTATTCCAGCTACAACGCAAGAATCATCCCCAACTCGCTTGCATTTTCATGGGAGCACTATCATCAAAAGAATATTAACAACGAGATTTTGACCAGCTACGGCTACGGAGACGGCGGCGGCGGAGTTACCGAGGAAATGCTCGAATTTGAAAAGAGAACCGCGCACGGAATCCCCGGGACACCCGTTACGCGCCTTACCACCGCGACCGACTGCATAAACTCCATAAAGGAAAATGTCAAGGGCAAAAATCTGCCAAAATGGGTCGGCGAGCTTTATTTGGAGCTGCACCGCGGAACCTACACAAGCATGGCAAAAAACAAGCGTTTCAATCGGATATGCGAATTTCTTTTGCAGCACACCGAGACGGTTTCTCTGATAAATGAGCGCCTTTTGGGCGGCAGCTATCCGAAAGAGGAGCTTTACAGTGCGTGGGAAAATGTCCTTTTAAACCAATTCCACGACATTATCCCCGGTTCGTCGATAAAGGACGTCTACGATGTCACCGACAAGGAATATACAGCCCTTATCGAAAAAAATACTCACCTTTCCGATTCGGCGCTTTTGTCAATCGCTGACAATACAAGCAAAAAAGGTATTCTTGTATACAATCCGACAAGCTTTGAGCGCAGCGAGGCGGTCAAGTTCGGCGATAAGTATGTCTATGCCGAAAATATTCCGGCGTACGGCTGGCGCGTTATAGACGATGTATGCGAGACCGACTCCGACATTTCGGTCAGCAAGTCGCATTTGGAAAACCGATTCTTTGCAATCGATATTGACGAGTGCGGAAACATCACAAGAATATTTGACAAAGAAAACAGCCGCGAGGTGATAAAGCCGGGCGAAAGAGCCAATGTTCTGCAAGCCTTTGACGATCACCCCAAAGCGTACGACAACTGGGAAATCACTCTGTATTATAAGGAATCCATGTGGGAAGTGAACGATGTTGTCTCAATCGAGGTCGCAGAGGTCACACCGCTTTTGGGTTCGGTTAAGATAGTGAAAAGGTTCTTAAATTCAACGATTACTCAAACCGTCACCATCTACCGCGCCAACGCAAGAATAGACTTTAAAACCGACGCAGACTGGCACGAGCACCACATTCTATTAAAGGCGGCTTTCCCGGTCGATATACTCGCCGACAAGGCAAGCTATGAAATTCAATACGGTGCACTCGAACGCCCAACCCACACAAACACATCGTGGGATGCGGCAAAATTCGAGGTCTGCGCGCACAAATGGGCTGATTTGTCGGAAAGCGGCTACGGCGCAGCTCTCTTGAACGATTGCAAGTACGGACATGATATTCACGACGGTGTTATGCGTCTGACGCTCTTGAAGTGCGGAACTCATCCCAACCCCGAAGCGGATATCGGACACCACACCTTTACATATTCGTTCATGCCGCACAGCGGAACATGGCGTGAGGGTCACGTAGTGAAAGAAGCGTTCGCCCTGAACTGTCCGCTCAAGGCATATGCCGCATCCGGAAACGGCGCACTGCCGTCCGAATACAGCTTTATCGCCTCCGGCTGTGAGAATGTCGTGATTTCGGCAGTCAAAAAGGCATGCGACGGCGACGACATAATCGTCAGAGTGTACGAAGCCTTTGGCAGACGCACAAACGCCGTCATCAAGACGGGATTTGACATAAACAAAGTATACGAAAGCAGCTTTATCGAAAACGAGAATTTCTGCAGTGTACCTGCCGAAAAAAACTCTTTTGCTTTTACCGTGAAACCGTTTGAAATAAAGACTTTCAGGATAAAATAACACGCGAAAGGACATGATTTAAAATGCAAGAACTCATCAAAAAAGCCGGCATACTCATTGAGGCTCTGCCCTACATCCAAAAGTTTGCCAACAAGACCGTCGTTGTTAAATACGGTGGCAACGCAATGATTAACGAGGATTTGAAAAACTCGGTTATGGAGGATGTCACGCTGCTCAAATACATAGGCTTGAAGCCGATTGTGGTTCATGGCGGCGGTCCGGATATCTCGGCAGCATTGAAGCAGAACAACATCAAGAGCGAATTTATAAACGGTCTGCGCGTGACAGATGCCGAGACGATGAAAACCGCTCAGATGGTTTTGGTTGGCAAAACAAACAAGGAAATTGTGTCGCTTTTGAACTGCAAGGGCGGAAAAGCGGTCGGTTTCTGCGGAATCGACGGCAGCTTTATCACCTGTAAAAAGCAATATACCCGGGTCGACGGCAAGGACGTTGATTTAGGATATGTCGGCGATATTGTTGAGGTCAATCCGCATTTGATTAAGTATATTTCGGACGATGCATATATCCCCGTAATCGCACCTATCGGCACAGACGAGAACGGACAGAGCTACAACATCAACGCCGACAGCGTTGCTGCCTCAATAGCTGCCGCAACCTCTGCCGAGAAGCTGATTCTGCTCACCGATGTCGAGGGCGTCAAGGACGAAAACGGCGATGTCGTTTTTGAAACAGGCAGAGAAGAAATTCACAATATGATTCACAGCGGCGTTATAAACAGCGGCATGATTCCGAAGGTTCTCGGCTGTCTGAAAGCCATTGACGCAGGCGTTAAGGGCGTGCATATTATAGACGGCCGTATCCCCCACTGCCTGCTTTTGGAGATATTCACAAAGACGGGGATCGGAACTCTTATCAAGGGCAGCGACTATTAAAACTATCGATGCGTTGAGAACACTTTGCACCAATGTACTAAAAAATCGCCTGTCGGCACAGTAATAAAGCGGCATTTTGATTTGTCCGTCATGCACTTGTTTTTTGCAAACAAAAAAGCTTCGCCGGGTTCGGAAAAATCCGAACCGGACGGAGCTTTTCAATTAATATAACGTGCACGCATCGCTCAGCCGAAAAAAGAACATACCTGATTCATAATCGGATAGCAGCCGTTCAAATCAATCTCTCCTATATGACAAATCAAGATATTCAATGAATCTGTTCCAGTCCTCGCGGCTGAAATAATGCTTGCCCTTTCTCAAATGATAGCCGATATGCCCGTCATGGAATACATCCCCCACCTCGGGAAGTGCTTTATCGGATACAAATCCGGTCATCCCATGCTTTTTGTAATAATCGCTCGCCGCTGCGCAGGAAAGATATTCTTTATCGGGGTCCGCCCACAAATCCTCAGCCGCACTTGCAGCATAAACCCGATGAGGTACGTTTGCGGCAAGCAAAAAATGCTGGTCAAACGGCAACGAATCCTCATTATCCATATATATCTTGTAATGCTCACAAAACCAATAAGGAAAGTTTGTACATATTGATTTTATATCCTCATTTTCTTCCGTCTTGCCCCTCGACAAGGATGCGCCGCTGCAGCCCGAATCGTTTGAAAATGCACAGTAAAAGCGTTCATCCAATGCACCTGCAAGCAAGGCGGTTTTTCCAAGTCTCGAATGTCCCGCCACGCTGATTTTGGAGCAATCAAGCTCCGGCAATGTCACAGCGTAGTCCATGACCCTCATCGCCGCCCACGCCCACAAGCCGATTTTTCCGCATTGCGTATCGTCTCTTTCACCATTTTTATATACCACGCCGGCAAGTCCGTTTGTAAAATCACCGTCATCGGAAGTTACATCCTTATATCCGAATGATAAAACCGCGTATCCGGCATCAACAAGCTCCTCCGACGGCAAATATCTGTCCGGAACGTCCGCTCTGAAATTTATCATTATAAAGCATGGTACTTTTTCCTGCACACCCGTAAGCTTTGTATAATAAATCGGAAATGAAAATGTCGAATTATCCAGTGTGCATTTCAGTATTATTTTGAACAGCTTTGCCTTTCCCGCACAAAATGTAAATTTTGCTTCTTCAACGCTTTCAGCCTCAATTTTTTGGGGCTGCTTCGGTAAATAGCCGTATTCTTCTTTCAAAAGCAAATCTACGATTTCGCTCTTTGACATATCACCGATTGCAGGCAGATTCTTTAAACTTTCCATATTTTATCTCCTTGTTTTTCGCTCAGCCGACCGAAAACCGATTTCCCTTTTTACACACCGCTGTATGCCGAAAAACCGCCGTCGACCGGCACTACAACACCGTTTACAAATCCCGATGCCGCGTCGTTTATCAGCCACAAAAGTGTTCCGATAAGCTCCTCCGGCTCGCCGAACCGCTCCATAGGCGTTGCGGCAAGAATCTTCTTTGTTCTCGCTGTCGGATTGCCGTCATCGTCAAACAGAAGTGCTCTGTTTTGATTGGTCACAAAAAATCCCGGTGCAATTGCGTTCACTCTTATGCCCACCTTTGAAAAATGCACCGCGAGCCACTCGGTGAAGTTTGACACAGCCGCCTTTGCTCCGCTGTAAGCCGGAATTTTGGTAAGCGGCGTAAACGCATTCATCGAAGATATGTTGATTATCGTGCCTTTTTTGTTCTCCGCCATGCTTTTTGCAAACACTTGGGTTGTCAAAAGAGTTCCGAGGAAGTTGAGATTGAACACAAACTCAACGCCCGACGGGTCAAGGTCAAAGAATGTAGTCAGTTCGCCGTTATTTTTCAAATCCTCGTATTCGAGATATTCCTTTGTTGTCGTGCCCTTGGGGTTGTTTCCGCCCGCTCCGTTTATCAAAATGTCGCAGCTGCCGAAATCGCTTGTTATTTCTCCACATGCCGCAGAAAGCGACTCCTTGCTGAGAACATTTGCCTCGTAACCCTTGGCATGTCCCCCAACCTTGTTTATCTCGTCGGCAACAGCCCGTGCAGCGTTCAAATTCAAGTCCAGAATCGCAACATTCGCTCCGCACTGTCCCAGAGCTTTGGCGAACATGCCGCACAAAACTCCGCCTCCGCCGGTTATAACAATCGTTTTTCCGCCCAAATCAAGTTCAAAAGGTAATTTCATAATAATCTCCGTTCTGCCGCCCTGCGCCGGCATAAATTGCAATGAAAATCTCTTATCCGCAGGGTTGGAATAATAAGAGATTATCAGTGCCCATGCGCGGTTTCCGAACAACATAAGGAAAATTTTTCGCGCAGGCAATTAAATTCAATCGCAGTATTAATTTTTCACATTAATACTCTCCCTTTTTTATCGTGTCAATGTGTCCCAAATTCCTTTCAGATACTGCGAGCCGAGTGCGCGGTCATACAAGCCGTAGCCGGGTCTGCCGCTCTCGCCCCAAATCATTCTGCCATGGTCGGGGCGCATGTATCCGTCAAAGCCGATATCCTTATACGCTTTCATAATCTTTACCATATCAAGTGAGCCGCACTCTGACATATGCGCCGATTCCTCAAAGCATTTTTCGCCGGTTATTTTTATATTACGCATATGCGCAAAATGGATTCGCTTTCCGAATGTGTATACCATGTCGGCAATATCATTTTCGGGATTCGCCGCGAGCGAACCGCTGCAAAGAGTAAGTCCGTTATATTCGCTGTCGTAAAGCTTTAAAAATCTTTCGATATTCGCCTTGTTGGTTATTATCCTCGGCAAGCCGAAAATACTCCATGGCGGATCATCCGGGTGAATCGCCATCTTAACCCCGACCACCTCCGCGGTTTTTATAACGCGGTCAAGGAAATATTTAAGGTTATTCCACAAGTCCTCCTCGCTTATTTTGCCATATGTCTCCAAAAGCTCACGCATCTGATCCTTTGTATAGCTTGCGTCCCAGCCGGGCAGCGACAAATCGCCTGTGAGCGGATTCATTTTAAGGACGGTATCATGGTCGTACATAAGCGCATTCGAGCCGTCGGGCAAAGGGTGCGCAAGGCTTGAACGAGTCCAGTCGAACACCGGCATAAAGTTATAGCAAACACAGTCCACGCCTGCCTTTGCAAGATTTCTCAGCGTGATGCAATAGTTTTCTATATATCTGTCCCTGTCGCCCCTGCCAAGCTTGATATCCTCGTGAACAGGCACGCTCTCGATAACCGACAGCTCAAGTCCTTTTTCCTCGATTTTATTTTTCAGCTTAAAAATGCTCTCCTCATCCCATGCCTCTCCGACCGGGATATCGTAGATTGCCGATACGATTCCGACAATGCCCGGAATCTGTCTTATTTTGTCCAAGGTTACGGGGTCATCATCCCCATACCATCTGAATGTCATTTTCATACTCTCATCTCCGTTATATTTTTATCCAGTCTCCGTCCTTTTCAAGACCGTTTTTGTACATCGAAAGCATAACTTTCGCCGAATGAAGACCGCTCAGCAAATCCATATAATCGTCCGTTCCGCTCTCGACCGCATTATAAAATTTTGATATCACTCTCGAATGTCCGTCGCCCCAGCACTCCTTGCCTGCTATGTTTTTCGAATCGTTCGTAACTATCTCCACGTCCTTGCCGATTCTGTACAAATGCCCGTCGGCATAGCGCAGAACAGCGTTTTCGAACACCGCTTCGACTCTGAAAGGCATATCCGCACCAAATGTGTTAGTGGCATAAAACACGCCCCGGCACCCGTTTTTCATTTCAAAAACAGCCTCGGCTGTGTCCTCCGTCTCGATTGACGGTGTCGCCTTGTTCGAAATGCCGCTCTTAACCGCGGCTATTCCTCCGCCAAGCCAATCGAGCAGGTCAATAATATGTATCGCCTGGTTTATCAAAAGCGCACCGCCCTCGGTTGCCCATTTACCGCGCCAATCCGCCGATGCGTAATATGCCTCGTCGCGGTGCCATGTCATGAATGCCGCAATACCACGCATTTTGCCGAGAGTTTCATCCTCGTCAATGATTCTTTTCATTTCGGCAACGCTGTTATTCGTTCGGTTTTGGAGCATTATACACACCTTTTTATCCGATTTCCGATACACTCTTTCAAGCTCGTCTATTTCTTCAAGACTGATTCCGACAGGCTTTTCCAACACTATATTTTTGCCTGCCGCAAGTGCAGCCAAAGCCATGGACTTATGAAGATAATGCGGCGTGCAGATATGAACCGTATTTATCCTCTCATCGGCAAGAACGCTTTCGTAATCGTAATACGCAGTCACATTGTACTTTTTCGCATAGCAGTCCGCGCGCCTTTTGTCAACATCGCATACGGCAGAGAGCTTGTCCCCCGCCGCACGCGCGTGTATCGGTCCGACGGCTCCGAGTCCGACAACGCATGAGTTAATCATACTCATCACCCTTTCAGAAGTCTTTATATAAAGCCTTTCTTTGTCAGATTTTTATAGCTTATTTCCAAGCTTTCGAACGGGTCGCGGCGGCAGACGTCCTGCTCCACCATCGCCCAGCGGCTGCCTGCGTCACGCGATGCCGCGATTATCGCATCCCAGTCGAGATTGCCCTCCATGACCTCCGCCATGACAACCTCATAATTCACAATCGCTAAATCCTTATAGTGAATAACAACCGCTCTTTTTCCCATTTTTCTGATATACTCCGCCGGATTGAGACCTGCAACCGCAAGCCAATAAACATCCACAATAAAATCGAACTTGCCATGCTCTATCATATAGTCCATGATAAACTGACCGTTTTCCATGCGCTCAAATTCGAAATGATGGTTATGATATGCAAAGGTTATCCCCTGCTTTGCCATTTCATCGGTCACGTGGTTGAGTTTTTCGACCAGTTCGGGAATTTTTTCAAGCGAGCGGTATTCGCCGGGCATTGCTCCGAGACCCGCAATATCGCAGCCGAGTTTTTTGTGGAAATCAATCATTTCGTCAGGGCGGCTGACATAATCGTCAAATCCCTTGTGTGTGCAGGCGATTGCCAAATCGTATTTTTGGCAAATCTCTCTCATATCCTCCGGCGCTATCGGACCTACTGCCGAAATCTGCACCGCCTTATAGCCTATATCGTGAACTCTTTTCATGGATTTTTCAAAATCCTCTTTAGTCTGCGTAAAATCACGCAAAGTATATAATTGTGCACCTATTCTCTTATCCATCAGTATGTTCCCTCCGTGTCGGCTGTCCTTTGAATATTCTTCTTCACAACCGTTGATTTTGCTATTTTATCTTTGAGCAGACCGTAAAATTCATCATGCGGAAAATTCTTAACATCCGCCCTGCCGCCTGTCCATGCAGAGTAATGGATTGCATTCGAAATCGTAAGTCCGTTTATTCCTTCATATCCCGGAGCTAAAAGCGGTGTTCCTTTCAAAACGGCATCGGCAAAGTTTTTAAGTATTCCCACATGCTGCTCGCCGCCGCTCTTATCGGCAGGAATCTCGCATTTCCAACATTCGGGGCAGCCGAAAATTTCATTGTTCGTCTTGTTAAATTCTCTTTCCGAAACCCTGTTGCGCCAAAATGTGATAGTATTGTTTTCCACAACCACCTTACCCATATCGCAGGCAATTTCAAGGCGGTTTGTTCCCGGCGCCTCACCTGTCGAGGTGATATACAAGCCGGTCATGCCGTCATCGTATTGCATAAAAGCGGTGACGTCGTCCTCAACCTCTATATCATAATATTTTCCGAACGATACATGCGACATAATTTTTGAAGGCATGCCGAACATCCATTGCCACAGGTCGAGCTGATGCGGATTTTGGTTTATCAGCGCGCCGCCGCCCTCAGTCGCCCAGGTCGAACGCCATGTGCAGCTGTCGTGATATGCCTGCGGTCTGTACCAGTCGGTTATTGTCCAGTTCACTCTTTTTATGCCGCCCAGCTCGCCGCTTTGGATAAGCTCGCGCAGCTTTTGATACACCGGATTGGTGCGCTGATTATACATAATCCCGAACACTTTTCCGCTTTTCTTTGCCGCCTCGTTCATCTCCAGAATCTGAGCCGTATATACACCTATCGGCTTTTCGCTCAAGACATTCAAGCCGTTTTCGAACGCCTTTATCGCAATCGGCGGATGAAAATAGTGCGGAGTCGCGATTATAACCGCGTCGGCAAGTCCGCTTTCTATCAGCTCATCCGAATTTTTGAACACAGGCACGTTCGGGTAATTCCTTTTACAATATTCCCGTCTCCCCTCGGCAATATCGCACAGTGCGGCAAGTTCCATGTTGGGAACTTTCCCCTTATTTATATTCGCTGCATGAGCCGAACCCATATTTCCTATTCCTATAATTCCTACCTTTACTTTATCCATTATCCTCTCACCCTTTCGATTATTTTCTTCAAGCTGTCATATGCAAGCGTGAATTTTTCCGGAGTGCTGCCATCAAGAGAAAGCATTTTGTCGTCCAATTCCAGACCCTCAAGTCCCTTAAAGCTGCCCAAATGCGGCTCCAAGCTTAAAAATCCCTCGTATCCGTCCTGCCAAAGCGTCGATAAAATCTCCTCGACATGTCCCTCGCCGCAGCCTGCCGGCACGACCGAGCCGTCGGAAAGTGCATCCTTTATATGCATATACTCTATGTACGGCTTAAGCATCTCGAACGCATCGGGATAGGTCGTCTCGCCGCACTGGACAAAATTCGCCGGGTCAAAAACAGCTCTCAATGCCTTTGAGTCTACCGACTCCAATATATCAAGGCATCTTTTCGCGGTATCTCCGTATATCTCCTTTTCGTTTTCGTGCAGCAGCATGACATTCTCTTTTTCGGCAATATCGCACATCTTCCCGATTCGGTCGATAACCTCACCGCGGTAATTCTGCGGATTTTCGCCGCGCGGCATGAAAAAGCTGAACACCCTTATATACTTTGTATCCAATTCGTGCGCCGTCTCAATCACACGCTTAAGCTTTTCCATATGCGGCTCAAACGGGTCGCCGATTCCTATTTTCCCTATCGGCGAGCCTACCGACGACACCTTTATATTGTGCTTTTTCATTTCTTTCTTTAATTTTTCTCTTTTGGGTGCGTCAATATCCGCAATGTTGACACCATCTATTCCCCTCGGCTCAAAGTACGAAATTCCAAGCGTGTTCAGATGAGCGAACTGCTTTGTGATTTTCTCGTCTATTTCATCGGAAAATCCCGTTATGACAAACTCAGACATATTGCATTTCCTTTCCTGTCTTTTTTTCTTTAATTGTAACACAAAATAGGCATTTCCGCAATGTTTTTATTGCTTAATATATTGCAATTCTTGCTCTTTTGTGTTATAATAAAAAACAGCGAGGTGATTTATATGGAAAATATTAAAGCCGCAAGAAGTGACAAGGACAAAAGATTTTCGTACATGCATAAGTGGACAGCGCACCCAAAATCAAATGAATTTGCGCTGCACACTCACACCGATTACGAAATATACATATTTATCAGCGGTGACGCAAGATTTGTTGTCGAGGGAAAAAGCTACAGGCTTATGCCCTACGACATGCTTTTGATACGCGGAAACGAGCTGCACAGAATTTTTCCCGAAGAGGAAACGGCATACGAACGCATTGTGCTTAACATAACCGACAGTTTTTTTGACGCGTGGAACTGCCAAAGCCTGAGGGCAATTTTCAAAGCCGATATGGAAAGCCGATATATCAGAGATATAAAAGAAAAGAGGATTTATGACATTCTGATGCGCGCCGAGCGTTACATATCGGCAACAACCAAGCAGGACGACGCCGTTGTCAAGTGCGCGATTGTGGAATTTCTGTACCACATAAGCAAGCTTTCATCCACCGTTGTGCCGTCGGTTCAGAACGACACCGTCTCCGGAATAATATCCTATATCAATCAAAATCTTGCGCAGCCGATATCGCTTGATTTTCTCGCCGAAAAATTCTTTTTGTCCAAGTTTTATATGTGTCGGATTTTCAAAAAAAACACCGGCTTTACCATAAATCAATATATCACTGCCAAAAGACTTCTGCTCGCAAAAAAGCTATGCAAAGACGGAATGGCTATCGGAAATGCATGTCTTGCCGCCGGCTTCGGCAGCTATTCCGATTTTTACCGAGCATATGTAAAGGCTTTCGGCACTTCACCCCGAAGTGATATTCTCCGCTCTTGATTTCACTAAACTGTCCAGGACCTCGGTTTCGGTGAGCACATCGGAAATTTTTCCATCGGAATCTATATCGCATACTATATAAAACGCGCCCGGTGAAAACATCTCGGCAGTGTCCCGCAGGCTGTCCCCCATAAGCACCGCTTTCACCTTTTTTGTCTTTTTTTCTTTATAATAAATCAGCTCTTTCACAAAGTCTATATTATATTTCTCCTCGGTCGAGAATATGTTGCACACAAGAAAAATCACAAAAAGGCAGACCGAAAAGCTGCCGATTGCGGCAAGATACACACCGATTACGGCGATTGCCGATATTATTGCCGCGCTTGTTATTTTCATTATTATGCCTGCCTTTTTTCTTCCGCAGAGCCGCGAAAGCAGCTTTTTTGCGATGACTCCGCCGTCAAGCGGCATAACCGGCAGCATATTTATAACAAAAAGTCCCATATTCTGCATGTAAAATTCATAAGCATACGGGATTTTATTTATAAAAGGCAATGCCGCGAGAGCCATTACAATATTTGAAAGCGGCCCTGCCGCATAGAGAATTATCTCATCGGACAGCGCGTATACGATTTTATTTTTAAGTTTCAGATTCAATCCGAACGGATATATAACGATTTTGGACGGCATAAGACCTATACAAAGTGCCGCCGCAAGGTGTGCCGATTCATGCACCGCGATTATCGCATAGCACAAAAGCACAAATTCCGGTCTGCGCATTATATAGCACGCTGCAAAAAGCAGAATTGTCAGCGGATGAATATAGAGATGCTTTGTCACCTTTATCATTATTTTTCCCCCTTTTTTAGTATCTCGGCAATCGCAGAATTATCTCTCATATATTCTATTTTGAAAATCCGAAAAAGATATCACAAAAAAAAGAAAAAAAGAAAGTAATTCCGATAAGAGTCCGAATTACTTTCCTGTTTTCATATTGAATTTTTTCGCATCAATCTATAATATTTTATTTTCTTGCTGCCAAAGCCGCGCCGATGATTCCCGCGTCATTAAACAGCGTTGCTATGCTGATTTTGGTTTTCTTCATATATTTATTATATCCAACCTTGTCAACATACCTAATAATCGGCTTTAACAGATAGTCGCCCTCTCTGCTTATTCCGCCGCCGATAACAAGCTTTTCCGGCTGGAAAATGTTTATCACGCTCATAATTCCGTCAGCGACATAACCTATATACGTGTCGACAACTTTCTGAGCCGCCGCATCACCGTTCTTTGCCGCAATAAACGCCGTTTTTCCGCTTACCTTATTCTCCTTTTTCGCAACCTCATGCATCATAGAATCCGGATTTTCTTTCATAGCTGCCTCTGTTTGACGAATAAGCGCCGTTACCGATGCATATGCCTCCCAGCAGCCGCGATTTCCGCATGTGCAAGGTTCGCCGTCATGTACAAGAGTTATATGTCCCAGTTCGCCGCCGGCACCGTTGAAACCGCGGTAAATCTTTTTATTTATGATTACTCCGCCGCCGACACCCGTTCCGAGTGTTATGAACACAAAATCGTCCACTCCGCCGCCGTTTATCACATATTCGCCGTATGCTGCCGCGTTCGCATCGTTTTCAATATTCACCGGAACATTGATATACTTTTTAAGTTCTGCCGCAATCGGAGAATGATCCATTTTCAAGTTGTTTGCATAGACAACAACTCCGTTCTCGTTATCGATAGAACCCGGGCTGCCTATTCCGATAGCCTTAATATCGCTCTCGGCAAGTCCTGCATCGGCAATAATCTTTTTGCAAAGATTCGCCATATCCTTAACTATCTCGGTATACGGACGCTCGTTCAGCGTAGGCGTGGAATCCTGCACCAAAATTTTTCCGTTTTCGTCAACCACACCTGCGGCAATATTTGTACCGCCCAAATCTACTCCTATATAATACATAAGTATTCAATCCTTTCAATTAATCATCTGTGTTGTACCATATTATTATATCAGCTTTTCCGCAAAAAATCAAGGAAAATATGTATTATTTTGAAATTGCCTGCAAATAATCCAAATCCGATATCTTATACTTTTTAAGGCATGTCTGCTCAAAGGTCATTGACGCTCCGTTTTCGTATGCCGGCTCGTGGAAATAAATTGTATCTCCGCTGTAGCCCACAGCGAACAAAGTATGCGGATAGACAGTATATCTAACCATTACACCCTGCGGATTTTTATCGAGAGCCGCCTTTATTGCAGCAATTGCCTCGGCATCGCTGCCCTTGTTTATGTAGGTCGCGCCGCGCCACGAATCAAAGTTCTTGAAATAAGGCGAGCTTTCGTCCAAAGCCGACACAAACGACACTCCGAATTCATTTATTATATTATTGTGCTGCATATACGCACCCGAACCGCTTTTTGCATTAACTGCCGCAACCATCGGCGGAGTCACCTCGCGTCCGAGTGCACTTGTGAGCGCCATTGCATAGGCACATACCCAACAATATCCGTTTCCGTTATTTTCAAAATTCCACTCTGCCTGGCGCTGAGCATAAAAACGCATACCGCTTTCCTGCTTGGTGCTTGTCCCTGCTGTGCTTTGAGTATTTACCGCCGTTAAAGCAGTCTGAGCGTTTGTATTTTTCGCATTTCCCGTAAACACGTCGATATTCCCGTCATTCCACACAACGCTTGCCCCCACCGCTTCGGAAATACTTCTGAGCGGAAGATATGTACTCCCGTTTATCAGCGTCGGTGCTTGCGTAAGCTCTGTGTTCGTTGTGTTGACGCACGCGATTCTGTCGTCAAGCCTTGCCCTGACCTCGACATCGTCATTCCAAATAACAACTGCCTGGATTTTTCCGAGCCATATAACTTCCATTTCAAGCGCATCGGCAAGAGTTCTTATCGGGACCATCACCGAGCCGTTCAGCGTAAGCGCATTATTTATTACATATTCAGAACTGCCATGTACCCTCACTGTTTTATATTCTGCAAATGCGGGTATTGTCGCTCCGGCAAAGAGCATAGCTGCTGCCAATGCCGCACATATAAATTTTCTCATAAGTAAAATTCCTCGCATATCATATTTTTCAGATTGAAATAACTTTATAACAATTAAATAACATCTGCTTAATATAATACATCATTTTATCTCAAAAGTCAATACAAAGTGCCGAAACTGTAATATATTTTTAATACTTTTCGGCACGTCTTTTCTTTCTCAACTCGTTTCTCCTTTCGCCGTGCTGCCACGCTTCACGCTCGCTGTCGGTTTCAAGAATAAGTCCCGGCACTTCGGTCGGTCTTTCGTTTTCGTCCAAGGCAACCATTACCACGTACGCTTCATTTATAAGCCGTCTTTTACCGTCCAATGCCTCAACAAAGGTCTTTACACACACTTCCATTGATGTTCTTCCGACATATGTCATCTTTCCTGTGAGCAGCAGATGCTCGTTTGCATATGCCGGACCTTTGAATTGCAGCGTGTCAACAACAACGGTCGTGACATTCTTGCCCGAGTGCCTGCGTGCAACAATCGCCGCAACCACGTCTATCCACTCCATAAGCGTTCCGCCGAAAAGACGGTTGTACCCATTCATGTTAGCCTTTGTGAGCAGCTGAACCTGCTCGGTGTATGAATCGGAAACTTTTTTTTCTTCTCTTTTTTGCATATTTCCACTCCGTTTCTGTCTAAAGAAAAAGCGGAACGCACCCACATGCAAAGGGTGCGTCCGGTGCGCTCCTTTTAATTTACAGCTTTTTGCCGCACTTTGAGCAATATACGCTCTCACTGTCGTTGTATGCGCCGCATTCGTGACATACAACCGAGTTTTTCATGTCGGCAATTTTCGCTTTCATCTCAAGGATCTCATCGTTCAAGCTGTCTATCATTGCAAGCTTTTCGCTCATTTTCTCCGGAAATTCACTTCCGCTTTTGTACTCATCGTACACACTTTTTCCAAGTTCGGCAAGGATATCCTTAATCTTTTCCTCGTTTACCTTGATTGCATAGCCAAGCTTTGTCTGCTCCACCATACTGCCGGCTTTGTCAACAGCCGCGGTTGTGAATTTTTCGGCATTGCCGAATACCATGTTTGCTCCCTGTTTTAATTTTTCTACAAATTCGTCCATTTTACACACTATCCTTTCTTAAAATTGATATTGTTACTTACTAACCTCAAAAAAATTCCGAGGTACAAAGTATTTTTTCATTTTATTATTAACGCGGAAAAGATTCTGAGCAGATTGCCGTTTTGAGAGGTGACGGCGTATGTGCATACTCCGAACCTCGAAAAATGGTGAGATGCGCAGCATATTTTTCGCGTCAATTGTTGAGTGTTGATTGGTGTTCCTCGTATGTCTCGGTAAATATGTGACTTCCGTCTTTTTTATTCTCATCGGTATGATAGAACAGATAGGTATTCTTCTCGGGCGAGAGTGCCGCCTTTATCGACTCCTCGCCGGGGTTACAGATAGGACCTACAGGCAGCCCGGTCACAATATATGTGTTATAGGGCGAATCCTTTTTAAGGTCACTGTACATAATTCTCTGCACATCGTATTTTCCGTCCGAGACAACATATGCAACGGTCGCGTCTATCTGAAGTTTCATACCGTCCGCGAGCCGATTTTCAAAGACTCCGGCAATGCGTGCGCGTTCGGAATCTATCCTTGCCTCCCTTTCGACCATCGATGCCTTTGTTATGATATCATACACATTATCATAATTTGCCGCAAGCTTTTTATACCGCTTGTCAAACTCGGCAAGCATTGTATCTATAACGGTTATTGCGTCGGCATCCTTGTAAAACTCATAGGTCGCCGGGAACAAAAATCCTTGCAGCTTATACTTCTGTCCGTCTTTTTGCGGAATTTTGTCAATGAAATCATAAGCATAATCCGCCGAAAGAGCCGCCTTTATCTCGTCCTCGCTGCCTATTCCCAATTCGGTCATTCTGTCAATGATATTCTCGACCGAGAACCCCTCGGGAACGGTCAGAGTTACCGATTCCTTTTTTGCGCCCTCGTTCACCATAAGTTCGACCACATCGGAATATTTCATACCTTTTTCAAGCTCAAACGTTCCGAATTTAAGCTTGCCGCGGTTGCCGGAGAGCAAAACCTCCGCCGCAAATTTTGCTTTTTTCGAAATCACGCCCTCTTTCTTTAAGGTATCGGCAATATCGAATATCGAGCTGCCCTCGTCTATGGTTACGGTCTTGTCTTGGTGTACCCTGTCATATCCGAAAAAGATATTGAAAAGTCCCACAATCGCTGCCAAAATCACGCACAGGGCAATTGTCATTTTTGTTCTTTTTTTCTTTTTCTGCCGCGCCGCTCTGCGCGCTGCAAATTCATTTTGTCTTTCTTTTTCTTCCATTTGTTCACCCCTACCACACAAAATCAAATTCCAAATCGCCGATTCTGACGGTATCGCCCTCGTGTATTCCCGCCTCCTCAAGCGCGTCTATAACTCCATGATTTTTAAGCGCTCTTTGGAAATATTGCAGGCTTTCTTCGTCCGAGAAGTTTACACTTCCGCCGACAGACTCAATCCATGAACCGGACACAACATAGACATTACCGTCCATGCTTATATCAAAGCCGCGCTCGGTTGTATCTGTCCTTGTTTCCTCCTCCAGATCCATTTCAGGCTCGTACACCTGAATCGGCGGCAGCTTTTGAAGCTCGGAATACACATGCTTCATAAGCTCGTCAACGCCGGCTCTTGTTGCGGCTGAAATTTCAAAAAGAGTATAGCCGCGCCGCTTTATTTCAGTCTTGAAGTTTTCGTATGCCTCCTCGTCCTGAATGATATCGGTCTTGTTCGCCGCCACAATCTGCGGTCTTTTTTCAAGCTCCATATTATAACGCGACAGTTCCTCGTTTATGATATCGAAATCCTCGATCGGATTTCTGCCCTCGATTGATGACACATCAACCACATGTATAAGAAGTCTTGTTCTTTCGATGTGGCGCAAAAACTCATGTCCGAGTCCCACGCCCTCGCTTGCGCCCTCGATAATTCCCGGAATATCAGCCAAAACAAAACTCATATGCTCCGCAAGCTCCACCACTCCGAGATTCGGCTCTAAAGTTGTAAAGTGATAATTTGCAATTTTCGGAGCCGCCTTGGTTGTGACCGACAAAAGTGTTGATTTTCCCACATTCGGGAATCCTACCAAGCCGACATCCGCCAAAAGCTTAAGTTCTAAGATAACCTCTCTCTCGATTCCGGGCTGACCGTTTTTGGCAAAATTCGGCGTCTGTCTCGTCGCGGTTGCAAAATGTGAATTTCCCCAGCCGCCGTTGCCGCCTTTTATCAGAACCACGTCATGCTCCGCATCGGACAAATCCGCCAGAACCCTGCCGCTTTCGCTGTCGCGCACAATCGTTCCGGGCGGAACGTTTATCACAATGTCCTCGCCTTTTTTCCCGTTGCAGCGGTTGCCTGCGCCGTCGCCGCCCGGCTTTGCCGCATATTTTCTTTTATACCGAAAATCCATCAGAGTCGACAGTCCCGGGTCAACGTGAAATATCACATTTCCGCCCTTGCCGCCGTCTCCGCCGTCCGGTCCGCCGGCTGCGACATACTTCTCGCGATGAAACGCAATCGCTCCGTTTCCGCCGCTGCCTGCCTTTATAAAAATCTTAGCCTTATCTACAAACATTGCATATCCCTTTCAAGTTAATTTGATTATATTTTATATTATACTCTTTATCGGGCAAAATTACAAGAAAAATTTTGTAAATTTTTGTTGAATAATCGAAAGTATGCAATTCAAACCCATAAAAACGCTCCCGGCGCAGTGCTTTTTTTCTGCCCCGGGTTACATTTTTATTACAAAATCAGACATTCTATTTACTTTTGAAAAACGAGCTGATATAATACAAAAGATAAAATATTATATAGGAAACAATTACCTATACGGGTATTACATAAGCAGCAGCAAGCTCAGCGCCATAACAAGCATTCCGAGGATCACTCCGACAATGGTTATTTTGCTTTTTTCGTATTCGTGAGCCATGGGGATAAGCTCCTCAAGCGATATGAAAACCATTATCCCGGCGATTATTCCGAAAATGATTCCGAATGTCGAATCGCCGAAAAAGGGTCTCAAAAGCAGATATCCGATAATCGCGCCCACAGGCTCGGTCATTCCCGACAAAAAGGATATGCCGAACGCTTTTTTCTTGTTTCCGCTCGAAAAATAAATCGGCAGCGATGTCGCGATTCCCTCCGGGATGTTGTGAATCGCAATTGCGACCGCAATTGCTATCCCCAACTGAGGGTCTTTCAGCGCGGACGTAAAAGTTGCCATTCCCTCGGGAAAATTATGTATGCCTATCGTAAGCGCAGTTACAATTCCCATGCGTTTGAGCGATGCCTCATGCATATCCGCGCCTGTGTTTGCTCCTATATCACTTTCGGTCGACGGAATGAAAAAGTCTATCAGCGCTATCAATATTATACCGGCAAAAAAAGATATTGCCGTAAGCCAGCAACCGGTATTGTAGCCGTATGCGTCGGTAAGATATCCCCTGGATTTTGAAAAAATCTCTATCATTGCCACATAGAGCATAACTCCGGCGGAAAATCCGAGCGACAGCGACAGAAATTTGGTGTTGGTGCGCTTTGCAAAAAGAGCCATTATGCTGCCGATTCCGGTGGAAATCCCGGCAAGCAGAGTAAGCCCCAGTGCGTACAATACATTTTGCATGCATAAAGCCTCCTAATTATAATGTGAGAGACCAAAAAGCCTCTTACAACTAAATTACGGCGAAAAAAATAAAAGTGTTACAAAAGGAAGAGCTCAAATGAAAAAATTAACTTACAAAAGCACAATTTCGGCATGCTATCTCGGGTACATAACCCAGGCGATAGTTGTGAACTTTATGCCCATTCTGTTCGCGGTTTTTCAGGATAAATTCAAAATATCCTTCTCCGCGCTCGGAAGTCTTATACTTTTGAATTTTGTCACGCAGATTCTTGTGGACATGGTCGGCGCGAGATATGTCGATAAAATCGGATTCCGCCGCGCGATTGTTCCGGCGCACATTTTCGCGGCAGCGGGACTTATATCTCTCGGCACTCTTCCGCAGATTCTGCCCTCGCCATATCTCGGGCTGGTTATATCGGTCATAATTTTCTCGTTCGGCGGCGGTCTTATCGAGGTTGTGATAAGCCCTGTTGTGGACGCGATTCCGTCCGATGACAGTTCGGCTGCAATGAGTCTTTTGCATTCGTTCTATTGTTGGGGACAGCTTGCAGTCGTGCTTTTGACCACTCTTGCGCTGAAAATTCTTGGGCATGACAGCTGGACTCTCCTCGCAATAGCGTGGGCAATTGTTCCGGTTTTCGGCATAATATGCTTTATGCACGTTCCGCTCCCTCCGACCGTTTTGGGCGAGCGTCAGCCGCTTCGAGAGCTTTTCCGCGCCCGCGTTTTTCTCCTCGGAATGCTGCTTATGACCTGTGCAGGTGCTGCCGAGCAGACAATGGCACAATGGGCAAGCCTTTTTGCTCAAAAAGGACTTATGGTATCAAAGGTTGTCGGCGACCTTTTGGGTCCTTGTCTTTTTGCCCTGTTTATGGCTGTGGGGCGTGTGTTCTTCGGCATGAAAGGAGAAAAGCTGAATATTCATAAATCACTTCTGATATCATCTGTATTGTGTGTTGTGTGCTATCTCACAGCGGTATTTTCAAAAAATGCTTTCATTTCGCTGCTCGCCTGCGCGCTGACCGGCTTTACCGTTGCCCTTATGTGGCCCGGAACGCTATCCTACATGTCGGCGACATTCCCCCAGGGCGGCGCGGCTATGTTCGGCGTAATGGCAATCTTTGGCGATGTCGGCTGTTCGGCAGGGCCATGGCTTGCAGGACTTGTCTCGGATGGCTTTCAAAAACTTCCCGAGACGGTTTCACTTGCCGAAAAAAGCGGTTTCGGAATAGAACAGCTGGGACTTAAAGCAGGCATATTTGTCGGCATAATCTTCCCCATTCTTATGATTTGGGGTCTGATTGCATTAGGCAAAAGAAAAAATCAAAAAAAGCCGCTGACTAATTAAAAAATCTTGATATTACAAAAAGCCGAGGATTTACACCATCGGCTTTTTTGTATAAGACCTTTTAAACAACAAATTTTTTTTATGAATTTTTGTAAAATAGCCGCGATTTGCTCACATATAATATTTTTATCCGGCATAAATTCTTTTTCAAGCATTCCTATTACAATTTTTATATTTTTTTCGAAAATGTATTGACATTTTTTTAGTTTTGGTGTATAATATATAAGTCAGTTTCGGAGAGGTGGCCGAGTGGTCGAAGACGCAGCATTGGAAATGCTGTGACGTTAACAGCGTCCGTGGGTTCGAATCCCATCCTCTCCTCCACAATAAAAAACCGCTTGATTTCAAGCGGTTTTTTGATGTTTTGAAAAGTCTGTACACGTTTTTTACACATTTTTTAAGTGTACGCAATTTCCTGCCAACAACAAATTTTTTTTGATAAAGTCCCGGCTGCCGGCGCAGGAATAAGGCAAAAATTTTAATATATGTTCATTGTGTAAAATCAATGTTTCGCAAATCAAAAAACAGCTCCGATTTATGCAGGTTCGGAGCTGTTCATTATTGAGGGGGAGTCGCTCCCGTGCGTATTCACGGGAGCATTATGAAAAAAGGATGGTTTTATCGATTTTTCAATCGATAAAGTATATCAAAAAATTACTTGTTATCTGTTGTTGTGGGGACATCCTCGCCAAGCTTGACATCGATGTCCATAAGCTCGCCATTTCTGATTACTGTAAGCTTCAGCACATCATTGGGCGACTTTTTATCGCGGATTTCATTAAGCTCTTTAGAAGTCTTAACGGTCTTACCGTCAGCTTTTACAATCAAGTCACCGATTTGCATACCGGCTGCCTCTGCGCCGCTGCCCTCGGCTATCTGTTCAACGGTAAGTCCGTTGCGATTCTCGCTGACAGAAATACCTACCAACGGTCTGCCCGATACATAGCCGTTGCTCATAAGGTCATCTATAATCGGTTTTGCTTCGGTGATTGCGATTGCAAATCCGATACCCTCAACCTCTGTTGATGAAAGCTTAATTGTATTGATTCCTATAACCTCGCCGTATTTATTAACCAAGGCACCGCCCGAGTTGCCGGGGTTAATTGCCGCGTCGGTCTGAACAAGGTTATAATCCTTATTATCGACTGTCATTTTTCTGTTAAGAGCGCTTATAACGCCGGCTGTTACAGATCCTGCAAGCTCCTGACCGAGCGGATTGCCGATTGCAACGGCAAGTTCACCAACCTGGAGTTCATCTGAATTACCGAGCGTGGCTGCCGGGAGTCCGGATTTTTCTATCTTGAGGACTGCCAAATCCGATTTGGAATCTGCGCCGACAAGCTTTGCAACACATTCGTCTCCGGTATTCAAAATTACCGATATCTCGGATGCTCCGTCAATTACATGATGATTGGTTACTATATATCCGTCGGTGCTGATTATGATACCCGAACCGCTGCCCTGCTCCTGAAGTTCATCACTGTTGGGGTCACTGGTGTAATAATATCTGCCGGTGAACGGGTCGTAATAACGCTGAGGAGTAACCTTTGTTTTGTTGATTACGCCCACGCAGCTCGGACCAACCTTTGCGGCGATTTCCGGAACGGTCAGCTCCTGCTTTCCGCTTGTGTTTGTGCTCAGGTTCTGCACATCGCCGGAATCGAGTGTGATTGACGGCTGAGTGTTATTCGCCGGAGTTTTGAAACTGCCCAGACCGAATGCAAATATTGTACCGGTCAAAAGGCTTGCGGCAACTGCCGATGAAAGACAGGCGAGCCATGTTTTTGATCTTTTAACTTTTTTCTTTTTAGCTTCATATATAACAATGTCTGTAGAATCAGTGTAAGGATATTTTTTCATAGTAAAAACCTCCAATATAAATTAAGTATACCCGGATGCCGTTATTTTTTAACAGCGCCTTTATTTTCTGTATGCTTATATAATACAACATGATTTTGACATTCGTATGAATAAATTATAAAAAATATAGAATAATTTTGTAAATAAACTATGAATTACGAAAGCTTAATACATATGATTTAACGGACCTCTGCCGCGGCCGAGATCGAGACGGTCGGCGATTGCCCCGTTGACATATTTCTTTGCCCTTTTCACGCTGTCCGAAACCGACAGCCCCTCGGCAAGTCCGCAGGCTATTGCGGAGGAAAGCGTGCAGCCTGTGCCATGAGTATTTGGATTATCGATTCTCGGCAGAGAGAGCCAATCAAAGAAATCATTTTCAAAAAGCAAATCGTCCGCGCTGTCCGCAAGATGTCCGCCCTTGATTAAAACCGCACCGCCGAAATTTTTTGAAATTATGACCGCCGCTTTTTGCATGTCTTCCTTTGATTTTATCGAAATACCGCTCAAAACCTCGGCTTCGGGCAGGTTGGGGGTAACTATGTCCGCAAGCGGAAAAAGTCTTTTTGAAAGTGTGTCAACCGCGTCCTCCGAGAGCAGTCGGCAGCCGCTTGTCGAAACCATGACGGTATCGGCGACTATATTTTTCGCGTCATATTCCTCCAGCTTGTCCGCAATAATATTGATAATATCACATTCCGACACCATTCCGATTTTAACGCTGTCGGGACGGATATCGTCAAAAATGCAGTCAATCTGAGATGCGACAAATTCGGGAGGGATGTTGAGAATCCCATACACTCCGCAGGTGTTCTGGGCGGTAAGCGACGTGATTACGCTCATCCCGTAGAGCCTGTGTGCGGCAATCGTTTTCAAATCCGCCTGAATCCCTGCTCCGCCGGATGGGTCTGAGCCTGCAATTGTGAGTACTTTTTTCATTCTTCACATTTCCTTTCCAATTAAATTATTTCCAATCTTCATAATCAACGGTGTAAAAATCACAAAAATCCTCGATATTTTCGCGCGGTGTGTGCGCGTCGCTCACTCCGACAACGGTAAAACCGCCTGCTTTTGCCGTCCTTGCTGCATAATCGGAATCTTCAAATATATAAGTATATTTTTTCGGAGTGCCGAGCTTTTTTAAAGCAAGCTCGTAAATCTCGGGTGAACTTTTGTTAAGACCGCAATCGACCGCCGAGAGTACTCCGTCAAAATATTTCAGAATCCCGTTGCGCTCAAGCACGGCGCGTGAAAGGTCGGGCGGTGTGAGCGTGCAGACATATTTTTTAACTCCGTCAAATGCGCGGAGCATGTCAAGGATTCCCGTCTTCAGCGTGATATCATTATAGTAATAACTCGCAATTGTCTTATTTATCCCGTCAATAATTTCCTCATCGGTCATGGAAAGCGCATATTCATCGCGCATATACGCGGAGGATTCTTTCAGCGACATTGACTTGACCGTCTCGGTAAGACCCGGCTCGGGCGTTATTCCGAGACCCTTTAAAAAGTCGCACGCGACATTTTCCCAATATGGCATCGAGTCAATCAGCGTTCCGTCCATATCAAAAATTGCTCCTTGCATAGCTGCCTGCATTGCTGCTTTGCGGAGCTTTTGCGGAACGTTGATATCGGAAAGCCTTGCCGAAATGCCGCATATGCCGCTGCCGCGCAGATGACGAATATCAGATTCGGATTTTACAAGCGCGGCGGCAGGAATCGATATATTGCCGCATATATTTTTCATTGGGCAATCGGTGGAGATAATCACAAAATCCGCGCCGTCCGATTGTGCTTTTTTTGCATCGGATAACGAATCGGCAAATGCGCCGACCGCTTTGTCCTGCCCGAGCGCGCTGCGTGCCGCTTTGACATCGGAAACGCTCACAACAGCACCGTCCGCAAGCGCGGCTTTTTCGATGTTGTTTTTTACAAGTATCGGAACGGAGCAGACCTTTGGAACTTCTGCATTTTCCGATATAACAACGAGCGTTGCGTTGCATTCGGCAGCGGCTGAAAGCTGCTTTGGCGTACCGTCTGTTTCGATTGATAAAAGCAGAGAATCGAGTATTGACATGAAATCAAGCCTTTCTTTAAGTTTTCTTTCGGATTTTGTTTCCGCAGGGGCAGGAAATTTCGATTTTTCCCTTGCCGCGCGGAACGCTGAGCTTTTTGCCGCATTTTTTGCATTTTACGATTTTGTGCGTTTTGCGATATTCAAGCTTTCTTTTAAACTCGCTCCAATACCAGCGTATGCTCTCGGAATTTTTGAGATATATCTGATTTTCGTGGTATCTCTGATTGTAATTTTTCGAAAGCATGCGGAACAGGTATACCAGAACAAGTGCAAGTGCAAGCTTTGAAAATATTCTGAATCCGAAAAGGCTTATCACGATAAAAACTATTGTCAGCTTGAATAAAAATTTGTTCAGCTGGTCAACGCCGTATCTGCCTGCCATAAATTCTGAAAATTTTCTGAATAAGTCGTTCATAAGCTTAAAATAACCTTTCTGTCCGCGAGCGGTTGCCGCGGCGCTTTATCCGCAGACAAATAAAGCGCCGATTGAATTTATGCCCTTGATACTTTCTTTTGAGTATGCTTTTGAATTTCGCCGATCCATTTTTCTGCCGTATCGCTGTCGGGAACAGGCTCGCTTTCAAGCGAATATTCCATTCCGAGTGCGGAGTATTTGCCCTTGCCGAGGCTGTGGTACGGCTCAATTTGAATTTCGCTCACGCCGTCAAGCTCCTCGGCAAGCTTTGCGATGCCCGAAAAATGCTCCGCTCTGTCGTTGACACCGGGGATAATCGGACAGCGGAGAATGATTTTTCCGCCGCTTTGGCTTATCATTCTTAAATTTTTCAATATAACGGCGTTGTCTTGCCCGATATATTTTTTGTGATTTTCCGGGTCTGTCTCCTTGCAGTCGAAAAGATAGATATCAACAAACGGCAGCGTTTTTTCAATCGTTTCCGCCGATGCAAAGCCGCTTGTTTCGATGCAGGTGTGCAAGCCTTGCTCCTTTGCCTTTTTCAAAAGGTCAACACAGAAGTCCGGCTGTGCGAGAGGTTCGCCGCCCGATATGGTAATTCCGCCGCCGGAGGTCTCATAGAATACCTTGTCTTTTAAGACATCGGCGATAATTTCATCCGAATCGGCGACCGAGCCGTAGAACGAGAGTGCCGGGCAGGACGCATCGATGCATTTTCCGCAGCCTGCGCATTTACTCCTGTTAAAGGAGTGAACACCGTTTGAAAATGAGTGACAGCCGTGGGGACAGACTGCGGCACACCTGCCGCAGCCAAGACATTTCCCCGCGTCATATGCAAGCTGGGGATTGCCCGACTGGGACTCGGGATTGTGACACCATGCACACTTTAAGGGACAGCCTTTTAAAAATACTGTGGTGCGTATTCCCGGTCCGTCGTTTATGCAGAATTTCTGAATGTCAAAAATTTTACCTTTCATAGCTATTTCTCCGTACAAAGTATATTTGTTTCTTTAAGCTCGCCGCTGTTCATGATAAATGTCTTTATCTCAAACGGAGCAAATTCGGTTTCAAAATTTTTGCCGAGAATTTCAATTTCGCAGCTCTGAGCAAGCTCGGACGAATTATAGAGTCTCAGCATAAGAGCGTCGTCTTTTTTAAAACGCGACATGATAATGTTGTCATTTTTAATCTCAACAGAGGTCTCGGGTCTTTCTCCGTTCCCGGACGGGAAGAAAGAAAGCGCATACGGCGGCTGATTGAATGTATCGCTGTCTTTATCAAGAGTGTTTATGTCAGCGGTAAGCCTGTACTCAAACTCTCGCTCACCCATGTCGATTCGGTCGTGATTGCGGTCGGGGTCGGTAATGGGTCTGTCCAGAATCGGATGAGCCGAATATATAGCTGTTCTGAGCAGCGATATGTTGAGCGTGCTGCCGAAGCTGCTGCCTGCGTATGAGCAGTTGTTTATAATCGCAAGTCCTTTGCCGCCTTTGAAAAGTCCGCACCATTTGTGGAATGTGACTTCTTTTTCGTCCTTTAAAAGCGTCTCCCTGCCGAATACGCTCTGACCGATAAACTCCGGATTTTCAAAGCATGTGTCAAAAGACAATTTGTACATCCTGTCAGCGTCGTTTGTGAGTATTTTTATCTTTATATCCACATAGCGACCCTTTTTGGGAATGGTATATGTAACAACCGCAAAGGAATTTTCGCATTTAAATATAGCCTGGATTTTGCATCTGACAGCGCCGTTTTCGATAACGCGCACATTGGCAAGCTTTTCATTCGGATATCCGTTGAAACTGTTCGCCTCCTCGGCAGATACAGCCTTAAATTCGTCCGCACGGTCGCAGAATCCGTCGACAGTCATGCCCCATGGATCTTCGTTGTCGCGGTAGGCGATGATTTTTCCGCTGCCGCTCTTTAAATAGTCAATGCCGTCGACAGTATATTTGTCGATAAGACCGGTCGATTTGTTAATCATAACCGTCATTTCGTCATTTTGGCAGATGAAGTGTGTGTCGTTTTCGCTGCAAGGCTCAATCGGGCGAACAAATGATTTTATCACTTCAAGTTCACAGTCGAATCGGTTTACGCTCATCGGCTTAAGCTCGGCTCTGAAAACCACGCGCTTTCTCCAGTCGAGACGAACGCTGCTTGCCTCTTTTTCGTTTTGTGCCGGAAGATAATTTCCGTCCTCGTCCCGAACCTTGATAATTGTACATTCGTTGTCGTTCCAGTTTTGGTCCTCAAGCTGAAATTCCACTTCGATGTCGCGATAGATTTTGTAAGGGCTCGGATTGTATACAAGCACAGGAATTTCGCCGCGCTTGCCCTTTTTCTGACCGCTGCAAAGCGCAAAGAACGCTTTCGCTGTGTAACGCGAGATTATCTCTCTGCCGTAGTTCATCAGCCGCAGCGCGTCATCCTCGGCTTTTTTTATCATAGAGCCGGGCAGAACGTCGTGAAATTCGCAGAACAAAAGCGCTTTTTGAGCGTCTGCAAGTTCTTTCTTATCGTATTTGACATTGCTTGATGCAAGCATTTTTTCGCAGATTGAAAGCTCGTTTTCCATCAGACGGTGCATCTGCTTTATTCTCACCATCGATGTGTAGCAGCCGACCATGCAATGAACAAGCGAGGTATCAATTGTACGCAGCTTGGACTTGTCGAGAGTGTCAAAGTAATTTTCGCACCATGAATGAATAATTTTCACTTCCGGATGATTTTTTGCGTAGTCGTTGAGCGCATTTAAATCAACCTCGGACGGACCGCCGCCATGGTTGCCTATGCCCCAAAGCATGAGATTCGCGCCGTCGTGCGCGTCTTTAACGACCGCCTCAAGCTTTTGAATCGCTTTTCCCTTGTTTGTGTTGTAGCCGGGAATTATGCAATGTCCGAAAATTTCGCTGCCGTCATAGCCTTTCCAAACAAAATCATGCTCTGGAACAAAGTCGTACGGGCGCATGAAAAGATAGGAATTGTAGCCGCACTTGGAAAGAATCTGAACCAGACCTCTTGCATGTCCGAACGGGTCAAGATTGACAGCCGTTTTGGTTTCGACACCGAATTTATCCATGAAATAATCATGCCCCGTTTCCAGCTGACGGATAAAAGTTTCGCCGGAGGGCATAAGGCAATCGGGCTGGAGATACCAGCCGCCCATAATGTGCCATTTGCCGTCCTTGACAAGCTTTTTTATTCTTTCGAACAGCTCGGGTTCGTTCTCCTCAACCCATTCGTAGAGAACCGATTCATTGTGGTTGAACACGAAGCCGTTGTATTTTTCGCAGAAATCAGCCGCAACTCTGAAAGTCGAAATTGCCTCCGCGATACCCTCCTGCCTTTGCCAAAGCCAGACCGGATCGAGATGCGCATTGCATAAAAGATGTATTTCTTTCATAACGGTATGTCCTTTCGTTTGAAAACAAAATTTACATTAAATATTATAGCACTTCTTTTTCCTGATTTCAACAAAATAAAATATTGTTTGCAAAAAGTTTACTATTCGAGAGATAATATAAATGAAAAAAAATATTCCGATACCGATTTTTTAATCAGCAAAAATAAATTTTCAGAATTTAAATAAGGGGCTGTAGCAAAACGATTTTTCAAATCGGGTTGACTACAGCCCTGTTTTTCTGCCTGAAAACAAGATTTATTAATATCATACGCCATTGCCACAACAGCAATTTCTGTTTGAACTTTCTTTTTTCCACGAAGTAAAAATTGCCTGAATTTGCAGTTTTCTTTTATCGCACCGAATGCACCTTCTGCCTGTTTACTTTTTCGGAATGATTGCACCCATTTTTTCCAGCGCGGCGCATATATCGGAATACGGGACATCGCCGACATTTTTTCCGCTCTTTGCAGCCGCTGCCGCCGCGCAGCCCGCTGCCTGTCCGTCCGCCATACACACAGCCTCCACCCTGAGCGCACTGTTGGCATAGCTGTCCGACGATATACATCTGCCGGCACACAAAACATGCCTTGCGCCATTTGGCACAAGTGCGCCGTAGGGTACGCATCCGACTTTATTTTCTTCGAAAAATGTCTGCTCAATTCCCGACATCACATGCAAATCAATCGGGTAGAACGCATAGCAAACCGCGTCGGGGTAAATTTTGCCGCTGATATATTCCTCCGCCGTCACAACCTTTTCGCCGACTATACGATTCGTTTCACGCACACCGGTCTCCTCCGCAACAAAATCCACAGTCAGATTTTCCAGTCCTTTTATCTTTCTTAAAAAGCTATATATTTTAAGAAGATATAAAAATGCGTCCCCCTCCAGCTTTGTTCTGCCCTCTGAGGTATCGGCATCCTTGCACGGCACGTGATAATCTATTTTATGCTTATTCAGCCAATCAAAAAGCTTATTCTCGGTCACTTCATCCGGGAAATCCGCATGCTCCAAAGCCGTTTTTATATCCATGCGCTCAACATCACCGATATCGTATCCCGAAAGATGATTTTGCAGCGTTGCCGGCTGCTGCTTTTCGCTTTTTGCAAGCTCAAATCCGCAGATTTGAGCCAGATTTGCATCGCCCGTTGCATCAATTGCATTATCGGCAAATATCCTTGAAAGTCCCGTCTTTTCGCTTATCAAAAGCTCGACACCCGTTTCGGTTTCTTGCGCATCGGCAAGCATTGCATTTGATATCACAATTACACCTGCATCTCTGCACATCCCTGTAATCACAGCGGTATACACAAATCTGTTGACGAGAATCTGCTCGTGCCAGTGCCGCTCCGGCTTAAAAGATATTTCAGGCATTTTTGCGCCGCCAAGCTCTATTGTTTTTTCTATAGCTTCCCAGCACGGACCTGCGATTATCTGCTTTCCCCAAGCGAAAAACAGCCCGGGGAAATTGACGCATGCCGCCGTCATCGTACCTCCGAGTATTGAATTTTTCTCTATCAGAATTGTCTTTGCTCCGCTCTTTGCTGCCGCAATCGCAGCAAAAACCCCCGCTGTTCCTCCGCCGACCACTGCCACATCGGCTTTCAATTCCCTTTGTATTTTAACCTCCACGATTTTTATACCTCCGAAATTTTTTTTAATTATATCAACCAAAGCATTAAAATGCAAGCTTTTCCGCCAAAATGTCATATTTTTTGCAATAAATGCAATACAGTTGTATAAAATTTCAAAAATCATACTTTGGTATGATGACAAACGGTAAAATATATGGTATAATATTTATAATTCAACTTTTTATGGAGGAATGGTAATGAAAAGAAAACTGTTAAGTCTGCTTTTGTGCACGGCATTTGTATCGGGAATCGCACCGTCCGCGGCACTGGCGGAAGAAACTTTTGCAGCATCCGGAGCGAAATTCGGCATAAAACGGGGCGACATAGTTCACTACGCCGGAAGTGATTCTTCGATTTCATGGCGCGTTATCGACGCGGACAAAACCAATGTCGGGACCGACGGAATATGGCTTTTGAGCAACAACACCGCCGTTTTTGCAAAGCAAAGCATAAACACAAGTGCAAGCTTACTGCCCTACTACATGCAATTCTATAATAAGTATTTCGGCGACTATTACGGAAGTGCTGTCATGCCGGTAACAAAAACCGATGCCGCACACAACTCGAAGTACGGACATCTCTACGGATATCTCAATGACGCGACCGTCTTTGCACTCTCGATAGACGAAGCGGAGAGCCTGACAGACGAGGAAAGAAAGTTTTCTCTCCCCTCCGGCAATGTTGCATGGTGGCTCCGTACCGCAAAGGACTGGACTCCGCCATCTGACATGGCAATATATTCTTATGTTGATCAAGACGGCATAATCAGCTATACCCCATCGGAATCTACACTGTCCGATATGAGACCGTCGGTGAACCTCGACAAAACCAAGCTCGGCGGTCTTGACGGCTCGCCGCTGCTGCTCCCGGCAGGCGAATTTGCCGCCGCAAACAATGCCTTTGCCCCGGTCGGCGAGGCAGGTGAATACAAGCTGAGCCAAAAAGCGGACAATGTAACCTTAACCGCATGCAATATGTCGGACAACGAAAACAGCGTCAGGATAAATGTCAATACAAATCTGACTGCACCGGGCGATAACGATTACATATCGGCGGTTATCGCAGGTGAGGACGGCAGCATATCAAGTTATGCACGCTACAAGCTGACCTCCGCCGAAATGACAGTCAGCGCAGACCTCCCGGGCGGAATTGACCCTGCAAAGGATTCCTTATATGTTTTTTATGAAAACTACAAGGGCGCACTCTCCGGCGCTGTGGGCGAGCTTGTACGGGTCTGCCTTAGGCACGATTTGGAATACTCTGAGCTTGACGATTCCGGTCATATCACGCAATGCAAAAACTGCGGCTATGCCGTCATCAAAAACCATGATATAACCTATTTTGCCAATGATGAGGAAAGTCACGGCAAGAAATGCGAAAAATGCGGATATTCGGTAGACAAGGAGAAGCACCGCTTTAATCTTCCGGATCTTTTCGATGAGCATTATCACACAAAAACCTGCTCGGAGTGCGGATATATCTTAAAGACCGCACACGATTATACATTTTCCGAAATCAACGATTCAAAACACCGCGCGGTATGCAGCACATGCTGCTATGAAACAAACCTTGACCATCGCTTTACATGCTCTGACAACGGCGACGGTACGCACAAGGCGGTCTGCTCTGACTGTACTTACACCGTAGAAAATGAAGAACACATCTTCAGCCAAAACTTTCGAAACCAGCATGTATTAACCGATTTTACATGCAGCCTTTGCGGCGCAAAAGGCTTTTCGGGACAGCTTGATCAAATTACCGACCCCTCGGCTGCCGTTTTGCGCGATGTGTATCTTGCCGGTTCGGCAAAGCTCACAGAGGGCAGCTCCGCATTCGAAGCGGAACGCATGTTTGAAAATGGCACGATATACACTGCGGCAGTCGATTCGAATACTCACAAAGCCTCGGTGACATTCAGGACAATCCGCCCGGTGAGAACCACAGGCTTTAAATTCTATGTGCCGAACATGGACTATACCGATCTTCCGTCATCAATATCTCTGTTCGGAAGAAACTCCGATGAGGAGGAATACAAGTATATCGGCTCGGGCAACGTTCAGCAGTTTATCAAGCGCAATGCCCAAAAAGGCAGAGCTTATTCTTTCCTGTTCAACGATATCGGCAGCTTTGCGCAATACAGTGACTACAGGCTTGACATCTGCAACAGCAGCGGCACAAACGTATCTCTCAGAAACCTTGCGCTTTACTCGCTTTCCGGCGAGAGCAGCGTTGAATTTGACCTGAACACAGTCACAGCCGGCGACAAGGATGAACTTGCCTATCCCGGCGAGGACTACCGCTGCACGCTTAATGCGCCGATTATAAATCATCCGTCCAAGAAAAATGTCAAGGTTTTGTCTGACGGCGTTCAAATGCCGGATAACCAATGGAGCTATTCGGAGGAAACAGGTCTTTTGACAATTTTCGGATACTATATTGCCTCAGGCAAAAAGTATCGGATTGTATCCTCGCCCGATGGCGAAATCGCTAAGATTTCAGCCGACATGAGCGACGGCTTGACCTTTAACAGCGATGAATATGCGGCTCTGAACAAAGAGTACACCTGCGAATTTCTCGATCACAACGGCAAAAAGCAATTCATTCCGACCGATATGTCGGATATTGCGGTAGCTGTCGGAGAAAATGACATAACAGGCTCGTGCTATCTTGACGAAAATTACACGCTGCATATCCCGGGCGAATATGTAACCGGCGATATCACAATTTCCGCACGTGAGGCAGGACTTTCCAAAAAAGACAGCTCTGTTGTGCGTGTGTACATAGACGGCAGCACTCGCTGGTATGACAGCATTGACAAGGTGAGCAGATTAAACGAGTTCGGCGGCGATATGACGATTACACTGCTCTCGAATATATCCGCAGCAGGCAAGGGACTTGTTCTGCAAAACGGAAAAACGACGCTTGATTTGGACGGATATTATATTGATGCCGCAAACGACGATGTTTTGCATGTCGGCAGCGATGCTGATGTCACAGTAAAAAACGGCAATTTAAAATCGAGCTCAAGTCAGCCTGTCTTGGTACAGGGTACGCTCACACTTGAGAACGTCTTTGTTTCGTATGGATATTTTCCGGCTTTGGGCATTACCGCAGACGGCGGAAAGGTGATTGTAAACGGGTCAGGCTCAACAATCGGCGGCATCGCTTTGAAAAACGGCGGCTATGCCGAGATACATGACGGTACTGTTAATGATATCAACGTCAATTCGGGCTGTAATGCAAAGCTTTTGGGCGGCTCTGTCAACAAGGTATTTGTCGAGGACGGCTCTTTGCGTCTGTTCGACATGCTTGCTGACGATTTCAGCTTTACGACCGAATTTTCAATTGACGATTACATGATTGACGGGGCAGGAATGTATCCGATATTTAAACTTAACAAAACCAACACTGTATTCTCAGTTCAGCCGCAGGATAAGGCGGTTGAGTTTAAATCTGATGAGACGCTCTTTGCCGATGCCGGAGATGGTGCAAAATATCGCTGGTTCGAAAACGGCAGCTTAATCGGTTCGGAAAAAGAACTTCCTCTCAGCAGTCTTTCTATCGGCAAGCATTATATTTATTGCATCGCCCAGGCACAGGACAATACCGTTGCAAGGAGCAATACGGCTAAAATCACCGTCACATGCAGTCACCCGATTGTGAATGCAGACGGCATATGCACCGGCTGCGGCAGTGCTATGACGATATCGGCTGTATGCGGCGGCGAAACAAAATTTTTCGACAGCCTGCCGAGCGCTGCGGCATATGCAAACGAAAACGCTGACACCGAAATAAAGCTTTTAGACAATATTCAGCTTGCGGACGACGCATTGAATGCGAATCATGAGCTTATATTCTCAGGAAAGAACACCGTTCTTGATTTGAACGGCAAAACCGTTACCGCCGACAATGCCGATTCGACAATTCTCGTTACCGGTACACTGCTCATAAAGGGCGAAAACGGAACGGTCAATATCAATATTGCACAAGATTATAGCAACGGCGGCACGGTGACAATAGAAAGCGGGACCTTCGCCGGTATCGTCGGCAGCAGCGGCGGAGTTGTCTTAAACGGAGGAAAGTTCGAGAATATTTCCGCTGTGCTTGATGGGTGCGGCGATTTGCTCGGCAAAAATAAGGCATTTAAGAAATTGTATGACGGTACATTCGATAGAATGTATGAAATTTTCTCCTCAGTCTACAATGTGGAGATTGCCGACATACCGTTTAAAATCACACGCGCACCCCAAAGCAAGTATTACGAGACCGCTCCCGAAAACGAGAATATATCGCTTGATGTCGAAATTCTGCCGGAGTATGAGGATCAGATTACTTACCAATGGTATGTAACCGATGAGCTTGAATATTCAGCTTCCGATGACAGCTATTCTCCGCTTAACGGTTGGAGCAAAGCGGAAAACGTAAACACTTCCTCGCTGAAGCTTCCCTCCGATCTCAGCGGCGGCGAAAACAGGATTTACACATGTTATGTGAATTGCAACGGTTATTCGATATATACGGATTTCGCGGCGTTCACATTCGGCAAGGGAACACCTTCGTATTTGAGCACCGACAGCGGCTTTACTCTCTATGCTCACGGAAACGACTGCACTGTCACCATGGCAAGCTACAGCGGAAAAACGCTTAAGGATGTCAAGACAGTCACACTCAGTGCCGACGAGGGCGTTATGGGAATATCGCCCCAAAAGCTCGGACTCAATGCGGAAAACGCCACAAAGGTAAAGACATTTGTCTGGGACGGCTTTGACACCATGACGCCGTTTATGAAGGCGCCGCAGTCGCCGTTCGCCAAAAAGGTCGATGTCATAGTTGACGATTCCGGCATTACGGCGGAAAGCCATGACGGAGCTTGTGTGCTTATGCTTGCGGATTATAAGGATAATACGCTTATAAGCACAAAAATTGTAAATCTCAACGCCGACAACGAATATAGGATTGAGAAAAGCTTCTGGCAGCTGGACTTTGAGCCGACAGGCACTGTTAAAGTATTTGTATGGGACAGCCTGAAGAATATGTACCCATGCGATGTTAATTTTCAATAATAAAGCGGCAAAAAATGCACAGACCGCTCAAAAAAAAACACTCAACACAACAAAAAAGCATTTCAGACTGTAGACAAAATACTGCACAAGCAGCTCAATTTATGATATAATATAAATAAAAGGGGCTTTTGGAGCCATTTATTCGTGGCTTTATTCAAATATTGGCTCAAGTAATACAAAAATCGGTTGCAAATCCAAAGTTGCAACCGATTTTGTCTACAGTCTGAAGGGCGGAGAAATCCGCCCTTATCAATTGTATCACATGCACCATTTTTTTTGACAACAGTTTGACAACAATTTGTGTCGTAAATCGCCTTAAAGCGCCGTAAAACAGCAAGGTCTAAAAACACGAAAAAACCGCATAAACACTATACTTTTAAGCATTTATGCGGATTGCTGAAATGGTGACCCGTAAGGGAATCGAACCCTTGTCGCCGCCGTGAGAGGGCGAAAATAGGCTTTTTTGCAACCACTCAAATTAGGAGCAAAAACAGCTGAAAAACCAGTATTTAAGCCACTTTCAAGCATACGGCAATGCACAGTAATAAACGGCGAAAAATCAGTCAAAATGTTAGTCAAGTCAGTCAAAATGTTAGTCAAAAAATCAGTCAAAAAAGTGCGTGTGATACCGCTATTTTTCTAAAGATTTTTATATGAGAGCATAATTAAAAAATTGTGTTTTGATATAAAATTTTTTAAAAATAATTGACTTTTGTGTATTTTTTGTGTATAATATGAGTGTAGAGGTGGTACAATGAAACAAAGGGATTTAATAAACAAACTCATATCTATCGGTTTTTCTTTTGAACGTCATGGTGGAAATCATGACATTTACCGCCGAGGTAATGAGATAGAAAAAATACCACGCCATAAAGAAATAAATGAAAAACTTGCAAAAGCAATTTTAAAGAAATGGAGGATTGAATTATGAGAACAGCTTATCCGACTATTTTCACGAAAACAGATGATTGTTATTTAATAGAAGTTCCCGATTTGGAAATATTAACCGAGGGAACAGGTTTAGAAAACGCTATCGAAATGGCACGAGATGCAATTTCAATAACGATAGTGTCGTTAGAAGATGCAAAACAGATTGTGCCTGTTCCGTCTGCTATTGAAAGTATTGATGTATCAAAAGGGGCATTTGCAAATGACGGAAACAGTTTTGTGTCTATGGTAGATACCGATACTGCCGACTACAGGAGAAAAATTGATACAAAACCCGTTAGAAGAAACGTATCATTACCCAGCTGGTTGAATTATGAAGCCAATGCAGCAGGAATCAATGTATCACGTTTTCTGCAAGAAGCCTTAATCGAGAGGTTAAATATTCAGCACAGATGATTTTTTAATAATAAATTTCAAACCGCATAGCAATTTGCTACGCGGTTTTTTATATGCAAAAATTTTAAAAAAATGAAAGGAATATATAATGACAATAAAAGAAAAAGCACTTATACAAGCATTAAAAGCGATTACACATTCAGATTCCGAAACATATTACATCATTTGGAAGTATGCGCCCCAATTACTCCCGGGCGGTGAAAACATCAAAACGTTTGAAGATTTGAAAAAAACGTACAAAAATTTTAAAAACCGAAACGAGCAGAGTTTTGAGCGTGCTTTGTACAAAGAAGATGTTCAAAACGGAGTCAAATATCTCTTAAAACGATTAGACAATAAGCGAGATATTGATTTGCTGAACAAATATTACTCTCTCGCCATAAACGGAGATGTTCAAGCGTTAAAAGCTTACATGGATTTTAAGAAAACATTTTTCGCCGACACGGAAACAAACGAGTTAAAAGCAATATTACAGGGTGTAAATATTGGCGGCAGTGATGATGCCGAATCGGATATGAAACTTTAAGGCGGTGGATATATGACAAATCAAGAAAAATTAAAAATAATAATGGCTGACCCCATTCTTTGGATTGAAACGTTTGTCAATATTGTAGACAAAAAAGGAAGATTAGTTCCCTTTAAGTTTAATCCGCAGCAAAAATATATTATGAAAAACAAGGCAAAATTCAATATTTGTCTGAAATCAAGGCAGCTTGGAATTACCTCTGTTGCCTTGGCTTATTCCCTATACTTGGCGATTACGAAACCATACTCCACTTGTATGATTATGGCGTACTCACTTGATTCTGTAAACAACATTTTTGAGAAATTAAAACAAATGTATGGAGATTTACCAAACTGTGTACGGCTTGAAACCATAGCCAACAACAGAAAAGAACTTAAATTCGTAAACCATAGCAGAATTATTGTTTGCACTTGTGGAAGTAAAGACAATGCCCGTGGTGCAACTCTGAATTTTGTGCATTTGTCAGAAGTAGGTTTTATGAATGAATATTTAGATAAACAGCTAACCGCTATTGAACAAGCTCTCGTTCCCGATGGGTGTATGATACTTGAATCCACCGCAAATGGGTTAAATCGTTTTTCGGAACTCTGGAACAAAGCAACGTCCGGTGAATCACCAATGTGGAAACCGTTCTTCTTTTCGTGGGTGCAGGACAAGTTGATGTTTGCCGATGAATATCGGGAATACTCGGAACGCTACAAAAATATACACGGTGCATATCTGACATATGAAGAACTTGACGAAAACGAAATTGCACTCAAAAATGATGGTGCAAGCCTTGAACAACTCATGTGGCGCAGATTGAAAATATCTAACGGCAGTGAAGAAACATTCTGTCAAGAATTTCCTTCTAACCCCATTGAGGCTTTTATTTCGACAGGCTCTAATATTTTCAGTTCGGCAATTATCCAGCAAAGGCTAAACAATTTATATTTGACGGAAACAAAGAAACTGCCCACAAGCGGAATTGACCCCATAATCAAAAAATATAGCAAGTATTTAACCATATGGAGATTACCAACCAAAAATATGAGATATTACATCGGCGTGGATGTCGGCGAAGGACTCGGCGGCAGTAACGACTATTCGGTTATATCAGTGGTTGACAGTGACGGATTCCAGTGTGCGGAATGGAGAAGCAACAAAGTTAAACCATACGAATTTACAGAACTTGTTTATAAAATTGCTATTTTATATAATAAAGGATTGCTTGTTATCGAAAAAGCGTCCGCTGGGCATACAGTCATCGACCGTATAAAACACGATTATCACTATGTAAACATGTACAAGTACAAGGCATACGACAACAAAAGCGGAAAAGCGCGCAGACAAATCGGCTGGAACACGGACACTAAAAGCAAGCCAATGATGATTTCGGACATGCAGGAATTATTTGAAACAGGGCAATGCTTGGTAAACTCGAAAGATTTATTGCAAGAAATGAAATTATTCCAATTTGTAGATGGCAAAATGCAAGCGGCAAGCGGACACGATGACACCGTTATGGCTTTTGCTATGGCATTGCAGGGTTTAAAATCCGGGCAGTATTATTTCGCAATCGGCAAATAATGCTGTTTTTTTATCCCCATTTTATTTATTTATGAAAGGAAATAAACAATGTTTAATTTTAATAAAAAACAATTCAAAGACCAAAACACAGAACCGGGATTAAGTTACTTCAAAAATCAAATCGGTTCAAGTGAACACACGTATCGGCAAGGGCAAGTGAATACAATTCACAAGCACCTATTGAGAGAACACAGCGTAAAGCAGAGGCTTATGAATACGTACAATTTCAAAGGCAAGGTATTTACTCCGGCGGCGATTGTGCTGCAAGGTATTAAATCGGTAATCAATTTTCATACCGCTTATCTTGTCGGAAATCCCGTAACAATCACAGGAACTCCCAAAGCTGTTGAACTCCTAAATAAGTATTACAGAAACGGTATTTATTCAAAGGTGGATTGGCAAATTCTGAATGACCTTATGACATACGGAAACGCTTTTGAGTATGTGTATCTGGATGAAAACCAGAATATCAAATCGAAAGTTTTTCGTAATCAGGATTCTTACCCCATTTACGATGAGAATATGAAATATTCGTACTTTGTAGAATACTGGAAGAACAAACAGGGCGGCGATGAGCATATGACCATTTACTTCCCTACTCACGTTGACACTTATTTTAACAATCAGTTAGTAACCAGTAAAACAAACTATACGGGATTGCCTATACATTATACTACTATGGACAAGGCAGAGTATGACCAGTTTGGCGATAGCATGATGTTAGACTTAATCCCCATTCAAGACAAAATTGAAAGCTTGTTAAGTAAACTTGACGATGCTATTACCAACCTATCATTAAATCCAATTGGAGTAATCACTGGCGCAAAAGTAACGGAGCAAGATATGATTGATTCAAACGTTTCCGGTGCTGTGTTAAATCTTGAAGAGGGAAACTCTTTCACATACACTAACGCTGAAATGGACTATAGGTGTATCAAATATGAACTTGACCAGTTGTATCAACAGTTTAATCTTGTTGCCGGAATCCCCTCGTCTATTTTAGGACAAAATAATATAGCTAACGTTTCTGAAAACTCTATGAGCATGGTATATCAGCTGACGGAAAACAGAGGTAAACAAAACATGAACTCACTTGTTGCCGGATTTCGCGAGAGATGGGAGCGTATGCGCAAGCTTATGAACTTGATAAACAACCCCATATCTGATGATGATTTCAATAGCTTAAACGTGTCGTTTAATATCAGCAAGCCGATTGACACAAAGCAGAATATGGAGAATATGAAAATGCAGTATGAGATGGGCGCGTTAAGCAAGCGTACAATTATGGAGCTGTCCCCATATACAACCGATTCGGCGCAAGAGTTACAACGACTTGAAGATGAGGGCAAGAGCATTACGGAGGAAACAGCGGTTGAAACAGAGAAAAACTAAATTAAACCCCATTTGCAGAGCGTTAAATTGCAAATTTAACGAGAAACAAACTTGTATTAGATATGAAAAGAGTGGTACACTGGGGTGGAGATGTTCGTTGTTTGAGCCGAAAGCAAGGATGTTGATTAGCGATAACTAACTTGGAGGGAAATATGGGGAATTCAGGCACAATTTTCTCGCTTTATCCCCATTTTTCAAGCCAAATCAAGCGAAAATTAATGAGGATTTTTCCGAAAGTGATATTGTTTATCACGCGGAAATATCCCCATTTTCACCTTTAAAATTGGCTGTTTCTAACTCTAAATTTTTTTTGATTTTTTGAATTTATCCCCATTCCCGATTTTGTAGTTATTCGTTTCTAATTGCAATTTTTTACGGTTCTTTTATTTTATCCCCCATTTTTAATACATCATTTGCTAAATTTCAGCAATGAATTTTACAAGAAATGATATGCAAATATTTAACATATTCAAGAATTATCCCCATTTCGCATAAATTATATTACAATTTTGATTTGAGTTTTTTATAAAAGCACAAAAAACATCCCCATTTTCACATTTTGGCAACAAAAAAAACAAGTCGGAATTTCTCTGACTTGCTTTTCTGTAACAGGCAATCAACCAAAAAACGATAGTGCTTCAACTGCGTTTATTTGTTCTTGTCGGCTTGAATTAACGTAATAACGCATTGTTAGCTCGGTGTTGCTATGCCCGGCAATTGACGATATTGTTTTTAAATCAATACCCGAATTTTTTGCCATTGTTGTAAAGCACTGATGTCTTAGCATATGGGGATATACATTTTTACCGATTGCCTTGTTTCCCAGTTTATTGACAATTTTATATACTGCGTTTCTTGTTAATGCTCCACGCTGACCAATAAAAACTTTGTCGGATTCGGCATCGGAAGGACGGCAATTTTCAATGTAGTCTTTTAGTGCGTTTCTTGAATCTCTGTTTAGTGGAATTTCTCTGAATTTGCCACCCTTGCCGCTCCGAATTGTAATAACTCCCTTGCGGTCAGATATATCAATATCCGTTAGTTCAAGATTACATAATTCCGACTCTCTTATACCGGTATTTAACAAAAGAGTAACCACAGCAATATTAAGCTTGTTTTGCGTATTGATGGTATAACGAAGAAATTTATATAATTCGTTTTTCTCCAATACTTCAACCTTCGGGGCTGATGTGCCTTTTTTCTGCTTAATATGGATAGGTTGCATATATCCGACATTTGTTAAATACTCAGCAAAATTTTGTAATGCCGTTAGTTTTGCTTTGATACTATTAAGCGATTGCTTTTTCGTGTCGGATAAAAACCTGGTATATTCGGCAATGTCCAATTCGGTTATTTTACCACTAAATTTTTCATCAATAACATTTTCAAGCCAATCAACAAATAATTCGGAGTTCCTGATATATGTCGTTATGGTGTTTTGGCTTTTTTCTGATTTCAGCATATATTTTTGAAATTCACAAACATATTTATTCATATTTAATCTCCTATCAAATTTGATTTTCTACATATAATATATAGTTTTTCAGTTAATACAAACTGGCAACATATTATTAAATATGTGTACAGTTTCAATGCTTTTGCATTGAATAAACTATAAAATAAGCCGATTATCTTATAAAAAACTGGCAACATATTTATTTTTATTATTCTTCCCACGGTAATTTTAAATCTTCTTCCGGCTCTTGCTCTCTAATTTGCTTATGCTCTTCTAACATTTTTTCTAATTTTGTCGGCTGGTTGGTTTTATTTTGGTTATCCTGGTTAACTTGATTATCAATTGCACGATTTACAAACGCGTTCAAGCTCTCATTTTGTTTTTGGGCGTGTTCTTGTAATTCGGCTTTTTTTCCTTTTGTTACTTTTAATTCTATTCTGTCATAAGCTTTTGCATTATATTTTGCACTTGCTCTTTTTTGCGCTTCACTATATTTTGCCATTAAAAAACACCTCTTGACATTATTATTTAACTGTGATATAATAATGACATCAAAGGGAATAACATTAGTTATTTCCGCAATACGATTATTTTATATTGTAACCGCTCTTTTGCAGAAGGGCGGTTATTTCTTTATATGTTTAAGCAATTCAATCAACATTGCAATCAATATAATTGTAAGTATCATGTCTATTTCTTCCATATAAACACCTCCTTCCGGTAGGTGTCGGAAACAACCGCCGTTATTCCCTTTAATATCTATTCTATTATATCATAACTTATCTACTAACGTCAATATAAAAAATGCACAATTATATAATACTGACGTTAGTATATTTTTGTTTATCTTTTATATTGACAATCTACTGACGTTAGTATATAATATACTCATAAACAAAAAATGCTGCGCTAACGGCAAGACGGGCAGGAGGAAAAAATGATGAAAACGCAAAAGGAATTAAAAGAACTTTACAAGGAAGAATTAAAAAAAGTTTGGGACAATTTAGAAATGGTTGATTATTGCAGCAAAAAAGCCGCTTACATAATTGAACATAACGGAAAATTATATGAAATTGAAAAGCCGAATATTAAAAAAGATTTTTGCTTTGGTTACGGATTCAACGGTGGAAGCACAGAGGAAGAAGAAAACAATGCATTTAATATGGAAGAATTGGCAAGAACAAAAACAGATTATTTCATAGAGGAAAATTTAAAAGATATTGATTGGTGGTTGAAAAAACTGAATGAAATTTTGAAAAATATGCGCTTGAATTGGGCGGAGGGAAGTCACCCTATATGGATGATTGGAATAAAAGAACATTATTACAATCAGCCTTCCGATTGCTTATTATCAGCTTATACAGTTGTTGATACATTTAGAGATGGTTTTGATGGCAAATTATGCACCGATACCGAACTATTGGAAAAATTGATTGCCGGATATGAAACGGTAAAGACGGAATTTATAAAGCGACTGAATAGCTATTTAAAACGGTATGGATTATCAAAATTGAATACATGGACTTATTTAAGAGATTAGAACATAAGCCGAGGGCGGCGGCAAAACCGCCCGGAAAGACTAAAAATATAATAAAGAGTGAAGAAGAAAGGAAAGAAAAGACTATGAAAACAGCAAGAGAATTTGAATTAACAAGCTTACATGCAAAAATGGAGATTATCAGCAAAAATAATATCATGTTATCGGCAAAAATCCGATACAATGATGAAATTATTCATATCAATTACTATTTCGACTTGCCGACATACCAAGGAAATGAGCCGATACAAGTAACGGACAAGCTGCAAATTGCCGAGTGGTACTATCTGGATAATTATCAAACCGTACATGACGAATTAACAAAAATATTTGAACAAATTGCATAATCACAAATAAATACATATAAGCCGGGTACTTAGGTATTCGGCTTTTTATTATGCCAAAATATTAATACGTCTTTATAAGCCTTTAAAATGCCCTGTAGGGCGTTTTTTTGATTTTTAGTATAGTTCCATATGTTTAGCATATAAAATGATTATAATAGCAATTTTAAGCTTTATAGACATAATTAATAATTATTATATCTATTTTTAATATTGATTCGGTATCAAATTAACCAGTAAAATTATTATTATTTGAAATCGGTGCATCAAATTATACTTGTTCAAGTATATAAACATCTTTAAACTTCAAGAAACTATATAACCGTATAAGGCTTAAAAATGGGTTTTAAGACATTTTTATGTTTTTTAATATTTTCTATGCTAAAGATAAAAATTGATTTTAGAGGTAATTTTGAGCCTCTCAGACACCCCCATTTTTACAAATTCACCCCCGTGTAACCAAAAAATTTTACACCAAAAAAATCAGGAGGACTTATGAAAATAGAATTCAAAACAACAAATTTAAAAAGATTACAGTTTGAACTATCGGGAAAAGATTATTTTTCTGATGAACAAAAAACCACAGAAGTGTATACAAGCGTTTTGGAAGAAAACAACCTTGACCCATTTGTGGAATATGACAAGGCGAATGACCGAGTGAACATGCTTGAATCAGTATACACGATTTTAAATATGCTCGCAAATAACGTTGAGGCATATATTAAGGTAGAAACGGAGTTTGCGACAACATCAGCTGCATATCAATATTTGCAAAAAAGATTAAAAGATTTGCGTGATGAGATTGACAGAGTAAAACTTGACACGCATTACACAGATAATTCCGGGAATACAAGTTCAGTTACATCATACTTGTTTTTCAACGGCAAGGAGTGAGGATATGAATAATGTATTAGACAGCGTTTTTAACCAAACAATGGCAAGAGAACACAAAACAATTACAATTTGGCAAACCGGAGAACAAACTGAATGTTTTTTCCGAAAAAATAACGACAACACAAATCAGCGTGATACTATGATTATGTTTTATTCCGTTGATGCTCCTGTAAAAGCAGGAACAATAATATCATATGGGGACAGTAGATTTTTGGTTTTAAATCAGGAAACAATCGAAAATGACGTTTACTTCAAGTCTGCCATTATCCGCGCAAACGGAGTAATCAGCACACATAACTTGTCTGTTGATAGTTTACCGATATATGGGGACAGTGTAAACAACGCCACTGTAACAGCAAATACAAATTTCAACTTAATCGATGGAAACGTTGAATTGCTGACCGAAGATTGCGAATTATCGAGAAAACTTACTATTGACGATTTATTTAACGAATGGGGACGCACTTGGAAGATTACAAATTTATTCTACATTGATGGAATTTGCCACATAATAGCCGAAATAACGGCAGACGTAACACCGACATATAAATATGAATTGATATTATCGGATTTACCTGAGATTGACGTAAAACCAGGTGATACGGCTGAAATGCAAGCAAAAGCATATTGCAATGAAATTGAAATTGCTACGGTGACAGTGAATTGCGTGCTATTAAACGTATGCGTAAATATGTAGCCGACTTGTATAACCAAGGAATGCTGTCAGCCTATGAATTTTGGGAATATGAGAAAGAATTGAGGCAGCAAGAATTTACGGCAGGCAAGGATGAGTTTACAAATGCTGTCGAAGCCGCCCTGTCCAAAGCCGAGGAAAAGGTTGAAAAACGCAAAGAAAAACTCGACTTTGAATCTTCAAAATATTCTTCTCACGCAACCTTGCTGCAATCATATTACGATGTTATAAATGCGGTACGTGATGCACATAATGATATAAACAAAGAATTACGTTCCGCTAAGGCTATGTATGAATACACGAACGAAAGCACACGAAAGCTTCTTTTTAATCAAGGGGATTTTAACGCACTCAGCAAAGAGCTTAATTCGATTCAGTTAAAGGCTAACAAGCTTAAAACTGAGTATGTCAATGCTATTCAAGGTGCAGAAAAAGAAAACCTCGAACAGATAACTCAGCAATATCAGCAGCAGTACGAAACTCTTATGAATACCTATGAAATAGCAAAGGCTGATTTAGATATTGCAAAAAAGAAGCAAAAGCTTGAAAATGTTCTTGCCGAGAAAAACGTTAAAATGTTTGTAAACGGTCGCTGGATTTGGGCGGCAAACACACAGGACGTAATTAATGCCCAGAATGAATTGGCAGACGCTGAATATGCCAGAGAAACAGCAAACGATACTCTTATGCAGGACGCAAAAATCAACGAACTCGAAACGGCGCAGAACAGTATAGCTACAACAATTAATTATCTTGATTCCGACCTTGAAAAAATGCGTTCAAATTGGGATAAGATTTCATCGCAATTAGGAGCAGGTGCGAGAAGTCTGGGCGATATATTGTCAGATATTGCGAACAGTGATTGTCCTCAGCTTCAAAATATATTTAATGCTGCCGGTGAATCAATTATAAAATTTGTCAAGAAGTTGACCGGTGAAACCGTATCTTTAGAAAAAACACCGGTCAAAGAATCAAAATGGCAAGGCAAAGGCAAGGTCGTGTATAAACAGACATCATTGCCGCAAGGGGTAGGACGAAGATATGCTTCGGGAACTAAACACGCCACATCAGGGCTTGCCTCGTTAGCAGAAAAGTATGGAGAGGTTGTTATAACCAATACCGGTAATTTTGTACCTATAGACTTGCCGAGCATAGCCAATCTTGTCGGAGGCGAAATGGTTTTCAACCACGAAATGACAGAACGGTTGTGGAACTTTGCAAAACAACCGCTATTTATATCAGGCAGACTTGCCGACATCGCTGGAGGAGACACTTTTAACTTCGGTGACATTATTGTCCAAAATCCTGCTAATGCCAAAGATGTTGCTGATAATGTTGTAAGCGAAATTGTGCAAGGGCTAAAGCTTCGCAGAAGAACTTAAAGAATACGAGGTACAGAAGATGAAAATTAATCAAATGAAATTAAATCACTTTTGTGAAAAATTTGATATACCCAGGACAACCGCACTGCAATGGATTCATTCTGCCGGATTTCCAGCGTATAATCTATGTGGACGCTGGTACGTGGACATAGAGCAATTTTATAAGTGGCGAGAATTGCAACATGCAAAATCTTATAAATTCTCTTGATGTTTTTATGTGCGTGTGGTATAATAATTTTGGTATCACACGCACTCTTTTCGAAAAGGAGTGTAATCATGGCAAAATATAAAAAACGTGCTGATGGCAGATATTGCAAACAGATAATTGTAGGGTATCAGCCGAACGGCAAACGAAAAATGAAAACAATTTATGGTAAAACAATAAGAGAGGTGGAAGATAAAGAAAGAGAAATCAAAGGACAAATTGACCAGGGAATAAATGTAACTGATGTTATGACAACCGGAGAGTGGGCGGATATTTGGATAACAACTTTCAAAAATAGCCTTGCGCATAACACACATACAAGATATGAGGGTATTATCGAAAATCAAATAAAACCATATTTGGGTAGAATACAACTAAGTCAAGTCAGATTAAATATGGTGCAGACAATGATAAATGAATTGCAAGAAACACTGTCGCCTGCAACAATCAAGAAAATAAAAGATGTCACGCACCAGATGTTTGAACAAGCAATTAAATCACAGTATATTTCTTTTAACCCTGTCAATGGAGTAGATATTCCAAAGCTAAAACAGAAAACACGAAAACCAATTCCGGAAAGGCATATCAAATCAATTATGGAGTTTTGTAAGTACTATGAGCATGGAGCTTTTATAATGACGTTGTTATACACAGGAATGAGGAGGGGCGAGATTTTGGCTCTAACTGCCGAAGATGTTGATTTTGACAACATGACAATTAGAATAAATAAAGCGGTGGAATTTATTCAAAATAATCCTCATATCAAAGAACCGAAAACGCCAAAAAGCATTAGAATAATTCCGATTTTGGAATGCTTAAAACCATATTTAGAGAAAGTATTACAGAACAAAAAGAAGGATGATATTGTTTTTTGCGATAAGAATGGCAATGTGTACAATAAAATGGCAATTCGGCGAATGTTTGCTGATTTTATTGAACGATATAATCAATACATTGAATGTGAGGAGTCTGTCAATTTTACAATGCATCAGTTTAGGCATACGTTCTGCACACTTTTGTATAACGCTGGGATTGATGTTAAAATAGCACAGGATATATTGGGGCATAGTTCGGTTAATGTTACCCTTGAAATCTACACCCATTTAAACAACGAAAATAAACGAATAAGCGCTTGTAAAATAAACGACTATATCACCAAGAATAATATAAATTGTTAGTCAATTGTTAGTCAAAACGGTTTTTTGAAGGTTTTGCAAAAACAAAAAAAAGACCCAAAACCATAGGTTTTAAGCCATTTCTTAGTGGTGACCCGTAAGGGAATCGAACCCTTGTCGCCGCCGTGAGAGGGCGGAGTCTTAACCGCTTGACCAACGGGCCATATTCATCAACTGACTTATTTATTTTATCACATATTTTTCTATTTGTCAATACAAATTTCAAAAAAATTTAATTTTTTTTATTTTTTCTAAAATCGGGCTTTAATCAAGAATTTTTCTCCCCACAAAAAAAGCAAGCATATCCCCTCCCTGCTAATTTGAATAAAAATTTTTTTCAAAAAAGTATTGACAAATTCATTTTACTGTTGTAAAATAAAATTAGAAATTGTACAATTGTAAAACAACAGGAGGTAAAGACCGATGCAGGAGAATAAAAAGCTGCCCGACAGCGAGTTGGATATTATGATGATTATATGGGATGCAGGGACGCCGGTAGACTCGGACTACATCATGGAGCATCTGACCGACAAGTCATGGGCAAAGACAACAGTCCTGAATTTTCTGATACGTCTTTCGGACCGAGGATTTCTTTCCTGCCGCAAGGATGGCAGAAAAAACATCTACACACCGCTTATAAAGCAGGAGGACTATGTCAAAAAGGAAAGCCGATCATTCTTTAAAAAATTGCACCACAATTCCTTAAAAAGTCTCATAGTCTCGCTCTACGACGGAAAGGAGATAACAAAAGAGGATGCTGCCGAGCTGAAAGCTCTCATTGAGGAGGCTCGCTGATGCTTGAAAACATTTTTTTAATATCTCTCACCCTATCGCTGCCGATCGCGCTCCTGCTTTACGCTGTTCCCCATCTTCGCAGGCGCTATTCGGCAAAGTGGGGATATCTTGCATGGCTGGTTATCGCGATAAGGCTGCTTATCCCATTTCGGTTTGAGATGCCGCAGGCACCTGTAAAGCTTCCGAAAGTTCCGGAATACAATATAAATATGGGTGCGCCGCAAGTGCCGCAGGATGTACAAAGCGAGCCTGCCGCCTCGAAGGCGCCGCTTACTCCGAAAGCTTCTGCCGAGCCGCAGCATACCGCTTCTATGTCCGTTTCACTCAGCGGCATAATCCGCGCGGTCTGGCTTACGGGCGCGAGCATATTTCTTTTATATCACATATGCTCGTATCTGATTTTTAAAAAGCGTGTCATGGCGTCAGCATCAAAAAAAGATAGCTTTCGCCATATTCCGATTTACGAATGTTCTGAGTTGTCTTCTCCGGTTATGATAGGCATAATCAAGCCGAAAATATTTCTTCCCGATGTGAAATACACTCCCGAGGAAAGGAAGCTGATTTTGGCGCACGAACTGATGCACTTTAAGCGAAAGGACTTGATTTACAAGCTGATTATGCTTGCCGCGAACGCGGCTCACTGGTTCAATCCGCTTGTCTATCTGATGGTTCGCTCCGCTGCGTGCGAGCTTGAATTCGCCTGCGACGACGATGTTATAAAGGGCAGCGGAATCGATTTTCGGAAAGACTATTCGCTGACAATCTTAAAGACCACAAAAAACGAAAATAATTCTTAAAGACTGTAAAAAGAAAGTGAGGTTGTACTTTATTATGAAAATTACGAAAAAACTGACGCCCCCGTATCTGTCAACATCCTTTTCCCAAAGCGGAAAAAAACTTAAAAACAGATTCGAAAACATCCTAAACACAAAAAAGCGCAAAAACGGCACTGCCGCGTTTTCAATGTTTGTATCGCTTGTTCTTATTTCGGGTACACTTGCTGCGTGTACCGGCTCTATGGGCATAATCGGCGGTGCGGACGGCCCGACATCAATTTATGTTTCGGACGACAGAGCGAAAGCACTTTATGATTCACGTATAAAATATGTCGGTAATGCAAGCGGCGTCGGCAAGCTGATTTCTCTCTTGCCGATGCCTGAGGGATATTCGGTGTCGGATGAGGGACTCATGAAGCTTCAGACGACAAACGAGCCGTACGGACTTACGATAAATTTGAAAAAAACGAGCGATGCCGCCGATGATTTTTCACAGTTTGAGAAAAATTCCGCTATTTTAATGTGTCTTATTGACAATCTCGGCAGTGTGACATATAAAATAGGGGATAATAGCAAATCATACACACGCAGCGATGCCGATATGCTTTTTCCTCAGCCTTTGTCGGAGTATGCGAAAAGTTATGATGCATTTGCCGAGCTTTACAAAATTGTTTCCGCAGTGCCTGTCAACACTGTCGAAAGCGCAGTTTCCGCAGCAATTCTTTCATTTAACGCAGAAGGCTATCTTGAGGGTGAAGCTCGCGGAGAGGGACATATAATTTTGGGCAGTGACACGGATAAAGACGAAAATATTATAGTATATGCACTTACCACTTACGGCGAATACGGCTTTGAAAACGGGATATTTACCAAGGTCTCGGGCTGCGGCGTGATTCCGGCAAAGATAACCTTTGATTCCGGTTTTAACCTGAAAAATTTCGAAATGCCGGAGGACGGTTCATATTACGAAAGCTCGTTAAAGGCGCTTTTCCCCAAGAAGTATCACAGCCGTATCATGGGTACCGGCATTTATGAAAAAGACTATGCCGAATGCAGTGCACAGGAAAGGCAATATGCTCAGAAATATCTTGACTCAATCGGCAGAAAAGCCGAAATACAAGATCATGTCAATACCGAGATTGCCGCCAATATTGAGGCGAATGTTTCAAACACTCTTTTGGACCTTTTCATGAACGAGTATCCGTATTGGATCGGCACTCGCGAGAGCATAGAAAACGGCACACGGTTTGTTTATGAGCATACATGGCAGCCGAAAGAAAAAGACAGTCAGGACGGAATTGTCGGATTCAGGAAATACGAGTACGATACCGGCAAGACAGTTGAAGAATATGAAATTCAAGTAACCGGCAGTGAAATGAAGTATTTGAAAGGCTCTGCCCCGACGCCGGCCAAATACAGATAGAACAGCCGAAGAAAAGTAACCCGAGCAAAAGCGGTGTTCTCAGTCAAACGAAAGAGCGCCGCTTTTGTTTATTTTCGGCAAAGCTTTGAAAATCGAAAAAATATTCCAGTTTTACAACTCAATAACAAATATTTTTGTTATAAATTTTCTCTTGTTTTTCGACATATTTTGTGATACAATAAATATGATTGTATATATTCGCATATTTTTATGTGCAGCCAAATGATTTTTTTTGAATGGAGAATAGAAAACAAATGAATGCCGCATATATATATTTACAGCTGTATCGCCTGTTCGACAAATCGGTGCCGACCACCGGCGACTGCGGAAAGCTATGTCAAAAAGCGTGCTGCCGCGGCGATGATGCCGGAATGTATCTTTTTCCCGGCGAAAAAAAGGTTTTTGAGCTTATCAATGCAGACTGGGCAACCATTGAGCCGTCCGAGTTTACATACTCCTTCGGCGGCAAAGAAAAAAACGTACCGATACTTTTTTGCAGCGGGAAGTGCGACCGCTTTCAGCGTCCGCTTGCTTGCAGGATTTTTCCGCTCACGCCCTATCTCAAGGACGGAAAGCTCGAAATCATCACAGACCCGAGAGCAAAATCGGTCTGTCCCCTTTCGCGCAGCTTTGACATTTCCGACTATGAACCGGATTTTGTCGATAACATAAAAAAAACATTCCGAATTTTATTGACAAATAAGGAATTTTATGCATTTATGCAGGCATATTCTGAATATATAGCGGAATATTTTAAGTTTTTCAAATAATTCGTGCAGCCAAAACGCTGCTTTAAAATTTATATAAAGGGTGAACAAAATGTCTTTTAAAAGAGAAAAAAAGGAACAGAACGCGGCGAACACCAAAAAAATCATAATCATTGCCGCAGCTGTAGTTGTTGTTCTGTTCGGCTGCTTTTCCGCTGCCGGAGCACTGCTCCCAAAGGATAAAATTGCGAACAACGTATCCGCCGGAAGCACAGACCTCGGCGGAATGACCATAGACGAAGCAAGTGAGGCGCTCGCCTCCGACAATTTCTATGCCGGAAAAACAATCGGAGTGACATCAAACGGATACAAAACTCAATTTTCCGCCGATGATATCGCTCTCGCTCCCGACCCCAAAAAGACCGCGGAGCTTGCATTTGAAGTCGGCAAATCGAAAAATATCTTTAAAAACTCATGCGAATTTTTCAAGCTGCTCTTTTCAAAAACCGATGTGGGTTATGTCCCCTCGGCGAACGAGGCCGCACTCGGCGAAATTCTATATTCGTTCGGCACGACTTTCAACGGAGAATTTACAGATTATCAGGTCTCGGTAAAAGACGAGCAGGCGACGGTAACTCCGAGAATCGCGGGTCAGGACAAAAACACCGAGCTTGCACAAAGTGAGGTTATATCAAGCATTGCCGCAGGCGTTTTCACCGACATCTCGGTAACGCTGAACAAGGCGGCAACCGACGATATCACCGTTGACGAGCTTTACGAAAAAATCCACTCTGACCCTGCCGATGCCGAGTATGTATACGACGGAAACGACATTTCGATAAAACAGCAGTCGGTTGGTGTGGATGTTGACAAGGAAGCGCTTTCCGAGGCAGTGAAAAAGCTTAACTCAAACGAGACGGCGACAGTTCCTGTAAAGACCGTTATGCCGTCGGTAACAGCGGAATCGCTCAAATCCAAGCTGTTTAACACAACGCTTTCGAGCTATTCAACCACCTATTCGACAAAGGCTGCCAACCGCGCGTCTAATATCGCGCTTGCGGCAAGCAAGATAAACGGCAAGGTGCTCAAGCCGGGCGAAACTTTCTCCTACAACGGCACTATCGGCGATACCACTATCGCCAACGGCTACAAGGTTGCTCCGGTATTCGAGAACGGTAAAACCTCCGAGGGCGTCGGCGGCGGTATATGCCAGGTAAGCTCCACGCTCTATTCGGCGGTTTTATACGCCGACCTGAAGGTGGTCGAGCGCCGCAATCACTCGCTGACCGTTGCATATGTACCCAAAGGACAGGACGCTACCGTTTCCTACGGCTCGATTGACTTTAAATTTTCGAACAACACCGGATATCCGATAAAGATTTCGGCGGCAACCGGCGGCGGTACAGTGACAGTATCGCTGATAGGCACAAAGCGCGATACGGAGCGTACGGTTCAGCTTAAGCACACAATCGTCACGACAAATCAGCCGACCACGCACGAGACGCCCGACCCGAATCTGCCTGCCGGCACAAAGAAAGTGACCTCCGCAGGAAAGACCGGATATGTCGTGGACACTGTCAAGACAGTTATTGAAAACGGTGCTGAGGTAAGTTCATCGAAGATAACGCGCAGCACTTATAAAATGGTGCCTACCGAAGTTTCGGTCGGCACAAAGCAGGAAGCACCGGTATATGCGGTCCCGAGTCCGGCTCCGACCGATCCGGTACCGTCCGCTCCGGCAGAAGCTCCGACAGATGAAGTGATTGACACCGAATAAATAACAAAATACTATTTCAAAATGATAAACGCGCCGCAGGTAATTTTCCTTGCAGCGCGTTTTTTTGCTCTCTTCGCCGATAAGACAAGCAGCAGCGGAAATTGTGCATTTGCAACGAAAAAAAATCAAAACAGCTGCCTTCTCGCCCGACAAGGGGTTTATCATAAACTTTTTAAATATTTTACATTTTTTGAAACCTTTTACACCTTTGAAAAGTATTATAAGTGAAAATATATATTCGGGAGGAACGAATATGAAAAAAATTATATCACTGATACTCGCAGCCGGAGCATTAACCACATATGCATCGGCGGCAGAAACCACACTGTTTGACACCAATGCAAACGAAGTTACGCGCGCGCAGGCAGCCGGGGTTATTTATCGCCTTTTAACCGATCGTGAAAACGCGATTGACAAAGCGCCGTTCTCCGATGTCCTGCCCGAGACTCCGAACGCAGACGCAATTAATGGGCTTTTTTATGCCGGAGTTATTTCCGGGTTCGGCGACAACACATTCCGCCCGGATGACAAGCTCACCGCGGTGCAGCTGCTTGTGATGTGCGAGAATATCACAGGCTATTCGGCATTTTTGGACAACTCTCTCGGCTGGAAAGATGGATACTTAAAAATCGGCGAGGAATACGGATTTTTGAACGGAATAGACATTGCAGCCGATGATTTTATCACCCCTGCCGATGCCGAAAAAATGCTCCAAAATACGCTTTCCGTCCCGATTGCGGTCACCGATGGACTGACACTCGACAGTGAGAGCGGTAATCTTGTACCCAAGGTTTCAATATCGGACGGAGTTTTTTTGAAAATCAATTAAACAAATCCCGATAAAAATGCCCGACCCACATTACAGTGAGCCGGGCATTTTTATAATATGTTTCAAAATTGCTTAGTCCCCATCCGCAGGCGCGGCTTTTATCAAAAGCTTTCTACTCAACAAACTTATACTTTGTATTTCCGAAAAAGATGCTCTCCCCCGGTGCAATCGAGTGATGCGACACTTCGAAATCTATTCCATATTCCTCAAAAAGTTTCACATGGGTCGGAAAATCGTTCACCCTCACAATTACTTTTTTATTCTCCGCCTTTATCTCTTTCAGCTTTTCATTTATCGCCGCGGTCTTTTCAGCCCCCGTTGACACAACCGAGAAAAGCGTTATTCCCGAGTTTATCGCAACAAGCAGCATGCAAAGGAACGCGCATACCGCCGACCTCCCTTTTTTCAGCGCGCCGACCAAAAGGAATATCGGCAGGTAATAGATAAAGCTTGCATATCTCGCCCACCAGCTTTCGGGAAAAAGTGTCGCCAGTCCCAAAAGCAGCAGAACCGAAAGCGTAAGCTCAGGCTGCGGCTTTTTCCCCGATGACGCACGAATCGCCGCATAAATTGCAAGGAGAAGAACTCCCGAAAAAAGCACTCCGAAGCCGCCGATTCGCGTGTCCGCCTTTGACACAGCCTCAACCTCGGACTTTGAAACGGTGAACGGAATTTTCATCTGCGGTCTTGTGTCCTTATCATCCGAGGACTTTGAAAACAGCGATATCACAAGCCTGCTGACCGGGCTTATCCTGTCAAAGCCTTTCGGCGGATTGGTATTCATTATATCATACTTATCCTTGCCCATAACCGGGTGAATTATATGCTGATGATTCATAACATGCTCGGAATACGGGTCAAAACCGAATACAAATACACCTGCCAAAAACGCCGAAACTATAATGACAACCGGTTTCTTCATCCATATTATATCCCGTTTATGCTTAACTGTGCACAGGATTCCGAAATAGATATATACTATCGCCAAAAGTGCGGGCGCGGTGAATTTTATAAGCGGCGATATGGCAGTTATAACAAAAATTGCGGCATATGTGGCATGCGTTGCGCAATCATTATACAATTTCAGACATAGCAGTAAGGCTATTATAAAAAGCTCGCCGACTATCTGGTCATTGTAAAATGTAAGGCACTGGCTTAAAAACACCGGATTGATTGCAAACAAAATCGCAATCAGACGGCTTTTTTTCTTTTTGAATCCAAAGACCGTATGCATCACATCGTAAGCGGTGCAGAAAACCGCCGACATGAAAAGTATATTGACCGCCTTTGCAGTCTCCAAATAGTTGGTGAGCGAATATATAGCCGCCGAGAAAATCCAAAGTCCCTTGGGATAATTTTCAAGCCAAAGCGACATATCGGGGTACGACGCAAATACGCTGCATTCAAGCGCCGTCTGCCGCAGCGGATTCCACCCCTCTTTGAGTATAATCACCGCTTCCTTATGGTAGTACATTCCGTCATATGACCAATCGAAAAAATATCGGCACACAAAAGCAAATGCGCACAAAAGCGCCGTATTAATCACTCCGCCCCAAAAAAGCTTACGGTCGCAGACAAAAGACGCACCCAAAACCAACGCTATCCCAATCACAACCGTATAAGGCTTTAGCGCTATTCCCAGTGCAAAGCCGAGCATTGCCAGCACCACGACCGACAGAAAAATCATAATTGCCGAAAGCATGGTTTTCTCAGCAAAGGACGAATCCTTTCCTATATTTATATTCAAAAAATCACATCCCGAAAATTCTGTAGTAACTATATTATAACACAAAACTTCCGGGATGGCAATATTTTTTTATTTTATAAGGGCTTGACGAAAAATTTTCTCCGTCCGCAGCCGAAACTTACTATCTCACAATCGCAGGGTCGGAGAATATATCGGTCTCATCGCTGCTGTGGGTCGAGAACTCGGATATCACCGCGCCGTCCTCGCCCGCTCTGAACCAGTGCAGGGTGTTGGGATAAATCGTATACTGCTCGCCGGGCTTAAGCACAATCTCATGCGAGACGGTGTACACGCCGTTTTTCGGAAATTCGACATCGCATTTTTCTCCGTCGACATACAGATACACCGTTCCCATACGGCAGCGGAAAGTCTCCTCCTTGCCTTTATTTCCGCCGACATTCGGATGCCGATGCTCCGGGCAGGTCTGCCCGGGCAGCAGCACCATTTCTTTAGCACAGCAGCGGTCGGTATTCACATAGGTCACAAGTGTCAGACACGTGTTATCCAAATCATTCAGACCAAAATCCGCAATCTCTATATTTTTCTTCTCAATATCGGTCAGAGCTATCCCTGCCGCCTCATATATTTTCAACGCCTTTTCTATAACTTCACTCTTTGTCATCACACATTCCTCCTATGCTCTGTTGCTGCTCCCAAACAGTCTCATCTTATTCTTCACAACCTCTTTAACCGCATCTTTGGCCGCAATAACTGTATTTTCGAATCCGATTCCGTCTCTGTTCGATTTTCCGTACGCATCATATGCGGCAAGGCACATATCGGTGCATATGTTCACTTTTCTGATTCCGTTCTTTATCGTATCTCTGAAATTGTCGTCCGAAAGTCCGCTGCCGCCATGAAGAACAAGCGGCTTTTCGGCAATTTTGTAAATCTCTGCCAATCGTCCGATATCAAGCTTCGGCTCTGCCTTATACTGTCCATGAACGGTCCCAATCGCCACCGCAAGCGCGTCTATATCGGCGCGGTGTATAAAATCATTCACCTTGTCCACCTCGGTATATATCGACAAATCATCGCCTGCACCGCCGACATGTCCGAGCTCCGCCTCAACGCTTACGCCCAGGGCATGAGCAACCCTGCTTATTTCCTTTGTATTTTTAATATTTTCCTCATACTCAAGTGAACTGCCGTCGTACATAACCGAGCTGAATCCTGCACGGATTGCCTGCATAATCTTGTCATAGCTGCATCCATGGTCGAAATGCAGACACACCGGCACAGACGACTTTTCGGCAATATGCCGCATTATCACCGCCGCATAGTCGAACGGGATAATCGGCAGATGCACCTCCGCCACACCGAGTATGAGCGGCGAGTGCTCCTCCTCCGCAGCCTCGATTATACCTCGCGCCATTTCGAGATTCAGCATGTTAAAAAGTCCCGCGCCGTACTTTTTTTCTTCCGCATCCTTTAAAATTTCATTCAGGGTTACCAACATTTTTATCAAGTCCTTTCATTCATAAATTTTTCCGTTTCTTCGTAGCTTTTCATTCCCGTTGACGCGCCCATGCTCATAACGCAAAGCGCACCGGCGGCATTTGCAAAGCGGACACATTCGTAAAATTCTTTTCCTTTTGAAAGCGCCGCCAAAAATCCCGAACAAAAGCTGTCGCCCGCGCCTGTAGTGTCAACCGGCACAACACCGCGGCAGCACGGGTAGCTTTCCCCCTGTTCTTCCTTGCTTTTTCTTGCATAGCATCCGTCGCCGCCAAGCTTTATAACCACACTTTTCACGCCTTTTTCAAAAAATACATCGGCGCAATCCTTTGGCGTTTCCTTCCCTGCTATCATTCTCGCCTCGTCTATACTCGGCAGAAATATATCTATGTACGGGAGCGCATCGTTAATGACACTTCCCCATCTGTCCTCTGTGTCCCGGCAAACATCCGCCGCGGTTATTTTACCCATTTCCTTGCACCGTTTCAAAAACTCCGCCAAGTCGTATGTATCAAATTCATCAAGCAAAAATATCCCGGTGACGAACACAATCTCCGACTCGTCTATCACATTCCAGTCTACGTCCGACATCCGAAAAACTCCGTCCGCTCCCACGCAATGCAAAAAGCAGCGCTCGCCGTCCTCCGATATCAGCGCCGCCGATGCCGAGGTCTGAGCCGTATCACTCCTCGATATGCTCCGCGTATCCACGCCGTCTTTTTTAAGCTCGCTCAAAAGAAAATCTCCCAAAGCATCGCATCCTATCTTTCCGACCGCCGCGGACGAAATTCCCATTTTCTTTATATTCCGCGCCGCGGTGAGCGCATTTCCGCCGGTGTGAAGCTCGATTTTATCCACTCTTTCGAGTGAACCGCGCTTTGGCAGGGCGCTCACCGGCTTTACCATCACATCGGCAACAAGTATTCCCACGCATGCTATCATATGCACACCTCCAACATTAGTATAATCAATTTACTAATATTATATCACAACAAATAAAAAAAATCAAGAGTTTTTATTGTTTTTTTTCATATTTTTTGGTATAATTAAAGAAAGTGCGTATTTATTCAAAAGGAGGAACGTAATTGAAGGCTCAAAATCAAGTTTGCGCAAAGGAAAACAACAGAAATCTGATTATTGAATTACTGCTAAAAAAAGCTCCGATTTCGAGAATAGAGCTGAGCAAGATAACGGGACTGAGCAAAATGACGGTGACAAATATCATAAATGAGCTGTCAGAGGACGGAATCATCGCCGAGGTCGGTGCGGAGAACTCACTTCTCGGCAGAAAGCCGGTTGCGCTTGCAATCAAGCCGAAGTCAAAGCTTTTTGCCGGACTTTATATTTCGCGTAACTGCATACACGCTGTAACCGGTGACTTGTGCGGCAATATATACGACGAGCGCAAAGAAAAAACTCCTGCAAGCGAAGAAAAGCTGATTGAGGTGATATATTCGCTTTTGGATGAGATTATTTCAAAAAAAACACTCGCTATAGGCATATCGGCAATCGGACCTCTTGATTTAAAACGCAGGATTCTTTTGAATCCTCCGAATTTCAGCGGAATTGAAAATGTTGATATCGGCAGGCTTTTAAAGGACAGATACAACCTCCCTGTCTACATGGACAAGGACATGAACGCCGCCGCAATGGCAGAATCGCTTTTCGGCAAAGCAAAAGCTGTGTCCGATTTTATCTATGTCGGCGTTTCCAACGGTATCGGCTCGGCGATTGTGTCGGAAAGCAAACTGTGCCGCGGCGAAAGCGGATTCGGCGGAGAACTCGGTCACACATCGGTCGACATAAACGGGAAAAAGTGCAGCTGCGGCAATATCGGCTGCCTTGAAATGTATGCCTCAATCAATAAAGACGGGAAAAACGATATCGAAAAAATCTGCCGCTATCTCTCGGTCGGGCTTGTTACTTTGATAAATCTTTTCGACCCGTCGGTTATCTACCTCGGACATGACATAGCAGACTATGGCGATGAGGCGGCTGCGCTGCTCGAAAGCGAAATAAGCAGCAGATATATAAGCAGGAAAAGCAAGAGCATACATGTTGAAATTTCAAAATTCGGCCGCCGCGCCCCAATTATCGGCAGCATTGCCGCCGCAGTGTACGGGCATATCGGCGGATTTCAGATATAGAAAGGTGAAAAGCTTTGAAAAAAGGGTTAGTATTGGAAGGCGGAGCGATGCGCGGAATGTTCACCGCCGGAGTTATGGATGTACTTATGGAAAATAAAACAGTGTTCGACGGCGCGGTCGGAGTTTCGGCAGGCGCTGCGTTCGGCTGTAATTACAAGTCGGGGCAAATCGGGCGCGTAATCCGCTACAACTTGAAATATTGCCGCGACAAGCGATACTGTGGTGTCCGCACATGGCTGAAAACAGGAAATCTGTACAGCACCGATTTTTGCTACGGCGAAGTTCCGCTGAAACTGGACAAATTCGACATGGGCGCGTATGAAAAAAATCCGATGGAATTTTATGTGGTATGTACAGATGTCGAAACCGGCAAACCGGTATATCACAAATATACCGGTGCGGACGATCATGGCTTTGACTGGATAAGGGCATCGGCATCGCTGCCGCTTGCGGCTCGGATTGTGGAAATCGACGGTCAAAAGCTGCTTGACGGCGGTATGGTCGATTCGATTCCGCTTGAATTTTTTGAAAAACTCGGCTATGACAAAAATGTTGTTGTATTGACTCAGCCAAAAGGCTATCGCAAGGACAAAAACAAGCTGCTGCCGCTTATCGAAAAGAAATTCCGCAACTATCCAAAGCTTGTTGAGGCAATTGCAAACAGGCATGTAATGTACAATTCCGAGCTTGACTACATTGCAAAAAGAGAAGCTGACGGCAATGCCTTTGTGATTCGTCCCGAGTCGGCTCTCACCATCGGCAGAGTGGAGAAAAATCCCGAAAAACTAAAATCGGTCTATGAACTCGGCAGGCTTGCGGCGGAAAAATGTATCGATGACTTGAAAGCTTTTTTAGAGACAAGATAGCCGAAAAAAAGTAATCATATAACGTAAACGCACCGCTCGGAATACTTTCCTGCGGTGCGTTTGTGTAGCTTAAAAGCCAAGTACCGTCAGACAAATTTCAAACTTTTCAGATACAAAATCCGAATATGCTTGCGGCACTGCCCTATTTTTTTGTCGGCGTATTCCCTATTTCTTCACCGCCAGAGCATAATTAATATGCTCAAATGCGGTCATTGTGTCACAATTCGAGAAATATCTTTCGTTTATTTCATCGCTGTTTAAAAATTCGTAAATTCTGAAATTATATTCTTCCAACAGCCGCTCCAGCTCGCCGTAGCCGAAGCACGACTTCATCGGCTCGCCGCTTGTTTCCGCCATGACAACCATATTTTTTACTCTGTCGATATCGGACGAAAACAGGTGATTATCGGCAAAATCAAAAATAACCGCGCTGCCGTCCGCCGAAAGCTGTGAAATCTCCTCAAAAAGGCGCGAAATCTCATCCTTGGTGAGATAGTACAAAAGTCCCATGCAGGCAAAAACCGTCTTTTTTTGCTTATCGAATCCGTTTCGCACAAGTGCGTCCGACAGACTGTCTTTCGAAAGGTCTGCCGAAATCATCTTCAAATCCTTTGGAAATTCCATTCCTGTGCGTCTGATTCTGCTCTTTTTGTCTCTTATGCACTCCGGCTTATCTATCTCAAAGACCGCAATGCCGCTGTTTCTGAGCGCAAATGTGTCAAGTCCGCTGCCTATTATCACATATTGCTCCGCTCCGCAGCGTATTTCATTTTTCACCGCGTCCTCGGAAAAGCGCGCACGTGCGACAGGCGTCGGGGCGAGATAATTATTCACATATTCCGCCGCCTCATGCCCTGCCGATGTGATATATCCCTCTATCTCATTATACTCGCGCTCCGAAAGCAGTTTTTTCGCCATAGTGTCAACAAATATCGGATTCTCCCCCACATACGCTCTCGCAAATGCGGACAATTTTGCTGTCAAGCCCGATCCTGTGCGCTTTTTCTGCTCATTTTCATAGCAGAACAGACCATGCCTGCTGCAATAGTAATAAATTTTTCCGCCATGCATTTTGGGGAAATGCACCGACGAATCCTGCTCAGGATAAAGCCGAACGGTCATGACACGGTCAAAGCTCACATATGCCACAAAGGCTATATAATGCTCCTTTGTCATTTCATGGTTTATTGTTATATAAAACTCATTATCCGTCTGTGAAACCACTATTTCATGCTCCGCATCGCGCTCCCGAACCGCAAGCGGCTCCAAAAGCTCGCCGCAGCAGACCACCTGCGCGCTGCCTGTCCCCTGCATAAGGCTTGTGCAATGGGGACACACATAAAATTTTAAATTTTTCATATTTCCTACTTCCTCCATGTTCTTCACAACCTCGCCCGAGAGCAGCGTATCTGTGCTCACGCCCAAAATTTCGGACAGCTCGGCAATATAAGATATATCGGGAAAGCCATGCCCCGTCTCCCATTTCGATACGGTTTTCGGCAACACTCCGAGACAGTCGGCAACATCTTTCTGAGTCATGCCCTTTGATTGTCTTAAAAGCTTCAAAAGCTTTCCGTTTTTATCCAAATCCATATTTCCACCTCCTGTCATATATTATACAATATTGCAAAGCGTGCCGCAATCCACGCTCCGTTCACATGCGATTTTAAATTTTTTCCAATCACCAAAAACGGCGGTGTACTTATTTCTACACCGCCATTTTATATTTTGAAATGTCTAAAAAACTCTGTGCCAAAAACCGATCGGCAGCCGAGAAAAATACTCACGTCTCATCCAAAAAAACATAATCTCGGCTTGTCATCTTTGAAGAACAAAAGCCTTTTTGGGCATACCCGTTTTTTAAATTCCGCTTATTTCATCCACCGGCAGCGACAGCAAAAGTGCCTTCGCCTCGGTATTTATCCCGACCGCCTCTGTGATATTTTTCATAATTTCGGCTCTCAAGCCCGTCTCGGTCAGTATCATTATTATATCCTTTTCCGGCTGAATTGTAAAGCCGAAAATATTTTCCACATCTTCAAAGCCGACGCGCCTTGCATGCAGAATAGTGCCGCCGCGCGCACCTGCTTTTTTTGCCGCCTGCATTGCCTTATCAACATAGCCGCGGTTCAATATCGTCAATATCAGCTCGTATTTTTTATCGCTCTCCATTACAGCTGTCTCCTTATCCACGTTCATATTTTTACACAAAATCTTATGCATTCTCGCGCTCACCGCCGTCAGAGGAACTGTGAAAACGATTCCCTTTCCCGGGGATTTCAGCTTAAATTCCTCGGTAACGCCCCTCATTATCTCCGGGATTTTTGCCTCCGGGAGCATTGTTATAACAACATCCTTTTCGTTGGTTTCAAGTCCCAGATAATCGAGAATTTCCGAATTTGCCGTACCTGCGCCGAGGCATATAAAATCATAGTGCAGCCTGTTTTTCTTATAAAAGTCCACCATTTTATTTCCGCTGCCGCGCTTGGTTATCGAAATAAGCGCCTTTATTCTTTCACCGCCGTAGTCCGCCATAGCTGCACCCCCTCATCCAATGTGTAATCGATAATATCGTCAATAACAAAATCTTCCTCGCCCGCTGTAAAGTCTGTCGCTTTCTTCTCCTTGCGCACATATATCAGACCGAGAATCTGTATGGTTATAAGCGGAGTCATAGCAACCATCGCAACCAGTCCGAACGCATCGGTCAGAATATTTCCGCCGACCGCGTCGCATGCGCCCATGGCAAAGGGCAGCAAAAAGGTCGCCGTCATCGGTCCGCTTGCCACTCCGCCCGAGTCGAACGCTATTGCAGTGAACACATTCGGGACAATAAAACTCAGCGCAAGAGCAATTACATATCCGGGGACTATAAACCAATATATCGGAACCCCGGTCAGCACTCTGAGCATCGAAATCCCGATTGACAGCGCTACACCGACCGAAAGGCTCAAAAGCATGGATTTTGCAGGGATTGCGCCGTTGGTTATCTCCTCAACCTGCTTTTTCAAGACATGCACCGCCGGTTCGGCAACAACAATGAAGTAGCCCATCAGCATTCCGAGCGGAACAAGCAGCCAATTTGCAGGCAGAGCTGCAATCTGCTTGCCTATATAATTTCCGACCGGCATAAATCCGACATTCACTCCGGTCAGAAACAAAACCAAACCGATATATGTATACAATGTTCCTATAAGAATCTTGATTATATTCTTCCTGTTAAAGCTGCGCGTCACAAGCTGAAACAGCGCAAAAAATACCATAATCGGAGCAAGCCCGAGCGCAACCTCTTTCATATATTCGGGAAATCCGAGCGCGAACTGCTGTCCCGCCTGCTGGGAATCCTCGATATTCGGAATGTGGAAATCCGGAGGATAGACCTCGGTGGAATCGACCATCATTCCCATAATCAGCACCGCCAGGATAGGACCTATGCTGCACAGGGCAACAAGTCCGAAGTTGCTCTCCTCCGACTCGTTTTTGCTCATCGCCGCGACACCTATTCCGAGTGCCATGATGAAAGGCACCGTTATCGGACCTGTCGTTACGCCGCCCGAGTCGAATGCCACCGGCAGAAAATCCGTTCTGACAAATATCGACAATACGAACACACCGGCATAGAATATAATAAGCAGCGTTCTTAAATTAATGCCGAAATATTCTCTCATCACTGCAGCGACCAGGAACAATCCCACTCCGACCGCAACGGTGATTATTATAACCAAATCCGGCACTGCGGTGAACTGGTGCGCCAGCACCTGCAAATCCGGCTCGGCTATAGTTATCGCCGTTCCGATGAAAAAGCATATCGGGATAATTATCCACAGCTTATTGGTTTTGAAAATTTTTCGTCCTGCCTCTGTTCCCATCGGCATCATCGAAATGTCTGCCCCGAGCGAGAAAAATCCCATTCCCACTATAAGCATAACCGCTCCGAGTATAAACAAAATCAGCATGCCTGCAGGCATCGGAGCTATGTTTGTGAAGCTTAAAACAAGCACTATCACCGTTATCGGCAGCACTGCCGACAATGCTTCGCCGATTTTTTGCTTTAGCAATTCCTTCAATATAAAGCTCACTCCTGTTCTAAATATGGTTTCTGTTCTTCCTTTTCCCTATACTCGTTTGTTTTTACAAGGATTATATCCCTGCCCACCGCTGTTATGTCCTTCCACGGAATGACATATTCGTGTCTTTTTCGTATAAACGAAAATATGCTGTCCCTTTTCGGAACGATTATCGACTGAATCACGCCCGTTTCAAAATCAATCTCCACGTCCTCGACAAAGCCGAGTTTTTCCGCACTGTCGGCGTCAACAACCTCGCGCCGCCGAAGTTCCGATGCACTGAACATATCGGCTCACCCCCTGCTATATATATTCACAAAGCAGGTTGTCCGATTCATGCTTTTCCGGTTTCCCCTTTGTAAGTTTTTTGATGATGACTCTGTACGCCGCAAACAATGCCGCTGCTGTCAAAAGCCAGCTGACGGGATATGCAAGGTAGAGCATGAACAGCGAGCGTTTAAACGCAAAGATAATATAAATCCACAAAACTCTGAATCCGCATGCGCCTATGAGCGTTATGACCATCGGCAGCACCGAGTAAGACAAGCCTCTTATCACTCCTGCCAAAGTGTCCATGATTCCGCAGATGAAATAGACCGAGCATATTACCAAAATTCGCTCCGCGCCTATTCTTATAACCTCCGGTTCGGGCGAATAAATCGCAACCAGCCGGTGCGAAAAAAGCACAACCAAATTTCCCAAAACCAATCCGATGCAGCTTACCAAGGCTATGCAGCAATAAAATCCCTTTTTGATTCGCGGATAATTTTCCACGCTCAAATTTTGAGCAAAGAATGTGAGTGCGGTATGATGAACCGAGTTCATCGCGATATACACAAATCCTTCCAAATTGGAGCCTGCCGAGTTTCCTGCAACCGCAACCGCTCCGAACGAATTTATCGATGATTGGATAAGTACGTTCGACAGTGAGAACAATGTTCCCTGCACGCCTGCCGGGAGTCCGATTTTAAGTATCTGTCCCAATTCTCTTTTACAGACCCTAAGTCTTTTTAAGTTCAGCTTATACGCGCCGTCGGTTTTTACAAGACACCATACTATAAGCGCCGCCGAGCATATCTGAGATATCACCGTTGCATACGCCACTCCGGCAACGTCCATTTTGAACGCTATTACAAAAACCAGATTAAGCGCAATATTTATAAATCCCGATATTATCAGAAATGCCAGCGGTCTTTTTGTGTCCCCAACAGCTCTTAAAATTGCTGCTCCGAAGTTGTAAAGCGCCATTGCGGGAAGTCCGGCAAAGTATATCCGCATATAGATTGCCGATTTTGATATTACCTCGTCCGGCGTCTCCATAAGATGAAGTATCGGCTCAGCGAACACAAATCCGATCGCGCCGAATATCACTCCGCCTATCAGGCTGACCGACACCGCGGTGTGCACCGCTCTGTCCAAAAGATCTCTGTCGCCCATTCCGAATCCCTTTGAAATAAGTACATTTGCTCCGACCGAAAGTCCCAAAAATGCATTGGTGAGCAGATTTATAAGCGCGCCTGTTGCTCCGACCGCCGCAAGCGATTCCTTGCCTGCAAATCGCCCCACCACTATGATGTCGGCAGCGTTATAAAACAGCTGCAGCATGCCCGAAAGCATAAGCGGCAGCGCAAAAAGCAAGAGCGGCTTAATCATCGCTCCTTTTGTAAAGTTTATTTCATAACTTTTACTCATGACAAATTTCTCTTTTCCGTTTCTGTAAATAGCTAGGTAGTTTTAAAAAACTTCAGCTGCCGAATTTCTTTATATATTCAATTGCATAAAGCACAATGAAATATTATTAAAGAAAGGGGGCAGCTTTTTGAACAACGCTGCCCCGCTTTTTTTATTTAAACAGCTTTATAATATTTACAAGATCCAGTGCCGATTCGGGCATTGTTATCTCTTTCTTGGTGTCCGGTGTAAGCTTTGATGCTGCTTCAAGCTTCAGATTAAGCTTTGTTTCATCGTTCACAGCAATGACAATATTTACATTTGATTCTGTCGGAATATTATTTCTGATTGTCACATTGGCATTACAATCGAATGTAAGAGCCTTTTTCATATCCGCAACCGCTGCTTTGTACTCATCAGTGTTCTTCGCGTCCTCGCTGACACCCGCACTCATGATATCATCTACGAGCGTGTCCTTGTCTATTGCCATCTTGATATCATAGCTGCCCTCGCCGTTTTCAGTGATTGTGAAAGCGTCCTTAAACATTACAGCGTACATATCGAAAGTCATATCGATTGCTGCCGCTTCGTCAACACTTGTAAGCTGATTTGCCTGCGATACCGACATAGTCTTTGCAAAATCCTCGTCGGTCATGCCGCCCTTAAGGCTCACCTTTACAACATCAACCAATTCCTCGGGAATACCCAAAAGCTTGAACAGTTCGCGGATGTCCGCCTTATACCATGTGTTGTCATTCACCAAAATCGCTGCGTTCTGAATTTTTTCGTTGTCGGGATATGCAGTCTTAAGCTTGCTGATGAGATTTGTTTTTGCATAGAACTGTCCGTCATTATAACGGAAAGAAAATTCCACACCCTTTAAATCTATCGCCTTTGCAAGCCTGATAACCTCCGGCATATCAAGAGCAACATCAGCCTTTACATCAGCCGAAGCCGCGCCACCGTTTAACGACATATCATAATCGAGTCCGATATCCATCGAGCCTTTTTCGGTTCCGTTTGTATAATCCATTGTCAGCTTTAAATTTGCCGTCTGGGTATAGCTTTCCGGCAGTTTGGATGCAAGCTCCATATAACGCTTAAAGTCTGGAGCCTTTTCCTCCAGCTCCTTTACATATGCGCCCATATCCACAAGTATGGCTGTTTTGTTTGTCTCGTCCCAGCCCACATCAAGTCCGAACGCCTCCGACAAAAAGCGGATGGGGACATATACTCTGTCGTCCTTGATTTCATTCCTGACATCCTGGTTTATTTTCTTAACAGCGTCGCCCTTTATAATATCTATGTATGTATCGTCGAGTGAAAACGAAATTCTTGTTCCGTCCTTTTCCGCCTTAACTGTTCTTGTCGCCTCATCGTAGTCAACCGATGCGCCGATTTCGTCCAAAAGGTATCTGAACGGGAGCATTGTTCTTCCGTCTGTTATGAACGGAACAAACTCATCGCTTGCAATTACCTGATTGTTGTAAAGCATAACCGGAGCTGTTTGAGCAGCTTCGTCTGCAAATACTACCGCCGACGGTACAATCATAGCTGCCGCCACGCCTGCCGATATTATCTTTTTCATTTGGGATTCCCTCTTTCTTTTTGATTTTATTCGTCAATTGTAAAAATTCTTTTCACAATCGTTTGATTATATACTAATATAATAACATATTTCGGGTCTGATTTCAAGTGGTTTTTCTATTTTTAAACCACCTTTTTTCAAGCAATGTCACATTGTGGATATTTGCCGATTTGCAATTTTGTTTTTTGTGAATTTCGCCCAAAATACTTTATAGGGATTGATGTTTCGAAAAAAATATGTTATAATGATTATAATTATATTATTCAGGAAGAAGGTGTAAACGCATAATGAGCGATGATAATGATGATAATAACGATCCTTTGAGTATCAAGTACTTTGAGAATGTTTTTATATATAGATTTCGGCATAGCTTGCTCTTATGATTTTACAGTTTGCAAAGGGCAGGTTATGCCTTTTTGTGCTAAAAAGCCCGGCTTTTGAAATTCCCGTCGTGAGTTGGGTATATCGTTTTTTTGCCGCACAGGCGGAGCGGCGGCTCTCTTATCAATCTATCCCCTGCGATAAGAGATTCACTTTACTATATTATGCCGACGCAGGGCGGCGGAACGGAGATTAACGCTTTCGCGTTAGCCTCCGGCAGGATTTAATTGCCCGTGCGAAATTTTCCTCGTTTTACTCGGAAACGCACATGGGCGTAATAATCTCTTATCATTCCTTCCCCTGCGATAAGAGATTCACTTTACTATATTATGCCGACGCAGGGCGGCGGAACGGAGATTATTATGGAATCTGTTATATGGCAGATAATTCTTCAAATTATACTTATCGCGCTGAACGCAATTTTTGCCAGCGCAGAAATAGCGGTTATATCTTTTAACGACAACAAGCTTGCAAAGCTTGCCGCAGATGGCAACAAAAAGGCTGTCCGGCTCGCCGCTCTCACCTCTCAGCCGGCTAAATTTCTGGCAACCATTCAGGTAGCAATCACTCTTGCCGGATTTTTGGGCAGTGCTTTCGCTGCCGACAATTTTTCCGACTTGATTGCCGATGCCATCGTAAAAACCGGGCTTCCTATCCCCGCGACAACCATAAATACAATTTCGGTCATTTTGATAACGCTGATACTTTCGTATTTCACGCTCATTTTCGGCGAGCTTGTACCGAAGCGTGTGGCTATGAAAAATTCGGAAGCACTCGCTCTCGGGATATCCTCGCTTGTATCTTTTATATCCAAGATATTTGCTCCGATTGTATGGCTGCTCACACTTTCGACCAACTTTATCCTGCGTCTTTTAAACATCGACCCGGACAGTGACGACGAGGAAGTCACCGAGGAGGAAATACGCATGATGGTCGATGCCGGCAGTGAAAAAGGGGCAATCGACGAGGACGAAAAGGAAATGATTCAAAACGTGTTCGAGTTCGACGACCTCACCGCCGATGAAATCGCAACGCACCGCACCGAGGTTTCACTCCTTTGGATGGACGAAACTCCGCAGCAATGGGAAAAGACCATTCACGACAGCCGTCACTCAATTTATCCCGTCTGCGAGGAAAGTGTTGACAAGATTGTCGGAATACTTAATGCAAAGGACTACTTCCGCTTAGAGGACAAGAGCCGCGAGAACATATTGAAATATGCCGTAAAACCTGCATATTTTGTTCCCGAGAGCATAAAAGCAGACGTTCTTTTCAAAAATATGAAAACAAGCGGAAACAATTTTGCGCTGGTTATTGACGAATACGGCGGCATGAGCGGTATCGTTACGATGAACGACCTTGTTCAGCAGCTTGTGGGCGATTTTGACAGTGAGGGACAGACCGACAACGAGGCGGAAATAGAGCGCATCGACTCCAAGACCTGGAAAATCAAGGGTTCCGCACCGATCGACGATGTTACCGAACAGCTGAAAATCAAATTATCCGAGGATGATGACGAGGACTACGACACCTTTGGAGGATTTGTGTTCGACGCCTACGGCTCTGTTCCGGACGACGGCAAGAATTTTGAAATCGATGTGGCAAATCTCCACATCCGAACACTCGAAATCAAGGACCACCGCCTTATCAAGGCGCTTGTGTGCATAACCGAGCCTCAGTCCAAGGAATCGGAAAATAACAAAGAAAAACCAACCAACAACTGATATTATTTCAAAACCGGCTGCGGAGACGCGTGATAATTTTATTCTTTTCGCGTCTCCGCGCAAAAAGAAATTGTCACTTTAATTTTATTAATCTTTCGGATTTTATGTCTTGCTTTTTGGTCGAAAAGAAGTAATCCAAGCTCCGGTTTTGAGAGGTCGGATTTCCGCTTTTACTGCATTAAAATACTCGGCAATCCACCACATTTTGCCCTGTAAAATCAAAAATTCACTCTCTCAAAATTTATCGGCTATGCTTATATCAAAATCCAATATCAATCCTGATATTTGTCCGCGGAATCTCGGGATTTTCAATAATTTTTCAGCGGACGGAAAGGATAAAAAAATGGTAGACGGAATTGCACTGGAAAGAAAAACACGCGAAGAATTGAAACAGATTGCGCTGGGGCTTGAAATCCCGCGTGTATCCTCCATGAGAAAAGACGACCTGATTGCAAGCATAAGAGCAGCACGTCAAAAAGAGGAGGATGCAAAAAAGGCAGAGAAAAAAGCGGTTCGTCAGCGCCCGGCAGATGTTGTTGAAGTCAAGGGGATTTTGGACGTAATGGCGGACGGTTTCGGATTTTTGCGTTGCAGCGGCTACAAGCCGAGCGAAAACGACGTGTACGTCTCCCCCACTCAAATACGCCGATTCGGACTTAAAACAGGTGACGAGCTGGTCGGCGACAGCCGCCCCACCCAGGACGAGGACAAATATTCGCCGCTCCTTTTTGTAAAGACCTTAAACGGCGACCCGATAAGCGCGGCTTTCACGCGCAAAAGCTTTGAAAAGCTCACTCCGATATACCCATCGGAAAAACTCACTTTGGACACCGGCGACAAAAACAAATACGCGTCGAGAATTTTGGATGTGCTTGCTCCGATAGGCAAGGGGCAGCGAGGAATGATTGTCGCTCCGCCGAAAGCAGGTAAAACCATGCTGATAAAACAGATCGCTCAATCAATTGCAAAAAATCACCCGGACATTCACCTTATTGTCCTCTTGATTGACGAGCGTCCCGAGGAAGTCACCGACTTAAAGCGCTCGGTCAACGGCGAGGTTGTTGCCTCGACATTTGACCAAACTCCGGAAAATCACGCAAAAATCGCCGAAATGGTTTTGGAGCGCGCGTCACGCCTTGTCGAGCAGGAAAAGGACGTTGTGATACTTCTCGATTCGATAACGCGTCTTGCACGCGCATACAATCTGATTGTTGCGCCGACCGGAAGAACTCTTTCGGGCGGTCTTGACCCGGACGCTCTTATCAAGCCGAAGAAATTCTTCGGAGCGGCGAGAAATATCGAGGAGGGCGGCAGTCTGACAATTTTGGCAACTGCGCTTGTCGAAACCGGCAGCCGAATGGACGATGTTATATTTGAGGAATTTAAGGGTACTGGCAATATGGAACTTAAACTCGACAGAACCTTGCAGGAAAGACGAATTTTCCCGGCAATCGATGTTTTGAAATCGGGCACGCGCCGCGAAGAAGCGCTGTTATCCGACAGAGAGCGCGAGGCGGCATGGTCGCTCAGACGCGAGCTGAGCAGGCAGACACCTGCCGATATTATGGCAGTGCTTATTCAGTTTTTGAGAAACTCGAATACCAACGACGAATTTGTCGATCTTATATTGAAAAACTACAGCAGAAACAAATAAAAAAACATGTCTGCGGACACAAATACAAGACAGTGTTTTTGATATATTTTATTGCAAAAACGCAATTTCATATATTAAATAGGAAAGGAACATATGCAAAATGAAGCATGTATATGACGATATAAAAAATTCAAAACGAATGGTTGTAAAGGTAGGAACTTCCACCCTTACATATCCGACAGGAAAGACAAATCTTCAGATTGTCGACCGTCTGGCAAGGGTTCTTTCCGACCTGCAAAACCAGGGAAAAGAGGTTGTTTTGGTATCCTCCGGAGCTATCGGGATGGCAGTAGGCAAGCTGGGACTTGCAAAAAAGCCGCAGGAAACCGCGAAAAAGCAAGCTGTTGCGGCGGTCGGTCAGTGCGAGCTGATGTACCTTTACGACAAGCTTTTTTCCGAGTACAACAACACCGTTGCGCAGATTCTCGTAACCGGCGAGGATATCGCCGTTCCACGCAGAAAGCGCAACATGCAAAATACGATAAACGAGCTTTTGGACATGGGAATAATCCCGATTGTAAACGAAAACGACAGCGTTTCGGCAGACGAAATCGAAATCGGCGACAACGACAATCTGTCCGCCATGGTTGCCGATATGATAGACGCGGATTTGCTTGTGCTTTTTTCCGATATTGACGGACTTTACGACAGCGACCCGCATTTCCACAAGAACGCGAAAAAGCTTGACTATGTTCTCGACATCGACGCAATCGAATCGATGGCAGGCGACAGCAGCACCAAACAGGGCACCGGCGGAATGATTACAAAGCTGGAGGCGGCAAAGCGAGCCACCAATGCCGGAATACACATGGTTATCGCCAACGGCAACAACATTAATGCCCTCTATGACATTCTGGACGGGAAGCCGGTCGGCACATTATTTATATCGAAAAATTTCAGAGCCGTTAAGGAATAAAAAGACAAAACACAGCGCAAAAGTCATGCATTTACTTGAAATCAGCGCTGTATAACAGACTGATGCGTAATTTGTACCGAAAATATTTTTCACCCCACTGAAAAAGAGAAAGGATTTTCATTATGAGAGAAGAATTATTGCAAAAAGGAGCTCTCGCCCGAGACGCGGCTTTCAAGCTTGCCTGCATCGACACCGAGCTTAAAAATCGTGCGCTTTCGGCAATTGCCGATGCACTTTCGGCGCACTCGGACGAAATAATAGAAGAAAACAAAAAGGATATCGCAGCAGCCGAGGAAAAGGGCACAAGAAAGGCTATGATAGACCGTCTGACCCTTACTCCCGAGCGAATAGCCGGGATTGCTGACGGAGTCAGAAAAGTTATCGAGCTGCCTGACCCGATAGGCGAAACGGTTAAGGAATGGACACGTCCGAACGGGCTTTTGATTTCCGAAAAGCGTGTTCCGATGGGAGTTATCGCTATTATATATGAAGCGCGTCCGAATGTCACCGTTGACGCGGCGGCGCTCTGTCTTAAAAGCTCCAACGCGGTTATGCTCCGCGGCGGCAGCGAGGCGATTCACTCGAATATAAAGCTGATGCGGATTATGCAGGACGCAGCATATGCAGCCGGTCTGCCCGAGGGGAGTTTGAATCTTATCGAGGACACCGACCGCGCGGCGGCGGTTGAGCTTATGAAAATGAACGGCTATGTCGATTTGCTGATTCCGCGCGGCGGAGCTGCTCTGATTCGTTCGGTTGTGGAAAACGCCACCGTCCCGGTTATAGAAACTGCCGCCGGCAACTGCCACATATACGCCGACCGCGACTGTGATTTTGACATGGCAATTTCTATTATACTGAATGCAAAAGTGAGCCGTCCGTCGGTCTGCAATGCCGCAGAAACACTTTTAATCGACCGCGCAATTGCGGATAAATTTCTGCCGCTCACGGCGGATGCGCTCAAAAAAGCCGGAGTTGAGCTGAGAGGCTGTCCGGAATGTGTCAAAATTCTGCCCGATATAAACAAGGCAGCGGAAAGCGACTGGTCAACCGAGTACAACGACTACATCATGGCAATTAAAATCGTAGACGGCGTGTCCGAGGCAATAGCGCATATAAATAAGTACAACACCAAGCACTCGGAGACAATTATTACGAACAACTCCGAAACCGCCGAAAAATTCCTGCGCGAGGTGGATGCCGCCGCGGTATATGTGAATGCGTCCACGCGCTTTACCGACGGCTTTGAGTTCGGTTTCGGTGCGGAAATCGGCATAAGCACGCAAAAGATGCACGCGCGCGGTCCTATGGGACTGGAGCAGCTGACATCAATCAAATATATTGTCCATGGCAACGGACAAATCAGAGAATAAAATTTTTATGGGAAATGTAAAAGAGTTTGATTACCAGAAACAAGTCGGTTTCGACCGAGAGGATGTGTGTTTTTAAGCTCTTTTTCCTCCCTTTTTCAGCCGAAATCATGCCTTTTCAAACAGGATTGAATTAATTTTTCGGCTTACTTTTAAGTTTTCTCTTTATCGATAAGGAGGGCTGTCCATGAACGAAAAAACATGCTGCTTTACCGGACATCGTCCGTCTAAATTCGGCTTTAAACATAACGAGGCTGCTGCCGAGTGTATAGAACTGAAAAACAGACTGAATGTCGAAATTTTAAACATGCTTTTAAATAATGATGTCAGGTGCTTTATAACCGGCATGGCTATGGGAGTCGACACGTGGGCTGCCGAGATTGTTCTCGAATTAAAGGAAACGTATCCCGACCTGACCCTTGTCGCCGCCATACCCTTTCCGGAGCAGGCTGCCTTTTGGAGCGAAAAAAACCGTCAGCGTTACCATCACATTCTCTCGCTCTGCGACAAGATAAAAATCGTAAGTCCGTCTCACAGTTCTTCCTGCATGATGCAGCGCAACAAATATATGGTGGATAACAGCGATTATGTAATTGCGGTCTGGAACGGTCTGATGTCCGGCGGAACCGCAAAAACAGTCGGATATGCAAAAAAGCTGAACAAAAAAACAGTGATTATTCCCTGCTGATGCCCTAAAATTCACCCCGTTTAAAAAATTTTTAAATTTTTTTATTTTTTTGAAACCTTTTGGCATGCTGAAAAGTATTATAAGTGAAACCGGAAAAAAATCCGTTACACAAATTACAGGAGGTTGATTAATATGACAAAGAAATTATTTAGCGTAACGCTCTCGGCAGCAATCGCAGCCGGATGCATTACACCGATTATGGCACAAGATGTCGTGACACTTTCCGGCGGAAGCGTATATGTGAAAGCCGGCGAAGAATTTACAATGCCTTTTTCGGCGGAGCACGCCGAAAATATTAAAAACTGTACTATAGAGCTTTCATTCGACAGCAAGTACATAACACCGGTAACCGGCTCGGTTGAAAACTCGGGCGAAAATACGTATATTCAAGACGTTGCAGCATCGGGCAATAAAATCATCATCGTTGCAAGCGGCTTGAACACAAAGGACTACGGCGACAAAATCTTTTCATACAAGTTCAAGGCATCACCCGAGCTTACGGAAGAAATCACTGCCGGAATATCAATAAATGTAACAAACCTTGGCGGTGAAGATATTACAAAGCTTCAGACAATAAACGGAACGGTCAACATAAACAAGACTGCTCCGACAACAGAACCGTCTCAGGCACCCGCTCCTTCCACAGAGCCGAGTCAGACGCCGATTCCCTCAATCGCTCCGTCTATAGAACCGAGTCAGACGCCGATTCCCTCAATCGCTCCTTCCATAGAGCCAAGCCAGACACCGAGTCCGTCAATCGCTCCGTCTATAGAACCGAGTCAGACGCCGGTACAACAAAAAGAACAGGTAATCTCAATAGCCGCAATTGCCGACAAGCAATACGGCGACGCTCCGTTTGCACTTTCGGTAACACCCGACGCAAACTCCGGTCTCACCGACATGACATACAGCTCATCAAATGAAAATATAGCTGTTGTCGATGCAAGCGGAACAGTTACAATAACCGGCGCAGGCATATGCGAAATCACCGCAACCCAGGCAGGAAACGAAAACTACAAGCCTGCAAGCGCAAAGGTTTCGATGACAGTCAACAAAAAACTGCTGAAAGTATATCCCAACGACCTCACAATCACATACGGCGACGCTCTGCCGCAGAATCTGATTGCATTCGACGGATTCGTAAATGCACAGGACGAGGATGAGCTTTCAAAACAGGTAGTTATTTCGGGTCTGCCCGAGACAATCGTGCCGAACACTTACAAGCTCACACTGAGCGGTATAAACTCCGACAAATACAAAGTTTCTTACTCGGAGGGCACGCTCACAATCAAGCAAAAGCCGCTCACAATCAGCGCATTGAAAGTATATGACAAGCTTGCCGACGGCAACAACTCGGCGATTATAAATGCCTCCTCGGCAGTTCTTGACGGAATCAATGTGGGAGACGATGTAAAGCTGAATATCGGCGCTGCAAAGGCTGAGTTTGCCCAGGCAGAAGCAGGCGACAACATCGCCGTTAAAATTACCGGGCTTTCGCTCACAGGCAAAGACGCTGCAAAATACACGCTTTCAACAAGCGAGTTTGACACAACGGCAAATATAAAATCAACAATGACAGCAGCCGAGGCTGCCGCTTCGATAAACTCTGTTCCGGCAATTGAAAAAGATGTACACGACATGGTTCTTCCCTACATAGGATCGGGCTTTACCGTTAAAATAGCAACAACAAGCAATTCGGCTGTTATAAGCACAGACGGGAAAATCGGATATCTCGATAACGACACCGAGGTTGAACTTACCTTCTCGGTTACAAAGGGCGACGACAGCGCGGTATCCTCACCGATAAAGGTGACAGTTCCGGCTTCGACAAAGGTAACACTTTCACAGGCTCCGCTCTCCGGCGAAATATACGGACTCGGAACATTCTACAAAGGTCAGGAAGTTTCGCTGAAAGTTGGCAACGGCATAAAAGTGCGCGCATGGTATGTGAACGGTTCAAAGTACGACACAAATTCGACAACACTCAATCTCACTGCCAACGCCGACATGGAAATAAAAGTTGAGACTTACAAGCATAACGGCGGTTCGCTCCAGGGCAATGCGGTTTCGAGAGTTACAACAAGCGTATCGGCTTCGAACAAGGTTATCGCAGGCACAACAATTGAGCTTTCGACAAATACAACCGGCGCTACAATCTATTACACAACCGACGGTTCGACTCCGACAAAGCTTTCCAAGAAGTACACAGGCGGAATCGACATCGATGAAAGCATGGTTATAAAGGCAATCGCGGTTAAAAACGGCATGAACAGCAGCTCTGTTTCGACATTTGACTACACTGTAAGATATGCAAACACCGAGCTTAAGAACAATGCAAACACAATTAAGTATATGGCGGCTTATGCGGACAACACTTTCCGCCCCGACCAGGCAGCAACACGCTATGAGGTTATAGACGCGCTTAACAACCTGCTCGACATTGAAGAAATCGGAAACAAAAAGACATTCTCCGATGTTGACAGCGAACATGCCGATGTGGTTGCAAAGTTTGCCGATGTCGGAATTGTCAGCGGCTACGGCAACGGCACATTCGGCGGAAACCGCAGCATAACACGTGCCGAGTTTGTAACACTTCTTACCAAGGCATGGAACATAGGCAAAACCTCGGGCTACAGCACATTCTTCAACGATGTGTCGGGTCACTGGGCAGCCGACATGATTGACGCATTTGCAACAAAAGGCTACGTTTCGGGCTATCCCGACGGCGGATTCCATCCGGACGACAAGGTAACACGTGCCGAGGTTGTATCTGTTATCAATCGTATGGTCGGAACAAAAGCAATCTCTCTTTCGCAGAAATATGTAGACCTCGCTCCGACTCACTGGGCTTATAGTCAGATTATGGCAGTTGTTTCATAATCATTCGTAACAGGCGGTACGGAATCGGCACAGCGGTTCCGTACCGCTCCCCCCATTTCAACTCTCTGCACATATTATTATAAAAAAAGGCGGTGGATTTGTTGGCACAGACAGATGCTCGGAATGCAGTGATTGAGCAATACTTCAATATGGTTTACAAGCTGGCGCTGTCGCAGACAAAAAATGTCCACAATGCGGAGGATGTTGTACAAAATGTATTTTTAAAGTACCTGCAAAACTCACACAAGCTTATGAGCAGTGAACACGAAAAAGCCTGGCTTATCCGCGTTACACTGAACGAATGCAAAAGCTTTTTTGCATCATCGTGGTTTAAAAAGACCGTTCCGCTTGATGAGAGTCTTAACTTAAGCTTTGACACTCCCGAAAAAAGCGATGTTTATTATTCCACGCTGAAACTGCCGCCGAAATATCGTGCGGTTATACACTTATTTTATTACGAGGACATGTCAATCGCTCAGATTGCCAAGACCCTCGGTCAGAAAGAATCAACGGTAAAAACACATCTGCACAGAGGCAGAGAACTTTTGAAAAAAACATTAAAAGGAGGATATGATGATGTTTAGAGAAGTTTACCACAATGCAAATGATGATATCCCGGTAAACAAGGATTTGTTAAATGCCATCCTTTCCGAAAAACCAAAAAAGCATAAATATTTATATCCTCGTTTCACCGCAGCGGCAGCTATACTCTTGATTTCAGCCGCCGTACTTGCATATCCGAAGATAGCAAACAAGCCGACAGACAACATAACACCGCAGGTAACTCTTGCGCCCGTTGTGACAGTCGCGCCCGCTGCCGCACCCAAGAATACGGCTATCAGCACAGAGCCGGCACCGGGTCCTGAAAACAACATTGAAAACAACTCTCACGCCGAAACGGCAGCTCCCCAAAAGAGCGAGACTGAAGATAAAAAAACACACGCTCCGGCACAAAAGAGCGAAAAAAGAGAATCGGCTCATTCATCCAAAAGCATGCCGACGCACACTCCCCAAGCAGCATCCGGCAGCGTTCAAAAACAGGAAACTCCGCAAAATGCGGCAGCTGCCGAAAATGAGCAGGAAAATCAATCCGACACCACAGCTTTATCCGCTCCCACGCCGGAAGTAAAGGGTGTGAACTCGGATCCCGTAAACCGCGATTCGCTCGTTACCGAAAGCTGGAATGAGGACAGATATTTCGAATATCTCGGCAGAAAGATAAATCCGACAGTTCCGGCAGGACTTTTGAAGGTTTCATCCGAGACAAAAAATATGACACTGTGTGCCGAAACCGGTACACCCTACTATGACATGTGGGTTCTGAAATACGCGTCCGAGGACGGCACAAAGAAAATCACCTTAAGAATTTCAAAAAGCAAATCAAATTGCGCCGATGCACCGAAAAGCGAACTCCACAAAGAAATATCTGCTCCCGATGCGTTCTTCACGATAGACGCACAAGGCTTGTCACAGGAAGAATTTGATACATTCTGCAACTCAATATGAGTATACAAAGAAAGGAAAATTATATGAAAAAGCTTTTATTTTTGGCAGCACTCCTTCCTGCGCTGTCGGCAACATCGGCTCTCGCTGCCGATATTCCCATAAGGCTCAACCAGTCCGGCTCGCTTCTGGACCGGTCAGCAATTTCCGAAAGCGGACAGATTTATCTTCCGCTGCACGATATTGCATATGCCACAGGCGAAAGAATCCGCTACGACTCGGAAAAAGATATTGCTTATATCACTAATTCGGCATGCTTCTACATCAATTCGCCGGACAGTTCGGTTGCATATGAGCAATATCGCGCCAAAAAGTTCGACGGTGAATTCTATATCACTCCCGAAAGCTATGTTAAAATTTTCGGCGGCAGTGTTGCATGGGACAAGAAAAACAACATTATAGACATCACCGAGAAAGATTACCGTTTCGGACTCGATGAGATACAGCTCTTCCGCCCTGCCGAAACGGTTGTCAAAACCGACTCGGACGGAAATGTCTATCTGGAGGTCTGTGAGCAATACTCCGAGACCATGCCCATCTCCCCCGATGTCACCGAGTACACAAAGGGCGTTGAGGAAGGCAGGATTCCGATTGTATCGCTTTTAAAGACTTACTACGGAATCGATTATTCAATAACCCAGGCATTTAAAAAGCGCCCGACAGCCACAATAAAGCTGACGCGGGGAAACGAAACTTACATTTATACAATTCACTTCAAGGAATGTTCTGACTAATGAAAAAACTAATTGCGTTGATACTTGCGGCGGTATTCTTGCCGATGCAGGCATATGCAAAAATAAATAAAAGCCCAAGCAGTCTGAAGGATAGTTTTTCCGACAGACTTCTTTTGCTGCAAGAGGACATAAAAATTCTGCCTGATTTTTCCGAATATTCTCAGCTTGAAAAAATCGAGGTTTCATCAGTCAATCCATACTATCGCTCAGCTGACGGCGTGCTTTATTCGAAGGACGGAAAAACGCTTATTGCATATCCGCGCGAAAAAAGCGATGAAACATTCAAAATTCCGTACGGAACGGAGTATATATACTCGGGAGCATTTTCCGACAATCGATTTATAAAGAAAATCGAACTTCCGCTTTCCTTGAGCAAAATCGGAGCAAATCCGTTTTCGGGATGCAGGCAGCTGCGCAAAATTCGAGTTCCGAATGAAAACAATTACTTCACATTCGATGACGGCGCGCTCTATAACAAGGAAAAAACAGTTATGTACTTTTGTATTCATGGGATTTCCGACTTTGTCGTTCCCGAGAGCGTGACAAAAATCGCATACGGAGCATTTTCGCGATGCGACACAATGAAAAACGTGACGCTGCCAAAAAAGCTGACAACAATCGAAAGCATGGCATTTTCAGACTGCTTCTCCCTTTCGGAAATTTTTCTGCCGGAGAGAGTGGAAAATATAAATCCGTCCTGCTTTATCGGCTGCTCCGCGCTGAGATCAATCTCGGTTAAAAATTCATCGTTTTTAAAATCGGTTGACGGCGTGCTCTACAGCCACGATATGATTGACCTTATTTTGTGTCCCCCCGGCAAGGACGGAATTGTGACCGTTCCCGGCGGAGTTGTGAATGTCTTAAACGGGGCATTCGATGGGTGCGCAAAGCTTGAATCAGTCGTTTTTCCGGATAGTCTGAAATACGTTGCACGTTCTTTTTCGAACTGCGCATCACTTAAAAATATCGAGCTGCCTGACAATCAGACAATAATCGAGTACGGCACATTTGCAGGCTGTTCCTCTCTCGAGTGGATATATCTTCCGAACAACGTCGTTATTATCCAGGACGGCGCGCTCCCCGAGAATGTAACGATTGTCTGCGACGAAGGCTCTTTTGCCGAATACTATGCCGAGGAAAATGCTGTTCCTTTTGAATATAAGTTCAACATATACTCAGGCGGGCAAAGGCTGCATCTCGGAACGCTCCCGTTTGAACTGCGCGGCAAGCTTTATATTCCGATTGCCGACACAGCCGAGGCTCTCGGCGGCATGTCATATAACGGCTTAAGCGCACTCGGAATATCATTAAACGGCTGCACTGTGAATTTTAAAACAAATACTGCCGAAAAAAAACGAAATCACCAGACCGATATCATTTCGGTTGACACAATCGAAAAGGACGGAACGCTTTATCTCCGAGCTGATGACTGGGGAAAAGTTTTCAGCATGGATATAAGCCGAAACGGCTTTTCGATAGATATTTGCCGAAAGGATGATTAAATTTTGCGAGCAATAATAAAATATATAATGCTGACGTTCTGTCTTATCGCCGCCGTTCCGCACGTCTCGGCCGAAAGCGATGTGAAGATATATATCGACAGCGAGCAGCTTATGTCCAATCCGATAATCGAAAACGACAAGGTTTTTATTCCCGTGCGCAGTATTTTCGAGCATCTCGGGGCAGATGTCGGCTGGAACGGACAGACGGACAGCGTTTCGATAAAGTCGCCCGATTCCGAGATATCATTGCGTGTCGGGAGCGACATTGTTCTTGTAAATAATTTTGAAAAAAAACTGGACTCGCCTGTCAGAATAATATCGGACAAAAGCTACATTCCGCTGCGCAGTGCGGCGCAGCTGTTTTTCTGCACCACCGTTTGGGACGAGGGCACTCGCACCGTAAATATATACAAGGACTCTTTCCCGCCTGTTTCCGAGCGTTACAACTACCTTTTTGAGTCCGAAATTCTCACACTTGTGAACGATATCCGAACACATGCCGGGCTTTCGCGGCTCGAACAGAGTAATGTGCTTTCCTTTGCCGCGAGACTTCACGCCGAAGATATGTACACGCGAAATTTCTTTGACCATGTGAATCCCGACGGGAACTCACCGTTTGAAAGAATGCGCGAGTTCGGCATCTCCTACAGCTATGCCGCTGAAAATATCGCACGCGGCTACTATTCCCCGAAAGAAGTTGTGGACGGGTGGATGAACTCCGAAACGCACCGCCAAAATATATTAAATCCGGTATTCAATAAGATGGGCGCAGGCTTTTGCGCAGGTTATTGGTGCCAGGAATTTACCGAATAATCTGCATACGAAAGAAAGCATGCATTATCCGGCACTATTCTTCATAAAATTCATATATAACTTCTTTGAAAGGAAGATATTAACGTGAAAGGAACTTTCACGCTATCAGGATTGAATTGCCCGTACGAAATTTTCCTCGCATTCGCTCGGAAACGTACATGGGCATAGGCATAAGAGACTCGAACACATGCGCCCAATGCTTGTTAAATTTTCGCATGGTCGCCCTTTCGGGATTTGCAAGGCGTCAGCCTTGCTTCACCCTGCAAGAACAACCAATCAAAAATTTTTCGGCGCATTGGGTCTTCGAGTTAAAAAAGAGCAAATTTTTTGAAAGAAAAGGCAAAAGCGCAGTTAATAGTTACTCTATTAACGAGCATTTTAACGCATTATTGCGAACAATTTGCCTTTTTAAACCGTATGCTGTTCGAATCTCTTATGCCAATAATCTCTTATCATTCCTTTGCCATACGGATAAAAGAAGTTTAAATTGATATTTGTGCCGGCGTATGGCGGCGGAATGGAGATTTTTATGAAGAAAATGCTGATACTGTGCATGCTTGCTTTTTTTTGCACCTCCGTCTCGGCAATGGATATTTCAGCCGATTCGGCATGTCTGATTGCAGCGGATACCGGTGCGGTTATCTATGCAAAAAACGAGACCGAAAAAAGACCCATGGCAAGCACGACCAAGATAATGACCGCCCTGCTCGCCGCCGAAAGCGGCAAGGGATACGATATTGTGACCATCTCGGCGAACGCGGAGCTCCAGGAGGGGTCGTCAATATACTTAAGGCGTGGCGAGCGGATAAAGCTGAATGACCTTATGCTCGGGCTTATGCTCAACTCCGGCAATGACGCGGCGGTTGCAATTGCCGAGTACATATCGGGCAGCGTTGATGATTTTGCAAAGCTTATGACCGAGACCGCCGTCCGCGCAGGGGCGTACAACACGCAATTTAAAAACCCAAACGGTCTTGACGAGCCGGGGCATTACACCACTGCGTACGACCTTGCTCTTATCTCCGCCTATGCCATGAAAAATCCGCTTTTCCGCCAAACCGTTGCGACAAAATCCGCCTCGGCAAATCTTGAAAGCGGTCAGACCCTTTATTTTTCCAATCATAATAAATTGCTTAAAATTTATGACGGCGCGGTCGGGATAAAGACAGGCTTTACCAAAAGCTCGGGAAGATGCCTTGTGAGCGCCGCCGAAAGAGACGGAATACTCCTCGTCGCCGTTACGCTCAACGCGCCCGACGATTGGAACGACCACCAAAAGCTGCTCGATTACGGCTTTGAAAATGTAACTTCGAAAAAAATAGCGTCCTCGGGTCAAGTTTTGAAAAGCCTGAATGGCTTTGACTTCTCTGCCGCCGAGGATGTCGTTCTGCCGGTCTGCGGCAGGGAAAAATTCGATATAGTCCTGCATCTGCCAAAATCCGCCCCATCCCCCATGACAAAGGGCGAAAAAGCAGGCTTTGCCGAAGTTTTTTCCGAAAATCGGCTTGTGAAACAATTTGATATAGTCGCCGCGTCCGATATCCCGATGCAAATTTCCAAAAAAAGCTTTCTGTCCTGTGTACTGCGCGTTATCGGCTTGTGAAAGCCATGCCTTGCGCAAAATTAAGATTGCGATTTTATATTATATTAAACAACGTCCACGTACGTAAGAATCGTCAACAAATTTAACTTTCTGCCATTTCACACATGGCAAAATTTCCCGCGCAAAAAAATCAAACGATTTTTGACAGTTTCATATGTGTTCATTAAAACTTCTCCTTCCGATAGTCTAATTATAGCCTTTTTCTATTGAAAAGGCAGGCTATATATGATACTATAACGTATGTATAAAACAAAATCTTACAGTATATTTTTCATAACAAAAAGCAAATGCTAAAAAAAATAAAAAAGCTTATTAAAAAGCATCTAAGAAAGGATTTTACATTCATGAAAAATATACTGAAACTGTTTATAATTTGTCTTGCGCTCCCGATTGCCGCGGTTTCGGCAGCCGATTCTCTCGATGTCTTTGAGGAATATGCCGTAAGCGATGCGTCACTTGTGTGCGAACAGACATTTCTGAACGTCACAAAGAACACCCCTGCAAGCGGAAAGCTGAAGTTTTCGTCCGGTACTGCCGAAAATGTTGCAATCGAAATTGTCACTCTACCGAAGAAAGGCGCCGTCTCGGTGACAGCTACCGACGGCTCTTTCACTTACACTCCCAACACCGATGCACTCGGCACAGATTCATTCCAGTTCAGAATAACCACACCGACCGAAAGTTCCAACATATCATATTGCGACATCACCATTTCCGAAAGTTCCGCCACTCCCGACCTCGGCTTTGTCTACGAGGACATGCGCACGCACTGGGCAGGCTATTCGGCAATAAAATTGGTGGAAAACGACATTATAAAGGGCGAGCGAATCGGCAGCCGCTACTATTTCCACCCCGAAACAAAAATGCGCCGCATCGATGTGATTGAATATATTCTCGCCGCGCTTAAGGGTAATTTTAAAGACGTTGACAAAAACGAAACACACATTTTTTCCGACAGCTCCTCCCTGCCCGAGTATATAAACGAGGCTGCATATCTTGCCAACAAGGCAGGCTTTTTGGAGGGTGTGCGTGACGGTGACAAAATCTATCTGCACCCGTACGAATATATAAACCGCGCCGAGATAATACGCATGATTGACCTTGCCATGGGCAGCAAGACCCAAAACGGTGACAAGCTTGCATTTGCCGATGTGAGGAATATCCCTGACTGGGCGATGCAATCGGTGAAAAACCTTGTCGGCTACGGGATAATCAAAGGCTTTGAGGACAACACTCTCCGTCCGTACGACAATATCACCAAGGCGCAGACTGCCGAAATGATATATCAAATGATGAAATACGACAGCGCGGCGACAACAATCACACGAATAAAACAGGAATTTTACGGAACAATAACTGCATAGGCATGAGTTTTCAGCGAGGTGAGCGTTATGTTAAAAAAACAAGGAAACACAATTAAATTTTCAAATCCTCCGTCAATCATTGCACATGCCGCGGTTGTCGGAAAAATGGAGGGCGAGGGACCTCTCGCTGCGGATTTTGATATGATTTTTGAGGACGAATACTTTGGCGAGGAAAGCTGGGAACTGGCGGAAAGCAGCCTGCAAAACCGCACAGCCGCACTCACTCTTGAAAAAGCAGGTCTCAACGAGAACGAACTTGACTTTGTCATCTCGGGCGATTTGCAAAATCAATGCACCGGCACGCACTATTCCATGCGTTCGATGCCTGCGCCGTTTTTCGGAATCTACGGAGCATGCTCCACCATGATTGAGGGTTTGGCTCTTTCGTCAATTCTGATTGACGGCGGTTACGGCAAAAAGGTTCTTGCAGGGACTTCAAGCCATTTCTGCTCCGCCGAAAAGCAATTCCGCTTTCCTCTCGAATACGGCGGTCTGCGGACTCCGACATCGCAGTGGACAGTAACCGGTTCGGGATTTGCAGTTCTTTCGGACAGTGGCTCGGATATAAAAATTACCCATGCCACAATAGGCAGAATAATTGACAAAGGTGTCACCGACATAAATAACATGGGCGGCGCGATGGCACCTGCCGCAGCCGACACCATTCTGACGCATTTTAAAGACACAGGCAGAACTCCCTCCGACTACGATTTGATTCTGACCGGCGACCTGGGTGTTGTCGGCTCCGACCTTTTAAGGGACATTTTAAATGAGCAGGGATGCGACATTTATGCCAATCACAGCGACTGCGGAATGATGATTTTTGACAGGCAGAATCAAGATGTTCATGCCGGCGGCAGCGGCTGCGGCTGTTGTGCGTCGGTGCTGTGCGGACATGTTTTGAAAGAGATGGAGCAAGGAAATTTAAAGCGCATCGCGGTTATTGCCACCGGTGCGCTGATGAATCCGACAACGGTCCTGCAAGGCGAGTCGATACCCGGAATTGCGCACATGGTTGTTATAGAAAAAGCAGAAATGTGAGTAATTGCCAAAATCAAAATCATTTCAGCCAAATGAAAGGAAAATTAATATGGATTATCTTAAAGCATTTATAGTCGGCGGACTTTTTTGCGTAATCGGTCAGATACTGATTGACAAAACCAAGCTGACTCCTGCAAGAATACTTGTTTCGTATGTTGTGGCAGGGGTGATTTTGCAGCTGTTCGGCTGGTATCAAAAGCTTGTGGACTTTGCCGGAGCAGGTGCAACGGTGCCGCTGACCGGATTCGGGTACACAATGTGCAAGGGCGTTAAAAGGGCTATTGAAGAAAACGGATTTTCCGGCATTATCTCAGGCGGCTGCACCGCAGGCGCTGCCGGGATAAGTGCAGCTATAGTATTTTCACTGCTTGCGGCAATTATCTTCAAGCCAAAGTCCAACAGTTAGACAAAAGCAAGTCATACAAATTCAATCTTGAGCGGATAATTTTGGTGCGGATAATACCGGCATTATGCCTTTTGGGACAAATGACGGACTGCCTTTCTTCTATATTACAGTACAACAAATCGTGAGGCTTATCGGGAATATAAAAGTGATCCGGAAAAATGTTCAGTATGTCTTTTTAAGAAAAAATGCACTGAAAGCAAAACAAATCAGAAAGTTGTTATGCGTCATATATGGGAAAAATATATTGAACTTGCTGAGGATTAAAGGCACACACCGGAATACAGTGATATATACAAATTAAGGAAAGAAGCCATAGAGCGAATATTGGCAGATGCGATAGAAAAGCATGCGATGAGGTACACTCAATACAGAGGATTGTCGAAAGTAAAAGCTGAGGCAACCCTCCGCTTTGCGTGTATGAATTTAAAAAAGCTTGCGAAACGGAATCGGATAAAAGGGCTTTTGGAGCCATTTATTCGTGGCTTTATTCAAATATTGGCTCAAGTAATACAAAAGTCGGTTGCAAATCCAATGTTGCAACCGACTTTTGTCTACAGTCCGGGCTACCTCCCCGAGGGAGCTGTCAACGTAGCCGAAGAAAAGTAATCCGAACCCGCCTAAAAAGGCATAATTTCGGCATATTTCGGCTTGTCGTCTTTGAAAGGCGCCAGCCTTTCGGCATCCTCCGCACCAAAATTCTGGCTCAAAATTCTGTCCTTTTTAGGTCGTAGAATTTTGAGAGAGTGAATTTTTGGTTTTACAAGGCAAAAACGGAGGTAATCCTTGGCGGATTGCCGAGTATTTTAACGCAGTAAAAGCGGAAATTAACCTCTCAAAATCGGAGTTCGGATTACTTTTTTTCGGCTAAGTTGACTGAGGGAGTTACCTTATCCGAGGGAGTCATCTGCTCATTCAAAAACCGTACGGTGTTGATATTGATATAATTTCGTTGCTTACAAATTACAGAAAAAACAAATAATTACAGCGCCGAGCAAGAGACGCAAAGAATTACAGAGCCGAGCAAAACAGGACACAAAAACGAATTTTTACCTTTCGTTTTTGTGTCCCGTTTCTTTAAAATGTGTTGATTTTAATTCATAAGATAATCGTTCACCGCTTCGGCAGCTTCCCTGCCCTCGCGGATTGCCCATACAACCAGGCTTTGACCGCGGCGGCAATCGCCTGCCGCAAACACGCCCAAAAGGTTGGTTTTGTGCGTGTCCTCGGGTGCATCTATATTGCTGCGCGCAGTGGTATTTAGGGTCAGCTGATTTATAAGCTCCTGCTCCGGCCCCAAAAATCCCATCGCAATCAGCACAAGCTCACAGGGGCGAACCTGTTCGCTGCCCGGAATCTGTTTCGGGAATCTTCTGCCGTTTTCGTCGGTTACCCATTCAACTTTGACAGTGTGAATTTTTGTAACCGCGCCGGTGTCGTCACCCTCGATTTTTGTTACGGTGGTGAGATATTCGCGCGGATCTTTGCCGAACACCTCGACTGCCTCTTCCTGACCGTAGTCGGTCTTTTTGATTCGCGGATACTGCGGCCAGGGATTGCTCGGCAGACGCTCCGCGGGCAGCTCGGGCATAATCTCAAGCTGAACAACGCTCTTTGCGCCATGGCGTATCGCGGTTGCCGCGCAGTCTGTGCCGGTATCGCCGCCGCCGATAACAACCACGTTTTTGTCCTTTGCATTTATATACTGTCCGTCCTCCAGTTTCGAATCCAAAAGGCTCTTTGTATTCGCTCTCAAAAAGTCGACCGCGAAATGCACGCCCTTTAAATCGCTGCCGGGAACTGTAAGCGGACGCGGCTTTGTCGCACCGCTGCATATAACAACTGCGTGGAAGTCATTTACCAGCTTGACGGCAGGATAATTCTTGCCGACCTCGGTATTTAAGCGGAACTTGATTCCCTCTTTTTCCATAAGCGCGATTCGGCGGTCTATAACCGATTTGTCAAGCTTCATGTTCGGGATTCCGTACATAAGCAGTCCGCCGGGGCGGTCGGCTCTTTCAAAAACCGTCACCTTGTGTCCCATCTGATTGAGCTGGTCGGCGCATGCAAGTCCGGACGGGCCCGAGCCGACAACGGCAACACGCTTTTCGGTCGATTTTTTCGGCATTTTCGGCTTAACCTTGCCGTCTGCGTACATTTTGTCAACAATGTGACATTCGTTGTTTCGTATCGTTACGGCAGGGTCGTGCATGCCGAGAGTGCATGAACCCTCGCATGGAGCGGGGCAGACACGTCCTGTAAATTCAGGGAAGTTGTTCGTCTTTCTCAGGCGCTCGTATGCCATTTCGTACTGCCCATGATACAAAAGGTCGTTCCACTCGGGGATGAGATTGTGCAGCGGACAGCCCATTGCCATGCCGCCGACAAGCTTTCCGGTGTGGCAGAACGGGACGCCGCAGTTCATGCAGCGCGCCGCCTGCTCACGCAGAGCCTTATCGTCAAAATGAGTGTGAAACTCGTTCCAGTCCTTTATTCTCTCGCCTGCCGCTCTGTCCTTTGGCAAGCTTCTTTTATATTCTAAAAATCCGGTCGGTTTTCCCATAATTTTTCATATCCTTTCCAAAAATTATTTTGCGACTTTTTTGCCTGCCACATTTTCAAATGCTATCAACAGAGCGTCCTCACGCGGAGTACCCTTTTTATCCTCAGCCTTCAATATTTCCATAATGCGCTTGTAGTCCTTCGGGATTACCTTGACAAACTTTTTAAGCTCGGCAGTCCAGTTATCCAAAATAGTCTTTGCGATATTGCTGCCCGTTTCCTTTAAGTGGTTTTCGATTAAGGTCTTAAGCTCCGACTTGTCCTCTTTGTCCGAAACCTTTTCCAAAAGAACCATTTCGGCATTGCAGTTTTTCTCAAAGTCCCCGTTTTTGTTGTAGACATAAGCCACACCGCCTGCCATTCCTGCGGCGAAGTTTCTGCCTGTTTCGCCCAAAACGACAACGCGTCCGCCGGTCATATATTCGCAGCCATGATCGCCGATTCCCTCAACAACCGCCGAGATTCCCGAGTTCCTTACGCAGAAACGCTCGCCGGCGATACCGCGGATATATGCCTCGCCCTTGATTGCGCCGTAGAATGCGACATTGCCGGTGATGACATTTTCGCTCGGAACAAATTTCGCTTTTTCGGAGGGGATAACAACAATTTTTCCGCCCGATAAGCCTTTGCCCATGTAGTCGTTGCAGTCGCCCTCCAGTGTGAGCGATACGCCCGGTGCCAAGAATGCGCCGAAGCTCTGTCCGGCAGAACCCACAAAGTGCAGCTTTATGCTGTCTTTGGGGAGTCCCTCCTCGCCGTGAGCTCTTGCGATTTCGGACGATATGATTGTGCCGGTAACTCGGTTGATATTGGATATTGCAAGCTTTGCCTCAACCGGCTTGCCGTTGTATATTGCAGGGCGGCACAGCTCCATAAGTGTATTCATATCAAGCGTCTTTTCCAATTCGTGATCCTGCGGAACGTTGTGATAACGCTCGTAGTCGTTGGAGCAGATTTTGGGCTGATACAAAAGTGAGCTTAAGTCGATGTGCTTAGCCTTGTGATTCTTCTCGGTGTCGGGAATCGGCTTTTGCGAAAGCCTTTCAACGTGACCTATCATTTCGTTAACCGTCTTGACACCTATTTTAGCCATCCATTCTCTCAAATCCTGTGCAATGAATCGCATGAAGTTTTCAACATACTCCGGCTTGCCGCAGAAACGCTTTCTCAAAAGCGGATTTTGCGTTGCCACGCCTACCGGGCAGGTGTCGAGGTTACATACTCTCATCATTACGCAGCCGATTGCAATCAGCGGACCGGTTGCAAAGCCGTATTCCTCCGCACCGAGAAGTGCAGCGACCGCAACGTCACGACCTGTCAAAAGCTTGCCGTCCGTCTCTATAACTACACGGTTTCTGAGGTTGTTCATCAAAAGTGCCTGGTGTGTTTCGGCAACACCCAGCTCCCAGGGGAGTCCGGCGTGTCTCACGCTTGTGCGCGGTGCAGCACCCGTTCCGCCGTCGTAGCCGGAGATTAAAATTACGTCCGCACGTCCCTTTGCCACGCCGACCGCGATTGTGCCTACGCCTGCTTCCGAAACAAGCTTAACGCTTATTCTTGCATCGCGGTTAGCGTTTTTGAGGTCGTGTATCAGCTGTGCCAAGTCCTCGATTGAATATATATCGTGATGTGGAGGAGGTGAGATAAGACCCACGCCCGGCGTTGAGTGACGCGAACGCGCAATCCAGGGATACACCTTTCCTCCGGGCAGATGTCCGCCCTCACCGGGCTTTGCGCCCTGTGCCATCTTTATCTGAATTTCCTTTGCGTTGTTAAGGTAGTGAATATGCACTCCGAATCTGCCGGACGCTACCTGTTTGATTGCCGAGGAGCGCGAGTCACCGTTTGCATCGGGGATATATCTTTCCGGAATTTCGCCGCCCTCGCCGCTGTTCGACTTTCCGCCCAGGCGGTTCATGGCGATTGCAAGACACTCGTGCGCCTCCCGGCTGATTGAGCCGTATGACATTGCGCCGGTCTTAAAACGCTTCACAATGCTGTCAACCGATTCAACCTGGTCGATTGCTATAGGCTTGTCGATTGTCTTTATATCGAGCATGCTTCTGATTGTGCAATGGTGCGACTGGTGCTCGTCCATCTCTTTTGCATATTCCTTGTACATATTGTAGTCGCCCGTGCGGCATGCCATTTGCAGCTTGTAGATAGTTTCGGGGTTGAACATGTGATATTCGCCCTTTGCTCTCCATTTGTGAGTGCCGCCGCTTTCAAGCGGATCGTCGCTTGAAACAACATCGAACGCCGCGCGGTGACGTGTGAGCGCGTCTTTTTCTATATCCTTGATTCCCAAGCCGCCGATTCTTGTGACGGTGCCTGTGAAATACGTGTCAACCACATGCTGAGATATTCCCAGAGCCTCAAAAATCTGCGCGCCCTGATAGGATTGTATCGTGGAGATACCCATTTTCGACGCGATTTTCACAATACCCTTTGTAGCTGCCTTTCTGAAATGCGCAAGCGCCTCGGAAACAGGCATATCCAAAGATTTATCCTTGCACATTTCTTCGATTGTTTCATATGCAAGATACGGATTTATGCCGTTTACGCCATAGCCCAAAAGGACTGCAAAATGGTGGATTTCGCGCGGCTCGCCCGATTCAAGGATGATACTGACCTTCATACGCGTTCCCTTGCTTATGAGATGGTGATGAAGTCCCGATGCCACCAAAAGCGCGGGGATAGGCGCCTTGTCGGCATTCACGCCCTTGTCGGACAGTATAAGAATGTTGTAGCCGTTTTCGATTGCGATGTCGGCAGCCTCAAATACGTTTTTGCATGCCGCCTCCATGTCATAGCGGCGGTTCACGTTAAAGAGAATCGGCACTGTGATTGACTTGAAACCGTCCATGTCGAGACTGCGTATTTTGCTGAGTTCCCCGTTTGTCAAAATCGGCGAGGACGCCTTGATTTTCCTGCAATTTTTTTCGGACGGCTCAAGGAGATTGCTCTCGCCGCCGAACAGGGTGTTGGTGGAGGTTATAATCTGCTCTCTGATAGCGTCGATAGGCGGATTTGTAACCTGTGCGAATAATTGCTTAAAGTAGTTGTAAAGCGGCTGCGGCTTTTCGGAAAGCAGCGCCAGCGGCTCATCGATACCCATTGCGCTTATCGGGTCATCGCTTTTTTCGACAATTGCCTTGATTGTGCCGTTGATGTCCTCCCATGTGTAGCCGAACGCTTTCTCACGCGTGAGCAGCGGAGTCGGGTCGTAAAAATCGTTTTCGCGGTTTACAAACATGTTTTCCAGTTCAATCAAGTGGCGGTACATCAAATCCTTGTATTTTTGACTTTCGTTGCTGTTCTTAATCTCGTTCACAAGATGATGCCAGTCTGCCGGCTCGCTCTTTTTGCTCTCGGACAGTGCGTCAAGCTCTACCAGATTGCTCTTTATCCATTCCTCGTAAGGCTTTTTGGATGCCTCGAGGTCTTTTATCTCGCTGTCGCTTATGATTTTGCCTTTTTCAGTATCAATCAGAAGCATTTTGCCCGGATGCAGACGCTCTTTTTTGATTATATGTGCCTCATCAATATCGACAACGCCGACCTCGGATGCAAGAATAATTGTGTCATCGTCTGTGATATAATAGCGCGCCGGGCGCAGACCGTTACGGTCGAGAGTTGCGCCGACGTATCTGCCGTCGCTGAATGCGATTGCGGCAGGACCGTCCCAAGGCTCCATCATGCATGCGTGGTATTCGTAGAATGCGCGCATTTTCTCGGGCATTTCAGAGTTGTTCTCCCAAGGCTCGGGAATAGCCATCATAACCGCATGGGGAAGAGAAAAGCCGGACAGCGTTAAGAACTGTATATAGTTGTCGAGCATTGCCGAGTCCGAGCCGTCCTCGTTGATAACCGGGAAAATCTTGTTTATATCATCGCCGAACTCTGCCGACTTGAACATTTTCTCGCGCGCCTTTACCCAGTTCACATTCCCGCGGATTGTGTTGATTTCGCCGTTGTGGATGATAAATCTGTTCGGATGCGCTCTTTCCCAGCTGGGGAATGTGTTGGTGCTGAATCTGGAATGTACAAGTGCGATGGCTGTCTGCATGTCGATGTCTTTTAAGTCGAGATAGAACTCGCTTACCTGGTCGGGTGTCAGCATGCCTTTGTACACCAATGTTTTGGAGGAAAGGCTCGTGAAATAGAAATATCTGTCGCGGCCGCCCTCCGAGTAGCGGATTTCCTTTTCCGAACGCTTGCCGATGATATAAAGCTTGCGTTCGAAGGTGGCATTGTCCTTGATTTCGGGATTTTTGCCTATAAATACCTGGCTGATATGCGGCATTGCCTCACGCGCACTTTGCCCTATGCAGTCCTCGTATACGGGAACATCGCGTATGCCCAAAAGGGTTTGCCCCTCCTCGGCTATTATTTTTGAAAGCGCGGTAAGGCTTTCATTGCGCGTGTCCGAATCGGGCGATGAGAAAAGCATACCCACGCCGTACTCGCCGGGAGCGGGAAGTGTTATGCCGATGTTTTTACAGACCTTGCGCATAAAGCTGTGCGGCATCTGAATCAATATGCCTGCGCCGTCGCCGGTGTCCGGCTCGCTGCCCACGCCGCCGCGGTGCGTCAGCTTTTTCAATATGCGTATCGCGCTTGTAATCATGTCATGCGACGGCTTGCCTTTTATGTTGCATATAAAGCCTATGCCGCAGGCGTCATGCTCGAACTGCGGGTCATATAGTCCCTGCTTCTCGGGATAACCGTTGTATTTCATAGTTAAAAACCCCCTGTTTCTATTTTTTGTGTAAAAAAAATAGACGATTTCAAATAGTATGCCACAAAGCACACCCTTTGAAACGCCCTTGTTTCAAAAAATATTATACTACACTAACTTTTTTATTGCAAGTATTTTTATAAAATTATTATATTTTTATAGAAAATGACATATATTTCATAGAAAGAGAGGTGTCTTTTCGGCGTTTTAAAGAAAAGAAAAAAACAAAGTCAATTTTTGTGCGGCAAAATAATATTATAATAACAGAGAGGAGTGCATGAATATGAATAATAATGATGTGAGAAAAAAGCTGGATGAGGTTTTAAAAAGCGGTGCAATGCCGAGGGGAATCGAGAGTATATTAAGCTCGCCCCAAGGGAAAAGCCTTGCCCGGAATCTGTCGGGGCAGGATAAGGAAAAGCTTTTGAAAATGTTTATGAGCATGGACACGAACGAGATAAAAAATAAAATGAAAAATGTCAATATATCGAATTTGTCGGCTGAGGAGATATTAAAAAAATTGAGGTGATTTAACATGGCAGACAATAATATGATGGATACGCTGCGGCAGATGCTCGGCGATAATGCCGATGAAAAGATAAAAAACGCGCTCGATACCCTGCAGGGCGGCGGAGGCGGTGAGATGATGCCCGGCGATGACGGCGATTATGTAAATCAGATAAGGAACATAGTCGGGAGAATGAGCGGCGCGAACGACACAAGGTCGAATCTGCTTCTTTCGCTTAAGCCGTACATGCGCGCCGAAAGGCAGCAGAGCATTGACAGTGCGGTGAAAATTTTGAATCTGACAAGGCTTGCCGGACTTTTTAAATAAAGGAATTGAATGGTTATGTATAGAAAATATTACAGCTACAGCGATATGCCCGAGCCGGTCAAAAGACCTTGTCCCGATCCGGTTCGGGAGGTACATAATGAGTGCAAAAGCGAGGACAAAAAGATTTTGGGAAAATTCGAAACCGATGATATTATCCTTGCGGCGGTCATCGTAATGCTTCTTGCAAATGACTGCGATGATAAATTGCTGCTCCTGGCGATTGCGTTTGTATTTTTCAGCGGTTTGGAACTTTAAAAAATATGCAAAATTAACAAAAAATTTAAATTCCCCAAAAAAATCTTTACAAATGTTGGGCTTTGGTATATAATATTAAATGAATAAGAGGGAGTAGCCGGTGGAAAAATCCGCGACAACGGCGTCATTACGGTGCAGCAGCACCCGCTTTTGTATGAAACGGCAAGACTTTTATGATATTTTGTGGTATCATAAAAGTCTTTTTATTTTAAATTTTTGTTTAAAATATGGCTCTTTTCGGATAAAATAAGGGATATAAATCTCAAAAAAGAAGGATGGTTAAAAAATGGAATCAATTGTACAAAATTTTGCGGAGCTTGCAAACAATTGGCAGATGCTTGTGATGTGGCTTATCGGCGGAATACTTATTTATCTGGCGATAAAAAAAGAGATGGAGCCGACCCTGCTTTTGCCGATGGGTTTTGGCGCAATCCTGGTGAATCTGCCCTTTTCCGGTGCGCAGGAGGTTGTGGACACGCTCTTTAACGCCGGTGTGGCAAACGAGCTTTTTCCGCTTCTGCTCTTTATCGGAATAGGCGCGATGATAGATTTCGGACCGCTGCTTTCAAATCCTAAACTAATGCTTTTCGGAGCGGCGGCACAGTTCGGAATATTCTTCACTTTCAGCATGGCGGCGCTTTTGGGATTTGAAATTCCCGATGCGGCGTCAATTGCAATCATAGGCGCGGCGGACGGTCCGACCTCGATATTCGTGGCGAATGAGCTGGGGTCGAAATATATCGGTGCGATTATAGTCGCGGCTTACTCGTACATGGCGCTTGTGCCGATAGTTCAGCCGCCGGTAATAAAGCTTATCACCACCAAAAAGGAAAGACTCATACGTATGACGTATAAACCGATGTCGGTATCAAAGACAACAAAAATCCTTTTCCCGATTATAATAACGGTTATAACAGGCTTGATAGCGCCTGCCAGCGTAGCGCTTATCGGATTTTTGATGTTCGGAAATTTGATAAGAGAATGCGGAGTCCTCGACTCACTTTCCGAAACGGCGCAGAAAGTACTTGCAAACCTTGTAACGCTGCTTTTGGGAATTACAATTGCGTCAAAAATGCAGGCGGAAGCTTTTCTTGAGGTTCAGACTCTTATGATTATAGGTCTCGGATTGATTGCCTTTATATTTGATACGGTGGGCGGAGTTTTGTTTGCAAAAATACTCAATATATTCTTAAAGGAAAAAATCAATCCGATGATAGGCGCGGCAGGTATTTCGGCATTCCCGATGTCGGCGCGTGTTGTTCACAAAATGGGACTTAAAGAGGACAATCAAAACTTCCTCCTCATGCATTCGACAGGCGTAAACGTATCAGGTCAGATTGCGTCGGTTCTTGCAGGCGGAATAATCCTCAGTCTTGTTCAGAACTTGATTAAATAAAGGAAAGGAAAAATTGATATGAATATACAAAATTTTTTGGTAACACTGCCGATTATGGGCGAGGGTATGCTCGGCATTTTCGGAGGTACAATCGTTATGATACTGGTTATGATATTATTAAACAAATCCTTTAGAGATTAGGAATGTAAAAAAATGCACCGAACGCACCCTCGCAAGTAACACAAGTACGCCGTCGGGTGCGTTCGATGTGTTCTGCACTATTTTTATACATTCCGTGGAGTATGCACAAAGCGTACCGTTCGCAAGTAACACAAAGTACGCTGTCAGGTACACCTTGCACGTTCTGCACACATTTTCCGCTCTTTAACACCCACAATATTTTTATATATTTATTACCCTTTACAATTGCATATCAGCATAACAAAACAGCTCAATTTATATTATATCATAAATTGAGCTGTCAGACTGTAGACAAAATCGGTTGCAAACTCAAAGATGCAACCGATTTTGTCTACAGTCTGAGGTTATTGCAAACGCAATAACCTTTTATAATCAAACTTACGCAGAATACACACTGCATTGTGTTTTATTTCTGCCTTTTCTCTCGAACTTAACACGTCCGTCGATAAGTGCAAAAAGTGTGTCGTCGCTGCCGATACCGACATTGTTACCCGGATGGATTTTTGTTCCGCGTTGTCTTACCAAAATATTGCCTGCAAGAACAACTTGTCCGTCAGCTCTCTTGACGCCTAATCTTTTCGATTCGCTGTCACGACCATTTTTTGTACTACCCATACCTTTTTTATGAGCCATCGTTAAAACACCTCAGCTTTCACTTTTTCGATTTTATTAAGCATTAATTTTCTCGATAGTTACCTTTGTAAACGGTTGTCTGTGACCTTTTTTACGACGGTAATTTTTCTTTCTCTTCATTTTGAAAACGTAAATTTTCTTAGCCTTGCCTTGTTTTTCAACCTTAGCTGTTACGGTTGCACCGGCAACTGTAGGAGCACCTACATTAACATTCTCACCGTCTGCCACAATCAAAACCTTATCGAAAGTAACACTGTCTCCTTCAGCAGCTTCCAACTTCTCAACGAAAAGAATGTCGCCCTCGGAAACTTTGTATTGCTTACCGCCTGTTTCAATTACTGCATACATAAAAAACACCTCCTTAATTTATGAAGTCACGCTATCACGGGCAACCGCAATGAAATTTTAAAACCCGTTCTATGCGGATATCCAAATATTATACTACAAAACTACCGAAATGTCAATACTTTTTTACAAAATATTCAATTTTAAAAGAGTTTTATAATATGTGCGAAAGGTAAAAGCCTCAACAACACACCTAAATGTGCGAAAGGCTATTGCCTTTCGCACATTATTTTTTTTGGCCGAAAAACGGAAAGGAGGGAAACCTTATCACTTGCAAATATTTTACCTATGAGGATAGGAAACATTTTGAGGAACAGTACAACGCAGGTGCAGCCCTGCCGGATATTGCGGACACACTCGGCGTGCATATCAGCACGATTTACCGAGAACTTAACCGAGGCAGCACAGGAGAGATTGATGCCAACGGCCGTGCCGGGTACGATGCGGAGCTTGCACAAAAAACAATGCTGGAAAGCCTTAAAAGGCGAGGCAAAAGACAAGGAGGCGTAAAACAAAATGAATGAGCTGCAAACATTCAGCAATGCGGAGTTTGGCGAAATACGCTCAATTACCATTGAAAACATCCCCTATTTTGTAGGCAGGGATGTGGCAAGCATTTTGGGCTACGCCAACACAAGGGATGCCCTGGCAAAGAGGGTTGACAGCGAGGACAAGCTAACGGGGGTAGCAATTTGCGACACCAACGGCAGAGAAACAAAGCCGGTACTTATAAACGAAAGCGGGTTATACAGTTTGATACTTACAAGCAAGCTGCCATCCGCAAAAGAGTTTAAGCGGTGGGTTACATCAAGCGTTTTGCCAATGATACGCAAAACGGGCGTGTATTCAGCCGGTATGGCTTTGAAAAACGATGACACCGTTGCACCGATGAGGTTACTTTCCCCAGATGATTATCTTTCGGCTGCCAGGCTTATTGCCACTTGCAAGAGTGAACGGCTGGGCATCGTGCTTGCGCTTTTATCAAAAGGCGGTTGGGATATTCCCCAGATTGCAACCGGTGCATCCGTAAGACCGGACACCTCCGACATTGCCGAAAGAATTACAAGGCTAAAAGCCAAAACGGGCATAAGCCTGCAAGAGCTCGGAAAAATAAGCGGCATAAGTGTTGAGGTTTTGCGCTCTTATGAAACCGGGCGGCGTTTTCCAAAGCAAGAAAGGTACACCTCCCTCGTAATGCTGTTAAACAGCCTTGAGGAAACGGCCGAAAAGGAGGATGGCGAACAATGACACCCGAACAACAGAGAGCCGCCATACGGAAACGAAAAATAAGACAGCGTAACAACCGTATTGCGTGGCTCGTAATTATCGGCATTGTGCTTGTAATATTTGCCCTCGGCACGCTCTTTGGGTATCACCTTACAAGCCACACACCCGCCGGACAAGCAGACATAACAGAAAGCTCACAGATTGCTGCCAAGATCCGTGCGGATGAGCCCACAGCAAAAGTAATTGAGCTCACAAGCACCGCCGAAACCCCAAAAGGTGTGCCGGGGCTGTCGCTTGATTATGACTTGCAAAAAGTAATGTATGAAAGCTGCCAAAAGTACGATGTACCTTTTGCCCTGGCTTTGGCCGTGGCAGAAAAAGAAAGCGGCTTTAACCCGGATGCCGAAAGCAGGACAGACGATCACGGCATTATGCAGATTAACCGCTGTAATTTTGAGTACCTGCGTAACAAGGGCATTGATCCCCTTACCTATGAGGGAAACATTGAGGCCGGCGTAATGCTCCTCGGTGAAAACCTAACCCGTTACGGTGATGAGGGGCTGGCGGTTATGGCATATAACTGCGGCCGCACCGGAGCAAAAAGGCTTTGGGATGCCGGTGTATATAGCACATCGTACTCAAGAGCCATTATGGAGCTATACGAAAAGTGGCTCGGAGTGCTGGAGGTACAGCAGTAATGGCTTATTATCACACCTGCCCGGATTGCGGTGCAAACCTTGATCCCGGCGAAAAATGCGATTGTCAAACAAATAAAATTTACATAACCAAGGAGGCTAACACCAATGTTAGAAATGAAAGTAACGATCACGGCTGCAACAGACCTTATGGCAGTGCTCAACAACATTGCCGCCGCACTTGACGGCAAAAACCCGCACACTGTTTGTAACCAGTTTGGTGCAGACAGTAAGCACATTGACAATGCGGGCACCATCAATATGGGCGTTGGCGGTAACGCACAGCCCGCAACACCTACGGCACCGGTAAACCCTACCCCCGCACCGGTAGCGACACCCGCACAGGCACCTGGTGCGCCTTTGAGTGCAACACCTGCCCAGACGGCAACCCCGATTGCCCCCACGGTCCCTGTTGCCGCGCCTGCCCCCGCCGCAGCACCTGCGGCTAATGTTGCACCGGCTCCCGCCGTTCCGACCTCTGCACCGCAGTACACGCTTGATATGATTGCAACCGCAGGCTCGGCGCTTATTGATGCCGGAAAGATGGATCAGCTTATGGGGCTGCTCGGTAAGTTTGGTGTGGCAAGCCTTACAGAACTTGCACCCGAAAGCTACGGAGCCGTTGCAAACGAATTAAGAGCCCTGGGCGCAGCGATTTAAGGAGGGATAACAATGCCAACACCGGAAAAACACGCTCTGCTGTCGGCATCCTCCGCAGCCCGTTGGCTGCATTGCACCGCCGCCCCTCGCTTTGAGGAGCAATTCCCGGAAAATACATCGGAATATGCGGAGGAGGGCCGCCTGGCTCACGCTATTTGTGAGCTGAAAGTTATTAAACATTTTACCACGCAGATTAAGCCACGCACTTACACCTCAAGGCTTAAAAAGCTGAAAGAAAACCCACTTTACCAGGACGAGATGGACAAGACCTCGGATCTGTACCTGGAGCACCTTACCGAAAGGGCTATGCAGTATAACGCAAAACCGAATGTGGCCGCCGAGGTGCAGGTTGATTTTGCCGAATATGTACCGGAGGGCTTTGGCACCTGCGATTGCATTATGATCGGCGGTGATACCTTGAGCATTACCGACTATAAGCACGGTAAGGGCGTGCCCGTATCGGCCGAAAACAACCCGCAAATGCGTTTGTATGCCCTCGGTGCCTTAAAACGGTACAAGCCCGTTTATGGCGGCAGCATCAAAAAGGTTTGTATGACGATAGACCAGCCCCGCATCCAGACGGAGCCGAGCAGCGAAACCATAACGGTTGAGGGCCTGCTTGCTTGGGGTGAAAGCATTAAACCTATTGCCGCAAAGGCTTATATGGGGCTTGGGGCATTTTGCCCCGGTGAGCATTGCCGTTTTTGCCGTGGCAAAGCGAAATGCAAAGCCCGTGCAGACCAAAACACCGCACTTGAGGAGTTTAAGGACTGCGTACCGCAGAACGCTGAAAAGCCGCCCCTCTTTGGGCAGGGCGTGCTTACGGATGCCGAAATTGGCGATCTGCTTGTAAGAGGCCAGGAGCTTGTAAAGTGGTACAAGGACCTTGAGGAATATGCCCTCGGCACTATTCTCAAAGGCGGTACAATTCCCGGCTGGAAAGCCGTTGCAGGCAGGAGCAACCGCACCTTTACGGACACGGATGCCGCTCTTAACGCTGCCGTGGCTGCCGGGTATGATAAATCACTCTTGTATGAACTCAAGCCCAAAACACTTACGGAGCTTGAGAAACTTATGGGCAAAACCGAATTTGCGGACAAGCTCGGCAGCTTTGTGGTAAAGCCCATCGGAAAACCCACCCTTGCATTGCTTACGGATAAACGGGAGGCCTACAACCCTGCCGCCGCAGACTTTGCGGAGGTGGTAAACGATGGCTGAAACGGTTTATTTGCTTGATGGCACAATGGAGGTTGTGCTGACCGAAAAGGATGTTTTTATTGATCGTCTTGTTCGTGAAAAGCTCGGTAACGATGCCGCCCGGTTTATTTCCGACTACATAGAGGAAATTGCCGAGGATGCAAAGTACACAGAGGAGGCACGGCAGGAGGCCGAAAGAACAGCCGATGGCTACCTCGCCCTCTGCCAGGGTGCCCTCGCTGCGTTAAGTGAATTAAAGGATCTTACGCACGAGGCACGCCTTGACAGGGCGAAAATTCAAAAAATTGTTGATGGTGCATACAGAGAACTGTACCACAACTTATAAAAACAAGGAGGCAAACAACAATGTTTAACGAAAATAACCCCCCCCCCGTGGACTTGAGGAAATGAAAGCCCGCAACCAAGCCAGCGATATGCTGGCAGATATGTTAGCCGAAATAATGCTTGAAAGCAACGCACCGGAGGAAATAAAGCTCGGCGTGCGTATCATTCAGCAGGGCAAAAAGGTTAGCAAAGCCGCACACGAAATTGCAGAGGCGTTTGCCGGTGATCCTGCCATTATTAAAGCAAGCGACACCGAAACCCTCAAGCAGGTGCTTGAGTACCTCGGCTTGGTAGAGGTTGGGCTCAAGCAGTTTATGGAAACAACCAAGGCACCAAATGCAAACAATGCACCGAATGAAATTTAATGTAATAAAGGAGTTTAAGAATTATGTACCAGAACATTGCAACCAAGGTATTAACCGGCGAGGTTAGGCTTTCCTATGTCAACCTTACCACCCCCAGAGCACCCCAGCAGGGCGGTGAGCCCAAGTACAGCGTTACGCTGCTTATCCCCAAGACCGATGCCGCAACCATTGCCAACATCAACGCCTCTATTAAGGCGGCGTATGAGGACGGCGTAAGCAAGAAATGGGGCGGCGCACACCCCACACCCAAGCAGATTGTGCACGATGGTGACGGGCTCCGTCCGTCCGGCTTGCCGTTTGGCGATGAGTGCAAAGGGCATTGGGTATTGACCGCCAGCACCAAGAGCAAGCCGCAGGTTGTCGGCATTGACAACCTCGATTGTGAGCTTGCCCCCTCGGATATTTACAGCGGTATGTACGCCCGTGTAACTATTAACTTTTTCACCTATGACACAGCGGGCAGCAAGGGCGTGGGCTGCGGCCTCGGCAATGTACTTAAAACCCGTGACGGTGAAGCTCTTGCCGGTGGCGCATCCGCAGCCAGCGACTTTGAGGGGCTCGGCCAGAGCTTTACTGCACAGCCGGCCGCTTTTCCCGGTTATCCGCAGGCACAGCCCGCTGCTCCGGCTTATCAGCCGCAGTACAACCCCGTTACGCCCCAGCAGGCAGCACCGCAGGCATACACTGCTCCGCAGCCCCAGGCGGCACCCGCACAGCCGCAGAGCCGCCCGGCGGTAAACCCGATTACCGGGCAGCCCTGGTAATATCACACCGAAAAATTACGAAAAGGAGGTAAAAGAGTATG
>CAKSQL010000001.1 GCA_934486735.1 uncultured Clostridia bacterium | reverse complement strand
GAACAAATATGCTCTACTTTTTTAAAAATTTTTAAGCTCTATTTGTTAGACACCCCAACATTTATTATAGAGCCTTTTTAAATAAAGTCAATTTATTCTGCACATTTAGAAAAAATGAAAAATTTACCTTTTTACTATTGACAAATGCATTGCCTTATGGTATAGTATATATCGCCTACCTTTTATAGGTAGTTGCCTCTGTGTTTCGATGCAGGGGCACTTTCTGTTTTTAGTGTCATTTATTTGTGATGCATGGATGGGTCAGAAGCAAACCGAGTTTGAACTTCATTATCATGTATTACATTCAGCAGACGTGAGAGCCGAAGAAAAGTATTTGCAGGGCTTTACGCTTAAATCGCTTTGGCAGTATAAAGACAGAGCAGCAGTTATATAGCTGCTGTGTAAAAAGTCTAATCCTTTGTTGTCACATCATTAGTATAGTTATGTTTTCGGCTAAGTCATTTGGTTTGAAATGTTGTCGCGCTGTTACGCTGCATTTCAGCACATACGAACGCTGTTTTTCTATGCCGTCGGCAGCATTAATATCCGTTTCCCTTGCGAAAACAGACATGTTTTGCAGTCAGTTTTCGATGCAAATGATTGGTTTGCATCGAATTTCAGTAAAAAATATCATATATGTAGATGTGCATCTGATATTTTTGGTTCATAAAGTTTGGCTCGAACAAATAATTCTGTGGTTTACAGTCATATGCCCTGCCAACTGAGCTATTGAGGAATAGAAGAAAATCGGCAAAGGAACGTAGAATCAAATGATAATTTATGACCTTGTAAAGCAAGGTCATTTTTGCGGGAGAAAGCGTGAATAATGTGTTTTCGTAAGTGCTCAAAAATATGTAGTCATAATAGTTGTTTTAATCACTTTAATATTGTGGGCCCTTGGTGAATCTGTTAGAGTACGGAACATCAAATGAGTTCAGTATTCCGATTTGCCGATTGATGAGCGTGTCTGAGTATAAGGTACATTTGAGAATACCACTGTTTTGTGCTGATAGTATCCGGTCGGCTATAAGCCGATCTTTTGATTTGCTTTCTTTTACCTGATATGCAATGTCCATTGATAAAAATGAAAAAATTTCTTTTTTTGTATTGACAAACATATCGCCTTATGGTATAATATGTATATCGCCTACCTTTTATAGGTAGTTGCCTCTGTGTTTCGATGCAGGGGCACTTTCTGTTTTTAATGTCATTTATTTGTGATGAATGGATGGGTCTGTAGCAAACCAGGTTTGAACTTCATTATCATGTGTTACATTCAGCAACCATGAAACCCCGAATGTAAATATTTGACTTTTAGTGCTCGGAAAAATATATATTTCCAAACCATTCTCGAGATAGTCGCCATTATAATCAAAAATATCATATTCATCTACCCCAAAATCGCTTTGACAGCCGAGTGTAAGTTTTCCGTTGTCAATATAGAAAGCTATAGCATCCAAATGTTCTCCGCTTTCGATATCGCCGGGGACATCATCTCTGTCGAGGGTGCATGTAAGCCTATGTTCGCTGTTATCGGATATATATTCAAATGATATCAAATATGCGTACTCGATATCCGGATATAGCTGCTCGCGTGAGTTTTGACTTTTTTGTACAGTTATATTTACGGGTTTGCCGTCGAAACGAACAATGACATTTCCAAAAGGCGTTTTTAACATACCAATCACTTCCGTTCTATATTATCGGCTAATGTTGTTTCTTCTATTGCCGTATCATAACAAAAAAATTAAAAAAAGCAGGGGAAGGGGCTATTCTTCGCCCAAATATGCCTTGATTGCGTTTCTGATAAATTCGGATTTGCCGATGTTATCAGCCTGCAATTGTTCTTCCCAACGTGCCACAAGGTCTTTGGGCAAGTCTGCCACTACGCGTTTATACACTTTGTTTTTATAACGTTGGATAGCCTGCGATGATGTGTTTGCTGCCATTGTATAGCCTCCTTATTTGCTGATATAAGATTGCCGGCGGATGTGCTGTCACAAAATAACATTTCACATTGTTTCAAGTTATATTATATAATGTTTGTACACATATGTCAAGTCTTTTTGCAAAAAGCCGAAAACAGCGCCGATATTGAGAATGCAATTACGGCGAGCAGACGAAAGATTCTTCCGAATATTTAAAAAAATTTTTTAAATATATTGTTGACAGTTTCTGTTTTTTGATATATAATATGTCAATGTTAAATGGATATTAATCAAAGGCAGGTAAAATATTATGGAAATAAAAAGCAATTTTGTCGGCGGAAATATAGCCGTAGAAAAGCATGACGGAGACACATATTATTTAAAAATGAGCTGAGAGATACAACCGAGGATTGGTTTTACTGGGCATTTTGTGCAGAGGGTTTTGCAGGCAAAACCATAACATTCAGATTTTGTGACAACAGAATCGGATACTACGGTCCGGCTGTAAGCCATGATTTAAAAAAATGGGAATGGCTCGGCAAGGGAAAGGAAGCAAATGCATTCACTTATACTTTTGACAAGGACGAGAACAAGGTATATTTTGCACATAGCATGTTATATCATCCCGACAGATTTCATGAATTTTGCAAAGGGAAAAATATCGAAATTAAAGAGCTGTGCAAGTCCCGAAAAGGGCGAAGTGTTCCTTATGTCTCATTCGGAAGCGGTGACAGAATTATATTCTTGGCATCAAGGCATCATGCCTGTGAGTCCTCGGGGGATTATGTGCTTGAGGGCGTTCTTGACGGTCTGCTTGCAAATCCGATTGAGAATGCAAGGGTGATATGTGTGCCGTTTGTCGATTTTGACGGCGTTGTTGACGGAGACCAGGGCAAAGCAAGAAGTCCGTACGACCATAACCGCGATTATGATATTGAAGCTCCTGCGATATATCCGGAAACTGCAGCGATAAGGAAATTTGCCGAAAACGGAGTTTTGTACGCTTTTGATTTCCATTCACCATGGCACTGCTTTAACGAGAATGACACTGTTTTTATCGTCAGAAACAGGGAAAGCAAGCTTGCCGAATTTTCAAAATTCAGCGCTTATCTTGAAAATAATATGAATGAATATGCTTTTCAATACAAAAGCAAAAATGATTATCCGCCGGAGACAAATCGGAATTCATCAAAAACGTCGTGTTTTGCAAACTATATGCTTACAAACTCAAATGCGGATATTGCATTTACTCTCGAAACTGCATATTTCGGAACGGAGGACAACATTTTTTTGCAGGAAAATGCTGTTGAACTGGGGCGCTGCTTTGCAAAATCAATCAAGGATTATGATGACTGTTATAAACGAATTTCTTTCACCGGAGATATTATGTGCTCACATAAAATGCTTAATGTGGGTGCAGAGGATTACAGTTGCATGTTTGCGGAAATCGAAGATGAGCTTAAAACGGCGGATTATCTTGTCGGAAATCTCGAAACGCCGATTGCCGGAAAAGAGCTTTTGTATACTTATGAAAGATATTGCTTTAATACGTCGGAGATATATCTCGATGCATTGAAGAAATGTGAAGTGGACTTGCTCACACTGGCAAACAATCACGCACTTGACAGAGACGAGGAGGGTATAGTCAAAACGCTGGACAACTGCCGGAGCCGCGGCTTTGATACCATAGGCATATACAAAACCAAGGAAGAGAGAGACTTTATCAGCGATGACGGAAACGGAATAGAAAACAAGGAAGGTATAATTGACGCAAATTATGCTGTACTGGTTAATCTTTACATTAAAGAGAAATCGGGAAAAATAAAAACAAAAATAGGATTTAAAGTGATCAAAAATATTATTACGGATGGGCAGCTTCCCAAAACCGTTAATACATATAATGAGTATATGAAAAATAAAAGTGAGAAGCTTAAAAATGAAATATTGTTCTATGCCGGCCGCTTTGCCGACAGCAGCTATGATAGGGTGGAGTATTTCATTGAATTATAGCGACGGGAGACGGGAAGAATAATTTCTTCCGTCAAACTAATAAAAACAGCAATCTTTTTACAGATTGCTGTTTTTATTAGTTTGCAGCCATTGCGTATATGCGCAATGGTGAAAAATCACAAATATTGCTTTATTCATGCTCTTACAGTCAGATTTATAGAATTATCATTTTTGTGCGCCGGAGGCGGCGAGCCCGTTTTTAAACGCTTGCAGCGTATCTTCGGTCTCGTCAAGCCAATACGGGCGGGAAACCTTTATTTTGCCGTCCGTATCGGTATAATAATCTGCGCTGTTGAACCAAAATGCCATTTTAATATTCGGATACTTGCTGAAATCATTGAACATGTCATTTATCCACAGGACCTTATCTCCGCCGACCGAGCTTGACGCAAACTCGGTGATTATCCATGGGAAGTTTTTATAGGTTTCATAGTGACGTTCATAAACGTGACCGTAGATGTCGTCAAATGTTTTCCATTTTTCATTGTTTTGTGCAGCGTAGAATGTACCTGTGTTATAGCCTGTCACGCCAAATACCTGAACGTATTTATCTCCGGGGTAAAAGGCTTGGGTTGAGTTATATCCATGCGGAGGATAGCTTTCGTCGTTCGGATTGAAAACCCAGATTGTGTTATCAACTCCGACCTCCTCAAAGATGTCATAAATCCTGTGCCAAAGGCGGACATAAATCTGAGGGTCGTTAAGGCATGCACTCACGCCATAGCTGGTCCAATCCGAATTCATTTCATTATTCAGTCTGAAAAGAATCGGATGACCGTAGGATTTTATTTGGCGCGCAAGGGTATAAATCTGATCGTCATGCACGCCGTCCAATATGTCAAAGACCGGATTGTAGCCGTCAAGATCTTCGTTCATTACGGTTGAGGTCTGAACTGTCAGCTCAATTATTTTTCCGTCCTCGTATGCAAGATTCATCCCGTCAATCGGAATATCCTCTCCGAAATACAAATACTCCAAAACGCCGTCAAAGCGATAGTTAAGCTTTTTTTCAAGCTCGATAGTCTCGGACAGGTCTGCTTTCTTTATATTATGAGGCTGGAAAATTCCCCATTTCACGTTTGTATCGGAAATGAGAGTATCGTAAAATTCGCGCGTTTCCTTTGACCAGTTTGCAGGAATCTCCGGCTTGTAGTCGGTGAAGTTATCAGATACGCCTTGAATTTTTATATTCGGCTCAAAGGTGTAGAGCGTTTTGTACACCTGGTTAATCAAAGTGTCATCATAGTCTGCCGCGTTGAACATAATCCGATAGAACATCGGTGTGCCGGTGTAGACATAACAGTAGACATATGTGTTGAAATTGACATCGCTGCCGGGCGCGGGCAGGCGCGAAAGCGCAACAACCTGAACCCAGTTGCCGTTGATATATTCAACGGCATTTTTGTGAACCGTTATTTTGTTATTTTCGATATATTTGTCGTTGAGCATATATTTGTGAAGATAATCTGCGATATATGCCCTTGTGAGCGAACCGTCGGTGTAGGTTGTATATTCCTTTGAGACAACGATACGCATATCTTTGTTTTCGGCGGTTATATACTCTTGCGCTGCGGAAAAATCGAATTTTGCATCGCGCGGAAATTCAAGCGCAAAGCCCCTTGAATGGTTTATCAAATACTTTTTGCCGTTTCCGACCTGAATTTCGCGTATATCGGAATTTTCAAAATCAAGCTTTTTGCCGCTGTAGCAAAGCTTGTTGTCCTGATAATAGAGCGTGTAATGATTTTTTTCGGGGTTCATAAGATTAACCTTGTCGATAAACCAAAACGTCGCCGGTGTATATATATTGATGAACAAAGCCGCCAAAATAGCCGCGAAAAGCACAAGTATAATTGCCCAAAGCGCTTTTTTTATTCCGTTGCCGCGCAAGACTGCCGCCTCCTTTAAAAATGGAATAGGGAGCTGCACTGTAAAAATGCATCTCCGTAAAAAACATATCGGGGGTGTAAAAAGGGTAAATATGTGCATGACAAAATAATTTGTGTGCACAGCCCTCTTTTTACATCCCCTTGAATATTCAATAATTAGCCGTTGTATTTCTGAGCAAGAGCATCAATTTCGCCGTTGTCTTTCATTTCTTTCAAAACACCGTTGATTGTGTCGAGAAGCTCTTTGTTGCCTTTCTTAACTGCGATAGCATATTCCTCGGCTGCGAATACATCGTCGTCCTTAACAACCTTAAGTCCGTTTTCCTTTGCCAAAGCTTCGCCTGCTGCGGAGTCGATTACCATTGCATCCAGCTTGCCGTTCTTAACTTCCTGTACACCATCGATACCGCGGCTTACACGCAGGATTTTGTTTTCATCGATTTGCAGGTCGTCTGTAACAATGCTGTCACCGGTGTAACCCATAACAACGCCGACCATATCGACATTCTTAAGATCCTCAGCCTTTGTGATTGAAGAATCTTCTTTAACTACCATAACCTGCTCGGCAACATAGTATGTGTCGGAGAAGTCAACGCTCTGGCGGCGCTCGTCATTAGCTGTCATGCCTGCTGCGGCAAAGTCAACCTTACCGGACTGAACGGATGCGATAAGACCTTCGAACTGCATGTCCTCAACAACCAGCTCCTTGCCGAGCTTTTCAGCGATTTTCTTGGAGATTGCAATGTCGATTCCGTCGAAATCGCCAACAACGCCCTGACCCTCGTCTGCCTTGAACTCAAACGGCGGGAATTCGGCGTTTGTACCCATAACGATTTTGTCTGATGTCTGTGCGTCGGCAGACGGAGATGCCGAATTGTCGGCAGCTTTGTCGGATGTGTCTCCGCAGCCTGTCAGCGCGCCCAGTGATAAAATTGCAGCTACAGCAAATGCAGCCGACTTTTTAAATGTGTTTTTCATAAGTAAATTTCCTCCTTAAAATTTTGGTGTTTACCAATGTATATCTATAACATCGAAGTGATGTTATATTCAAAATTATAAAACTTTGCTCAAGAATGATTTTGTTCTTTCATTCTGAGGATTGCCGAACAATTCTTCCGGCTTGCCCTGCTCCATGATTATGCCCTGGTCCATAAAGAGAACGCGTGACGCAACCTCGCGTGCAAAGCCCATTTCGTGAGTTACCACGACCATTGTCATGCCTGCGTCCGCAAGGTCTTTCATAACGCCGAGAACCTCGCCGACCATCTCGGGGTCGAGTGCGGAGGTAGGCTCGTCAAAAAGCATAATCTCGGGATCCATCGCAAGTGCGCGCGCTATTGCTATACGCTGCTGCTGCCCGCCGGAAAGCTGTGCCGGGTAGGCGTCCGCTTTGTCGAGCAGACCGACCTTGTTCAAAAGCTCTTTTGCCTTTTTTTCGGCATCCGCGCGCGACATTTTTTTTACTTTCATCGGCGCGAGAATGATGTTGTCCATAATGCTGAGATGCGGAAACAGATTGAACTGCTGGAACACCATGCCCATCTTTTCTCTTATTTTGTTTACATCGATTTTCGGTGCGTTAATCAGCTCATCATCGATATAAATTTCGCCCTCGGTCGGAGTTTCCAAAAGGTTTAAACAACGCAGAAATGTACTTTTTCCCGAGCCTGAAGGCCCAATAACAACAACCTTTTCGCCTTTTTTGACATGCTCGTCTATTCCGCAGAGAATTTCCGATTTGCCAAAGCTTTTATGAAGATTTTTCACCTTTATCATTTTTAAATTTCCTCCTATCTTGCGTCGGATATGCGCAGCCGCTTTTCAAGCTTGTTGAGCAGAATCGTGAGTATCTTGATAATCACATAATACATAACCGCGACCGATATGAGCGGCATTGTGTAGCTGTAGGTTTTTGCCTGTATGCTTGTCGCAGCGGCAGTGAGGTCGATTTTTGCAACATAGCCGATAACGGCGGTTTCTTTAACCAAAACGATGAACTCATTTCCGAGCGCCGGCAGAATGTTTTTCACAGCCTGCGGCAATATTATATGAATCATTGTCTGAACCGCGTTTAAGCCGAGCGAACGGCCTGCCTCGGTCTGACCCTTGCTGACCGATAATATTCCTCCTCGGATAATCTCGGCGACGTATGCGCTTGAATTTATTCCGAATGCGATAATCGCCACTATTCGTCTGTCGATGTTGACCGATGCAAAAATTACAAAATATATTATGAGTATCTGCACCATGGTCGGAGTTCCGCGGATAATGTCGACATATGTGTTGCACAGCCAACGCAGCGGCTTTATCTTTGAAAGCTTTCCGAATGCCAAAAGCATTCCCAAAGCCAAGCCCAAAAGAACCGAGAACAACGACAGGAACAGTGTTACCTCCATACCGTTTAAAAACATTTTCCATCTGTTGCCTATTATAAAGGTCCGCTCAAATTCAAATGCAAATTTATCGGCGAACTTATAAATAAATTCCATTCTTAAATCATCCCTTTCACTGCGTGCGGCGGATTCTTTGTATGCATACGCTGTGACGCAGAAATTTAAAATGCCTTGAAAAAGCATACAACGTTTATGATATCAAATTTTTCGCTATAATGCAATAGTTTTTTATAAAAAAAGTATATTTTTGTATAAAATAATATAATTATGCAAGAAACTTATAAAAATGCATTGAATTTTCATGTAAAAAATTTTGTTTAATGAATATTAATAAGATTTAAATAAATTAAAGCGGAAAACAAAAGCGAGTTTACATAAGTAAGCTTACAAACAGATTACAAAAATATTATTATCCACGTTATCCACGCAGTTATCCACACCTTTGGTGCGAAAAAGTATATAAATAATTGAATAATTTGCGGATTGAGTGCGAACTGTGGACAAGATATGCAAAGGTTGTCCACTTATCCACAGTTTACATAAGTACATAAAATGGGAAAAATAACCACATGCGCGCGGCACAGACGGAGCGTGTATAATCCGCGGTGTACAACTTTAATAAAAAAAATTTACTCTTTACAAAAACGCGGATTTGTGATATTATATTAATGAAAGTATGCGGACACAAAGTTTTGAAATATGTCCGGTTTTTGTGCCGCATGTATGATTCGGAAGATGTTGCGAGGTAAAAATTATGTATGCTCCGCAGAGTTTTGTGAAAGAATTTGAAATAAAAAACTTTTATACGGCGTTTGAAATGTATTGCAGCAGCACGTTTTCGTACAGCGGCGAAAGCCATGATTTTTGGGAAATGGTATATGTGATTGACGGAAGTGTGGGAGTTTCGGCGGACGAAAGGGTGTACACGCTTTCGAGAAATAATATAATTTTTCACAAACCGATGGAGTTTCACAGGATATGGAGTGAAAGAGGAACTTCCCCGTCGGTGTTTATAATGTCATTTTCTTTAAACAGGAATCTGAGAAGTTTCAACTCGGGAGTGTTTGAGCTGGACAATACGCAGCGGCAGCTGCTTTTTGAGCTGATGAATTTTTTGCGGATGTCCCTGCCGGAGTATGATCCGTATTGTGCGCGGAATGATTTTCTGCCGTCAAAGAGAGGAAATGACAATACGCTTTTGCATTTTGCCGCGAATTACGCCGAAAATTTTCTTTTGTCGCTCAAAAGCAGCGGCAATATGATTACAAGCATGCAGACAAAAGAGGCGCTGATATATAAAAATGCGGTCAGGGTTATGGAAAAAAACATTTATGCGGATCTGTCCGTGCCGGAGATTGCGGAGCTGTGCATGGTGAGCAAATCGACGCTTAAAGATATTTTCTCGAAGTACGCGGGAATCGGGATACATAAATATTATCTGCTTATGAAGATAAATTATTCACTCAGCCTGCTCAGTGAGGGATACTCTGTTGCGGAAATAAGCAGGGTGCTTTCGTTCAGCAGTCAGAACTATTTCAGCATGGTGTTCAGGCGTGAAATGGGGATGTCGCCGTCGGAATATAAAAAGAAATCGGAAAATGCATGACAGTGTTGACACAGGGCATGATTTTGTGATATAATTAAAGTATATTCTATCTTGGGGGGATAGCATTGAAATTTTTAAAAAATATAAGGCTCCAAATGGTTGCAATCGATGCGGTGATTTTGTTTCTTACCGCATGCATGGCATATTTTGTATCGAATGCAATCTCGTTTGTAAGCTTTTCGGCAAAATCGGTCTTTATCGAGACCTTTCTTTTCATTGCGCTTACAATGATTTGTCTTTATTTGTTTAAAGTCTACCGCAATATATGGAAGTATGCGAGAATCATTGAATTTGCCGATTGCATCGCCGCTGTGACGGCGGGCGCGGCTTTGTACTACGGCATAACTCAAGCTTTTCTCGGACGGGTATGCAATATTTATTCGCTGCTTTTGTATATGTTCGCTGTGTTCGGAATAATATTTTCGAGATGTCTTTATTCTTACCTGCATATTCTTATTTTAAAGCGCGATATCCGCAATAAGGAAAGTACGCTTATAATAGGCGGAGGAGACGCGTGCAGGGAAATAATAATAGAAATGCTTCAGTCGGCATCCTGCGGATATAAGCCGGTGGTAATCGTGGATGACAATCCCGAGAAAAAGGGAAAGCGTATAAATTCGATTCCGATAGAGGGCTCGACGGGCGATATTCCCAAGCTGGTTGAAAAATATTCGATCAAGTACATAATTTTCGCAATTCCGTCATGCGACCCCAAGAACAGAAAACGAATTATGAGCATATGTGCGGAAACCGGCTGCGAAATAAAGATAATTCCTTTTTTGCATGAATTGTTCGAGGTGAATAATCTGCTCGGTCAGATGAAGCCGATAAAAATAGAGGATTTGCTCGGCAGAGATGTTATAAAATTGGACAATCCGATGCTTTCGGAAACGATAAGCGGCAAGGTGTGCATGGTAACGGGCGGAGGCGGCTCGATAGGTTCGGAGCTTTCGCGCCAGATTGCAAAGCACAATCCGAAAAAGCTTGTTATTGTGGATATTTACGAGAACAATGCATATGACATTCAGCAGGAGTTGGTGCGGACTTACGGAGATAAACTGGATTTGCAGGTTCAGATTGCATCGGTTCGGGATTATGACAAAATGGAGCATTTGTTCAAGGAATACAGACCTCAGCTCGTGTTCCATGCGGCGGCGCATAAGCATGTTCCGCTTATGGAGACAAATCCGGAGGAAGCTATTAAGAACAACGTGTTCGGAACGCTGAACACCGCATTGCTTGCTGAAAAGTATAAGGTTGAAAAGTTTGTGCTTGTTTCGACCGATAAGGCTGTCAACCCGACAAATGTTATGGGCGCAACAAAGAGATGCTGCGAGATGATAGTTCAGTGCATGGCACAGCGAAAGCCGGCAACAGAATTTATTGCGGTTCGTTTCGGAAATGTACTCGGGTCGAACGGCTCGGTAATTCCTCTTTTTGAAAGGCAGATTGCCGAGAACAGACCGCTCACCGTTACGCACCCCGATATAATAAGATATTTCATGACAATTCCCGAGGCGGTTTCGCTTATACTGGAGGCTGCAACGATTGCGCGCGGCGGAGAAATATTCGTGCTCGATATGGGAGAGCCGGTCAAGATTCTCACGCTTGCGGAAAATCTTATAAGAATGCATGGCAAAGAGCCGTATACCGATATAAATATAGTATTTACCGGCTTGAGACCCGGCGAAAAGCTGTATGAGGAGCTTTTGATGGACGAGGAGGGCTTGCGCTCCACTGCCCATAACAGGATTTTTGTCGGCCGGCAGATTAATGTAAATTCAAAAGAGTTTGAGGAACAGCTCAAAACGCTTAAGGAATATGCAGAGGGGAATAATGCCGAGGTGTGCGTAGAAAAGCTGGCGGAGATTGTTCCCACGTTTGTGCATGAAAAAAAGAAAACAGCGGCATCGTGAGAATGAAAAAATCTTTTGACGGAAGCCGCGCCGAGTGCAGGAATAGGACATTATTTTTGATTTTTCGGCATGTGTAATTTTACGGAAATTAAAAAACAGATATCAAGCCGCTTAAGCGGCTTGATATCTGTTTTTCTATTACGCAATGAACAGCCGAAATATAAGCTTAGTCCTGCGCCCTTGGGCGCGGCGTTATAATTGCTTATATATAAATTTCGCTGCTATGTTCTGGATTTCGTCAAATGACGGACTTGGAGTCAGCTCTTTCAGGACTTCTTCAAAGCAATGACCGCCGCCTACAGAGTATGTAATTTCGCAGGGAACATTGTTTTCGCGCAGCTTGTCATACAGCTGTGCGGATGAGGTTGGGAATACGAGATAGTCGCATGTTCCCGCACAAAGCAGTGTGGGAGGGCATTTCGGCGACACATGCGTAATAGGCGAACACTCTTTCATTTTCTCGGACGACAAAGTGTCTTTAAACACGTCGGAAACATCGCGCAGATTATGCTTTGATAAATCGAAAAGGTTTGCCACCGGGCTGAATGCCGCCGCGGCAATGACCTTGTAATCATCGTTAAATTCATAACCGGCGGAATATTTGTTTTTGTCGGCATATGAAAGCATAAGTGCGAGATGTCCGCCGGCGGAATGACCCGACATAACAAATTTGTTTTTGTCAAGCTCCAACACATCGGCAAAGTGCGCAATGTATGAAACCGCGTTGAAGCAGTCGGAAAGAATATCGTCCATCACAACTCCACCGCCGCAGACGCGGTAGTCAATCGACACGACAGCAAAGCCGCGCTTTCTGAGCGCTTCGGCTGATATTTTTGAAAAATCGTACATGTCATTTTTGCTCTCGATGTGCCAGCCGCCGCCCGGAATCAGAAAATATACCGGTGCGGCATCAAATTTTTTCTCGGTCGGCGGAAGAAATAGCAGCGATAATGTTCTTTCCTTTGTATCCTTATAAATAAGCTCCGCTTCTTTTGAATTTTTTGGTATATCCATAATAATCTCCATTCTGCAGGAAGATAAAAATATTCGTTCCTGACAATCTTCGTTTTGTTCTATTCCGTAACAAACTGTGCGCAGACGGGGTAGTGGTCGGATAAGTACATCCCGTATATTTCATCATCCCATGCGTAAACCGATTGTACCTTGTCTTTCAAATCTTCGCTGACATAGATATAGTCTATTTTCTCCTTCATCTTGCCCCAGTTGTGGAATGTTACAGGTATGTTATCTGTTATGTCAAACAGTTTGATTTTGTCAAAGTTATTGCAGTATGCGATTGTCTCAGATAACGGCTTTGCGTTGAAATCTCCTCCGATGATGCAAGGGATTTTATCTTCCGTATTTTCCTTGCACAAATGATCCAATATTTGCTTTATTCCCAAAATTCTCGCTTCGTCGGATACGTGATCCAGATGAGTGTTAAGCACTCGGAAAATTTTGCCGCTGACAATGTCGCGAACCTTTATCGTCAGACAGGTTCTGGGACATTCGCTCTGATTTTCATATCGTGATCCCGGGGTATACGGAGTCGGGCTGAGCCAATAGCTGTCTATTCCGAGTATCTGAAATTTTTCTCTTTTTACGGCGGTATATACGCCCTCGCCGCTGAAATCCTCGCCGCGGAAATGCCCGAAAAATTCATATTCGCAGAGCAATTTTTTCATAATGTCCAAATGCTCTTTAAAAAACTCCTGGAATAATATAATATCCGGCTTTTCATTTTGTATCTTGTCATATATGTAGCCTGCGCGGAAAACAAATGATCTCACGCCGTCGCTTTCGCCGGTTTTGTCAAAGTATACGCATCTGGCGTTGAATGTAACAACCTTAATTGTGTTCATGCAAATCTCCCTTTCATTGTCCTGCTGCGGTATAATGCGCAACGCGAAAAACAGGCGGAGTATACCGCATATTTTTCGCGTCGGACGATTTTTTTATTGCTATTATTATAACATAGCGCGGAGGGATTGTCAATCGATAACTGCGTTGTTTTTGAGCAAAATTTTGCGTATTTCGTCAATATCTGCGCCGATGACGCCGCATTTCTGCCGATACGCAACCGCTGCGCCTACGCCTGCCGCCTGACCGATGGTGCAGACGGTCGGCATAATCCGATACGATGCCTGCGCCTCGTGGGTTGAGGATATGCATCTGCCTGCCGTCAGAAGATTGCTGATTCCGACAGGACACAAACAGCGGTAGGGAATGGTGTAATACTCTCCGGGCGCAAAATAATGATGACTCGTTCCGCTGCCCTCGGGATTGTGAATGTCGATGTCGTAATTGCATGCGGCAATGCCGTCGGCAAATTTTGTGCAGCTCAAAAGCTCCTCCTCGGTAAGAATGTGGCTGCCCGTAATCATTCTGCTTTCCCTGACTCCGATTTCTGCGGCGGTGGAAAGAACAGCTGCTTTTTTGAAGCTTTCTCCGTTGGATTTTATGAAGTCAAAAAGCTCAAAAACCTGCTCGCGCGCTTCAATTTCCGCACGTGAGACATCGAATATATCGGTTGGATTGAGCTTTATAACCCTCGTCGAGTTGAAGTGCAGCACACCGTCGTGCATTGTGTCAAAGACAAGAATATCCTCGCGCGGATTCTTGATTTTTCCGTCCTTTCTGAACTTTTGATATTTCTTTGTCAAATCGGGCAGTTCACGGAAAAAGGCTTTTTTGTCAATTCCGCCGACGCGAAAGCAGAGCGTCATCGGCTGGCATAAATTATCGCTTTCTCTGCCGAGGGTGTACTCGCAGCCTGCCATAACTGCCAGATTTCCGTCGCCGGTACAATCGATGAAATAATCGGCTTCGGCAGTTATTTTCTGCGCTTTCCCTGCAAAGGTTACGGAAGTGATTTTGCCGCCGTCGGCAGCTGCATCAATCAGAGCGGCGTGGAAAAGCGGAAAAATATTTTCCTTTAATATCATTCGGTTCAGCACAAGCTTGAGCTTTTCCTCGTCAAAGACGGAAGAGCCGTCATATCCGCCTATTTTAGTCAGTTCGGCAAGAATCTCGGAAAAAATTCCGCCCGACATAAGCTTATCACCGCTTTTGAACGGCATGAACGGATTCACAAGACAATTCACCGCCGCGCCGCCGAAACAGTTCGATTTTTCGGCTATCATTACCTTAAGCCCCTCTCGTGCAGCGGCAATTGCGGCGGCGACACCGGCAAAGCCTCCTCCGACAACTATTAAATCAAATTTCATTCATATCAGTCCTTTCAAAAAACTTATAATTTAATTATAAGCTTAAATCACAAAAAAAGCTTGCACAAAAGATACTAAAATGATATAATTTATTAAAAGGGTGATAAAAAATGCAAATTGCAAGTTTAAATTCATTTGTGAAGTTTTTGACGGAGAGTACCGGAGTGAGGATATGTCTGCACGATATATCGGGGATATTGGCGGATGAGAGACTTTTTGCCGAGCACAAATATACAATACATTCGTCCGAATTTTGTTCGGCTGCTAAGACAACTCCACGCGGTCTGGAGCTTTGCTTGAAATGCAAAAAAACGGCTAACAGGAAAGCGGCGTACGGAGGTGAATACTTTTGCGGCAGATGCGCGTATGGCTTGGTCGAGCTGGCATATCCGGTTGTGATTGATTTTGGAGTAAAGTGCATAATTTACGCAGGAAATGTTGTGAATGATAAAGAGGAGACGCGGCAAAGAACAGAGCATGCCTGTCGTCTGACCGGAGTTGACAGCAAAATGATGACAGAGCTTTTGTCGGATTGCCCGACGGGGTACGGTGAAGAAAAGCTTTTGGAGCTTGCGCGGCTGATTGAAAGCTATATGCTGCTGATTTTAAAAAGCGGCGAGAATGATAAAAGGAAAAACGGCGTGCATTGGGCGGTGCAGAATGTGAAGAAGTATATCGATGCCGAGTACGGCGAAAATATTACGCTCAGAGACTGTGCCGAGCTTTATTTTGTGAACAAGAAATATCTCGGCAGGACATTTGAGAAAAATGTGGGAATGAGTTTTCATAAATATTTGAATTATGTAAGATGCGAAAATGCGAAGCGGATGTTAAGGAGCGGAGCAAAAACGATAACCGACATCGCGTTTGCCTGCGGATACTCGGACGTTACATATTTCAACCGCGTGTTCAAGAAGACGTATGGAATATCCCCGGGAGAGTATAGGAAAAACAGGGATATATAAAAACATCCCGAGCTTTCGGGAGCTATGCTCTTATGCTCGGGATGTTTTTTGTATGAGTTGTCTTTGTGACATTTATGCTTTTTCGTCCATGTTTTGATATATTTGCAGAACGAGTTTGGCAGCATCGCGCATTGTAAGCTCATCATCGGCGGATTTGGTTGTAAGCGGCAGAAAACCTGCCGTTTTTTGAATGCACTCGGATGCAAAATCCGCTGTGAGCGGAGTGTCCGGCGCAAGCTTGCCCATGACATCGTCAAAGCAGCCCGCGCTTTTCAGCGCACTTATCGCAGGGTAACAGTAAGCATCGCGAGGCACATCGAAAAATATATCGTTTGTGTAGCCTATAAGCCCGAGCGCCGATGCGAGAACAACGCAGAAATCGGCTCGGGACATGATTTTGTCGTCCTCGCTGACGGCGCATGCTGCCGCCCAGGCAGGGATATCGGGCGATGAAAACTGCCCTATCGCATATCCGAGAGCGCTGTGTGATGAATTTTCTGCCCTATAGCTATAGTTTGTCTGATTGTAAAGCTCTTTCGGCTGCGGCCGCGGACTTGCGGCCGCCGGCTTATTCAGCTCATAATCCTCCGAGGAATATATTTCGAGGTTCTGACCGTCATACAAAATTACCTGCGTCCTGCCGTCGCCCAGAATATCGGCACAGCAGACGCTGCCGGTTTTGGAAATGGAATATAGCGGATTCATATATCCGTCGTATATTCGTATATCCTTATCTGATGATACCAAAATCATATCCGAGTATTTCCCGGCGAAATTGTATATTGCCGATACATCGGCGTGCTGCATGTAGCCGTTTCTTTTTTCTTTGAACAAGGTGTTCCCGTGGTAGTCCACCAGGAAAAGCCCGTCGGTGTAGTCGCTGTCCTCGCTCTCGGTGAAAAATCCGGCAATTTCTTTTCCAAAGCTGTCGGTTCGTATATTACCGACCGTCAGAGAATCGGTCGAAGCGGTTGTTTTAAGCCCCCATTTGAGCGTTCCGTCCGGTGCGTATACGTTTGTTTTTTCGCCGCCGACCAATATTGAAGGCTCTTTGCTTAAATTTATGTCGCCCACATATATGCAGGGCGGAAAATCGGGGCAGTCAAGTTCCCAAAGGACTTCACCGTCCGATGCCAAAACAAATTTCCCGGCGATTATCTCGTCCTTGCCGTCCCCGTTTATGTCATATACTATCGGAAAATGACCGATGTTTCCTTTGAATGTCCATATAACATTAAAATTCTGGTCAAGCGCCCAAAGCTGGTGATACCGATTTTTTATAATTATATTTCTCGGATATCCCACACCCTCAAGGTCGGCTATGGCAAAGCAGTCGTGAGCATAGCGGTCGGGCAGCGGACAGCGGCGCTTAAGCTCGCCCGTTCTGCCGTCGAATATGCAAAATGCTCCGTCCGTAACGCATAAAAATTCGTTGTTTCCGTCGCGGTCTATGTCATATATCTGCGCCGGCAGGTCGGTTTTGCATGGCGCTGTGTCATATGTCGGCTTGCCGATTTGCCAAAGCACCTCTCCGTCCGGAGTGTAGGCGGTGGCAGCAGCAACCGAGTGCGGAAAATATCTTTCGTCAAATCCGCTGTCCGGCTGAAGCAATACAAAATCAAGTCTGCCGTCGCCGTCGAGATCTCCGACTCTGATAACGCATGCAGAGCCTGCCGCCGAAGCTTCTATGCGTTTTAAAAGTGTTGCTTCGGTTGTTTCTGAAAGTATCATTTGCCAAATTCCTCCGTTCGTATCGATATTGCAGCTGATTGTTAAACCCTCGGTTTTCGTATCAGTTTCGCTTAAACTCGCGGGCGCGCGATAAAAGATATTCGCGCCTGTTGAGATTGGGGTCGATTATAACTTCGTCAAGCAGCTTTTTGAGACAGTCGCCGAGACTGCGTCCCGGTTTGTAGCCGAGCTTTATCAGGTCTCTGCCGTTGACTGTCAGCTCCGAAATCATGTATGGCTGATGCTCGGCAAGCACAAGCTTGTAAACTTCTCTTGCCTCGTCGAGCTTTTTCTTTTTCTCTTTAAAAAATTTCAAATTCTTTGCTAAATTGTCCGCCTCCTGCAAAAGGAGCAGCTTTTCGAACAGCTTGCCGGTTTTGCTCATCATACGCTTTACTCCGGGGGGAGATGTGTCTATGCGGACGTCGTGGTTTTCTATAAGAATAAGTATATCGTGAATGGTGTCGTTGTCGAGCCTTAAACGATGAAGGATATCGTTTGCCATCCGTACGCTTTCGCGGTGATGCCCGTAAAAATGGATAATCCCGTTCGAATCGCAGCTTGAACAGCTGGGCTTGCCGATGTCGTGCAAAAGCGCCGCCCAGCGCAGCGTAAGGTCGCTCGGTGTGTTTTTAACGGTAACGATTATATGCTCAAAGACATCGTATATGTGATATTTGTTTTTTTGCTTTACTCCGGCGCAGGTCTCAAGCTCGGGAATGATATATTTCAAAAGTCCGCAGATGTGCAGCTTTGCTATATATTCCGGGCGGTCGGACATAAGTATTTTGTTTATCTCGTCGCGGATTCGCTCCGGACTCACGCGCCGTATCATGGGTGCGCATTTCTTTATCGCGCGCTCGGTTTCGGCTTCAAGTTCAAAGCCGAGCGTGGCTGAAAATCTTATCGCTCTCATCATGCGAAGAGCGTCCTCGGAAAAACGCTTTTCCGGCACTCCCACGCAGCGGATAAGGCGGTTTTGTATGTCCTCTCTGCCGCCGCATATATCCAAAACTCCGCTTGTCGGATTGTATGCCATTGCATTGACGGTGAAGTCACGCCGCTTTAAATCCTCTTCAATTGAGGCGATAAAACTCACGTTTTTCGGATGCCTGCCATCGACGTATTCGCCGTCGGTGCGATAGGTGGTCACTTCATAGCCAACGCCGCCCTCCACCACCGTAACCGTTCCATGCTTTATTCCGGTGTCGATTGTGCGGCGGAAAAGTCCCTGTATCTGAGACGGCAGCGCCGATGTGGCGATGTCGAAGTCGTGCGGCGGCTTATCCATAAGAAAATCTCTCACAGCGCCGCCGACCACATATGCGCTGAAGCCGTTGTCTTCAAGAGTCGATATGATTTTTTTCGCGCCGCTCGACAGAACAAATTCCATGAAACCTCACCACCTTAAAAGCATTTTCATATAATTATATCACATATCGGGCGAAATTGCAAATAATTTTTCTTTAAGCCTATTTTTTTTCATAATAATCATCAAAATCGGAGGGGTTGTTTTCGTGGATGTGCGCGGCAATGTAGTCTTTGGGCGTCACTCCGTACTTTTTGCGGAAACAGCTGTAAAACCAGCTCAAATTCTGAAATCCGCTTGCATATATCAAATCGGTGATGTTTACGTTTTTGTTTAAAAGCAGCCCCGCGACGTAGTTTAAGCGATTGCTGATTATGTAGTCGGTCGGGGTTATTCCGTAGTATTGCTTAAAGCAGCGCGAGAGATATTCCTGGCTTTTACCGCTGATTTTCACCATCTGCTTAAAGCCTTTTGCAAAATTTTCTGTCTTTTTCATTTCCTCATAGGTGTAGGACAGCCAAAGGGGAATATCCTCGTCAAAATATAAATTTGTGTAATCGCCGAAATTTTCTGTGAAGATTTTTAAAAGCAAAACCTTTGCATAGAGTTTTTTCTCGATAAAGTTGGACGAGGTCACATCGTATAAATTCGAAAGCTGGCGCGACAGATGATTGAGCTTTTGCTCATCGAGCGTTACCGAGGGCGGCAGAGCTGTGTTCAAAAGAGCCTCAAAATCAAAGCAGTCGTGAAGATATTCGTTGATTACCTCAATAAAATCGGTTGCGACCGAGAGATTTATAATATGAAACGCTTCTTTGGAATGTTCAAAGGTGTGGCGGTCGTCCGGGCGGATAAATACAAGCGTGCCTTTGGGCAGAGTGATACGCGTTTCGTTTATCAGATGTACAACATTGTCGTCCAATGTGAGAAATATTTCAAAAAAGTCATGAGAGTGAATAAAAAAGTTTTCGTCCCGGCTCATGAAGCAACGGCATGTGAATTTGGAATTTGTGTTTATAAAAAGGCTTGAAGAAAGCCTGGGTATTCTGTTCATAATTGGAAATCCTCCGTTTTGGCTCTTTTGATAAAATTATATGACAACCTGCGCAATATGTCAATATAAAATAAAAGTTTTTATGGTACAATGTCATTATACGATAGTTTTTGTGTCATGTCAATGCTTTTTTTATGTGAGAATTATTGTTATAATTAAACAAAAAGAATGATTATAACGGGTGCAATATAGAAAAATTGCGCATTTAAAATCAAGGGGTGAAAAGCTTGAAAAAATATATATCGGCAATAATTTTGGTGCTTGCACTTGTTTGCCCGGCGTATGCAAACAATGCGATAACACTCGATAATTCCGATGAGCTTATAAAAACCGATGAGGCGTATTTTCTGCCTGTCAGATTGGTTTTTGAAAAATTCGGAGCGGACGTCAATTGGAATGACGACAGAAGTATCGATATCAGCTTCGGCGGCTCGGAATATAAATTATATTCGGACAGCGACAAAATAGAAAAAGACGGTATCGGGGATAAAATAAATGTCCCGGTCAGAATATTTAACGACAGAGCCTATATATGCCTTTGCGCAATGGAGAAATTCGGAGAATTTTCGCTGTCACTCGATAAAGAGACAGGCTCTGCCGAAATAACATTGTTATAAATTTCTCGCATCGCATCTGAGATTTGCAGAGGCTGAAACCTGCCGGGGATCGGACTCCTGCATCTATAGCACGTGCAAAATGCGGAATGAGAAATATTATAAATCATATCTTATTAAAAAGAAAGGATCTGAGGAACTTGAAAAAACAGTTTACCAAATTGATTGCGGTGTGTCAATGTATAGGCATGCTGGCAGTGTCGGCGGTTATTCCTGCCGGAGCGGCATCGGACAGTATAGAGATAATCTGTCATGAGCAGCGCGGCAACGAGTACAATTCAATGGTTTATGAAACGTGGAATGCGGGAACAGACGACAATGTAAAAAATGCATGCGGACGCTTTATAAATGCGGCTGCGGCGGCAGAAGCGGGACCGAGTGTAAAGGCAGGCTTTACATTCACAGTTCCGGAGAACGGATGGTATGATGCGAATTTCATACTTGCATCGGGAACTACGAACGGAAAAATATGCTATGCAGCCGAAAATCATTCGCGTGTGAGCTATTGGCTGGATGACAGTGCAAGCAAAACTCTGCTTGCGGATTCTGAGGTTGCAGGCTCAGGGGCGACTGTAAGAACAGTAAGTATTCAGCCGTTCGGCAATCAGGATTTTAACGAAACTCAATTGCTTGAACCGATATATATTGAAGCCGGCGAGCATGTGATACATTTTGAATCAACAGCGCTGAGCAACAGATTCAGCGAGGATAAGGTCGGATATTACTCGATAAAATTTACTCCGACCGATGTTGAAAATATCACAATAAAGTGTGCCGATCAGAGGGATAACGGTCTTAACTCGACTTTGACCGAAACATGGACCGACGGCGCAATAGGCCGCTTTATCGACAAAGCGGCAGCTGCAGAGTCAGGACCTGTTGTGAAGGCAGGCTTCACCTTCACAATAAGAGAGCCGGGCTGGTATAACATGACGACAATTATCGCCTCCTGCTCAACGGAGACACATGCAGCGCGTAATCATTCAAAGCTGAATTATTGGTTTGACAACAATAATAAAAAGTATTTTGCCGACTCGACAATGTCAGGCGACCCTGTACTTACAACACTTGACACAGATCCTCTTAACAATCAGGGGAACTTTGTGAAGTCAAGTCTTTTAGAGCCTGTATATTTCACAGCCGGAGTACACACTGTTAATTTTGAATCGTTTGCACTGAGTCCGAACTTCTCTGAAGAGAAGGTTGGATTCCATTCGATAGCAATTAACAAAATCAACACCTCGGCGCTGAATGACATAACAATTCATGGCGGCGATTATCCTACATTTACTTATAAGGATATCGAGACCGGCGCAGCTTCGACATTAAAGGGTGAAACCAACAGAAACAACCTGCTTGACGGCGGAAAGCTTTTGGTATTGTACCAGAACAGCCCCAAGGCAGACGACAAAGGTTACACATTCTCGGCTCCGTTTAAAATCTATGATGACGGTGAGTTCGATATCAATATAAAGATGTGGGCAGACGGATATCTGCCGCTGTCACTGAGCGGTTGGGGTTCAAAGGTAAAGGTCAGCGTTGACGGCGGTTCAGAGTTCTATGTAAAGAACTACGCAACAACCTCGGACAGCGAAATTTCGGCAATAACGGTCAAGGAAAAATTGTCGTCGGAATACAACCTTGAGCCGGGACTCTGGAAAGAATATAAGCTGACAAGACCGATTGAGCTTTCGGCAGGCGAGCATGTGATAAACATACGCGTGTCCGACCCTCTGCATAATATTGATTCGAGAAGTTTCAAATTCGGACTCGATACAATCCATATAAGACCGGTATCCGAGACATCGAAGGCTCTGATCGAGGGCGAATATATGCAGAAAAAGGATTTGGACGATGCTGATAATGTGATTGAAAACGCACTGTTCAGCAACGGAAAAGCAGGAGCGATTAAAGACGCAGGAACTGTAAGAATGCCTTTCTATATTTCGGAGGCAGGAAATTATAATCTCGGAATCACAGCCAACACAACAAGCGGTGCGACATGGAGCATAGACGGCACAGCAATGTCCGGCTTCACATCTATCCGCGATTTGACAACACTCGGCTCGGGCTGGGCAGACTATAAGTCGGCAAACTCGGTTATGCTGTCCGCAGGTGTGCATGTATTGGATATGACAGCCGATACCGGAGCGGTATTCAATGTTGATAAGGTTGAAATATTCAAGCCGGCAGTTGTTTCGGCAATTTCGGTTGAAGCTCCCGAGGTTATGCAGCTTGGCGAAAGCGGCAGCCTGACAGTGAAAAACGAAAAGGGAGAAACAATTTCTTTCTTTGATGTCGATACAATGGCGTTCGAAAGCGGAAACGAGGATATTGTTGCGGTTGACGCATATGGAAATCTCACTCCGGTAAGCTGCGGCGAAACAACGGTGAGCGCATGCGTATACTCGGGCGGTAAGTCGGTAAATGCAGAATGCATCGTAAAGGTTGTCGGCGAAAGCGGACTCTATGTCAAGGCCGCAGCGGTTGACGGGAACAACGTCAATGTTACATTGGCAGCATGCAAGGAAGCAGCGGCATCAAAGGCAGTTGCGGCTGTATATAATGTCGAGGACGGAAAGGTAACTTCGTTCAAGACGGTCGGCATAGCTGATTTTGATGCATTTTCGGCAAGCGGCGAAAGCAGCAAGACAATTGCGCTTTCGGAAATTTCGGACGGCGACAGAGTGGTTGTGTTCGTATTTGACGGACTTGACACTATAAAGCCGCTCTACGGAAAAGTTATAGTAAGATAAATCACGTTTGTGTAAGGAAAGGGAACAAAAATGAGAAGAAAAGCACTACTTTTAACAATTATATACATTATTCTGAATTTTTCGTCCCTTTCCTTTGCTCAAAGTGCGGCGGTGCGTGTTGAGGGCGAGAATTATTCCGATATAAGCTTTAGCGGAGCATATCAAAGAAAGCTTGACAATTTCAGCGGAGGCAGCGGCCTTTTCTGTTATATCACTGTGGAGGATAAGGAGTATTCGGTCACATATAATGTCAGCGTACCGAGCGGCGGTGTGTATAATATGCGCGGCATAACAAGCCGTTTCGATAAATACTATACCACTGATTTTCATATTTTTGTAAATGGGAAAAGAAGCGTCTCGGGCGTATCGTCAATAGAGGAGTACAATTGGCAGATAGGCTCGAGGGGCGACTATATGAGTCTGAACGATTTCGGAAACGTAAAGCTTAACGCAGGAAACAATGAGATAAAGCTTGTTTTCAGGAAGGACGACGCTCATATAACGGATGATAAATATATTGTAATTATAGATTATTTTGATTTTACTCCGACCGAGGTCGATACCGGGATTATCGATATTTCGCCGAAGACCGATACGGCAAATGTGTTTTATAAAGGCGAAAATGTCGGATTTGATGCCGAATTTTCAAAGGCAGCATCGGCGGAGTATTCATACTCGGTCAAAAACGTGTGGGATAATAAAGTTAAACAAGGGACATTTCGCGCCGACGGCGACAGTGCGGAGATTATCTTGGGAACAATGCCGACAGGTTGGTACAAAATGGAGATAATTGGAGCGAATGTTTCGGATTCTGTGGCAAACCCACTATTTTTCAGCGTTGTGGAAAGAGCGGAAAGACCGCAGGATACGCCGTTCGGAGCGGATAAGCAAAATAAAGGTCTGCTGATTGACGATAAGATAAATAAGGCGATGGGTGCGGCAGGAATAAGAATGATAAGGGGCGGAACTGACCCGTATCTGGGATATAATTTTGCAAACTATCGCGAAACTCATGAGGATTTCGGAAGAAATTCGGAACAAGCTGCAGGGATGAGTGCGCTTTTGGTTTATGAGCATTTCGGAACGCAAGGCATGCGTGAGACGCCGGAGGATTTGTTTGAGGCATATAACATGAATAAAGCGATGGCGGAGCATTATCGTAGCAGCGGAAATGCATATGAAATATGGAATGAGGAGGAAGCCGGCTTTTACAGACAGCCGGCAGATACTTTTGCGTCGTATTTCAAAGCTGCAGCAATCGGAATTTCTGACGGGGATTCCGATGCAGTTAAAATGCCGGGCGGATTTGGCTCAACGCCGGAGAATTTCTTTGTGCGTACGCTTTTGAGGAATGATGTCATATCCTACAGTGACGCTTATGCATATCACAATCATCAAGTCACAATAAACGGTGAGCAGAACAGAGATTTTATAGAAAGCGTTGCAAGAAAGCATGTCGATGCGGCATGTGCATATGATCCGGAGCTGCAAATCTGGACAACGGAGGCAGGAATAAGCATGACGGTGGACGAAAATGAAACACCGTCACTCGATACGCTTATATCACAGGCGAGATATTATATTGTGGCAACGGCAGAGCAGCTTGCATATGGGTCGGATAAATCGTTTTGGTTCAGATTGAATCATTATATGGAAAGCGGCAACGAATGGGGAACATTCAGTAAGGCAAATCAGCCGTACCCGGCAGTAAATGCAATTGCGGCAATGACGGCAAGGCTTGGAATCGGGGAATATAAGGGGACACTTAAAACCGATTCGGGCAGCTATGGATACATGTTTAACAATGGTACAAATGATGTTGCGGTTGTGTGGGCGGACAGTGATACGCGCGGTCAGTTTTATACTGAAAAGCCGGTAAGCGTTACCGATTTTATGGGCGGTGTGCGTGAGTATCAGCCATGCAATTGTGCAAGCGGACTTATAAATATTCCGATTACGCGCAATCCGATATTTATCGAATTTGACGGACGATCGGATATGAGAAATTATTATGAAGCAAATAAGAAAGAACACAGAAAGGCGGCAAAAACCTATTCCGAAACTGACAGATTGGTTATTCAGCAGATTTGGCAGGGACAGGACGAATATGCCGCAAAAACAAGAGGATATGTTTTAGAAAATAACAAACAACAGAAAATAACCGTAAATATATATAATTTTAACAATAAAGAAAAAAACGGAAAAATATATCTTGAAACGGGAGATATTCTTGGACTTGATAAAACGGAGTTTGATTTTTCGATAGAGCCGATGTCAAAACAGAGTTTCAGCGTATCTGCAGAGCTTTTGGACAATGCCGATATGGGTGAGGTTGGATTTTTGAAAATATATGCAGAATCGGACGGCGAAGACACAAGCAGTTCAATAGCTGCGTTTTATGCCGACGACCGGGAAAGGGAAGTCTCGGGATACAATTTTTTTGAAAGCTATAACGACGTTTCGAAATGGTCGTTCGGAAATTGTGCCAAGGGTGTAACTCTTTCGGCATCAAGCGGTGAGGATACTCTTGCAATAAACGTTGACAGTGAAAATGCACATGCCTACTATTGGCCCACATATAAACTGAACGAAAGTGCGGAGAATAAATCGGGAATTGCTTTCTATATCCGCTCGACGAGCGGAAAGGAACAGGATGTCAACGTATATGCGTATTGCAGCGACGGTGCGTATTGGCTCGGAGATGTGAATGCGGTTGCTTACGGCAGCGAATGGAAGCAGGTAATAATTCCGTGGCATCGGCTTATAAGCTTTACAACAGCAAAATATGACGGGGATTTTGATCCCAAAAAAATAATAAGTATAGGTATCGGCAGCTATGCGCCGAAAGGGAATACAAGCTATGAGATAAAGAATCTCGGATTTTATTCATCGGACAGCCGCGCCGACAAGAGCGATAGGAAAACTGTAAGGATAAGCGGTGTCAAGGATGGCGCGACATATAAAAAAGGGAGTCACCTTTGGGCAAAGGCAGATGTCGGAGACGGTTTGGGCGTGAGGGTGTTCCTCGGAGCTGAGGAGCTGACCGATTTTACTGTAGACGGCTCAACTCTGACAGTCGAATTTGACGCACAAAAGCGCGGAGAATATACATTGCGGATTGTAAAAGACGATGAATGGAATTATAAAAACACTTCATCTGTAAAATTTTATGTGAAATAAAAACAACAACGCAGATTTTCGGTATTACGATTTGTGCCTGCAACAGAGCGGCAGAATGGAGATTGATATGAAAAAAATAGGATTTGTATTGGCGGCACTTGCGCTGCTTGTGCCTGCGGCGGCATCTGCCGAGGTGATAAGAATCGAGGGTGAAGATTTCAGCCAAATAAGCTGTGACAATTATATTGTTGAAAAAAATCAAAATTTCAGCAAGCAGAAAGCCTTGTTTATAAACTCGGTGTTCAAATTGGATGGGGTGTATAGGGTCGATTATACGATAAATGCGCCCGAGAGCGGTATGTACGCAGTCGAGGGTGTTATAAGCCGATATAATGCATATTACACTGCCGATATATGCTTCTCGGTAAATGACGGACCGACATTTACTCCGGATTTTGTTCAGCAGTCGCTGTGCGACTGGTGGGTGCAGCAAAGAGGCGATTACGGCGCAAAATATACTCTCGGTAATGTGCGTTTGAATAAAGGTGTAAACAAGTTCAGCGTTGTTTTGCGTGAGGGTGACGTAAAGGTTGATCTGCCGCTTTATACCGCACTGGTTGATTATCTGGATTTTTCGCCGGTATCACCGGATTTTCAAGTGACAAAAATCGAGGGCGTGACCGAGGCGGCGAATCTTTTCAGACGCGGCGATGAGATTAAGCTGAAAATGGATTTTTCCAATTCCGCGCCAAAGGGCAGCGGCTTTGATTTTAAGCTTGAGGACGTTTGGGGACAGACAATTAAGGAAAGCCGCGTCACTTTCGAGGAGGGCAGCACAGAGTATATAATGAGCTTCGGCTCACTGCCGGTTGGCTGGTATCGGATGACCTTTTCAAACGGTGCGTTTGCGGATAAGCTCACAGACGAGTTCTATTTCTCGGTCGTTGCGCCGGTAAGCGATTTGGCGGAGGAAAACACGCGTTTCACAATCGAAAGCGGTATCGGATATGTAAAGCCGGATTATCAGAAAAAGTTTATAAAATCAATGGAATGGCTTGGCGTAAAAGAGGTCAGAGAGGGCACAGACCCCGGGCCGGTGCTCAAAGACGATACCTATCTGCCGTCGCATTACGGATTGAAGCAGAATTGGCTTCACAACAGCGGCATAAAAATTTTAAATGTGTATGAGCATTTCACATGGATGAATTATAAGGATCTCCCGACCGACCTTATGGAAGTATATAAGATGCATAAAAAGCTTGCGTCCTATAACGAGGGCACGGGCGACGAGTACGAGATATGGAACGAACAGGACGGAAGCTTTTTGTATGAGCCTGCCGATAAATATTCTTCCTATCATAAAGCGGCTGCATTGGGAATCTCGGACGGCGCAAGCGACGCGCTTGTGTCTTTCGGAGGTCTTGCCGGGAGCCGGGAGGATCCGTTTGACCGTCTCATGCTTGCAAATGATGTAATGAGCTACAGTGATTATTATTCGTATCATGCGCATATCGACAGCGGCAGGGGCTTAAAAGCAATCGACTATCCGCAGGGAAAAGCTCTCGGTCACGTGATTATGGCGAATGCGTATAACAACGATAAGCCCGTCTGGATGAACGAGGGCGGAATAAGCATTCCGGTTGACGAAAACAATGTTGCATATCGCGAATCACAGCTGTCGCAGGCGAGATATTACATCGTCTCAAACGCTCAGGCAATGGCGATGGGAGATGACAAGCGCAGCTGGTTCAGACTCGGATATTTCATGGAGCATGGCAATACATACGGCTGCCACAGTGAAAATATGTGTCCCTATGTTGTAGTGAACAGTATCTCGGCATTTACAAATGTCATGGGAAAGGGGACATATAAAGGCGAGCTTGCCAACCTGCCGGAGGGTGCAGAGGGATACGTGTTCGACAGCGGCAAGGGCGATGTTGCGGTTATATGGTGCAAAAACGAGGACGCGGTGGAATTTAATTCAAACAGCCGCGTCAAGGTGACAAACTTTGTCGGCGGAGAAGCTTATTCCGAGCCGAACGGCGGCAAGGTGAGAGTGCCTGTATCCTACTATCCGGTCTTTGTAAGTTTTGACGGAGAAATGGACAAATCGGAATATATTCCCCAAAGCTATAAAAATAAAGAAGAAAAGCGTACGAGCTATTCAGAGAATGACAGAATCGTCATTCAGCAGGAATGGGATGACGAGAATCTCTCAAAGGCGCGCAGCAACGGATATATGGTGGATTGGGACGAAAAGCAGAAAATTAAAGTGAGGGTGTATAACTTCAATGAAACGCCACAGAGCGGAACACTCACAATAAAAACAGGATCAAATATATTGGCATCGGATGTGCTTGTTCCGGATATGGATAAAATAGAATTTTCGGTACCTGCCATGAGCGTTATGGAATATCCGGTTACGGTATCGCTTTCAGATAAGGCAAAGATGGGCGATGCGGGATATTTTATGATTGAGGGTATGCTTGCTGACGGAAGGAAGCTTTCGCCGACAAAAGCAAGATTCACAACAAGCAATGTGGGAAGAACCGTTGAGGATTATACCCTGTTTGAGGACTATGAAAATCCCGGGGCATGGGACACAACCAATGTCGGTGACTGTAAGGCTGTAATAACTCACTCGGATGAGGAGGACGCGCTGCAATTCCATTTGAAATTTAACAAATTGAACTGGGCATGGCCCAGAATCGATGTCAAGGACAGCAATGTGCTTGCAGGAACGCAGGGTATCACTTTCAAAGTAAAGAACGCCGTCAAGGGTCAGGACAACATGATAAATGTCTTTGTCTATTATGCGGACGGAACCAATTACTGGCTTGCAATGGGCGGTCACTTCGCAACAACCGATGAATGGACTCAGGTGGTTATCCCCTGGAAATCGTTCGTGAACTTTTACACCGCGCTCGGAAATGTCGATACAAGAGGCTTTGTCCCCGAGTTGATTACAAAGATAGGCATCGGCAGCGACAGCCAGGGACTGGAGCAGAAATTCTACGTAAAGGATTTCGGATATTATCGTTCCGACTGTCCTGCGGATCTCAACGAATCCGGCGGATATATCGAGATTGACGGACCGGAAAACGGCGCAGAATATGACAAAAGCGCTCTTTCGGATATCAAAATCAAGCTCCCGCCCGAAGCAAGCAACGGTGCAAAGATAATGCTCAATGAAGAGACTATCCGAACCACCGAACCCGGGGAGGACATCAACCTTGATTTAAGCAATCTTGAGCGAGGAAAGTACAGGCTTGAAGCGGCTGCCTTAGACAGTTGGGGCGATGCAAGTACTACGTGGGCAACCTTCTACGTCAAATAATAACATGGGAGATCTGCGTCGCATCTCACCCTTTTTCGAGGTTCGGAGTATGCATATACGCCGTCACCTCTCAAAAGTGCAATCTGCTTGCAGCTATCCCATGTTATGATTAAAGAGGGAGATCTGCTGAGCATCTCACCTTTTTGGGGGCTTGGAGTATTTATATACGTTGTCACCTATTGTAGTCAATTTATCGGTGCGGCATTGCGAATTTACTATTTATGCCGTCATTCGGCGACAGAATGGAGATTATTTATGAAGAAGATAATATTAGTTATATTAACGCTGATTTTATGCGCGGCATCGGCAAGCGCAAAGAGCGACGTCTCGGTATCGGAGGACACCGTCACGATAAATGTCGAGCTGAGTGAAAAGAAAAAATCTCAGACTGTTTCGCTGCAGGTATACGACGAAAACGGGCAGCTGAATTTCGCGGATATTATCTACAGCGACAAGGACGGAAAAGCGGCGTCGGAATACAAAAACAACGGCGCGACCGGGGTTTATTCCTGGCAGGTTTTTGCGGAAAACGAGACCGAACAGGGAACATTCAAATTTTATGACCGCACGTACAGAGACAAAATGCTTTCGGATTTTAACGATATGTTCAAAAACAGCGGCAGTCTCAGCGAATATATGAAAGAATACGGTGAGGCTCTCGGAATCGACGGAGCAATGGACATATTAAAGAGTGATGAAAGCGGGAAAAAACCGACTCTCGACAGCATGGCGCTTAAAAACACAGCGGCGGCGGAGAACACCGAGCAGATAAAGAAATATATAAGAGGTGTAACCTTTGCGGCGATTGCGGAGGAGACGAAAAGCGCGGACGGAATGAAAAAGCTTTTGAGTCTGAAAATTTTCTCCGATTACATGAATTTTGCAATGTATAACACAAAGCCGCTCATATCCGAGCTGAACGCAGATATACAAAACGCTTTTTACTCAAAGCTGGCGCAGAGCAGTGTTGTAAAAGAGGATGAAATTATAGAATTGATGAAAAATTCACTTCTTACTTCAGCAGCCGAACATGCGGCAATTGCATCCGAGCTTTCAAAGGCTCTCGGAGTATATTCCGAAAACGGCTGGATAAATCTTTCGTCAAGCGTGAACAAGGACGGCGCAACGGCATCACTTGTCGGAGAAAAATTCGCGGATATAGGCGCGATAGAGAAAAAGTATAATTCGTATAAGACGAGCAGCGGCACAACAGGAGGCGGCGGAGGCGGAGGCGGCTCATCGGCCGGCGGCAAAAAATCGACCGGCTCATCGGGCGGTCAGGTGGCATTCACTCCGTCCGACGGCAAGACGGACACAGGCTCTCAAAAACAATTATTCTCCGATGTGGAGCTTGCGATGTGGGCGGCAGAGCCTATAAGAAAAGCGGTTGAAGCCGGCATTCTCACCGGAGTGGGAGACGGAAAATTCAATCCGAGCGGAGAGCTTACACGTGCGCAGGCGGCGGTTATACTGTGCAGACTGGCAGGAATCGAACCGGGTGAGGTGATAGACGGATATTCCGATATCCGCAGCAGTGACTGGTATGCAGGCTATGCAAGTGCGGCAATCCGCGCGGAAATCTTCTTCGGAATGTCGGAAAACGAATTCGGGGCAAATCTGTCACTTAACCGCGAGCAGGCGGCAGCCGTGTTCTGGAGATATCTCAATAGCCGCGGAATTTCGGCAAAGGAATATAAGGCGGCGTTTGAGGACGATTCCCAAATTTCCGGCTGGGCAAAGGAAGCGATATATTCACTGGGAAGTCTCGGAATCATATCGGGCAAGACCGACAGCATGTTCTGCCCCGACCGACCTCTTTTAAGATCTGAGGCGGCGGTTATAATAACAAAAATTCTGGAGCTTAAGGAGGACGGAGCGAATGATTAAAAGAATGCTTAGTTTATTGATTGCAGCTGCTGCGGCATTTTCATTTGCAATGCCTGCTGCGCTGCCGGTACATGCCGAGCAGGAAAGAGAGGTTGACTTCTCGAACGGACATGAACGTGAGCTTATTGAGGGTCTCGGAATAATTGAAAATTCCGACAGTGAAAAAAATGTCACCAGAGCGGACTTTTTTCAGATGATAAGCAAAATGGTATATTTCGGCGAGGACAGAGACTACACAAATGTCCCGTCGGGCGAAAAGCCGTTTTCCGATATTGACAGCTATCACTATGCGGCGGCGAATATGCAGCGATTGCTGACCGCAGGGATTATATCGGGAGACGGAAACGGACTTGCCGAGCCGGATAGGGATATAACTGCGGTTGAAGCATATGCGGTTATGCTGAACGCGGCAGGGTATAAAAAGGCTGCGGCAGCTTATGGCAGCTATCCGGATAACTATATCAAAATGGCAGCGGAGACAGGACTTTCAAAGGGTGTGCCAAGTACAAAGCAGACCATCACGCTGAATGATGCGGCGCTTATGCTGACGGCGCTTTTGGATATCAGGGCTGTAAAAATCGATTCTCTTGCCGAAAGCGGAGCGGAGTATGTCAAAAAAGGCAGTTTTGCAGCGGAAGTAATGGACCTGACTGTCGGAACGGGCATTATCCGCGCGGCAGACGGACTGACAATGTCGTCAAAGGAATATAATGATAAAACCGTTGTTATAGGTGACGATATACTGACAAGCGAAAAGAGCGGATACGGTGCGCTTTTGGGTTACTCGGTCAAGTATTACTGCGCCGAGGATGAACTTATTTACGCAATGCCCTACCGCAATACCGTTCTTTCAATTGACAGTGAGGATATAGAAAGCTATGGTACAAGAGAGTATAAATATATCGGAAATAAGGACAGAACAAAAACAGCGAAAACAGATAAAAATGTAGTTCTGCTCTCCAACGGCTTTGTTACGGATGATTTGAACGATTTTACTCCGAATTACGGCAGTGTTACGCTTGTGGATAATAACCGTGACGGTGTGTATGATGTGATTTTTGCGGAAAATTATGAAACGGGCTGGATTGAAAGCCTTGTCACCGACGGCGACACAATCAATTTTTCGAATGAGATAACGGACGGAGAAAAATCGGTATCACTCAAGGATTATGATGAGTACAAAATCGTAAACGAGGACGGAATCGAAATAGCATTTGACAGATTGAAACAGAATGAGCTTGTGACAATCAAGAGATTCAAAAAACAGAGCATAGAGGTTATTCTCTCAAAAACATCGGTCAGCGGAGTTGTCCGGAATATAGATAAGTACGGGAAATATACCGAGCTTGATATAGGCGAAGAAAAATATGTAATGAAAAAGGATGCGTATATAAGACTTTGGAACGGCTCAAACGGCGTGAATGTGACGGCGTATATAGACGTACGTGGAAAAATCAGCGCGGTAATAGGCGGTGAAAGCGACGGCTGGCAGTACGGATTCATGATTAAAGCGAGATATGCCGAGGAGGACGAAACTCTGAAGATAAAAATGCTTACTCAAAACGGAGCGGTGCAGAGCTATTTTATTACCGAACAGAAGATAAAGATAGACGGGAACAAGCTGAAACTTTCCGACGCGGCGGATAATCTTTTAAATTCGTCGGTGGTCAGATATTTTTTGAAAGGCAATACGATATCGGCAATTGACCTGCCGAGAGATGTCGGCATGACCGAGGAACGGGTAGCCGAGAATAAAAACAGCAACGACATGCTTTTAAGGCGAGCGGCGGGGAGATTTGTTTACTATAACAAAAATGTATTCAAAAGAAATGTGACAACAAACTCTATAGATGGCGAGATTATTCCTGTAAACGCATCAATACCTGTGTTTATGGTCCCGGCAAAGGATGAGATGGACAACGCATCGGATAAGCTTTTCAGCGTTGAAAGTTTGACGGCATTTTCTAATAACCGCACCTATACAATGGAAGCTTTTAACATCGATACAAATGAATGGTATACGGACGTGATTGTGGCATACGGCGCAGACGTGGCAGGCGGATACGAATCGCCGATGATGATTTCGGCTGTAAATATGTGCGTTAGCGAGGATAATGAAATTGTCTACAGCGTTGAGGGATATGTGGACGGCAAGTCCGAAACGTACTATACTTCCGATACCATGACAGCCGATTTGTCAAAGCTTCTGACTGCCGGGGATGTTGTGCGTTTTTCGAAAAACGGCGAGGGGAAAATTATAAGATATGAAATAATTTATTCCAAAAACGGCGGCGGACGGGTGTCGGAAAAGGCGTCGGCGACAGCTAAATACGATGCCGGCGGACTGGACAGATTCTCGTTCGGATATATCAATCGAATAAACGGCGGAATATTGCAGTTCAACAACTGGGATGATGACTATGCCGAGTATTTTGATACGGTGTGGAACAATATCGTAGTCTACGATCCGGATGAGCGGACAAAGGTCAGAAGCGGCAATATAAACGATGTCGTGACAAAAATAAATTCGCTGTCGGGCTATGACAGAATTGTGTTGTGGAACTCATACACCGAACAAAAGTGTATATGGGTAATTAAGTAAAACAAAAGGGGTTGTAAAAAAGAGTGCAGACCGTTTGAGGGCATAGACGCTATCGGCAAAGTTATAGCATTTGTGCCTTTGAACTACACTTCAAGCGCACCATCGGAAAGTAGTACACCGTTGTGCGTGCTTGAAGTGTTTCACGCTTTTTTGCAACGCCTTTCGAGAGGTTGTCGATTCGGCAACCTCTGTTTGGGTTATGTAAATAGAAGTAAGGGTGGCATAATGGATTTTATTGCAGAAAAAATTAAAGCGGCGTTGCGGACGATGGAACAGCTCATTGAGGTGAGCGGCACAGATTTGGATTTTGAGTATCTTAAATATGTTGATTATAAAAACAGCAATGAACTGCCGAAAAATGATATCGGTTGGAAAGACGGGGATCGGACAGTGCGCTTTGGCGGACGTGACCGGCATTTTTGGCTGCGTTTTACAATTGAGCCGAAAGCGTTCGAGGAGGACAGAGAACTTATATTAAGCGTGACAACCGGGCGCGAGGGCGGCTGGGACTTGCAGAATCCTCAGGGGTTGGTATATTTAAACGGTGAGGCTTATCGTGCGCTTGACACAAATCACACGTGGATAAGTCTTGAATCTGAAAAGAAATACGAAGTGTATATCTATTTTTATACCGGTATGAATGACGCAGATTTTGCAATATATCCGCGGATTTGCCTTATGGATACACAGCTTTTTGAGCTGTACTTTGATATAAAAACCGCATATGAGAGCATGCATCGGCAGGGCGGTAACAGGAAAATCGAGGATACTTTGAACAAGGCGCTTATGCTGCTCGATTTCAGGAATCCGTATTCAGAGGATTTTTATAAAAGCATTTGCAAAACTCGTGAGTATCTGGAAAGTGAGCTTTATTGCGGAGATGATCCGAACGTGCCGACGGTTGCCTGCATAGGTCACACGCATATTGACATAGCGTGGCTTTGGACAATAAGACAGACGCGCGAAAAGGCGGAGCGCAGCTTTTTGACGGTGGAGGAGCTTTTGCAAAGATATCCGGAGTACCGTTTCATGTCAAGTCAGCCGCAGCTCTACAGCTATGTAAAGGAAACGAATCCGAGACTCTACAGCGAGATAAAAAGATATATAAAGGAACGCCGATGGGAGGCAGAGGGCGCAATGTGGCTCGAAGCAGACACGAATCTGACCGGCGGCGAAAGCCTGATAAGGCAGATTATTTTCGGAAAAAAATTCATGAAAGAGGAGTTTGGCACGGATAATAGGATTTTGTGGCTGCCCGATGTGTTCGGATACAGTGCCGCACTGCCGCAGATTATGAAAAAATGCGGAATAGACTGCTTTTTCACAACCAAAATATACTGGAACGAAACGAACTCAATGCCGCATGATACCTTTATGTGGGAGGGACTTGACGGCAGTGCGGTACTTACTCATTTTGCAAAGGAATATAACAAGCAGCTTACCCCCGATGAGGTGTACAACACATGGGAGATTTATAAGGATAAGAGCCTTTCGGACGAGGTTCTTTTGACGTTCGGATTCGGTGACGGGGGCGGCGGAACGACGCCTGAGATGCTGGAGTATTACAGACGGCTCAAAAAGGGAATCCCCGGCATGCCGAGGGTTGAAATGAAGTTTGCGGGGGAGTTTTTTGACAGCCTTAAAGAAAAGTTTGAGAAAAATACAAAAGAGCTTAAATTCATGCCGAAGTGGAAAGGTGAGCTTTATCTTGAAATGCACCGCGGTACATATACCACCATGAGCAAAAACAAAAAATGCAACCGAAAGTCTGAATTTCTTTCGGCATGCGCTGAGAGCCTTTCGATAACCGATATGCTGCTTTTGAGTGGAGCTGTCGAGAGGGAAAGAATCGAAAAAAATATAAGAATCATGCTGCTCAACCAGTTCCATGACATAATACCCGGCTCGGCAATCGAGGAGGTCTACCATGATTCCGAAAGGGATTATGACGAGATAATCTCGGATTGGGAACGGATGAAGAATGAAAAGCTTTTAAAGCTTTCGGAGAATACTTCGGCAAAAAGCGGAATTTTTGTCTATAACGCAACTCCGTATGAGCAAAGCGGTTTTGTCAGGGCGGGGGAAAATGATTATTATGCCGAAAAAATTCCTCCGCACGGGTACAAAGTGATAGAGGACAGACCGATTTTGTGCGATGTGACCGCAGGTAAATATTTGCTTGAAAATGAGCTGATCAAGGTAAGCTTTGACGAGAAATATAATATAATTTCGGTCTTTGATAAAGAGATTAAGCGTGAGCTTATACCAAAGGGTGAGACAGCGAATCGGCTGGAGGTGTATGAGGATTATCCGAGAGACTACGACGCATGGGAAATCACCGACTACTATAAGCAGAAACGGTGGCTTGCCGATGATGTTGAATCTGCAGAGATTTTGAAAAACGGAATCAAAGTGACAAGGCGCTATAACAAATCACGGATATGTCAGACGATATCACTCCTGCCCGGGTCAAAGCGAATAGATTTTGTCACCGAGGTCGATTGGCACGAAAAGCACGAAATGCTCAAAGCTGCATTTCCTCTCGATATCCACACCCGCAATGTAGTCTATGATATTCAGTTTGGGAATATCGAAAGACCGACCTATCAAAATACTTCGTGGGAGGCGGCAAAATTTGAGGTCTGCGGACATAAATGGGCGGATATGTCGGAGTGCGGTTACGGCGCAAGCTTGATGAACGATTGCAAGTATGGCTACAGCGCATTTGAAAATTGCCTGTCGCTGACCCTGCTCAGAGCGCCCGAGTACCCGAATCCGAATGCGGATATGGGCAGGCACAGCTTTACATATTCACTTTATCCGCACATAGACGATTTCAGAGAGGGGAGAACAATCCCGGAGGCATATCTCTTGAATGAGCCGCTCACTGCAATAAGGCTGTGCGGAGACGGCGGCGCTTTGCCCGATGAGTATTCGCTTGTCAGCTGCGACTGCGAAAATATAACAGTTGAGACAATCAAGCCTGCCGAGAATGATGACTCTGTTGTTGTTCGCATGTTCGATTGCTTCAATAAAAAGTCAATTCCCATGCTTACGCTTGGCTTTGATTTTGACGAGGTGTATATTTGCGATATGCTCGAAAATGAGGAGCAAAAGCTTGAACATGACGGTCGTAATGTCAGTGTGCCGGTGGGAAACTATGAAATAGTGACGCTGAAATTTAAGAGACGTTAAAAATAGGAGAAAATATATAATAAATATGATACGCCCCAAAAAGTCAAGCTTTTTGGGGCACATCATTTTCTTTCATCTGATACTACTCTCACGGATGCGGCTCTTATCGGAAGTGCGGAACGGTTTCGTTGCTGATAATTTTTGAAATATCCTTGGCGCTGCAGAGATTGTGAAAATATTTTTTTCCGAATTTATTGCTTGCGCACAAAAGATATGAATTTTTTGAATGTTCAATCATCAATGCGCGCACGTGGTTTTCAGCGTCGGAAATATCTGTCAGAAATCCGTCGTCAGACAGACCGCGGCAGGAGAAAAATACGCTGTCCGCGTTGTATGCCCGTATCGTCTTATAAGCGTCCTCGCCGACCAGCGAGCGGCACGACGGCAGAAGTATGCCGCCGGTGCATATCGATTTTATCCCATATTCGCCAAGCTTTTGCAGGGTTTTTATGCCGCTTGTTATAACGGTGAGGTGGTTTTTTGTGGCAAGAAAGGGAATCAGATTATATGCGCTCGAGGATGCGTCGAGAAATATGACATCATAGTCGTTTACATAATTCATTGCCTGCTTTGCCATTTCAACTTTCGCGTCGCTCTGTTCAAGCTCGCGCAGGACAAAGGGAATTTTAAGCGTCGATATGCTGTTTTCTTCAATTACCGCACCGCCATGGACTCTTTTTATAAGCTGTCTGCTTTCAAGCTTTGCAAGGTCTCGTCTTATTGATGATTCGCTTATAAAAAGTTTCTTTGACAACTCGTTTACGCTTATTTCTTTTTTTGCAAGCAGCAGTTTTAATATTTCTTTCTCGCGTTCATTGCTCATATGCTCTCTTAGCTCCCTTTAAAATAATCAAAAATGTGCGCACTTTGCCATTTTATACGGTGATAATTGACTTAATGTGCAATATGTTTTATTATATACATAAATGACAGCAATGTCAATAGCTTGAGGGTGATTAATTTGAAAAATATTAAATTACAGGCACATAAGGGTGTCGCGAGCGAATGCCCGGAAAATACGCTTTCCGCATTTCGCTGCGCCGCCGCACAGGGGTACAGTGTGGCGGAGCTGGACTTGGAGTACACAAGGGATAAAAAAATTGTGGTGCTTCACGATAAATATATAAATCGGACAGCGCGAAAAGAGGACGGCGCAGAACTTGAAGAAAAGGTATGCATTAACGATATAACATATGATGATGCGCTTTTGTATGATTTCGGTATCTTTTTTTCAAAAAAATACCGCGGCGAAAGGCTGCCGCTTTTTGAAGATCTGCTGAGACTTGCAAAAGATAAGGGAATAAGGCTTAAAATTGATAATAAAATACAAGCCTTTCCGGAGGAAATATTGAATTTGGTTTTGGCGCAGGTGAGAGAATATGCGGATTGCGTATCCGTAACCTCGAACAGTATGGAGTTTATAAAAAGATATGTTTCGGATCAGCCGGAAATTACGATTGATTATGACGGAGCGGTGACGGAGGATATTTTGAAGGAGCTGTGCAATATCGTACCGGACGGAAAGCTTACGGTCTGGCTGCCATACAAATGCGAAAATACCGGTTGGGTAAAAATCCCGTTTGCCGATGAAAAATCGGCACAGCTTGTGAAAAGGTATGCCAAATTGGGAATATGGCTTTTGAGTGACTATGAAAGCTTTTACGATGCGGAGCGGCGGCTTGCCCCCGATATTGTAGAGACAGACGGCACAATCAAGCCGATTTTGAATAAAAATAAGCGTTATGACATGCACACCCACTCGAAAGCGTCGCACGATTCCGAGTGCGAGGTGGGCAAAATGCGAAGTGCGGAACTGGAACGCAAAATGGCGGGTTTTGCGGTGACTGACCATCTGGATATTGAGTATTGGAAAGAAATACCGCTTGACGACATTGCGGAGCAATCGATTGCAGCCGCAAAAGCGGCTGACAAGGATGGCAGAATCCGTGTTTTGCATGGCGTGGAAATAGGAGAAGGTTTTTGGCATCCGGAGGTGACGGACAGGATTATCGAAAAATATAACTTCGATGTGATTATAGGCTCTGTCCACGCAGTGAAGTTTAAAAATTACGAGATTCCGTACTCGAGAATAGACTTCTCAAAAATGGAATACGGTACTGTTTTGAATTACATGAATAAATATTTTGACGATATGCTTTCCATGCTTGAAAGCTGTGATATCGATGTGCTTGCGCATTTGACATGTCCGCTGAGATATATAAGCGGAAAATATGGCATAAAGGTGGACTTGAGCAGATACGAGGACAAGATAAAAGCTATTTTAAAATATATTATCGGGCACGGAATCGCACTTGAAGTAAACAGCTCAAATGTGTATGACGGCAGCGAATATCCGGAGTTTATGCCGAATGAGAGCATAATAAAAATGTATAAGGATATGGGCGGATATCTCATAACGAGCGGGTCGGATGCGCATATTGCGGAAAATGCATCGAACAGCTTTGACGAATTGTATGCATGTCTTGCAAAAATGGGATTCGAGAATGTATATTACTATAAAGACAGATGTCCGATACAATGCACGATTGAATAGGAACTTTAAAAAACTTTTATGAATTAATGCCGCGAACGGCGGCGAAAGGAGAGTATGGAGATTATTATGAAAGCAGCGGTATTTTACGGAAAACACGATATAAAAATAGAGGATATCGGCATGCCGATGGCAAAGGCGGACGAGGTTGTGGTTAAGGTGATGGCATGCGGAATATGCGGCACCGATATTCATATCTGCGAGGGAGACGAGGGTGCGGCTCCGACTCCTGCCGGAACAGTTCTCGGACATGAATTTGCCGGAGTTGTGACCGAGGTGGGGAGCGATGTTCGGGATATTAAAACAGGTGACAGGGTCTGCATTGACCCAAACAAGCTTTGCGGAAACTGTTATTATTGCAGGAACGCGATAGGACACTTTTGCGAAAATATGATAGGGATAGGCACAACGGTGAACGGCGGCTTTGAGCAATATTGCGCAGTGCCGCAGAGCCAGGTCTACAAAATCGCCGACACAACTTCGTTTGAGGAGGCGGCGATGAGCGAGCCGGTTTCGTGCTGCATGCATGGAATCGATCTGTGCGATATAAAGACCGATGATACGGTCGCGGTAATCGGGTGCGGCATGATCGGACTTATCATGCTCCAGCTGGCAAAAAGAGCCGGCGCTGCAAAAATTATCGCAATCGAGCCGAATGATGAAAAGTGCAGAATTGCTGCTGAACTCGGAGCGGAGCTTTGCATAAATCCTATGGCGGAGGATGTGGACGATGCCTTGAAAAAGAGCGGTATCACGCGCATAACAAAGGTGATTGAGTGCGTCGGACGAACCGAGACGATGGAGCAGGCAATTCATATCGCCGGGAAAAAATCGGTTGTTATGTTCTTCGGACTGACCGCCCCGGAGGATACAATTAAGGTAAAGCCCTTTGAGATTTTCAAAAAGGAAATCGAGATCAAAGCATCGTACATAAATCCGTACACGCAAAAAAGAGCGGTTGATATGATTGACGGTAAGCGAATCGATGTAAGCTCTATGATATATGAGACAGCAGGCTTGGATAAGCTGCCGCAGATTTTGGCGGATAAGGAATTGAGAAGAAAAGGCAAGTTTATAATATTGCCTAATGACTAAAAAAAGGATTCGGAGTGCCCCACGCGGAGTACTCCGAATCTTTTTTTAGTTAGTTCATGTGTTTGTAGAATGCAAGATATGACTTGTATGCCATATATATATCGCCTTTCGCGGTCACTTCGAACGGTGAGTGCATGCTGAGAACGGGCACGCCGCAGTCGATGACGTCCATATTAAGATTTGCAACGTACATGGCGATTGTGCCGCCGCCGCCCTGGTCTACCTTACCAAGCTCGCTTGTCTGCCAGATAACCTTTTCCTTGTCCAAAATTCTTGCGATTGCCGATACAAATTCGGCTGATGCATCGCTTGCGCCCGATTTTCCGCGTGAACCGGTATATTTCATCAGGACCATTCCATGTCCTGCAAAAGCTGCATTCTGCTTTTCGAATACCTGCTCATAATTCGGGTCGACAGCTGCGCCGACATCGGAGGACAGGCACGCCGAGTTTCTTATCATTCTGTTCATGGCTGTTACCGAGCAGCTGCCCTGCTCCTTTTCAAGCATCTCGGCAAGGGTCATTTCAAAGAAAGTCGAGAGCATACCGGTGTTCCCGACAGAGCCGATTTCTTCCTTGTCCACCAAAAGACACACAGCCGTTCTTTGGGGCGCTTCGATTTTTAAAATGCTTTCCAGAGCGGTAAAGGCACACACTCTGTCGTCCTGCCCGTAAGCTCCGACAAAGCTTTCGTCAAATCCGACATTTCTTGCCTTGAATGCCGGGACTGCCTCAAGCTCGGCGGACAGGAAATCTTTTTCGCTTATGCCGTACATGGTATTTAATATGCTGAGGATTTTAAGCTTTACTCTATCCGAAATGTCCGATGCCGGAACAGCTGTTCCACCGATTAAAATGTTCAGAGCCTCGCCCTCTATTCCCTCGGTCATCTTTTTGGACATCTGATCCTTTGCCAAATGCGGCAGCAGGTCGGTTACGCAGAATACAGGGTCGGTGTCCTTTTCGCCGATTGTAATTTCAACCTTTTCGCCGTTTTGCGTGCAGACAACTCCATGGAGCGCCAAAGGCATTGCGGGCCATTGATATTTTTTGATTCCGCCGTAGTAGTGAGTTTTGAAAAGCGCCATTCCGTTGCTCTCATAGAGCGGATTTTGCTTTAGGTCAAGACGCGGAGAATCTATGTGTGCTCCGACAATATTTACACCATTTTCAAGACTGTCGGTGCCGATTACGGCAAGAAGTATATTCTTTTCGCGGTTGATTGTGTAGACTTTGTCACCCGGCTTTAAGGAATCAACCTCCTCAAGACGGACAAAACCGTTCTTTTTTGCTGCGTCCTCGCTGATTTGTACACATTCACGCTCGGTCTTGCCGCTGTCGAGAAATTCGCGGTAGCGGTCGCACAATTCAAGCATTTCGCGCGTCTGCTCCGAAGTCAGTTCATCGTATACACATTGGGGCTTATAGCTCATTTTTTCATAATATTCCTTGTCTGTCATATTTAACATCCTTTCATGATTAGCTATCTTATTACATAGTATACCACAAAGATATGCTTTAAGTCTACGAATTTTACAAATTTTTTATAAATTTGTTGATATAGACTAATTAATGTGTTATAATGAATAAGGCAATGGTTATCAAATACTGTCGGATTAAATATTGAGCGGGACTGTTATGGATATTACATATGAAAACAACAACTTAATATTGAAAAATCCGAGCGATTTTAAGCTTTGTGACATATTCGACTGCGGTCAGTGCTTCAGGTGGAATTTTTGCGAGGACGGCAGCTATGAGGGCGTCGCACTCGGCAGAGCGCTTAAAATAAAGCAGGAAGAAAATCGGGTGATATTCTTTGAAACTTCCGAAAAGGATTTTAAAGATATCTGGTACGATTATTTTGATATGGGCAGAGATTACGGAGCTGTCCGCCGAAATTTGGCAGGGGATGAAAAGCTTTTGTCGGCATTCGAATTTGGTACAGGCATACGGATCTTGAGACAACAGCTTTGGGAATGTATTGTTTCCTTTATAATTTCGGCATCAAATAACATTCCGAGAATAAAAAAAATCGTAGAGCTTTTTTGCAGTGAGTTTGGCGAAAAGATAGAGTATATGGGAAAGGTCAGATATGCATTTCCGACGCCGGAGAGAACAGCTGAGCTGAGTTGTGAGGATTTGGCGGTTATTCGTGCCGGATTTCGGGATAAGTATATACTCGATGCGGCACAAAAATTTCTGACCGACAATGAAATGTCATACGAAAATTTAAGCTCGGTATCAACCGTACAGGCGAAGAAAATATTAATGAGGATAAATGGAGTCGGTGAAAAGGTTGCCGATTGCGTATTGCTTTTCGGGCTCGGGAAATATGACAGCTTTCCGGTGGATGTCTGGATGAAACGGATAATGGAAATGTGCTATTTCGGCGGCGAAAAGCAGAGCATAAAAACCATTTCCGAATTTGCAAGCCGGCATTTCGGAGATTTGGGAGGATTTGCGCAGCAATATTTATTTTTTTATGCAAGAGAAAATAAGCTTGGAGTATAAATATCCGAAAGCTTGGCTGCGCCCGGGAGGAAATATGTTTTTATGATAGAAAAAATGAATCAGTTTGTTGCGTATATGTGCCCGGCATGCGGAGCGGTGACAGGGAGAACACTGAATATATTCGATTTCTCAGGGGGAAGTGCCGCAGAGCTTTGCTGCGGAACGGGATATTGCAAAAAGCAGGCGGCATCGATAACGCCGTATAAGGACAAATATAAAATAGCGGCGGAATGCCCTATTTGCTGCACAACTCATGAACTTGTCATTACAAAATCAGCGTTTTGGTCGAGAAAATATCTGGAGCTTTGCTGCCCCGAGTCGGGGATAAAATTATTTTTTGCAGGGGATGCGGAAAGAATCAACAAAGCGATTAAGGAACAGGAACGCACATTTTCGGAAATATCGTCGGCATACGGAGACGACGGCATCGTGATCGATACATATGAGGTGCTTGAGGGAATGAATGCGTGCAATGAGATACATTGCGAGTGCGGATCTGACAATATTGCGATAAATCTGGACGAGGAGAATGAAAGAATCATACTCATCTGCCGCGATTGCAGGTCAAGCATGAAGATTACTCCGTCGGACGAGGAGCTTGAAAGGATTCTCGACGAGGGAATAACAATAAAAAAACAGGTTTAATAGGGATGAGCGACAGCTTTCGGGCTGCTTGCATCTCATTAAATATTGCCGGTATAAGACGTTGTATCGGCAAAACAAATTTTTAAGCAATTTGCAGGATGTACATTTTGCAATTGCTTATGAAACAATTTTCAGAAGGAGGAAATTAACTATGTTAGTTTCAGCAACAGAAATGTTAAAAAAGGCGGTAGCAGGTAAATATGCGGTTGGTCAGTTCAATATAAACAACTTGGAATGGACCAAAATGATTCTGCAAACCGCGCAGGAGAACAATTCACCGGTTATCCTCGGCGTTTCCGAGGGCGCAGGCAAGTACATGACAGGCTTCAAGACGGTTGCCGCTATGGTAAAGGCAATGGTTGAGGAGATGAATATAACCGTTCCGGTAGCACTCCACCTTGACCATGGCACATACGAAGGCTGTTTCAAGTGTATCGATGCGGGATTTTCTTCAATCATGTTCGACGGTTCACATTATCCGATTGAAGAAAACATTGCAAAAACAAAGGAACTTGTTAAAATCTGCCATGAAAAAGGTATCTCTCTTGAGGCAGAGGTTGGTTCAATCGGCGGCGAGGAGGACGGCGTAATCGGCGCAGGCGAGGTTGCAGATCCGAACGAATGTAAGGCAATTGCTGACTTGGGCGTAGACTTTTTAGCTGCAGGTATCGGAAATATTCATGGTAAATATCCGGCTAACTGGAAAGGTCTTGACTTTGACGCTCTTGCTGCAACAAAGGCTTTGACAGGCGACCTTCCGCTGGTACTGCACGGCGGCACAGGCATCCCGGCTGATATGATAAAGAAGGCTATTTCGCTGGGCGTTGCAAAAATCAATGTAAATACAGAGTGCCAACTCTACTTCCAGGCTGCAACACGTAAGTACATCGAAGAGGGCAAGGACCTCCAGGGTAAAGGATTTGACCCGAGAAAGCTTCTTGCACCGGGCTGCGAGGCAATCAAGACTATCGTTAAGGAAAAGATGGAATTGTTCGGCTCAGTAAACAAGGCATAAAAATAAATTTAAATAAAAACCGGGCAAAATTCGTAATTTTTCGAATTTTTGTCCGGTTTTTGCATTAAACATGAAAAAACTTTCTATTGCATAAACTTTTTATTGCATAAATCGAGTTTTTCGGATAAGCAATAAAATTTTTGTTATTTTTCAACCTCAAATTCGGTCATATGTTTCCAATAGCGCTTGGGCATGTGGCTTATGCGGCAGCGTTCGTTGTGCCGCTCTTTTATCTCGATTGTATTATAGAATTTTTTCCACAGACTGCGGCATAAAAGTTCGTTTTCCGAATACTTCACCGACGGTATTTTATCGGTAGGAGTCAGATAGCAATACTTACCGTTGTAAACCATACATATTTTACGTCCGATGTCATGAATCATCCATGGCATATTGGACAGCCGATTTTCAAAATGCGTAGCAATCAGTGAAAGAATGTTGCATTTCGGCTCTATTTCACTGTAAAACACTCCGCCCTCCAGTTCGGAAAAACGCACGAACTGAAGATATTGATAGGATTCGTTTTTGACACGCAGAACCGCGTCGGCAACCGCGGTCACACACGGAATGTTCACGTGCATATCCACATTTTTGCCGAATTTGTAGCCGGCGCGGATATAATCCAGGCACAATCTGCCTTTTGAAAGCGTGTCCGACAGATATGTGTAATATATATTTTCGAGTGCGGCAGGTGAAATTTTGTTTTTTATTGATTTATAAACACGCTCCGCCTTGTCGGAATCGGAGACTATGGTTACTATGTCGCAAAACAAATCTTCCTGAATGTTTTCGCCGCTTTCAATCGCAACAGGTATTTCCCGATTGTAATAGCTGTCAAAAACGGCGTTCAAAAGACCGTCAAAGCTGCCGTCATAAAGGTAAATCACATCTCGCCCGTAATGCATTTCACAACATCCTCCTTTGAAGGCTTGTCAGGGAACAGACTCAGCTGCCCATAACCCTCGGCGTTGTAGTCGGAAAGCAGCAGCGGAGTCACAAGCTCCTGACGCAGCCACATATTCTGATATGTTTTTCCGCCGCAGGTGATAAAATATTTTGCGCGTTTCATGGAAACTCTCATTCTTTTTAAATCCTCAAAACGCAATCGGGTGAATCGGCGCGCTTTTGCGATTTTGAGCGCACTTCTCACTCCGAGACCGGGAACTCGCAGGAGCATTTCGTACGGTGCGGAATTGATTTCGACCGGAAAAAGCTCCAAATGCCGCAGCGCCCAGTCGCATTTCGGATCGGTTATATTATTAAAGCTTTGGTTGTCCTCGTCCAAAAGTTCGGACGCGCGGAAGCCGTAAAAACGCATCAGCCAATCTGCCTGGTAGAGCCTGTGCTCACGCAGGAGCGGCGGAGATGTGACCGGCAGCAGGGGATTTGTTCCGATCGGGACATATGCCGAATAGTATACACGTTTGAGCGCATATCGGCTGTAGAGATTTTCCGAAAGCGTGATAATTTTGTAGTCGGTTTCGGGCGTTGCTCCGATAATCATCTGCGTGCTTTGCCCTGCGGGTGAAAATGCCGGTGCATGCTTGTAGACGGTCATTTCGGCTTTCCTGTGCAAAATGCCGTCGGCAATGCGCCGCATGGGTTTTAAAATATTTTCCTTTGATTTTTGCGGCGCGAATGCTTTGAGTGAATCATTGCTGGGAAGTTCAATGTTCACGCTGGTTCGGTCGGCCAAAAGTCCTATCCGGCGGATAAGTTCGTCCGACGCTCCCGGAATGGTTTTGGCATGTATATACCCGTTGAATTTGTACTCGTTCCTGAGAATGGAGAGACATTCAATCATTTTTTCCATTGTATAATCGGGAGATTTTACAATGGCGGAGCTTAAAAAAAGTCCCTCGATGTAATTCCGCTTGTAAAAATGAATGGTGAGGTCGGCAACCTCGCGCGGTGTAAAGGACGCACGCGGAACATCGTTCGAGGTGCGGTTTATGCAATACTGGCAGTCGTACATGCAGCAGTTGGTGAGAAGAAGCTTTAAAAGTGAAATACATCTGCCGTCGGCGGAAAAGCTGTGACAAATCCCGGCAGGCACGGCATTGCCTATCCCTCCGGGGGTATTTTTGCGCGTTGAGCCGCTTGACGAGCATGACGCGTCGTATTTTGCGCTGTCCGCCAGAATTTTAAGCTTATCCTGTATTTCCATGGTCTTTCACTCCTCTCGTTAATACTATAATATCACACAAACAAATGTTTGTCAAGAGCTATTTTAAAATTAAAAAAAATTCCTGCAAAAAACAGTTGAAATTTATGTCGAAAAAGTATATAATATATAGTATAGAGTATTATGGGGATTTTAGATTTTTGATAAGAACCGGAAAGGGATACATATATGGAGTTAAAAAATTTACCGGTACTTCCGCTGCGCGGAGCTGTGCTGTTTCCGCACATGGGAGTAAACTTTGATGTGGCGAGGGATTTTTCCGCCAATGCGGTCGAGGCAGCAATGGATTCGGAGCGGCTGATATTTGTTACCGCTCAAAAAAATCCGGATACTGAAAAACCGTCGATAATAGAACTTTTTAAAATCGGATGCGTGGCAAAAGTCAAGCAGACGGTCAAGATTCCGGGCGGAACGCTCAGAGTGGTTGCCGAGGGCATAAGCCGGGCGAGATTAATCGAGCCGCTGCCGGGGGACAAATATCTCAGCGCTGTGGTGGAAGTAATTGAGGAAAAGGAAGAAGAAAGCGATAATCTGCTTTTGGATGAAGCCTTTGTACGCGTTGTACAGGACAGCTTTGAGGGATATTTCAGATATAACAAAAAGTTACGTCCCGAGGCGGTCATGGAGGCGGCACAGTTGGGCGGAATAGGCGTTGCAGCTGATGCTGTTGCAGGAAATGCGGAGCTGAAATTCGAGGACAAGCAGGAGATTTTGGAGGAACTTGACCCGTATTCGAGAGTTGAAAAGCTGATAGGGATATTAAATCACGAGACAAAGGTTTATGAGATAATCGAGGGCATTTCGGAAAAGGTCAAAAAGCAGCTGGACAAAAATCAGCGCGAATACTACCTCAGAGAAGAAATGCATGTGATAAAAAAGGAGCTTGGCGAGGACGAGGAAAGCGAAGCAGAGCAGCTGAGAAAAAAAACGGCGGAGCTTAAGCTTGACGACGAGATTCAGAAAAAGATAAATAAGGATATAGACCGTCTGGAACTTATTCCGTCAACCACGCCGGATAGCGCGGTTTTGAGAAATTATCTCGACAGTGTGCTGGAATTGCCATGGAACACCGAGACGGAGGAAAATGACGATTTGAAGCATGCCGAGGAGGTTCTGGGCAGAGACCATTACGGATTGGAAAAAGTAAAGGAGAGAATCCTTGAACATCTTGCGGTCCGCAGGCTCACCCATGGCGGCGAGGGGACGGTTATATGCCTTGTCGGACCTCCGGGAACGGGAAAGACATCGATTGCAAAGTCGGTTGCCGATGCCTTGGGAAAAAAGTATGCAAGAATTTCACTGGGCGGTATTCACGATGAGGCGGATATAAGAGGTCACAGAAAGACGTATATAGGCGCAATGCCGGGCAGAATAATGGAGGCGGTGCGTCAGGCAGGAACAAAAAATCCGCTGATACTTATGGACGAGATAGACAAAATGGGCGCGGACTACAAGGGCGACCCGTCGGCGGCGCTTTTGGAGGTTCTCGATACCGAGCAAAATCATGCGTTTCGCGACCATTATATAGAAGTGCCGTTCGACCTGTCCGATGTTATGTTCATAATGACAGCGAACTCGGTTTCGACAATTCCCGAACCACTTTTGGACAGAATAGAACTTATAGAACTAACAGGGTACACCGACGAGGAAAAATTCGAAATCGCAAAGCGGCATCTGCTGCCCAAACAGCTTGAAAAGAACGGGCTGACGGCAGGCAAGGTGCATATCGGAGACGATGCGCTGCGCGAGGTGATTGAGTATTACACGCGTGAGGCAGGCGTGAGAAATCTCGAACGCGAGATAGGCTCGATTTTGAGAAAGGCTGCAAAGCTGATTGCCGACGGCGAGAGAAAAAGCGTGAGAATAAGCCAAAAAACCGTTTCCAAATATTTGGGAAAGAGAAAGTACCTTTTTGATCTTATGGAGGAAAAGGACGAGGTCGGAATTGTGCGCGGACTTGCATGGACAAGAGTCGGGGGTGAAACGCTCTCGGTCGAGGTGAATGTTATGCAGGGCAGCGGCAAGGTGGAACTTACGGGAAAGCTTGGCGATGTGATGAAAGAATCCGCTCTTGCGGCGGTTTCCTATGTTCGTTCCAGAACCGAGCAGCTTAAGATAACACCCGATTTTTACAAAACAAAGGATATACATATCCATGTGCCGGAGGGCGCGGTCCCGAAAGACGGTCCGTCTGCCGGAATCACAATCGCAACCGCGGTTGCATCGGCGCTTTCAAACAGAGCGGTAAGGCGCGATGTGGCAATGACAGGAGAGATAACTTTGCGCGGGAATGTTCTGCCGATAGGCGGCTTAAAGGAAAAATCGCTTGCTGCGCACCGCGCCGGAATCACAACGGTGATTATTCCCAAAAAGAACGAGCCGGACGTTGAGGATATCCCCGAGAGTGTAAGAGATGAGATGAAATTCATCCCGGTTTCGAGCATGGATCAGGTTCTGAAAAATGCCTTTGTCAAAGAATAAACTAAAGATTGGAGAAAATCAATGAATATACATAATGTAAAGCTGACGGTTTCGGCAGTCAGAAGCGAGCAGTATCCGACCGACGGAAAGCAGGAATTTGCTTTTGCCGGGCGGTCGAATGTGGGAAAATCATCGCTTATAAACAAGCTTTTGAATCGGAAATCACTTGCAAGAGTCAGTTCTGCGCCGGGGAAAACCGCCACGATTAATTTTTATGATATAGACGATGCAATCTATCTTGTCGACCTGCCCGGCTACGGCTACGCGGTGCGTTCAAAAGAGGAAATCGCAAAATGGGGTGCGATGATAGAAGATTATCTGAAAAACCGCGAGGAGCTCCAAAGGATTCTGCTCCTGGTGGACAGCCGCCATGCGCCGACCGAGGACGACCTCACCATGCTCGACTGGATAAGACACTATCAGCCGGAGGGCGCTATAGTAATAGCAACAAAAACAGATAAGCTGAAAAAGCGTGAGCTGGAAAAAAATCTTGAAATGATATGGAGAAAACTTGACTTGGGCGAGGATGATATTTTGATTCCTTTCTCAGTTAAGGATGATGAGGGAAAATTCAGCGTATGGGATATCATAAATCTTATACGAATAGGAGAATATGACGAATAGATATGAAAAAGAGTGTTGTTTTCATTATAGCCGGAGTAATTCTCGTTTTGGGAGTGTATGTCGCAAGATACCTTGACGCACCGGTGGAAACGCGGATTGCACAGGTTACGGAGTATGAAGAAAGCGTGACCGGAGACGCTTATCTGATAAGAGACGAAAGTGTTTATCAGGCAGGAGCGTCGGGTACATTTTACGCATATGCCCAGGAGGGCGCAAGAGTCGGCAAGGACAGGCTTATTGCGGCGGTCTACAACGGTGTTGTTGACGAACAGGTTTTGCAGGAGCTTAATAATCTTGACAAAAAGATTGCCGAGCTGGAGGAGTATAGCAAAAAGGATACATTTGTTGCCGATGAGGCGGATTCGGAAAATCGGCTTAAAAACTTGAAAAATCAAATAATAGAGGCGGCAGCGGGCAACAATCCGTCAGAGGTTGCCAAGATAAAGGGCAGTATAAAAAGTATAATTTCGGGGGCGGCGGACGACGGCGTGCAAAACGATGTTGAACAGCTGAAAAGTCAAAAAAGCGCGGCAGAGGCGCAGCTGGGACATTCAAAGGTTGACATTTATTCCGATTGCTCGGGTGTTTTTTCGACGCACATAGACGGTCTTGAGGAGGTTCTCACAGCCGATAAGATAAACGATTATACAACAGCCGATTTCGACAGCGCGGCGGAAAAAATAGCCGTTCAGCCGGAAAAATCCGCAGCGCTTGACGGTGAGCCTATATGCAAGGTTATAGACAATCACGTTTGGTATGTCATGGTGAAATTGCCGGCGGACAAGCTTGCCGATTTTAAAAAGGGACAGGATGTGACCCTGCGTTTTGACAGTGTTCCGGGCGTTGAAGCCGGCGCGTCGATTGTACATATATCGGTGGATGACGGTGCGGAAAACGGAGTTGTGATTCTGGAGTGCAAAAAATATATAGAGGGTATTTTCTCGGTCAGACAAAGTACGGTCGAGATAATTTCTCAGCAGTACAAGGGCTTTGAAATTCCGATTTACGCTGTCAGAGTAAAGGACGGACAGCAGGGAGTTATGGTCCAGTATGGCATAAACGAAATTTTCAAGCCATGCAAAGTGATTTTTACAAATAAGGATAATGATACCGTTATAATAGAATCTGTCACTGAAAATGTCAGAAATCCGCTCGAGCAATATGACAAAATCGTACTCGGCGAAAAAGCCGATAAAAAGGCTGATAAATAAGACGTGTTAATTAAGGAAAGGAAGTAATTTATCGTGGAATCACTCGATAAGGTAAGACAAAACATATCCGAAGCGGCAAAAAGATCGGGCAGAAATCCGGAGGATATAACGCTTGTGGCGGTGACAAAAACGCATGGCGCGGATGTGATTAACGAGGCGATAGACTGCGGAGTGACCGACATCGGCGAAAACAAGGTCCAGGAAATCATGGAAAAGTACGATAAGGTCAAGCCGGTCAGATGGCATCTTATCGGACACTTGCAGACGAATAAAGTCAAATATATCATAGATAAAGTATATATGATACATTCCGTCGATTCGATTAAGCTTATGGATGAAATCGAACATCAAGCGGAAAAGCATGGTGTGGATATGAAAATTCTGATTCAGATAAATATTTCCGGCGAGGAAACAAAGTTCGGAATAAAACCGGAAGAACTGGAGTCGCTGCTGCTTCATGCAGGCAGTCTGAAGCATGTAAAAGTGTGCGGATTGATGACAATTGCGCCGAAAATTGACAGTAATATGTCAAACAGATTACATTTTGATAACATACGCAAAATATATATTGACATATCGCAAAAAAAATATCATAATGTTAATATGCAATACTTGTCTATGGGGATGAGTTCAGATTACGAATCCGCCATAGAAGCCGGTTCGAATATGGTGCGTGTGGGAAGTGCGATATTCGGAGCAAGAAATTACATATAGAAAATGTGAGCTTTGGACAGAAATATGCCCGACAGCTGTTTTGCGCTCTTTTTTAAAAAAGGCGGAGTCGGCATGTCTGTTTTCTGCGAAAGAAAGGAATGGTTTAAAGCATGGGATTTGTAGATGCGGTTAAGGAATTTATAGGTTTTGGCGACATAGAGGATGATGAGGAAGAGATGGAATACGAAGAACCGGCAGAGGAGCTCCATCAAAACAGCAAAAAGAGTAAGGTAGTACCCATTCACCAGGGACAGAACCAGTCGAGAATTGTTATTTTGAAGCCGAAATGCTTCAGCAATTCGACAGCCGTTGCGGACGAACTTAAAAAAAGACGTCCGGTTGTGATAGATGTCGGCGCGCTTGACCCGGACGAGGCAAGACGCGTGGTTGATTTTATCGCCGGAACGGTTTACGGAGTCAACGGAAACATGCAAAAGGTTTCGGGAGGAATTTTCCTTGCGACTCCGTCACAGGTGGATATTATGGGCGAGATTATAAAAGAGAGCGAAAACGGCGGCTTTGAATGGAGCATGTTCTAAAAAAAATCGGCTCTTTTATGACAGATGTGTTCTGATATGCATAAAGCGTCGTTTTAACAAAAGCGGCGCTTTAATTCGATATAGCGAGTTTTTGGATTATGGACAGAGAAGAAAAACAAATTGCCGCAAGGGTAGAGGATATGTTCAGACTGTGCGATAAATATGCCGTGCCGAGGTTTTCCCCGTTTTATAATGAAGCGGAGCTGGAAACGGTCAAAGCAGCGGCACAGCGCGCGGGGTATAACATCACGTTTTTTGGGGGATATGATGATGCGCAACGGTGCATGCTCGGGGTGTTTCCCGAATGGCAGGAAGCGGATTACGGCGAATTTCCGATAGCCGCGCTCAGAGCGGAAAAGGGGTATTCGAGGGAGCTTTCGCACCGCGATTATCTCGGAACGATACTCTCGCTCGGCATAGACCGCGCAAAAATCGGGGATATCCTTGTTGATGACGAGGGCGCGTATATATTTGCAGCCGAGGACATTGCGGATTATATCGTAATGAATGTAAAAAAGGCGGCGAACTGCGGAATAAAGCTTAAAAGGACGGCTGTGCGCGAGGAGGATCTGCCGAAAAGGGAATATGAAATTTCCGAGGCGGTGGCGGCATCGGCAAGGCTGGACGCGGTTTTGGCAGCGGCGCTTAATATATCGCGCAGGGAATCTGCGATGTATATTGTATCGGGGAAGGTGAACATAAATCATAAACCGGTTTCGGACACGTCTTTCTCTCTCAAAGAGGGAGACCTGATGTCGATTCGCGGTGCGGGGAGAATAATTCTCGACGAAATCGGGGCGAACACCAGAAGCGGGAGGATTCATATTCTTCTCAAAAAATGTGTAAGATAGGTGAAAGAGCATCTTTCGCAGCTAAAAATAAGCAGGATGATTGCGGATGTGCGCAATTTCCGATAGATTAAAAATAAAGACAGGGAGCGTTTTGTTATGTTAACACCGATTGATATTCAGAAGCAGGATTTTGATGTGAGCTTCAGAGGCTACAACGCTGACGAGGTTGACGATTTTTTAGACATGGTCGGCAGCGACTACGAAAAGCTGTACAAGGAAAATATTGAGCTTAAGGACAGAGTTTCCAGCCTGCAGGCATCTGTCGAGCAGTATAAAACATTGGAGTCCACATTGAAGGATTCGATTATTCTTGCTCAGAAATCGGCGGAGGAGATTAAAAAGAATGCCTCCGAACGCGCCGATAATATGATGAACGATGCTCAGAATAAGGCATCGGATATCATCCGTCAGACAAATGACGATATTCTTGCAAAGAAGAAAGAACTTGCGGATCTGCGCATGGAAATAGACGCATATAAATCGCAGGTTAAAAATACATGCTCAAGAGTGGTTGAGCTTTTGGATAAGCTCGAATAGAACAAAAATGACTTGCAGACAGTGAAAAAACAACTGAAAGGACGAAATGTAAGATGTGTGAAAAAAAGGATTATACAAAATCGGTTAATCTGCCTTCAACAGATTTCCCGATGAGAGGAAATCTTCCTCAGCGTGAGCCGGAAACGCTTGCTTATTGGGAGGAGATTGACCTTTATAATCAGCTGAAAGAAAAAAACAAAGGCAAAAAGCCTTTCATACTCCACGACGGACCTCCGTATGCAAACGGAGACCTGCATATGGGACATGCCCTCAATAAGATTCTGAAGGATATTATTGTCAGATATAAGAACCTGAGCGGTTTCTATGCTCCGTACGTCCCCGGCTGGGATACTCACGGACTGCCGATAGAGCAGCAGGCTATAAAAAAACTGGGTATCAACCGTCACGAGGCAGGCCCGGTAAAATTCCGAGAAGCATGCCGCGAATTTGCAAAGGCAAATGTGGAGAATCAAAAGACTCAGTTTAAGCGTCTCGGAGTAATCGGAGACTGGGATAATCCTTATCTCACATTGAAAAATGATTTCGTTGCCGCTCAGATAGAAGTGTTCGGCAAAATGGCAAAAAAAGGTCTTATATATAAGGGCTTAAAGCCGGTTTACTGGTGTCCGCACTGCGAGACAGCGCTTGCCGAAGCGGAAATCGAGTATGCCGAGGATACAACAAATTCAATCTATGTAAAATTTGCTGTCAAGGATGACCAAGGCAAATTTGACGGACTTGAAAATGTGTATTTCGTAATCTGGACAACAACTACATGGACATTGCCCGGAAACGTTGCAATTGCCGTTAATCCCGATTTTGAATATTCGCTTGTAAAGGTTGCAAACGGCGAGATATATGTGCTTGCAACAGAGCTGATAGACAATGTCATGAAAGCTGCCAAAATTGAGGGCGGCTATGAAATATTGAAAAAATTCAAGGGCGCGGATTTGGAGCTTATGACATGCAGACATCCGTTCATCGATCGCGAATCGCTTGTTATAGTGGGCGACCACGTAACGCTTGATGCAGGTACGGGCTGCGTTCACACTGCTCCGGGACATGGTGTCGAGGACTATATCGCATGCAGAAATTATCCGCAGCTGGAGATTGTTGTCCCGGTTGACGAAAAGGGATATTTAAATGAATTTGCAGGCGAGTTCGCAGGCATCTATTATGAAAAGTCAAACGAGGGCATAATCGAGAAATTAAAAGAAACCGACAGCCTTTTGGCGATTGAAAAGATTATTCACCAATATCCGCATTGCTGGAGATGTGACAACCCGATTATCTTCCGCGCGGCAGATCAGTGGTTTGCATCGGTTGATTCGTTGAAGGACGACGCGGTTAAGGCAATCAATTCGGTTCGCTGGATTCCTCAATGGGGACAGGACAGAATAACATCGATGGTGCTTGACAGAAGTGACTGGTGTATCTCACGTCAGAGAACATGGGGCGTTCCGATTCCGATTTTCTATTGTGCGGATTGCGGAAAAGAACTTATTAATGAGGACACAATTGCGGCAGTGAGCAAGCTGTTCCGCGAGCAAGGTCCGGATAAATGGTGGGAGCTTGATGCCGACAGCATACTTCCCGAGGGAACAAAGTGCGAATGCGGATGCACTCACTTCACAAAGGAAAAGGATATCATGGACGTGTGGTTCGACTCGGGTTCATCGCATGCGGCAGTGTGCGAGGCTCGTGATGACTTGTGCTATCCTGCCGATGTATATCTCGAGGGAAATGACCAGTACAGAGGCTGGTTCCAGTCGTCACTTCTTACAAGTGTTGCCACAAACGGCTGCGCTCCGTACAAGACTGTAATCACTCATGGAATGATTCAGGACGGCGAGGGCAGAAAGATGTCCAAGTCAAAGGGCAACTCGATTTCGCCGAAAGAAATTACCGATAAATACGGCGCTGATGTGCTGCGTCTGTGGGTGGTTTCGGCTGATTACAAGACCGATATGAGAATGTCGCCCGAGGCTCTTAAGCAGCTTTCGGAGGGCTACAGAAAGCTGCGTAACACAGCGAGATATATAATGAGCAATATCAATGACTTCGACCCCAATAAGGATATGACGGCGTATGATGATATGCTCGAAATCGATAAGTGGGCGCTTTTGAAACTCAATCAGCTTGTCGAAAAGACGATTGCTGCATATGAGGACTATGAGTTCCATGGAATTTATAACGCAATTTTGAACTTCTGCATAGTGGATATGAGTAACTTCTATCTTGATATATTGAAATCAAGACTTTATACCGAGAAACCGACATCGGCAGCAAGAAGAAGTGCTCAGTCGGCAATGTTCATCATTCTCGATGCGCTTGTTAAGCTGCTCGCGCCGGTAATTGCATTTACCGCAGAGGAAATATGGAAGTTCATGCCGCACTATGACAGCGATGATAAGAGAAGTGTGATGTTCTCGTCCATGCCGAAGGCCGATGATAAATATAAGGACAATGAGCTTGAGGATAAGTGGGAGAGAATAATCGCTGTTCGCGACGATGTGAATAAGGCTCTGGAACTTGCGAGAAACGAAAAGCTGATAGGAAAATCGCTCGATGCCGAGGTTGTTGTATATGCCGACGGTATGCTTTACGATTTCCTTAAAGGAATGGAAAGCGAACTTGCGGAAATATTCATCACTTCAAAGGCAAGCGTGGAAAAGAGCGCCGGCGGAGATTGCTTTGAGGGCGAGTTTGTCAAGGTAAAAATTGAGGCAAGCAAGCACGAAAAGTGCGGACGCTGCTGGGTTCATTCCGAGACGGTCGGAACTATAGACGGCTTTGACGGAATCTGCGCAGACTGCGTAAGAAAACTGACCGAATAAAATATTGACATTATGACCGGGTAGAGACTTGGCGGCTTTCCCCGGTCTTTGCATGTCTCGTAAAATGCGCTAAAAAATTGCTCAAATACGGATATTTTTTGTACTAAACTCTGTTTTTGAACGAGTATATGTTTTTTTAAGTAAAAAAATGCTTGACAACAAATAATAAATATGATAAAATATTTCAGGTATTGACATTTGAGTGATTTTATCACTATCAATCACACATTCCGATTCCGGGAGTGTTGCCTTAACGGTTCTTTCGGAAGATGACGGGTGTGGAAGACTAAAAAACAAGGAGGAACAAACAATGTCAAACGTAATTTCAATGAAACAGCTTTTGGAAGCAGGTGTTCACTTCGGACATCAGACAAGAAGATGGAATCCTAAAATGGCTGAGTACATCTTCACCGAGAGAAACGGTATCTACATCATAGACCTTCAAAAGACGGTTAAAAAGGTTGAGGAAGCTTATTACTTCATCAGAGATCTGGCTATGTCCGGCGAAGAGGTTCTTTTTGTAGGAACAAAGAAACAGGCTCAGGATTCAATCCGCGAAGAGGCTGAAAGAGTAGGCATGTACTACGTTAATGCAAGATGGCTCGGCGGTATGATGACAAACTTCAAGACAATTCAGAAGAGAATCGAGCGTCTCAATCAGATTAACAAAATGGAAGAAGAAGGCACATTCGACCTTCTGCCGAAAAAAGAGGTTATCAAGCTTAAGGCTGAAAGAGATAAGCTGGAAAAATATCTCGGCGGTATCAAGAATATGAAGAAGCTCCCGGGCGCATTGTTCGTTGTTGACCCGAGAAAAGAAAAGATTGCCATTGCAGAAGCAAAGAAGCTCGGTATTCCCGTTGTTGCTATTGTTGATACAAACTGCGACCCGGATGAGGTTGATTATGTTATTCCCGGCAACGATGACGCTATCAGAGCCGTTAAGCTGATTGCATCCACAATTTCGAATGCAATTTTAGAGGGCAAGCAGGGCGAGGACACTGTTGTTGACGCTGAGGAAATTCCCGCAGAGGAAGCAGCAGAAGACGCTGAATAATAATTGAACATTTGGGCAGTCTTGGTCTTTGATGGACTGTGGACTGCCTTTTTTGAAATAAAATAAAATCGGAGGAAAATAATTATGGCATTTACAGCACAAAATGTAAAAGAATTGAGAGAAATGACAGGCTGCGGTATGATGGACTGCAAAAAGGCATTGACAGAGACCGACGGTGATATGGAAAAGGCTATTGAATTTTTGAGAGAAAAAGGACTTGCAACAGCTGCCAAAAAGTCGGGCAGAATCGCATCCGAGGGTATTGTTAAGGCATATATCACAGAGGACGGCAACACAGGCGTATTGGTTGAAGTAAACTCGGAGACAGACTTCGTTGCAAAGAATGACGAGTTCCAGACATTCGTAACAAACGTTGCAAAGCAGATTGCAGCTACAAATCCGGCTGACGTTGAAGAACTGAAGGCTCAGAAATTCGTTGACGGCGATGCAACAATCGGCGAGATGCTGACAGAAAAGATTGCTAAAATCGGCGAGAACATGAACATCAGACGTTTCTCACGTATGGAAGGCCACGTATATTCTTATATCCATGGCGAGGGCAGAATCGGCGTTTTGGTTAAGTTTGATACAGACGTTGCTGACAAGCCGGAGTTCCCGGTATTTGCAAAGGATATCGCAATGCAGATTGCAGCAGCAGGTGCACAGTACCTGGATAAGGATTCTGTTCCGGCAGACGTAGTTGCAAAGGAAAAGGAAATCCTTTCGGTTCAGGCTCTTAACGAGGGCAAGCCTGCAAATATCGTTGAAAAGATGGTTATGGGCAGAATCGCAAAATTCTATAAGGAAGTTTGCCTGGTTGAGCAGGAATATATCAAAGATCCGGATATTTCGGTTTCGAAGTATGTTGCAAACACAGCTAAGGAACTGGGCGGTTCGATCAAGATTGTTGACTATGTTCGCTTTGAAAAGGGCGAGGGTCTTGCAAAGAAAGAAGAAAACTTTGCTGACGAAGTTGCAAGCATGATTAAATAATAGAAAAGTAATTAAATTAAGGCGTTTTCACAATTTTAAAACAGCTGTTTGCTGATGAATGAAATTGTGGAAACGCTTTTTATTGTACCAAAATAAAGAAAACTCTGTGCATGGTGCAAAAATTGCAGTCCTTAAAATTATAAAAAACAAACAATTTTAATTTTTTTGAAAAAAAAGCTTGACATAATAGTTTTACATATGTAAAATATAGATAGAGAATAAAATTTGCAAGCAAAAGAAAGGAGTGTTTCGAAATGTTGAAGAAAATAGTTTTGGTGTTGTCAGTTTTGGCGGCAGCGGCAACTGCGCATGCACAGGCGGACCTGCCGGAGAAAGAGGATGTGAAGGTGAGTGTGACATTAAACGGAAAGTACACAGAGCTTGAACCGTTCGCCAAGGACGGCGAGGTGTATATTCCGCTCAGGAGTTTTTTGGCGGATACAGATACGGAGATAATATGGGATAATTATTCGATTATATTGAAAAAGGAATATCCCAATACAGACGGCGGCGGTTTGAGTGCATCGGCAAAATTCTCAATAGGCAGCAATGAATGTATAACGGCGACAAAGGCGGAAAATACGTTTAAACTTGAAAGTGCGCCGCTTTTGGTGAATGAAAAAACTTATATTCCCCATGAGCTTGCCAAGCTTTTGGACAGGGAAATATCGCTGACAAACGGATTTGAGCTGACAATTAACTCGGATGATGTCCAAAATGAAAGGCTCAAAAAGGCGCTTGTGTGGGCGGAGGCGCTAAAAACGCGTGACGGCAAGCCGAGATATGACATGATGACAGATGAGCTTAAAAAGGAATTTGAGGAGAATCAGAAGCAGCTTGCGGGAGATGATTGGAATTTTGTAATAGGCTATTCAAGCCCGAGGACGACCTCGTATGATATAGTTGTTGACGGTGACAACGCATATATAACTTATTATCAGGAAGATAATACGGGCGCAAGGTACAGTGTCGATGAGAAAATTGTATTTACGGAGGATAACTTGGTTTCTGATTCGGAATAAAAAAAGAAATCGGGAACGCCTGGGATGTTGACAATACCAATATTGTGTGATATACTGTTGCCAAGAGAGGTCCTATCGTTAATAATTGCCAACAATGTATACAGTTGGGGATTCACTTGCGGCAGGTCCTCTCGGTTGTATTGCTGTGCTGTTGACCGAAACTAAAATTTACGTTGCTGTTACGTGCATTATTGTTGGCAACAGAGCTGCACTCATTATAATTATTGTCAGAAACAGACGATGAGTTGAGCCGCGTTTCGGACGTTTGGCACCACGGGGCGATTTTCTGCCATGAGGCACTTGACAACCAACGGCTGTTCTGAAGGCTTCGCTATCAACAGAATCGTTTCGTGCGTTTGAAGAGAGGACTTGTACATTCTTCGTCTGTTGCGGCGAAGCTTTTTATAATATATCAAAATTATGCTTGCAAGCGTGGCTTTTCTCAAAGGCTTTGCAGGGGAATTAAATGAGTGAGGCAGTGTATGTTGCGAGGAAGAGGCGAAAAATGAAAAAAAAGCTGCGCTCAATATGTAAATTGAGCGCAAAACCAATGTAAATATAGAGCATCCCCAAAATTATTATATATCATTTGTAAATAAATGTCAATAAATGGAAGCGAAATAAATAAAAAATTTTTTTATTTTATATTTTATTAAAAAAATTAAAAAATTTTGAAAAAACTATTGACAAAGTATGTCGATTTGTGGTAAAATAATTAAGTCATATTAAATAGGGGTGTAGCTCAGTTGGTAGAGCATTGGTCTCCAAAACTAAGTGCCCAAGGTTCGAGTCCTTGTACCCCTGCCACTTATAAATTGTCCTCGAATTAAGGATTTGCCTTGATTTGGGGGCTTTTTTTTATGAATGGCGCTGAGGAATAGAAGCTGAATAAACAAACATAGCGCCAACCTATATGGTGAAAGAGGATATATTGAGATAAAGAAAAAAGACTGCCGCTTGCAAAATATGCAAGCGGCAGCGGTTTTTGAGCTATCGAATGTCAGAAAGCACATCCGAAAGATTTTGGAATAACTCAATATGCTTACTTCTGATACGATCAAAGATTTTATCCGCCGCATCCTCATCATATATATGGGAGGTTGCGTTGCGGTCGTTTAAAACCTGAATCCAGCTGTCCTCGTCGTCCACGAGATTTGCGGCAAAGGCTGCTTTCATGACAGATTTCGGCGTGTTTATTTCGGCAATACCCTCGTCGATTAGGTATTCTCTCACTGTTTTCCATGCAAGCTCGGCGGTAAATTCAAACCGCTGAATCGCGCCGTCGCGAACCGATAGAAGAGTAGTTTTATCAAAGTCGGAAACAGCCTCTTTTAAAGCGGCAAGCGCTTTTTGGAAGTTATTAAGCTTTGTCTGAAATTTATCCATCAGAATAATTCCGTCCTTTCGTATGTTCTTTGTCAGCTCGTCATCGCTGTCGAGGCTTTCAAGAAATACCGCGTCAATTTTATAGAGCGTATCAATCTCTTCTAATCCGTTTAGGATTTTGTTTTTTGTATCGCCTGTCATGCCGGGCAGAACAAAAGCAATATCATAATCACTTTTTTGTGTGCTGTCACCGCGAGCGCGTGAACCGAACAGAATGGCTTTCCCTGCGCCGTATTGGTTAGCAACAGCTATAATTTTTTTTAAAACCGAGTCCATGTATTTACCGCTCCTTTTGTTTTATCATAAACAAAAAACACAGTGATATGCACACTGTGTTTTAAGCATATGCAATTGTGCATATGGATGGCGGAGAAGGGGAGAGTGATAAAAACACTTTTTCTTATATTTTTGACATTTTCCCGAATTGTCTGTAACGCTACATAAATACTACCTTTTTTTATGTTTTTTCACTCTTTTTCTTTCTCGTCCAATCTGTACATTTTTCCGAAAACGTGTAAAAATCGTGTACAGAAAACACCGTAATATGCCGATAATATTTACAGTATCATATTACAATTAGTATAGCACAAAATTTATAAAAAGTCAAGAGTAACTTAATACCATACTATTGTATCAAAGAAGTTAAAATTCATGACTTCAAAATACACATGAGGGGCAGCGAATGCCGTCCCTCACGAGATTCACTTTGCTTCCGAAACCTTTGCTTTTTTCCCAACCTTTTTCTTATATGCCTTTTTCAGAGCTTGTTTTGCCTTTGAAATATTCTCCTCCAGTTTTGCCTCGTACTTATCTTTATTTTTGCCGCACTTCTTATATGCGTCCTTTCGTCCCGATTCAATCGCGGCGAGATAATCTTTCACATATTGAGTATATTCCTCCGGCGTGAAAACATAAGTATATTTTTTCTTTTTCTCGGTATAAGAAAATTCACTACTCGGAACACCGTTAAGAATTACGGAATTATTAACAAGGTCATCACCAAACATATCTATCATGTTTTGCTCAGCAGCGGTATATTCATAATTCCAATCATTCAGCGTCCTCAAAAGAAGTTTTCGGCTTTCGCGCTGCTGTTCTGCCGGCAGAGACTTTGTCAGCTTATTCATCTTTGAAATATATCCGGCAACAACGGCATTTTTCTCATATTCCAGTGCGCTGTTTATTCTGCCGTCAATTACAAATTTATTCTCTGCCTTATCTCGGTTGTCATATACTTCATTCAGCAGATCCGTCGAGTAATTACTGTCGGCAATGAATTTGTTTCTTAACCCCAGCGATTTGTCGATTCGGTCTTTACTCATCGGAAGCAATGCTTTATTTATCTGACCGAGAATGCCGGTGTACGATGAAATAAGGTGGTCTATCTGTTTTGGAGATAAATTCATTTTTTCAGCAATCGGTGTTTTCCCGAGCGAAACGGCTGTCTTGGTCGTGCTTTCCGAGTATCTGTCCTGCCTCGGCAATTCCTTATCATAGTCCGACTCAATCGGTGTACCTTTAAAATCCATATTAAATCCGATATCTGCAACACCTCCAAAGACTGTACTTCCGAGGACATCATGGAAATCGCCAACAAGGTCAAAGCCGGATGACGGTATGCCGTTCGGAAGAAGATTGGAAGCGAGATAATCTCCGAATTGGCTGAACGCCTTTTTGCTTCCGAAAGCATAGTCAATACATCTTTCGGTGAAGCTGTCCAAAATGGCAAGTTCACGCGCCTTGGGGAGCTTGATAAATTTGCCGTCACCTATAGCAAAGTTGTAGAAATTATTCTTTGTATATGCCGACAGATTCTCATAACCCTCCTCGTCAATCCGCCTGTTGAAGGCCTCCTGCAAGGCTGCCATGAGCAGAGCGAACAACGCACACTTTAAAAGACGGGCATTCCGCTCGTTTTTGGGAACGTCCGCAAAACTGCGATAAGCCTTGTCAAGACCTTGTATGCCGGCATTGAAAAACATAACAGTTTTATTTAAATCTTTCGCCTTTATGCCGCCGCGTTTGAAGTTTGTGGTGATATCGTCGGCATTGTATATAGCCTGTTGAATGTCTCCGGTTTTTCGCATTGTTTCCTTAAACTCCATAAATCTCGGTACAGTTTCAACTACATCATTCATTGACGCGATTGTGTTCACCGGGTGTATGATTGCGGAAAAAAGCTTGCGAGCCTTTCCGGCATCCTTGTTTAAAATCAGTCTGAGAGTTGTTGCAATTTTATTTATATTCGCCGACAACTCCGAGGAATGTCCGCCGCCCATCGCTTGATATTTTATGTAGTCCTCAGATTTGCCGACCACTTCTTTCAAAGCTTCGGCATATCTGACCGCAAATATTGCAGGATTATTTATGTCAGATAGTCTGTACGCAGTGCCTAAATCTCTGATTGCATTGGTCGCCATGAATATTGGGTTGTTTTGCGTGATTAAAAGCTTCATCGGCTGTATGATTGTGCTTGAAAACTTTAAGAATCCGCTTGCCTGTCTTGGAGTCATGTCCGCAATTGCTTCGTAAAACATCTGATCGTGAATCTGATAATAGGACGCTTTTCCGTCTCTCAAGACCGTAACAATCTTCTTTTTTGCACTTGCTATCGGAGTGAAGTCAGTCACGCTGTCGTTAAGAAATTCATCAATCACTTCTGTAGCGGAGAAAAAGTCGTCGGCATTTAATTTTTGTTTCAAGGCATCTTCGATTTTTTGCTTTTGAGCCGAAATGTCGATGCTGTGCGGAAGCATATCCGGCGGGATTTTTTCCATGTATTGACCGAATCCGTCAACCGAATCGGCATAATCGGCAAAGGTTTGCATAACGCGGTTGCGCATTGCAAATTTAACCATTTTCTCAGTGTTCTTCACAATGCTTTCAAGCGGGCTTATAATTTTCTCGCCGCTGCCTTTTGCACGTGATATAGGTGATGTTTGGTTGGCAAAAGTTCCTCTGACTCCGCGTATCTTCTTTTCCTTTCCGACAGCACGATAAAACGGAACATAGCAGGGATAAAGCTCCTTTAAATGTTCAAAGGATTTTTCGCTCATTCCGCCTGCCTCAATAACAAAATATCTTAAAATATTATCTTGGTATTCATATAGGTTTTCCGCAGCTTTTTTCATTTCGGGGTGCTTGCTTTCAATGTCGGCGATTTTCTTGCGTATTTCGTCGGGGTTTTGTAAACTATCGTCGGCAAAAACACGCTTGTTTTTCCCGTTTTTTGATTCCAGCCATTCAAGAGAATGTTTCAAAACCAAATATTCGTCCAGTGCATTCAGATCCTTGCTGTCGACATCCTTGATACAGTCAACAAAAGATTTCCCCAAATTCGTCCTGCCGTTCATATCTGTCATGCCATTGCATGTGATATGTCTTGCAATAGTAGCGGCGTTAAGTGAATTTGTAGCTAACACGTAGGCATTTTTTTCACGTGCCACCGTTCCTATACCGTTTGCCTGTTTCACAAATTCGGTAGCCTCTTTGAGCGGATGGAAACTGTCGACCCAATTGGTGTAAAACCGCCGCCGTTTTTCAGATGCTGAGGTTTTCTCGGCATCTTTGCCGGAAATAATGCTTGACTGAACACGTTCATCAAAATCCATGCTCATATATTCATTTATCGAAGTAGCTATTTCGTTTATGGCTTTTAAATCTTCTTTTGAAAGCGTGCTTACAAAATCCGAATAAAAATCGGGACATAGCCTGCTTGCCTCGTTCATATTTTTAAGATATTTGCGCACAAATTCGGCAACAGCTTCATTGTTTCGCTCATTTTCCGGATATTGTTTCAGAAAATCCTCCGAAATAACTTTACGCAGCTTTTCTATGCTTTTCATATTGCTGAAACTGTATTTTTTGTCAAGATGATGTCCCAACTCATGTGAAATGGTTGGCATATTGTTGGCGACCCGGGTTCTTATGGTCTCGGGCGTGTCCTTGTATATTCCCGAAGCTTCGCGATCTGTAACCTTTCCTGTGGCAATCGGGATATTGAATTTATCCCGGATATCGCTTACAATATCGGCAAGATTTGTTTCCTTTGTGCTGATTTTTGGAATGTCACGTTCAAGAGCATCGTTGATTTTTTCGGTAGCCTTGTTTGTCTTGGCAATGACCGATTCCTTTATTTTGTCCGAACGTGATTTCTCTGTCGGCAGACGGTCCGTAACCCACCTGTTCACACCGGTGTCGTTATTGGTATTGGTGGTATCTCTGCTGCTGTGGACGGCAGTTTGGCTTGAAGTGTCGGTATTTTTTTCATTATTTTGCGTAGAATAGGTATTGACAATGTCTTTTTTTTGTGATATAATAACATTGTCAATAGGAGTTGACTCATTCACGTTAGCCCGGCTATCTTTAGCCACTGCGTCGGAGTCAGCTCCTATTCTTATTAATTCATGCAAATAAAATTTATTTTTTCTTTTGCTATTGTTTGGATATGTTTTTACAATTACGCCAACGATGGATTTACTACCATCAATGTTACCTTTCCCTGCAATTATATACGTATCATACCCTCTATTCTTCCAATCAACAGCTTTTGATATAATTGTACCCTTCTCAATAATCGGCTTTATAGCTTCAACGGCTCTAATTTTATCGTGTCCTACTCCATGAAAAACAGTTGATTTTGCACCCGATTTTGTTAATTCAACGGTTCCCAAAACAGGGTTTTCAACGCTGCCGCCTATTGAATTAAAGTAATTATATATTTTATCGGTTACATTTTTCCCTTGCATTTCAGAAATAATATCTCTATTTATTTCAAATATATCATTCTTATCCTTAAGGGTTTCATAACTTTCTTTTAGCTTATCCGATAAGCCTTTTAATTGATTTGTGTTAGTCGTATCCAAATCTCTGCTGCTATGTACCGCGGCTCTCTTTTTTGACGGTGCGCTATCGGAATCAGCTTTATCTATAACGACCAGTCTTGTATTGACTCCCGTACTGCGTTCGGAATTTTTAAATGTACCCTCGGGCAGCTGCTGACTCGTTCCGCCGACATTATTCAGCCATTCTCTGAACTCTGCTGCTTTTTTATCCGAACGTGAAAAAGCACCCTCGCTCATTATCGCTACAATTCTGCCTTTGTCGGATAACAAGTCATAGGCGTGCTTTACATGGTCTATGTCCTGCCCATTTTCAAACGGGGGATTCATTATAATTTTGTCATATTCGCCGTCGGTCTGCAGAAAGTCGTTCCCGATGACATCATGTCCTTTATCGGACAACAGTTCGTTAAGCGACGAGTTCCATTCAACCACATCAAGGGAATTATCCGGATATTTTGCCTTGATCTCATCGGCAATATTTCCTTTTCCTGCGGACGGTTCCAATACTTTCTCGCCGGGTTTTATATCCGCTTCATCAAGCATTTGTGAAACGAGTGTTTTGGGAGTGGGGAAAAAGCCGTCGATTTTAGAGTTTGCAAGCTCTCTTTCACGATTTTTTATATTTCTCTGCTTTTCAGCATCTGTGTCCCTGCCGGGTAAATAGTCCGTAAGTTCTCTCAGATATGCCCTAAGTTCAACAACGTTTTCGATTCCCATACGTGTCAGCCTTTTTCTTTCGGCAACGCTGTCATTCCAAAACTCGGTATAAAGCGGCGATAAATTATTTACAATTTTGTCTATATCCGAAAAAAGCTGCGGATTGATTTTTACATAACTGTTTTCAGAGCCTTTCAAAGCCTTTGTCAGACGCTGAACAATTTGTTTATATCCTGTTTTTCCGTCTGCTGTCCGAATATACTCGTTTATGATATTTTCATGCACCTTTGTGAGCGGATATTCTGCATACTTGATATCATTGCTTGAATAAGGCTTGCTTTGCTCTTGCAGTCTTTCATCGTATGTAATGCCCTGCATAGTTTCGCTTATTCTGTTCCGGCGGCTTGTGTCAAGCATTTTTATAAGCGTTTCAACCTGCGCTCTGCTGTCAATCTTGTCAAGCAATGTGCTTTTTCCGCTCTCGATTGCGTCGGCAATGTTATTTATTGTCGATTGCACATATTTTAGTCTATCGCCCTCCGATTCGGCACGTGCAGCCTCTTGTGCTCTTTTGGCGGTATTGGTAAGCCTGTCTTTAAATTTGTCGTCAATGGCTTTCTGCATGCTCTCGGCAACTGTTCTTAATTTGTCGGCATTTGATTTTCCTTTTACCCGGCTTTCGCTTTCCTCACTAATATTTGCAAATAAGGATGTAGGGTCTTTTTTGAAGTTCCAGCCTTGATTACCGCGCCAATATACACCGCCGAGCGATTTTATTTGGTTGTTAAGCTGCTTCCATGTGTCAGTTTCAAGCCGCTCTGTTGGCTTGACAACCCATATGTCATCACCTGTCTTGGTATGGGTTGACTTTTCTATGGTGTAATTGCTGCTATCGGAAAAGAACGTTTCCGATTCGCTTGTATTCTTTGGTTCGGTGGTAGTTTTCTTCTCTCTGCCTTGCTTTCTTTCCTCGGCATACATTCTCTCAAATCGGGCAGTTTCTTCCTCAGATAAGCCGACAGAGTTCTTTTTGCGCAAAAAGTCTTGAAGCGTCTGCGGATTTTTTAATGATTCTTCGGCAGCGCTGCGTTTTTTCAAGATTTCGGCGTGTTTTGCCGCGTTCTGTTCCATAAGCTTGGCAAAGCTGTCCGCGTCTGTTTTTTCGGCAGCGTCTCTGAGCATGTTTTTCATGCGAGTGTCGATAGGTGTGCCGTCAAATACATACGATATTGTGTCCGAGCCTGTGACAGCATAATACATTTCATCAAGCATGCCGGAGTATATTCCGTTCACCATATCGGCTTTTTTTGTACGTCTTGACCTGTCAACAGGATTCAGCAGTTTTTGCAAATCACTGTTTTTCAATGCGGATAATTCGGATTTTATATCATTTTCCGAATTGATCAGATATTCAACCGCATTTTTGACAGTGTCAAGAGATATATTATAGCCGTTGTTTATTGACGATATAATTTTGATTATTTCGTCTCTGTTTAAACCGGTTTCAGTGTTTACCCTATGCGATATTCCTGCTCGACTGTTATCAATGCTATCCGTTCCATTTTCGCCTGTATTCACAAAATCAAAATTAACACTTACGCCTGTATCATATGCAATATTGAAACCCGTACTGCTTATTTCCATTCCCCTTAAATCGGTCACATTTGAACTGCCGTCCGGAGATGATGTGTTAAGTGTTTTTGCGTTTGCAGATACAATTGTGCGAACTTCGCTTCTTCCGTCGCCAAATGTAACTCTTACCTTATCTCCTTTGTGCGCTTTAATGTATTCTATGAGTTCGCCCTTGGTTTTAAACGGGACTGTTCCGTCCTTAATTTCCATTTCCGGAATATATTCCTTTGTTTCAAGAATACGTTTTACATCTTTCGCATATTGCATGAAATCGTTGTTTTTTACAAGGCGAAAGCTTTCATCAAATATCGGATTGTTATATGCGACTTTATCATTTACATATATCGCAAATTGCCGTGCTTCTTTTTTTGCGTCAAATGTTGCTGCCGACATACCGCTTTTTAGAAGGTCTACATAATACTTCCCGGTATTGTTTTTATGCAGTCCGTACTTTCCGACTACTTCACCCTTTACGGTTAAAGCTTCAGTACCTGTTTTGGTTCGCGTGTATATGTTAAAATCAGCTTTCCTTAACTTATTATTCTCATAATCGAAATTACGTTGATTAAAACATATTTTTCCGTTGTCATTTATAAAGGCATTGTTGGTTGATACAGTGCTGTTTGTTGTATTTTTATCTTTTAACCGAACAGATTCTCCCGCTGCCCTTTCGTTATCCCCAGATGTTTTCTCATATTCTCTACCAATGTCAATAGCTTTGTCTCGACTTCTGCTTCCGTTGCTGTCGGATTGGCTTTCAGGTATTCTATCATCAGCAGTGCCTCTTTTTCGAAGAATATCATCCTCGGAATAAACATCTTCATGAAGTCCGTCAGTTCGTGTTTCTCGATTTCTGCCCTCAACAGTTTGTCCGTTTCTATTGTTTTGCCCGGTTCGGTTATCTTTTTCGGTATCATAGTTTGTTAACTCCTTTATTTTTATATTAACAACATTATTGTTTACAGTAAAGTCTAAAATAGAAAATTTTATATCAGTTTTAAACAACACCTCATTTTCTTCTAAGAGACCTATCGTTGAAACATCTTTGGCATCTTCGCATAAAATCTCATAGTTGACACAGAAATCCGCATCAACTATATAGTTGCCATTTGTTTTTGAAGCTGAAATAAAATCCGAATAAGTTATTTCACTTTTTCCCTTGTGACTTTTAATAAATTCTGCAAACTCTACTTCCGCATTTATTCCACGAAAGCCTATACTTCTATACAGCATTCCTCTGTAAATCGGAAACTTATCGAGTGCAGTGTTTATATCATTTTTCAGTTTATTATCTGCTTCGGAAAGTGCTTCTCCGTGTCTCAACAACTCGTTAATTTTATAGCTCCCGCTGCTTTTATATTCAAGTATAGCACGCTTTTCATCATAAGTCAAGCCGAGTTTTTCTAAATTTTCGTACATGTTTTCAGAAGAATTATCAGCATTTTTGCTCTCAGCGTTTGTGCTTGATACGTTTGTGTCGGCAATATTAAAATTATACCCATTGCCGAGCCTGTTTGTATAATCATCAAGAGCATAAGCCGGAAAGCCTGTCATTTGAACTGTTTCACCGTTTACAACCTTTGTTGTAAGCGCAAGATTTAATTTATCCGCAATATCTGCTGCGTCGTTTCCATATGCCTCGTAAAAATCCCCCACACGCGTGAGATTGATATTTTTGGCTGGAGATATGGTGTATGTGATTTTCGCGCCGCCGCCGTAATTTATTTCAAAGCTGTTTCCGTTTTGAACAGCATCGTTTAAGTCGCTGCTCATAACCTTTCCGTCTGCCGATTTGAAACTCAGCACACCGTTCTCGGACGAAATAATTGTAAATTTTCTGCTTTGCCCGTTCCCAATCGAAACATTTATCTTTTCTCCCGAATGTGAATTTATATAACTGTCAATCTGTGAGCTGTTCGGCGCTAATGTATTGCTTTGAACCGGAGCGGTGTTCTCGGTCGTGACGTTCACTTTTTCCATGTATTCGGCTCGAGGACCGGCAGCAAACGAATCCGCAAAATTGTTTGAAATAACGCGCGGATATGTTTTTGTGCCGTTGTCTACCTGTACGACGGTATTATTTTCGTTACGTTTGACAACAGTGATGATATTGCCTGTTCTTGTATCCTTGAACTTGTCACCGACATTAATAACCGAATCGGTTGATTGATTGTCGCTGTTTGTGTTCTGTGCGGTTTGAGCCTCTGACGACGACACTGATTTTGTGGGCGTTACAACCTCTTGTGATGCGGTCTGATGCACGTTATTTTCTTCATTGGTTCTTATGTCAGGGTTGATATTCGTTTGTATCGGAGTGTAACCATTATTGGGCGAGCTTGGCTCTTGAACAGTGTCGTTTGTGTTGTTGTCAGATATCGGAGCTTGCGTGGGGTGGTTTTCTTCTATGGTCGGCTTTTGAAATGTTTCTTCCGAATTTGTATTTTTGACAGAAGCAATTTGAGAGTCTGTGGCATTTAAATTGTACATATTCTGCAAGCCGATATTGTAGTCCGAAAGTCTTTTGCCGTCATTGTATTTTTTTTCAAGCTTAATTGCATTTTTATATGCATCGCTTGTTTCCGGTGCGGTCTTGCCTTGTTCGATTACAAGTTTTTCAACATCTATGTTATTTTCTTTGCCCTTGGATACTAAATCGTGTCCGGACTGCGCTATCCTGTTATGATTCATCGCACTGTTTGCCGCGCTCATAACACCGCCGGATAATGCGCCGGCAAGAAAGTCGGAGGAAGCGCTTTTAACGCCATCAAAAAGAGTCTTTTTAAGCACGTCCTCCTCCGAATATCCTGCGTCTCTGTATTTTTTTATGGTCTGCTGCAAATCACTTTCGCTGCCGTTTACCAAAGTATCCACAATAAATTTACCGAGGCTGGAAGCTACTTCCTCCGAACCCTCGGCAATAGAGCCGCGTACAACCGATTTAAGAGTTGTTTTCGGGTGGCTGAGTATTTCGTCAAGACTGTATTTCTCGGTGGCTGCTTCAATTAATCCCTGCGTTATACCGAGGGCAATAGCCTTTCCGTCGGAATACCCTTTTTCCTTTCCCTCAACAATTGCATTTGCTGCCACGTCGGACGACATAAGTCCGGTAACTATTTTTCCTGTTATGTTGCTTGCTTTTTCGAAATTGATACCTGCCGGAACAAATGCTTTTGCTACTGCCAAATTAGCGACATTGTCTCCGATGCTCATACCTACATTATATAAAAATGCCATGTCTGAGCCGGCTTTTTGTGCGATGTCTCCGGCTACGGTACTTCTGACTATATCGGTTGTTGTTCCTGCAAGATGATTTCTCGAATTTATATTAATCGGATTGCCTTTTGCACTGTTCATCAAATCTTCTGCAACTGCCGCAGCAGAGGCAATGCCGGCACCGGGGGCGCCGGCAACTGTCATAGCAGAGGTTATTATCGGATGTTCGTGCGCGGCTTCTTCGGAAGCGTTTTTTAAATCGGCTGCATATCTGCTTTCAAGTTCGTATTTCAAAACATTTTTGTAAGCATTAGCCTTTGCTTTGCCTTGTGTTTTGTAAAGATAATTATATATCTTCTTTTCATCTTCATTAAAGTTGTCAAGATAGCTGCCGCCGTCACTTGCCGTGAAACCATCATCTTTTTTTATTGAAAAGCCATTTATTCTCTGATAATCGGGATCGCGTATTTCTTTATCCGGGGTTGAGGACTTTTCAAAGTCCTCGTTTTGCATAAGCCCAGTATAAGAATTTTTCTTTGCATCTTGATTCACTTTCAGTTTTTTCTGTTTTGCATTTGTCAAAAATACGATTCGATTGTCTATTTTTGCTTCCTCAGGTGAAAATTGCAGCTTATTTTTGTGACGGATATCTGATTTTGTTTGTTTTAATGTTTTTATTTGATTGTCTATTTCCTTAATGGTATGGGTTCGGGAATATGATGTTATTTCCTTATCTTCATCTCGCTTCAACTCTTTCGCTTTTTGCTGATTTTCATAATTAAACACGTCAAGCGAGTCTTTCATTGCCCCATTCGGAGTTGAAGCTTTTACCTGTTGCATCATCTTGCTTGTGCGTACTTCCGGAGTATCTGTAAGCTTTATCGGCGCATTTTGATTCATTGTAGCTAAAGGGAGATTGTATGCCTGCTGACCCAAGGGAATAGTTTTTTCTTTTTCTTTGGGTTTTGATTTTGGTTTTCTTGTATATCCGCGATTTTTCAGAATAACATCTAAATCATTATAATTTCCCATAATTGTACCTCCGTCTATCTTCTGTAATGAGCGTCGGTGTTCACTATGTCGATAACACCGCTGGGAATGTTGAACAGGTCAAAAATATATGCTTTTTGTTCTGTACTCAGACTACTGTCATCCGCAATATCCTTTACAAACTTTTCTTGAACCGCTTGAGGAACGGTGTAGCCATAGGCGCCGTTCGATGTAATCTTGTATTCATCTTCGCCGTAGGTTGAATCTGTCCATGAGTTGAAGTTTTTGATAATAGAGTTTACTTTACTGCTCATAGATTCACCGGTTGAGGTCTTAGAGGATGTGTTTTTTGAAGATGAGCCGTTGCCCGAGTTCTTCATCTCTGCAACTTTTATGTCAGTGTTGTTGTCGGCGTCGGTCTTATACATGCCCAACTCGTACTCCTTATCGGTCTTATACTTGTTCGCAGCATAGTCTGCGTCACTGCTGTACATCTTTGCCTGCGCATCCGCCTCGGCAGCCATCTGTGTTGCTGCCGCTTGTGCTCGGCTTACCTCAACACCTGCTCTAATCTGTGCATTGTTGGTGGCATCGGTTTTGTCAAATTCTCGTGCTGTTTCGGTTTGCTTTGTGCCGGGTATGTCCGGCCCGAGAAGTTCATATACTTTCTGAGCGTACTGTTCATATCCGTCCATATTCGTTTTATAACTTGCTGCCTCAGCTGCCCATTTGGCGGTTTTATTATCGCCGTTTGCCTTGGCAGAGTTATAAATTTCAGAAAAGTTCAAGTTGGGATTTTTAAGCTTGCCATTCTCGAAATACGGGTTATCACTGTATTTAAGATTTCCTGTAAGAAAACCTGCGGTCTCAGAATCAAGCCTATCTTCTTCACGCCTTTTGGATTCAATTTCCTGCTGTTTTGCAGCTATATCCATGTCGTTAAGCCGCTTGGTCTCATTGTTGGTAAAGCGGTTCTGAGCGTTTATTCTGAGTCCCTCGGCAGATGCTCGTGCGGAATCAGCGGCAGCACTCATACCATTCCAACGATTTTGACTGTAATATCTGTCATCGCTGCGCACACTGTCCATCTGTCCGCTGAGAGCGTTAAGCTTTTGATAAACATTGTTTAATATGGCTTCGTTTGCGGCATTGGTGAATGCAAGCTGCTGACGACGTGCATTTGCTTCGGCAAAGCTGTCTACATTGCCGCTGTTCTGAGCAGCAGAGCTTGCGGTCGCATCTCCGGCTGCAATATCGCCCTTTGCGCCGTATATGTTATAAATCGCTCTTGCTTCACTTGAGGTGAACGGATTTTTATTCAGTTCGCTTCGATATTCGTCCAACAGCTTTCTTGAGTATTTGGCGTTCTTTTCATCGGCTTTTTTGTTGTTTTGGTACTCATCTAATACGAAATTTCCGCTGCGTCTGTAAAAGTCGCTTGAATCGGTTAAGTCTTTGTTATATGCAGCAAATGTATTTACTTTGCCGGTTTTGTTCATAGCGTCCGAAAATGTCTTTTCGAGTACATCATTGTCATAATAAGCATGTCCGTCTACAACCGAAAACGGCTTTGAAAGCTTTTGACCGTAAAATGTCACTTCGCCGGTATCGTTGTCATATGAAAGATTTTTGTCGATGTCATCTCTTGAAAGTCCGTATTGCTCTCCGAGTGCGTAAAATCTGTCTCTTATCGGAGACTTGCCGATTTTTCCGAATTGCTTCACCATTCCGAGCCGGGCATCGCTGCCGGAGTTTTCGAGCTTATCGGCAGTTTCGGCGTAACCTGCATTTCTGAGACTGTCATAATATTTTTTGGCATTGTTCTGAATTTCCTTTCTTCGATTTTCGTCTTCAGTACTCTGCCATTCGTTTCCGGCTTTGTAAATCCCATATACGTCCTTATACGGGTTGTAGTATGGATTCTGATAATCGGTTTTAGGCTGAGCCTTGTTGGAACTCAGCGTTTTTTTAACCTTTGTGCCGAGCTTTGCAAGCCCCGGTACGATATATTGAAACATAATAATCAATCCTTTCGTGTTGCATTAAAAAAGTGGCTATAAAAGTGTTTCGGACTTTTTTTACAGCCACTTAATATTTTGATAAATCTATAAATCCTATAACGCTGCTGCCCATTCTGCTGCCGTTGGAATTGACACCGTTTAAAATCCCCTGCCGAGTGGCTGTTTTCACCACGCCGTCAGTACCGTTTTTGTGGTAGCCGCTTCCGCCCTCGGTGTAGTAGACGGTGTCTCCGACAACGTCCTCTATAAATATAACATGCCCGTATTTTTTGCCGGCAGAGCTTACCCCGTTCTTGTATGAAACAATGATATTTGGCTTTATGTTGTCAGCTGTCGCCGAAAGCTTTGCGACAGGCTTTGCATTGTACCACATTTGGTTTCCGTTGCCGATAGCGCCGGTGTCTTTGCCGAGCTTTTCGGATGCGCGTCCTCGGACATACCAAACGCATTGTCCGGTTGCGGCACTATTGTGATAATTGTTGGTGTTTGCAATCTTTACTCCGGGTTTGAAAGAGGTTGTTTTGCTGCTTTGATTACTCTGAACGTTACCGCCGCCGGAGGTGTTACCACTGTTTCCTACCAAAGCTAAAACATCTTTTCTTTCGTTTATGAAACGGTTTTTAACACTTTCCTGAACTGTTTGCCCCGAGCTTTTAAAGTAGTTTTTGTAATTGGCTATTTTCTTGTCATAGGAGGCGTTTATTATGTCGGCATCGCTCATGTTTGCCGATACGTTACCCAAGGCAGAAAGACCCAAACTGCCCGAGCCGAATTGTACAGCCGTAGAATATAACAGCTCTCTTAAAGCGGTGGAACGGTTGTAATCAATTCCTGTTTTTTGCTTTGCCAAATCAGCTAAAGGCTTTGCAAAGTTGTCATACGCATACTGACTTTGGACATCGGAAAACTTGTCCCCAAAGTCGGAATATACCTTTTTCCATGCGTTGGAAAACTCTGTTGTGCCTGCTCGGCTGTTCCCGAAAGCCTGTCCCATTTGCGGATTGCTTTTTTTCAGCCATGCCACAAAGCTGTCGGCGCTCCCGGTGGTGGTCGAAAATTGCGGCACCCCATAGGATATTCCGCCATGATCTCCTCGCCCTGAGGATATCGAGCCGCCGTTATAACCGCCGCTTTCGTATTTCCCGGATATAAATCCGATGCGTCCGTTATTGCCATATCCCGTAGATTCAGAGGGCTGCTTTGCTGAGACTTCTTCGGTTTGAATAGGTTCGACGGGTGTTTGAGAAAGACCGGTCGCCTGCGATATAAACTCCTTGGTCTTTGCGCTTGCATTCGGATTGTCCAAAATAGCCTGATAGTCCATGTATTTGTTAAATACATTCCCATTCTTATCTAAAAACGGGTTTATAGTTTTCGTCAAATCATCATAGGATAACAGTGACTTTGTCTTTTTTTGATAGTCTTGACTTTGAGAATCATCATTCATACCAAAAATTTTCCTTGTGTTTTTTACGTACGGGTTATACATGGCAGACACCTCAATCATACAATCCGGCTCTGTCATTTATAACAAACTGTTTCAAGTCATTATCGGTCAAATGCAGACCGTTCTCATCGCCCACAAGCAAACCCTTATCGACAAGTTTTTGAATGGTATCCCTCGCCCAGAGCGGCATATTCTCGTCAATATAGTTATATATCATCGGGTTTTCGAGTGTCCTTATCCTATCGGCGAGTTTATCGACTGTATGCGTCAGATTCTCCACCGCTTCCACCAGTGCATTAAATTTTTCTCTTTCCTGCTGTGTCATTGCATTATCCTCCTTTGATTCTGTCCAATTTGTGTCAATCTCAAAATGCGGCGTATCGGCTTGTTTCCATGTGCCGCCCCATGTTATGCCGAGTTCTTTGGCAATCTGTCCGCACGCCTTGAAAAATCCGCTGTCAGCGTATTCCTTGCCTTTGACGTTCTGACATATATCCCACGCCCTGCGGCTTGTGTGGCGGCTGTTTTTCGTCCATGTGACTACTTTGCCTTTGCGTGTTCTGCCTTGCTCATACAAGTAATTCTGCCGTTCCTGCGAGCGGTAGGTCTCGGTTATACGGACTTTCAGTCCGCGTTCCTCACATCGTTCAAGAAAGCGCATACAGGCTCTCTTTGCGGCAGGTGTCAGCTCGTTAATATCCCTGCATGCGGTTGTTATGTCACTCATCGCCGTCGCTCCTTTCCTCAACTGTGTTTTTCAGCTTGGCAAGCAGTTTTTGCAGCATGGGCGGAGCGGATTTACCGCTTATTTTTGCCGTATTTTCAAGTATGGATATCATCTCGTTGATTATCAACCAAATCGTGACAATCATTCCGACAAGATATGACAGTGCTATATGTATGCCTGCCTGGGCGAGACCGGTATATATCAAATAATCAACGCCCATAGCGACACATATCACAACCAAATAGCACACTTTTTTGATGATACCCAACACGCCGATTTTACTGTTCAGCACACCGTTGACCCATGCGGCGCAGATTCCGGTCGCGTAGTCCAATGCCATGAAACATATTAGTACGATTATCGGAATTGATACCCGATAGAGATACGCCGTTATTCCTGCCATGATTGTGCTTACAATAAATTTATACAATTTCATCGCTCTCAGCCTCCGTTATCTCCTGCGGTGCGTTTTTCGCGTTAATCAGCTCCTGCAATTCCGCTAAATCATCTTCGGTCAGTACGCCTTTTTCGTAATAGCCGTTGGCGTTTAATATGACCTGATAGTCCTGCATTTTTCCGACTGCGTTTCTGAAACCCTGCATTAAAAATTCTCTGTAGTTAAACATTATACATTACCTCCGTTTGATAAGATTGCGGCTTTTATCTCCGCGATTACTTTGTTTATGTCCTGATAATATTCAAGGTCTATTTTAGACGGTGCTGTTTCCGTTCCTGCCGCCATACTGACTATCTCTCCGTCAGGCAGTGAAAAATCTGCCGCCGATATACTTTCTTCTGTGGGTGTACTAAGCACATAATCGACAATCAGCGGTGTGCCTGCTGTCTTTTGAGCGGTTAAAAATGCTTTAAATTCAGCAGCTGTCGACCAAAGAACATTGCTTGGCTGCTGATACAATCTCAAAACATTTGTAACCGGTCTTAAATATGGCGTAGTGCTTGAATCCTTTCTGTTTTCGTCCAAAAAGTGCGTTGAAACGCAATAGGCTGAACTTGCCAAACCAGGTACAGATACATGCAGCAAATGGTCACTATCACGGTAATTCCACGCTTCACTGCCGTTAAATGTTTGCTCTTTAATATATCTGACAACCTTTTGAGTTTTGAAGTCGATATAGTCCGCTGAGTTTCCGACCTTTCGCAATGGCGCATTCAGATAGATGTGAGTTGTCAGCACTCCGCCGACATACAGCGGTATATCGTATTTCCCGTAATACTCGCTTGCGGTGTCTGTCACCAAATCGCCGACCGATTGAATGTCAATAGGTGTGTCGGCTGCGGGCGTGCCGTTTTGAACCGAGTTGCCGTATATCTTGTAGTCAAGCACGTTTTCGCCGCCTAAATGGTCGGTTACCGTCATCGGATACCCCGAAACGGTTGTGTGCGGTATGGACGCGGATTTAAGACAATCAATGGCTGTTTTGATTCCGTTCGAAGTTACCGGATTTTCGCTGCCTGCTGTGGGGGTGCTGTCAAATATTAATACACTCTGACTTTTACCGCTTAAATTATCAAGGAATCTGGACTTGTCAGAAAGTTCCACAAGGGCAATATTATCCCCATGTTTAACATAAATTGTACATGATAATATCAATGATACTACTCTGCTTTTATCAATTGAACCGTCACCTTGTTTTGGAGCATAAGTGAAATTGCCAATAGCGGTTAAGCTAAAACTGTCATTTGAGATAACTGTCGTTTCACAGCGTGCACCATCGTCAAACTTAATTGTAATTTTATTTCCCACATTTAAAAATGGACAATGTGATGAAGCAAGTAATACCTCTGTTTTACTGTAACCATAGTCCTCATCTACAGAAAAAGACAAGTTCCATATTGCTGTATTTGATGGATAAGTTATATTTACGTCATATGTAAACTCTGTTTCTGAAAAAGTATAATCTAACACCTGATTTGCATTTGCAGTCATATAGAATGTTGATAAATCAGATGCTCCTCTATAATGAGTGTATACATTCAATAGCTTAGAGTCTATTTCCGACTTATTGTATACTTCATTCTTTTTATATACTCCACCTTTGTCAGCTTTTCCATCTAACGCAGCCTTTACCCCGCCGCTTTTAACCGGGTTATTGCTGCCCACTGTCGGTGTGTCGTCAAATGTGAGAATGTTTTGCTTTTTGTCAAGTTTGGTATCGGTTTCTGCTTTGGTGTATACTTCTGTAGTATTCGCTTTTTTGTCCAGTTCTGTATCTACTTCCGTTCTTGTGTATACGTCGGAAGTGTTCGCTTTTTTGTCAAGCTCCGTCTTGATACCGTCGCTTTTAACCGGGTTATTACTGCCCGAGGTCGGTGTGTCGTCAAAGGTCAGCGTGTCCTGCTTGCCATCAAGCAATGAATCAATATCCGATTTTGTATACACACTGTCAGCATCGGCTTTTTTCTTGAAAGTAGCTTCTACTTTAACCGAGATATAATCCAAATCATCATTTGTAATTTCGCTTACAAGTCCTCTTTTTTTCGAAATATTTCCCTCCATGAAAATTCCTCCCTTTCGTTTTAGTTTAATATGGCTCGAATGTTGACTCTCGCACTGCTTTGAGCCGTATTTTCAATTTTTATATATGAGACAGTTTTATTTATCTCATCAAATGGGTTTATCTTCTGCCAAATGGCATTATCTCTGAACGGTTCTTCCGACAGTGTGGCATACAAGGAAATACCGCTTTCATAGGCAAAACCAATATCGTTTATACCACGCTTGTTCGGAGATACCGCCGGCATTTTCAGATATCGGGTTTCGCCGGGGTCGAGGTTTCTTTCATAGTAAAAGCTGAACCCGTATTTTGTTGCATTTCTGAAATCATCGATTGCAATGCTCATTTTTTCATCCCTCCTTTAACTTTTTTAAGAAACCCTCGGAAAAATTGCTTTCGTCAAGATTATACAGTAAATCATTGTCGTCGCGCCGTTTCTTTTCGAGAGTATCTTCAAGGATTGTAATGCGTCTTTCCAACTCATTCAGCGCTTTGGAAATATCATACATTGTCATTGAACAGCTCACCTCCGCCTGTTACCAAAAGTTCCATTTGATATATTTTTGCGTATCCGTATCCTTCAAGCCGTATTTTGTATCCCATGCATGCGCTTTTTCTCGGTAATATTCGTATCGGCAGCTTTTTTGTGTCATTGAATGCATTATCAAAGGAATATACCAAATCGCGCGTTTTATCAAGCTCTGCACCGTCATATGTGACATATACCCGTATATTGCTTTCGGGAGCAAGTTCGGCAAGTATCTGGATTTTCTTGATGTGCTTTATATCAATTGTCCTGTTTATTTGAAAATCAGTTTCAGCCGCCCAGTCGTGCTGAAAGTTTTTGGTGTTCAGCTTGTAAATTTTATTATCTTCACAAAGCATAAAAAGACCGTTGTCGTTGCTTGTAAAACAAAGAACTCGTTGGTCGATATCCATTTGCGACCATTGCCCGTATAAGGTGTCGTATACAAACAGATTGTGTAAGCTTTTATCGGTCTGACAGTATAAATAAAGCCGCCTGCCGTCAGAGCCGGTAGCTGCATACTTGTAATTGTCGGCATTCAGATTCATGCCTATTTCCTGCGGCTTTGCGCCGGTGTATAGCTTGACGCCGTTTTTGCTTATAAATATCAGTCTGTCGCCGACTACGTTTAAAGCCTCTTTGCCGATACAACCCTCACCGAAAATATCAACAACGCGAAACGGATTTTTTGTGTTTCGTATTTCATACATATAATTTTCGCGGAACACAATCACTCTGTCCTGATAAGTGGTAATCGCGGTCAATTCACCGCTTGCGGCAGGATTTGCGCTTAAAAGAGAAATCCATGCATTGGCAGTGCCGGATGAGTCGGCGGTGTCTAAATTCCAGCCGCAATAATTTCCAAACTCGGATGCATAGATTTTGAGCTTGTCTATCCCGAATAATCGTGATTGAAAGACTGTTACGTCATTAAAAACCGGACAAGCATTTTCTGTGGTTGAAAATGCCGTCACTTCTTTCGCGCCGAATGCTGCTTTCTTGTCAGTCTTGCGGTCATATCCGTACGGTATCCAGCCTTGTTTGTCTTCATCGTAAATCCATAATCCAAGTACTGTGTTCCGAGTCATATAATAGCTGTAGTCACTTTTGGGTGGCGTATAGTACATATAGTTTTTATTGCCGACTTCTTCTGCGGTCGGTACTTGATTTCCGCCGTTTTTTTCGATAACATTGTATATTTTCTTTTTATCGGTAAAATCGTTTATGAATGCCCAAGGGTAGATAGCTGTTTTAAGATATCCGCGATATTCGTATCTGTAGACGGTATCTTCAATAACGGTTTGATTTTGACTGTAGTTCCCGGGAAAGAACAGCAGCTTGTCCTCAGACTGGACCTTATTAACGGTTGCGATGTTTGTACCGGTGTGCGCAGAAAAAGCAGCAATAGAGCAATTGTTTTCGTCCTCCAAAAAAACTTCATCGGATATGTACGCATAGTCCTTGTCATCGATTTTTATCTTCTCACCCATTGAATCCAAAAGTCCGAATGCAATTTTTCCGGAAAATATTGCGTCCGAACCTGCCGGAATATAATAATTTGTCGCTAAAAGACTTTTGTATCCGTATATCTTTAATCCTTTTTTGTCTCCGACGCTGTACGGAACTTGCTTTGTAATTGTATCGGAATCATAAAAACTGACAGATACAAGACTTGCGATATTGGCAAGACCGCCGCTATATCCGTTGCTCAGGCTCATTAAAGTACTCGGTACCGATATATGAGTTATATCGGCAGCAGAGGAAAATTCGGAATGAATTGACTTCACAACTGTTTCACCTATTTTCGCCGGTACTTTTATTTGTGTTTCGCTGCCGGTATATGACATAAGCTCGCCATCATCGCTGATTGTAAAATTTTCTGCGTTTTCGGCATTATCCGAACTGTATTCCGGATGAGTTCCCGTATCTGTCAAAACGTCATCATAGGACGCATTAAATACAATTGAAGCATCATTCAAACTCCAATATTTGTTTCCGCCTTTGGTGATTTTATCCCAATCGTCCTTGCTGCCTTCGTAATATATCGTCACCTGATAATCGATGGGAATAGAGCGACATTGTATTTCTGTCACACTTTTGGGGATTCGTATTTTTTGCAAATAATTGTAATTTTGTGTGCTGTTATAAAGGACGTACTCAGGAATTGTTGTAACACCGCTTGCAAAGGTAATCGTTTTTAAGTTTGTGCAGGAATATAGCGCCCTATGGATAAAAGCATAGGCGTAGCAGCTGTTTTTTTGGATAACCAACTCTGTTAAATTGTTGCGGCTGCTGAACAAACTTGATATACTGCTGACCGTTGCAGGGATAATAAGCTTTCCTGTATAGCTTTTGGGAACAAAAATCAGCCGGGTTTTATCCTTGTTATAAACAACGCCATTCTCTGTGGAAAAATCACCCTTCTCGGATACCGGATTGTATTCCATGTGCGGAACTTCGCCAAAGTCGTGAAATACCTCAAATTGTCCCGAGGGAGTGAGATACGGCGCTTCATCTGTCGAAATGTTTTTTTCGAATGATAAACTGCCGGTATCTGTTGATTGCCTGTAGTTGAGTCCGCTCCAGTCTACTTTTATAAGCCTTGAGCTTTTTTGCCCTTTGGGGAGCGGAGCTTGCATAATCGAAAATTCGTTTTCTTTCTTTTTTGCCAATTTGTCACACCCCCCGTTTTCATATCCCCAAGGCTTGCCGCCTTGTTTCAATCCATGCTTTAAAGTTTTCAAGCCACGAGTTATAGTCGTTCAGCCAGTTTGCTGAGGCGGTGTACTCTCCTGCAAGTTTGTACGCTTCACCTCTCAGCTTTGCTTTCATAAGGTCGGAAAACTCCGGTGGCAGCATAACGTTGCCTGTTATATCCCCATTTTGTGAAATAGTCTTTAATGCAGGGCGAACAAAATAAATGATTTCCAAAAGCTCGGGCTGCCTGAAAAATGAGTATCCGACATTAACTCCGACCTTGTACCAGCAATTCGGAAAAATTGAACTGCTTGCAAGCGTGGATTTTATCAATTGATGATGGTCCGCATATATGGTATGTATGTCCTCAAAGCAAATGTTATTTTCACCTGCGGCGGCAGGGATGTCGGAAAGCTTGATAATGTTGCCGGCAGGAATAGGCGAAAGAACAGTCTTTGCCTGCTCTTTTATAATCTCGGAATATAAAAGCTGCTCCGTACTGTTCAGCCAGCCGAGATATATCTTTTTTGATATCGGGATTGCGATATCGGCTTCATCAATGATTTCGTCAATCATATCTTTTGCCGAAATTTTGCTGTCAAACATCTCTACCACCTCATTCTTCTTATTCTTCCGCCCTTGTTGCTTGCGTTCCAGTCCTCACGCTCCGCAAGAGAAGCTTTTCTTAAAAATTCGTTTTTGTATCCGTCGCCGAGTCCGGCAAGATAAAGAATATTATCGATAAGGCATATGTGAAACAGCGATTTTACCACAATGTCATCGTTCAAATGCTTTGGCGGCGGAATATTGATAAGCGGATCTTCTTTTTCCGTTTCTTTGTAACATTTGTTTTCTTTGAAATCATTTGACCGAACAGGCACAAAGCCGTTTGATGAAAGCTCGAAATATTCATTGTATTTCTCGTTCCAGTCATCGGGAGCGGATAAAAGCCGCTCATATCCGGAATAATATATTTTGTTGCCCAAAATCAGCTTAAGCTCGGATATGCTGTCCTCAAGCCAATTAAAAAAACGCCGTTGCTCAACGGGCGCAATTAAGTTAATTTTTTCAAAAATTTCAAGAGTAGTCATAGTTTTTCACCATTAAATAAATTGTTCAGCAAGTGCCGGGGACTGCCCGATAAACGGACAGCCCCCTAAAAATACCACGTTTAAGCGCAGCAGTTATGTATACGAACGCAGCCGCCGGGGTTGGTGCAAATCAAATCACCGTAGTTTACAAGCAGAGCGCGGTAAATCGACGAATTTTCCATGAGATTGAAAATTCCGCCGCCCTGCAATTCGGCAAAGCTCCAGTCCTGAGAGTGAAGTTCAATCGATTTTGTATCGACACCCCACATTTCATCGGAGGGAACAAAGCTTTCGTTTACAAGGTCAACCTCTCTGTTGCCGAAGATGAACTTGATAGACTTAAATCCGCCGGTTATGGTTTTGGACATATCCTCAACGCGGATGTTGTTGACTCTCAGATAGCTTATGTAGCTGTCATAAGCGCCGTCGCCTGCCAAAATCATGTCAACATTGCTGTTTTTGTCGCGGCTTGCCTGTCTCAAAGCGTCGGTAATAATTCCGTCGTCAATGTCTTTGCCTGCGTCGGTCACAACAGGGTAGAGATAAGGATTGGAAGCTTTAGATACACCGTAAATAGATGTAATGCTGTCGTCAAATATCGCGCCGAGTCCGGTAATCTCTCTGTTGTAAGAGTTCTGAACGGTAATGAAACCTGCCGAGAATGTGGACGCATCGCCCGAAATCGTGATTTTCTTGTTCTTTCTGTCAACTGCGGTAATTCTCCTGCCTGCACCGCCTGTCTGCGGAGATGTACCGCTTGTGGCATAGATGTCGATTATAAGTCCCTCTTTAAGACGTGCGGTGCTGTCAACCGTCAAAGTATTTCCGGCAGAAGATAAAGCGGATATAGTCGCCAGCTTGCCCGTTCCGTTGCCGAATAAAGCTCGTCCGACGTTCCATTTTGCTGTCTCGTAAGCTGCTTTAACTTCAGTGTCGAGGGCGCTTGCCATAGCTCCGCCGCTGCCGGTGAGCTTGACAGCCTTTGCAGAAATTGCAACATTTACATACATATCCTTTGCTCTTGTCTCAAAACGGCTGAAATTCACATTACCTGCGGCAGGAGTTGCTTCGCCCTCCGCTCCGAAACCAAAGCCGCCGCTAAGACCAATCTGAGCAGCTGCGACGATTTTGTCCGAAACGAGCGGTACTTTCTTGATTTTACCGAGCAATGGGGAAGGCTCTGTCCCGAGCTGATTATTCCATACCGGAAGATAGTTTTCTTTTAATGCGTTTTCAAATGTAATTAAGTTCTGTGCCATAAAAATTTTTCCTCTCTTTCTTTAATTGCGTCCAAACATGTGCTTGGTTCTTTCGGACGCTTCTTCAAATGTTTTTGGTGTTTCTTTTATATTAAGCGCCGCATTCACTGCACCGCTGCTTGCAGAAAACGGTGGCACTTGCTGACTGTCCTGTACCTGCTCAAGCCTCTTTTTTTCAATAAGCTCGGCAAAAGCGGGATTTTTTTCGTAATAAGCCAAAAGCTCCTCGGGTGTCGGCTCTTTTTCCTCTTTGGGCGGAGTGTTAATGCTGTCCACACCGCGTGCAATTGCATAAGCGGTGATATATTTGTCGTCAATCGGAACACTGTCGGAGGAAAGCGCCTTGTTGTTTTTTATAATGTTGTCAAGCTGAGGAATCATATTTTCAATTCCATGAAGCTCCGGAACATTCGCCAAAGCGGAAATTATTTTATTTTTTTCCTTTTGGTACATGCCCTCTTTAGCCTGTTCGATAAATGGCGACATCTCTTTCATAATGCTGCTTTTTATGAAATCAGACATTTCCTGCGCGTATTGTGATTGAGCGTTTTGGATTGCCTCATCATCGGCAAAGGCAAGAGACGCCACGTCCAGAACGGGCATTTTTGTTGCTTCATCAACAATTTTCTCTTCATTTGTCTGTGACATTTGGGAAATCGTTTCGGAAAGAGCCTCGTTTTGCTCACGCACTGCGTTAAGCTCTGCCAACACTTGATTCAGCTGATTGTCCTTTTCCTCTGCCATATTCGCTGCGGTCTGAGCGGCTGAAATTGCGTCATTTGTAATATTGGAGTTCTCGGACTGTTCTTGCTGAACCTCCCCGTTATCTTCCTGCTGAACATTTTCGGGAGGATAATTGTCCTGATTGTTGAACATCTCCTCCGATTGCATTCGTGCATTTTCAAATTCATTTTCCATTTTTGATATCTCCTTTCGGTCTTATTGGCTTGCACCGGGCAAACCTTGTATAGGTACGGCGTTCTGAGCCGTCTGCATTTGTTTGATTTTCTCGTGCTGCCTGATGTGTTCCTCCAGTGCAGCGGCAAATTCGGGCTTTTTCAACTTGAGAATATGAAAATCCATTTGCAGGATATATCGCTTGTGTTCCTCAATGTGAATGTCGTGGTCGTCAAATTCGGACACTTCCGGAATCACACCGCTTTCAAAGAACGCATTTTCGCGCTGTGCGGCTTGCAGCTGCAAAAGGTCGATATTCATAATGTCGGAATAATTGCCGACACGCATAAACTCCAAAGCCTTTTGTTTGACACGCATGGGGATTCTTCCGTCGTTGTCCGTAAATAACCCCATTTGATAAGCGTCAAAAAAACGCTGTTTCTGAACATCTTCGCTCGTCAAAAGTTCATTTTCGGTTACGTATTCCACATCGTAGCTGTTGATGTCCTTGTTCGACCAAACAAGAGCCTTTCCGATGTTGTTTGAACCGACGTATTTTACAATTCGACTCAAAGTGGCATATTTTTTATAAATTTCAAGCCATAGTATTGCAAGCTTGCGCACCGAGTTTCTGATGTGGTCTCCGGTGAGTGATAAGCGTGTGTTGTCAATTTCCATAAGGTTTGAAATTGCCGTACCCGAGGTGACACCTGTCGGAGCTTGCCCGTTTACCATAAGCTGCGATGTCCCGGCAGCATACTCCATATCGCTTTTGAGATTATAACGCTCGGTCATGATTTCGGACGGCAGATTACCGTTCGGAATGGGGACGGGAGGGGAAGTGCCTTGCCGATATACAAGCATTGCGCCGGGAGCTTGTCCGTTCTGCTCATATTCCTCAATGTCGATAGAACCCTCCTCAACAAGATAACTGCCGAGAGCTATGCGCTTGATATATTCATGAATCCGGTTAATGCAGCCGTTGTATGCACGCTGACGGGGAATGAGGTCCTCAATTACGCTTTTGCCGAAAAACTGTCCCGCAACCTCGCGGCAGACAACCTGAATAATCGGAATCCGGTTGTAAGGAAGATTGCCGTAGTATACAAGCTCACTGTCGCCTACGATAATAATCATGCGCCCATTCGGCAAATGCTTTGAGGGGCGTTCAAAGTATGTAATTACTTTTTCGGCGTTGTCGATAGTCCTGTGCCCGAGAGAAACGGTTGTTTTTTCGTACCCTAAGCCGCTGCCGGCGGAAACCGGGGTAAGCTCAAAGGTTTCAATGCTGCTGCCCTTGGTTTTTATGCCGTATAGGTCGTATATGTCGTCAACACTTTTAACCTGCTCCAAAATTATACTGCGCTGAGCTTCCACAGTCTGCTTGAATATGCTTTCGGGATAAATTTCGTAGGGAGTGATTAACCCGTAATCAATTTCGCCCTGATAAACAGCGGTTTCGATATGCTTTTGTGTCCCGTCACCGGAAGTGAGCAGTTCGTCCATAACTCCGATTTTTTCGCCCTTGTCCTTGTCCCACCATGAAAGCCAAAAACAGTTTCCGCAAAGCTCGTTCCAGTAAATCATAGTGTTTTTCTTTGTTTCAAAGTCTGTTGATTTCTGAATGTATTGCAGAACGTTGGTTGATGTGTCGGCTTTTGCGTAGTCCTCCAGTTCATTTGTTGCAGGCTTGACTTTCATCATGTAGTTTATTTTTTTCAAGTTTGCGATTCTTGTTTCAATCAAAGGTGCAATTTGATTAAAAACCTCACGTTCCAACCAGTCGTAGACGGGTTCAAGCTGCTGAATGTCACCTCTGTAGGGATTTATTTCGCAAAACTGATTGCCGACAAGAAAGTTCGCATTGAGTGTCCATTGCTGCTCTAAAATACTTCTTTCAGCCTTTCGTTTGGCTAAATCTTCGGTCACATTTTTTATAATATCCTCTTTGAAAAGCGTTTTTCCCTCATTATCTCTGTCGATAGCGACGGCAGAATCCTCGGGTGGAGAAAATAAGCTCCCGACACTTGCGATAATGCCTGATATGGGCGGTTTAAATCTAAGATTCAATTTTCGTCACCTCCACGCCATTTTTTCAAAGCTCTTTCGTGAGCGGTTAATATGTGCTGTGGCTTTTCGCCCTTGTACTCGTTCAAATCTCTGCTCATCATTCTGTCCAATAAATCTTTGCGTTCAAAGTGCTGGCATATGATTAACAAAAGAATGACAACGGTGAGAATTATTTCAAAATACGTCATAAAATCACCAACGTAACAGTGTCTCCGGCGGCAACACTTGTTATGCTCAGCTTGAATTTGCCGGCAGAAGCACCGTTTTCAATTTTTGTAATGGCTCTAACGGTGCCGTCGACAGCAAGGACTAAAGCTGACGCAATTACAGTAGCAGCTGATGCGGTGTCAATAGTTGCAACGCCGGAGGAAATGTCGCCGGAAACTAATTTTTTCTGAAAAACCATTGGTATTGTGTCGCCGAGTTTTGTCATTTGAGCGGTCGTGTTCATTCTGTTTAGATTTTTTCTTTTTTTATCAATGTTCATCTTCTTTTTTTCCTTTCTTTTCTGATTTGTTTACTTCTGTTAAGGCTTTTTCAAGACAGCCTTTGCAAATAATTACGGAGTTTCCACATTCGCGCGTCAGAGAAATTGCATACACATCGGTACACGAACAGCCTCTGACGCTGCATTTTCGTTTCAGCTTGCGTATATTCATCTCGTCTCACCTCCTTACCAGCTCTTTTTTGTACCCTTTAAGACTTTGTTTTTGTACCTCAATAAATCTTTTTCCAACTGAGTTTTTGTGTCGTCGATAAGCTTTGCATCAAAAAATTTGAATTTATTTAAAAATTGGGTGCAACTGTCAACCAAATCGTCATGTACTCCATTCGGGAACGACGCAAGTTCTTCAATAAAATCGCTTGTATAGTCGGCATAACGGGGAAGATATACATTTCCGCTTTCAATAATGCCGCAGACGGCGTTGGCACGTGCAATTTTCGAACCTTGCGGAGTTATCGGTATGATTCCGGATATTTCGTGCCGGAGCATGGAAATAATCGCGGGTCCGTTTGCCTTGTCCTCAATCAAAATAGAGTGTCTGTCAGGGTATTTTTGATTCATAGCTTTGATAGCTCGTATAGTCTCCGGAAAATCCATGCGCCGCTTTATAACATCAATCAAATAAAAGTCCGCGTTAAGCTTGCCCCAAACCTCAATCGCAACAAAATCATTGTCGGGATTGTCTTTAAAGGCAGCGTCCACCGAAATAACCTTGAGAGGAAACCGCTCCGGCAGAACATCGTAAAATTGCCACCATTCACGTTTGAATATGTTGCCCTGCTCCGATGTCGGTCTGCCTTGAAATAAGGCGTTCCATGCCCTCATGCCGCCGCTGTAGCTTGCCTTAAAGGTTTTGAGCCATGCATTGTCTTTTCCTATTTCGGGGCATAGGGCATCTCCGACAGCACGTCCCAAAATATCATTTTCTTCGGCTTCTACCGGTATGTTCACAACCTCAACATTGTTTTCTTCACGAATAACACGCCCGGCGAGGTCGTCCTCGTGCCACCTTGTTTGAATGATAATAATTTTAGTGCCTGCCTGTGTTCGTGTTTTTATAGAATTTTGCCATTCTTCCCAAAGCCTTTCGCGGTATGTCACACTGTCTGCTTCCTGGCGGTTTTTCACAGGGTCGTCAATAATGATTAAATCACCGGAGTTTCCTGTAATTCCTGCCATGATACCTCTTGTTATAATGCCGCCGCTGTGATTTGCGATTTCAATGTCGCGGTCGGAGGATTTTGAAAGTGAGATGTTCCATATAAATTGTCCATGCTCCTCAATTTTACTTTTGTTGCGCCTGCCGAATTTTCCGGCAAAATCATCGTTGTAACAAGCCACAATACAACGCCTGTCGGGATATTTTCCTATATACCAACTGGGGAAAGTTTCTGTTACCGTCATAGATTTGCCATGCTGTGGGGGCGTGGATAAAACAAGGATGTCGTATGGATTCCCGGTCTGTTTTTCAACAAATTCCTGAACCTTGTTCGCCAAAAACTTGTGAAATACCGAATCAATCCATTTGTTTTTGTGTACAAAAAAACAGTATGCGGCATAGCTTGAATGCATAAGCTCAACCGCGAATGTGTTTTTCAAAAACTCAGTGCTGTTTTTCATATCCTGCCAGCTCCGCTAACTTGTCTAAATTTCCCGAATCAATTATTTGTATGCTTTCGGTTGCATTACCCTCCGATAACGCTTTTTTGTCATATAATATACCGATAGTTGTTGCAAGCTGATTCAAAGGTATTTCCCGTTCGCTGTCGTCAACCGACGCTTCTATGCGTAATAATAGCTTGTCAATGACAATTTCGGCTTTTTGCGCAAAACTTTTTCTTTTTTCCGAACAAAGCTGCTTAAATTCCTCTTTGCCCTTGTTTGTTCTGACAATATGCTCTACAGTGGATTTCGGAATGTTTAAATCCCGAGCCGTCTGACTGCAATTGCCTGTCATAGCCCATGAAGTCATAACAGTGTATATAATTTCCGGGTCAGTCTTTTGTCCTCTTGCCAACGTTTCTCACCTCCGCTCATGCACACAAAAAGCACCCCGAAAGGTGCTTGATGTGTAAAATATGTATTTAAAAAGGAGCAAATTCGGATTGACTTATACCAATCCATAATACAATTATAACATGGATTTTTCGGCAAATTCGGCAAGTTCTAATTTTTTTATAAAATCTTTGTATTTTCGCCTGGGATAACTCTCGTCATGTTTTTTTATCTGAAAGGCGATAAATTGCCATGACGGTTCGTCATTTCCTTTTATATGCCGCCATTCAAAGATTTGACGCATAAGACTGTCCTCAATCCCATACACAAAGTCCTCAATCTCTTTTTTCTGCTGTCTCAAGTTATGTATCCGCTCTAACAGGCGCATGTTGTCCCCGTCCGACTCCAATCCTGTCACGCTCATTTTGTGCTGAGTGTATGGAAAATCCCTGTCCGACCCTATAACGGTGTCGGATAGCTCTCGGCTTTTTTTCTCACGCTCCAGTCTATCCAATTCTATTCGTATGCTCCGGTATTGCCGCAATTCTCGTATTGTCATATTCTCGCCCCCTCTACATAACGCCAGTCCTGTGGTGGTCGTTTGATTCTCAGATTTGAAATTCCGCTGTTTTCAAGTTCTGACAGACTTATGTCATCGTAGAATGATATGTATTTTCTGAACTCGCTCAGTTCCTTAGGTTTGTCATATATTTTGAGATTTGATATGTGCCAACCGTAAACAGGTTTACCGTCCGCATATTCGAGAATCTCACAAGCTGACAAGCAAGACTGCATACAATCAACAGTACGAACCATTATATGTGCCAATATTGCAATCGGACGAATTTTATCGCAAATAAACTCACCGATAACTTTTCCGTTCCACTTTCTAAAATTTGACGTTTCTTCAAATGCTTCATCCGCCCCGTTTTTTAAAATTTCAAAACTATCCGTTACATACTGTTTTCCGTTGCTGTATATATTCAAACCGCCTTTTGTACAGTAAATATAGCATTTGAACGGTGTATATATTCTCGGTTTGGTTTTCCGTACCTCGATAATCTTTTTGCCGATTGCGATAAGCTCACACCATTTCGGCTGAATACTTATCAAAACACTTTTCATATTATCGTCCTCCTAAATCGTTATCGCTCTGCCATGCTTTAAGTCACACACATCCGCGCAGAATGCATATTTGCCGTTGTGCAATACCACGAACCGCGAATAACGTGCAATCACAACACAGTTCATGATTCTGTCGTGCTTGTCATAATTCGCCCGACTTACCTTAATTCTGATTTTCTTCATTCCGTTTGTTCCTCATATAAAATAAAATTTTAGCCACTGTGGCATATCACTGTTCCATACCCACGCCTTGCATTGGCAGGATAGATATATTAAAATCATGCCTATGATAAGTATTGTACAAAATAAGATAAAGTTTTTCACCGTTCAATCACTCCTATTCTTTATCCATTTTTGCACCACAACAAGGGCAAATATTAAATCTTGGATATTCTCTTGGCATTGCATATTCACATACAGAACATTTAGTGCGAAGATTATATTTGTTCATGCCATATCTATCATCATAAACATTTAGCGGAACATCAATCCACTTTCCATGCACAACTTCCGCAACATCGGCGGCAGGGGTTTCTCTTAGGTGTTCAATTATTCCGTCTATTGTAATTCCGTCCGCCACTTTTCTCATCAATTCCGTTTCATATATAAGCTTGTCCGCATCAATATATTTTTTCATCCCTGCATCCTCCTGTTAAAATACTCAATTGCCTTGTGCGGGGCATGGTTGCATTCATTGTTGTCAAATGATACGACCGCACCGCATTGCCCGCATTTTATAAATATAAACGGTACGCCCATCACCCCATGCGTGGCTTTTGCTTTTCCGCCGCAAAATGGACACTGTTTTAATTCTTCGCTCATTTCTGCACCTCCGTCATTTCTTTTCCTTCCATTTTTGCACCGCAATTCGGGCAATAGTAATAATTTGCATCTTCCGGGATTTCATCAATCCAAAATGTTGTGCCGCAAGCAGAACAGCTATATAACCTTCGTCTAATACTTCTATAATTCTTTTTGCACCATATATCATTGGTTTCATTTATTCAGCCACCTCTCTTGCAATTTTATTTAACCCATAAAAACAATCCTTGCAAAGATGAACTTTTATTTTACGTTTGAATGGACTTAAAACAAATGGGTCTGTACGGCAATAACAAAATTCTTTCATATCCACTTTAAATGGTTCTGAAATTACTTGCCCACAGCTATCACAAACATATATTATCATTGTAAATTTCCTTTCTTATATTAAAATTGTGATTTCATTGATTATGTAAGAAATAAATCTTTAGTAACTTCTACATACATTTTATAATAAGGATAATATGTTGTTGTTCCGGTTTGTTTATCGCACCATGTATCAAGATATTTTTGAAGTTCATCAATATCATCAATGTTTTCATATGCATCGTCATGTAATTCTTCACAAGCGTCTGCTACAATACTTTCAGCTTCAAGCTTTATTTTAGATTTTTCACAACACCATAAAACCTTAGGTATTTCATTTTCAAAATATTCATCAAAATTATTATAACAATGCTTTTCTTGCTGATATAAGTCCCAATAATAATCTACAAACTCATCTTCGTCCGTAAAAAATTTATCGCACTTTTCGTCATAAACATATTCTAAAACAGAATCCCAATTAACCTTTTTTGCATTATTGATTGTTTCTTGGTGTTTTAATTTCTTTTTAGTTGCTACATGTTTCTTGTATTCTTCACAATTACACTTACCAATATAACCTCTTTCAATTTGCTTTCCACAAAATCTACAAAGTTCTACTACACCATTATAACAATTAGGGCAAGGAGATAATGACTGATTATTATATGGAAACAGTTTCTTTTTTGCTTCTTCTGATGTGTCACCATCAATGCCAAACACATTGTTTCTTTTTACCACGCCAAGTCCTTTACATACAGGGCATATTACCTTATTTTCATCTAAATCTTTTTCTAATGTTCCGGAAAACATTTTTGATAAATCAATACTAATATGCTTTATATTCATTATTTACATCCTCTTTTCATTTCTTTTACAAGGTTGTCAATTTCTTGCGGCACACATTCGTGCAGAACCCAATTAACACTATCGTCACAAAATTTTGTGGGAACTGTTTTCCGATGCGTTTTGGTTCGGAACTCTAAATTATCGAGTTTTGATTTCAACCGTTCTGCAAACTCTCTTATTGCTTGTAATCTTATTACTTTTCTTGCCGTATTTATATCTTTGCATTTCTCTTTAAATTGTCCAACTGTTTCGGGGATAACTTCTACTAAAACAAAATTTAGCCTGTTTTCATTAAATCCTGTAATAAATTCAACTTTTGCATTGTTGAGAATAAATGCCTTGTTATCTGCAAATATAGCAAATCCCACAACCCACTCGTTGTTATCTTTACGCTTTGCTTTGCATATGTATCTGCATCTGTTATTCATTTATCGCACCGCCTTTCTCCACAACTGCAAAAATCATTATCATCCTTGTAACAATTGTAACATTCTTCTGCACAAATATCTTGTCCATAACATTTGCCTTCTCTGTCAATAAAATATTTACAGTCTTTACATCTTACAACTTCCACAACATTAGATTTATTTTTGAAATATCGGCAGTTTTTGTCTGCCTCCTTATCGTGGTTCATATCCAATTCAACTCCCAAGACTACACAGCGTTTGAAATATATACAATCCTTACAATTCATTCTCTGCACCGCCTTTCGTAGTTTGCAACAACACTCAGCATATATAAGATTATAAAAAATCTTCCTGGTACTTTGTTGCCTATTTCATAAAGTTCGTATTCTTCGCATCCGAAAATTTCATAAATGTCAGGTTCATCGAGATTATTATTATTCAATTCATGATACCAATCCGTCTCGTTGCGGGTAGCATTTTTCAACATCTTTAAATTTTCGCATTTTTCAGCTATTTCAAATAGACAATCATCATCATCCACATAATCGTGGAAATCATCTCTAATAAATTTATCAAAGCTTTTTCTTTGTTTTTCTGTCAGATTATAATTATACCAATCGTTTTCTCTTATCAATCTAAGAAACTCCTCTGCGCAATGTTCAGAGTTAAATTCTATTCTTTCCCGGCTTTCCAATTTTTCAAGTTGGTAATACGGTGAGTTATATGCAAGATTCGTTATATTGGTTTTCCACGTGCAGTTAAATCCCCAAAATCCATAATCACCGTACCAACTCATATGATATCCGTCAAACATTGCATACACCGGGCAGCAGAAGACTTTTCCACTGTTTGATTGAATTTTGACTCTTGAAAGCTCAGCGGTATAACGTTCTATTTCGTAGGAGATATCTTCAAACGGTGTTAAATTATTTATACCATAATCTTGTTTCAATATTTGCGCAATTTCTTTATTTCCTTTCATTTGTCTGCTCCTTTCAATGCTTTTTCTGCAGCTTTTCTGGTTAGAAATACTGTTTTGCCGAAAAGCCTAAAAGCAAAAGTTTTGTCTATATAATTCCATTTATTTTTATTATTTTTTGCTTTTGCAGCCCATTCTTGACCGTCATATTTTATAATTCCATACACATACCATTTCTGTAATGTTCTATCTTGTTGTATTTCGTATACCGTCTGTCCGATCGTAACAGGCGGCACAATTACGCCGTTTTCAAGCAAATAATCGGATTGTAAGTCATCGTACGAAATGTCAATTGCTTCATCTATGTTGAGGTGTGCCATTGTGCTTGTCGCGTATTTTTTAGCATTTTTCAACAACTCTATCAAATTTTCCCTTTCACTCATTTTCGTCTACCTCTTTATTTTCCAATAAATCTTGCACTACAAGTTTATTGAGTAAATTCGTAAAATCAACAATATCAATTTCTTGCCCTGTTACTTCTCTCATAAACATGTTTAACGCATACGCTATCGCTACAAAATCCTCTGTCAAGTCATCATTCAATTGCATTCTACGTAAAGGTATTTGATTTTCTTTGATTCTGTAAGCGTTGTTGATTGCTTCCATAAAATTTATTATTTTTTCATTTAGTGTCATTTTCGTCTACCTCCGTAAGCCAATAATCTTTGCAACAGTCGTTGCAACATTTTTCTGCTTCCTGACACGAAAAATCTGTATTCGTATACTGTGGACAAATACTTAATATCCCGTCACCGTATTTTCTCGCATTCGAAAACATCTTCAAAAATCTATCCTGCCGAGTTTCAACAGGGTGCTCTTTGCACCATTTTAGGATTATTTCGTTGGCTTTGTCGGTGTGGTATTGCAATAAGGTACTGCAAAACTCGTTTGTCCCATTATTGCTCAGGCTCATAGGACATCCAGCGCAATCACCGACTGTCTTACACATTCTCGCATAATCAAATATCGTTGTTTTTTCCATTTTATTTACTCCTTTCAATCTTCATATAAACAATCCAAGCTATTTAGCCATTGAGCCAGTGTTTCATCACATGCCCTGTTATCATCATCACAGCAATCTTTAATCGGGCAATTATCACAAGAAATGTCATTCATAATCGCTGTAGCGAGTTTGTTTATACTGACTTTATCGTCTTTGTGCCGTTCTTCTGCAAGCAATCCCTGCATAAGTAAGAGATAATTTATACTGTCGCCGATTTTTTCATCCCACATCTCTTTTTTTATCTCGAATCCGTTTTCATGCCGCCGTATCAAGTCATACACCGATACGGTGTGTTTCGCCATCATTCCACCCAGTGCTGTCAGCGGTGTCACCCCTTGCAGTTCCGCGGCTATTTTGAAATTATGCAGCCTGTCTGTATCGTCCGCATACTCCTCAGCTTTTTTCAAGAGTGTTTCCCGACAGCTGTCAAACTGTTCTGTAATGATTTTCTCAAATTCTGTGTTATTCATCTGCTATTTACTCCTTTCGTGATTCCGTTTATATTTTTCCTGTTTTGCGAACACCTCGCACCGATATCCGCTAAATTCTTTATTCCTCTGTATTTCTTCTCTTAATTGCTCTAACTCGTCTTTATATGCCTTGTACACCTTACAATCGGCATGACAGCCGAGGTGTCGTCTGCCGCAATTCTCGCATGGCGCTGTCGGTATCATTTCAGCACCTCACAATTCCGTAACCGTTTCGGCAATTAAAACACTCCTCCCAAAAATATTTTTCTGTTCATTTTTAGCCGCTGCCTTGCTTATACGCCCCTGTTTTGTTTCCCGGTATACGTCCATAAGCCGTCCGATGATATAGCCATCTCGTGCCGTTATATCTGCCGGAATGGCTGTTTTGAATCGCTCCGGGAAGTCACCGGGGGAAGACATGTACAAGTCTGACAGGTGATTGGCTATTGATTTTAATTCGGTGCTTGTCATATTTCGCTCCTTTTAGTTACTGTAGTTACATTATATTTCTGTGTACAGTAACGCCTATAAATGGCTTAGTTATGCGGTTTTTGGGGGTTGGTTACTGAATTACTACTTTTTTTATCTCTATATGCGTGAGACAGTTTTTTATTATTACTTTTATAAAAGCTATTATTTTGTGCAGTAATTGCAGTAACTTAGTAACCCTTTTCAAACGGATTTTCGTTTATTTCATCTTCCTCAAAGCCGTTTTTATATCGTTTCGGGTCTATTTTTAGCCATATACAACGCACTGCGATTTTGCCGATTTTTTTGTTTTTACTTGTTTGACTTTTATCGCATGCAATAAGGTCGTTTTGTTTCAGCCAGCTTATGAACGATGTTGGGTTGAATCCGCCGTCTTTTAAAACGCCTCTGAACTTTGTTGCATTGAAATAGACAAATTCATCATCTATTTTGCCCCAAATCTCGCAGCCCTCTTTGACGGCACACATATCAGCGGCAAATTTACTTTCATTCATCGCAATAACGTCCATTATGTATTCATAAGCGCGCAGATTTTGCGACACATCGGTTTTTGTGCTTAAGAACGGCTTTATATCATCGACCGACAAGGTAATGCCGTCATTGAAAACAAGGCGTTCTGCGTAAAAATCAGCCGTCAGAATAATACTCGCCGCCATTGACTGCTTGTCCGTACTTTCGGATTGCTGCAGCAGTTTCAAGTATTCCTTATGTTTTAGCCTTACGTTGTCCATTACGTTATTATTGCTTATTTCATCTACAAACTTCTTTCCGGCAAATCCGTAATTTTTCTTTATGGTTTCGGCAACGTGAACGGGATCTTCAAAGATAGCGCTTGAATATTCTATATCAACTATTCTGTTGACCGCGCCGCCCCCGGAGCTTGTGTTTGAAATCGGCATCTCGCCGGACGTTATAATGCAGTTGCTCCACGTGCCTGTTTTTCTCAAACCGCCGCTTATATTTCCGCGCTGTCTGCCAACGCCCTCTGACAATTGATATATCATTTGGTCAAAATCTTTCTTTTCTTTTACAATCTGCAATTCATCCAGTATCAGTGGCAGGCTGTTCACAAAGCTTGCCGACAGCTCCTGCGCAACACCGGTGCCGTTAAAGCTGTGCACATATTCGCCCATCCTCGGATTCGCCCACACACTTGCCGCAAGCATAAGCGCAACCGTTTTTCCGCCCTCGGTATTTCCCCAAAGATGCACGAAAAACGGAAGTCCGCCCAATTTCTCAACAAGTACGCTCGCAAAAGATGCCGCCAATACGATTCGGGCAGGAATACTGTTACCGGCTCTGACCGACTTTGCAATCTCAAGCCATTTGTCATAACTTCCGCAGGACCTGACACTTTCAAAAAAATGTTTGAATGTTGTGTCTCCGTCAAAAACCAAGTTTTCCACATACGGGCTGAAACCGTAATCATTTATCCAGCCCAGCCGCCCCACACTGTTTATTTCCGGGATCCTGTCATAGTTAAGACTTTCTATGTCGGTCAGATATCTTACAAGATGTCTGCTGTTTTCGCTGTTGACCGCAACGCCGTAATCAGCAAGCTGCAATATTGAATTATTGCTTGCAAGGGTCTTTTTGTCAACATTTATGAATCTCCACTGGTGTCCCTTTTTGTATGCGATTTTCAGCTTTTCGGTGTTGCTGTCGATATTGACAAGTCTTTGAACCGGCATAATGGGGTGAGGACATGCCACAAACTCAAAACCAAGCTTATCCGTTCCGGTAATGCCGAAATCATCGCACACCCAGCCGCCGCAGTCAAGCTGAAGTTCCTGTCCCTCAAAGTTGGTCGAATTTATCGGGATGTCGGCTGACTGGTTTTTTATACTCTCGATGTAGAACTTGAACATTGATTTAAAGTTTTTTACACCTGTTGACATTGCTTTTGTGCTGATGAGCGCCAGCAGCTGTTCAAGCTGAAATTTGTTTCCGGCAAAACTGTTCAGCCATTCATACGGCTTTGAGGTTGTCAGGTATTCCTCGCGCGTAAAATCCGGTATCTGTATTTCATTCACGTTATCCCTCCTTTAAGCTGTCAAGCATATATCCGGCTATGAGTATATTTTTGTATGCGCCTTTAAGCACATCATCAATTTCATCTTCCGGGGTTTTTGGCTTTAAAGTGCGTATAATCATATCCGCACATATCCATTCGTTCAGCCAATATTCATACTCCTGCACAGCTTTGTTGTACTCTTTTTCCGCAGCGTCTGCCTGCGCTTTGATTTCCTTGTATTTTTGTCTGAAACGCATTTGCTCGCGATATGAAGCCTTTTTGTTTGCAGGCAGTCCCAAATTAAATGTACTGTCAATTATCCGTACCGCCTCATTAAACCCGACGCCGCACAATGCCTCCACAAAATCTATCACGCTGCCGCCCCTGCCGCAGCCGAAGCAGTTCCACCCGCGGCTGTTCGGATATATTTTCAGCGATGCGTCTCTGTCGCCGGGGTGGAAAGGGCAGTGAATAAATCCTGCCCTGTTCGGCTCAAATCCGTAATGGTCGCAAATGTCTTTCATGGTGACCGACTGACGTATGATTTCCGCTATATTCATTTGCTCACCGCCAATAACTCGGCGATCCGTTTGCCCGTATTTCTCTTATCGCAAAACACAAATTCAACATCATATTTTTTTGAAAACATAAACATGTGCTTATACAAGGTTTCGCCGTTCCATGCATAAGGACTCTTTTTCAGCTGCGGATTCTGCCAGGCTTTCACATCATCTAATTTCTTGATTCCGCCGCCATGCTCTACGAGAAAAATAAGCTTTATCCCGTATTGATTCGCTCTTTTTACCTCTCTGTCAATTCTGAGCAAGCCATTTTCGTCCCTGGGATTGTTTTTTCTGTTCGGGCACAGATTACTGTACACTTCACTCAAGTTTTGTTTTCGGTCGATTATCAGGCGCGGATTGTCAAAATTCATATAGTCGCCCACATACAATTTTGATGATATATGCTCTATTTGTTTTTCATCAAAAAATGATATTATCTTTTTGATTGCTCTTGCTTTTTCCTTTGTATCGATTTGTATAACCATAATTCACACCTCAGAACGGCAGATCGTCTTCTGCTTCTTCTTCATTCGAAAAATCCGAAAAATCTGAAAAGGTATTCGGATCAGCCGGAATGTTTCCTGTTTGAGAACCGGAGCTTTTCTTGCCTTCAGATGCCCTGCTGCTGACAAATGTGACGTTGTTGACCTCGACATATGTTATGGTTTTTACGGCACCGTCTTTTTCGTATTTTCTTGTATGCAGTTCACCCGAAACAGGGCAAAAGTCGCCTTTTTTAAAATATTTAAATAATATATCCGCCGTTGTGTTTTTTGCACTGCAATTTATAAAATCACAGTCATATTCACCTTGTTTATTTTTGTAGTTTCTCTGTATTGCAAGAGAAAAATTTGCAGCCCGGTCGCCGTTATCAAAAGTTTTTAATTCAACGTCCTTTGAAAGCCGTCCGGTCAGGCACACACTATTCTGCATCAAACTCATCCTCGCTTTCGATAGCCTCTGTCAAGACCTTTGTCTGTTTGCAATAATCGCATTTTTCGCATCTCGGTGCATCCATTGCTCCGCTTTTCATTGCGTCATATACCGGTACATTCTCGGCAAATCTTGCAAGCTCAAAATCAAGCGTTTCATCACCTATATGCCATATTCCGATATCTGGAACGGTTTCTTTTGTTGCCGCCGCCAAATAGAACGGCAGCTTTTCGCCGGTGTTCTGACGGTATATTTCCCGATACACCGCACCCTGTAAATCGTATCTCCATGCCTCGTACCATGGCAGCCGTCCCTGTTCGGGTTTGTATATCGGCTCAAAATCGCGCATGATTTTAAGGTCCACAATTTTGTCGGAGCAAAGACTGTCAATCTTTATTTTGATGTCAACCCCTGCGATATTGCCTGTCATGATAACCTGCTTTTTGCCCGACATATATTTCATAAACATATCATCTCTTTCGATTCTGTTTATGATTTCTTCGGCTTTTGTATATTCTGCTTTCAGACCTCCGTCACGCTTGAACAGTTCCGGGTGCTGAGCCTTAAACAAATCCAGTGTACCCTCAAAGTGTGCGTCTATGTATGAACCGACAAGCAATGCCGGTGTCATTTGCCTTTTGTATATGCCGTTTATTTCAGCCATTGCACACGCCGGGCAGGATTCAAAAGATTTATACTGTGATACGCCCATATATTTTTTTTGCATTTCGGCTGAAAAATAGTTTTCATTTGTAAGAATCATAGATATACAACCTCCAGTTCTTCATTGTTTGTCGTGCGTGTGGCGATAAACTGCAAGCCCTTTTCCTTGCATTTTTCGTATAGCTTTTTGCGATTATCGTCCGAAAGCCTTTCGCTGCCGTCAATAAGTATTATTTGCAGGCTGTTCGGCTTGGACAGCGCTATATCAACGCACAATGAAAGCTTTTCACCCTCCGACAGGTTGCTTACGGGCAGACCATGGATGAGCGGTATACCGTTTTCCACCGTCAAGCCGTCAATCGGAATTGACGCACTTTTTAAAATTTCCGCAGGGAGATTCCGCGCCAGTTCTATCTTGCTTGTCAAGTCATCGGATTGCTTTGTTAGCTGTTCAAGCTCATTCTGCATCACACACATTCTGTCAAACTCGCGCAGATGCTTGACCATTTCCTCGGCTTCGGATATTTCGTCCTCAAGTCCGGCAGTATCTTCAATTTCTTTTGAAGTATATTTTTCGGCGGTTGCGACATCGTTCCCGAGTTTTTCAATTCCTGCCGAATATCTTTCTTCAATAACCGCCCTTTTGTCTGCATCTTTTTCTTCAAGTCCCGATATTTTTTCTTCCGCTGCCTTTATTTCCGCCCTCATGCGCTCTATATCGGCTGTGAGAGCCGTTTTCTCATCGGCAATGCTTCTCTCAAGCTCGGCAAGCTGCATTTCCCTTTCAGCCTGTAAGCCTCTTACCTTGTTGTCATACGCGTCCTTAAATGCCCTCGCTCTTTGAATAACATTGTTTTCATGCCGTATCGATTCCAGTTCTCTGTATTTTTCGGAAAAATCAAACATCCGCCATGTGTCCGCATCATAATTCTCGGGGATATCCTTTGCTATGTCTTCTATGAATGCCCTTTTGTTCCTCATGTCCCGATTTATATCTTGCCTGCGTCGGAAGTAGTCGCCGTTTTCTGCCTGAATGTCGTTCAGCACCTGCAATATGTTCTGTTCATAATTTACTCCGGTCGGGATTTCGCCGAACTGTTCTTTTATCCAGTTCAAATCCCAGTTAAATTCGACTAAGTCAAGGATGATTCTGTTCTGCTCTTTTTTGTCTGTCTGGATAAATGCAACCGGGTCCAATTGCAGGGGAGTGAAAAGCTGCCTTAAAAAGTTTTCAGGGCTCTGTACCGCCTGCCCGTTTTCCTTTACCGACTTGTAGTCAGCCTGCCCGACTCTTTTCTTCCTGTCAATGTATATGCCTGTGTCGGTTTCAATTATTATTTCGCCCTCGTTTTCACCGTTTTTCAGTATGTACTCCCGGTCAGATGAATTTTGGAGTGCATATTTGATTGCGTCAATAACGGAGGTTTTCCCGACACCGTTTGTCCCGGTGATTTCTATGCTCCTGCCGTCAAGCTCCTGCTCGGTTATTCCGAATAGGTTTCGGATTTTAATTTTGGTCGTTTTCATTGCTTTGCTCCTTTTCCTTGTACATTTCTGCCGCACATTCCCTGCACAGCGCATTTCCGTATTTGCTCTTTGTGTAATCAGCCATTTCACGTATTGTCATGCCCTTTGCAGCACATATCGGTTTGCCGCATTTTTCGCATGATATTTCCGGCTCGGGAGAGGTATGCTCCGGAATGCGTGACCTCACTCTGAGCGCGTCACTTACCTTGCCGAAAGCCTTTACTTTGTCATAGCCGATAATTATGTACTTGCCTTTCAGCTGGCTCACTCTCTTTGTGCGGTACAGCTTTGTTATTGTCTTTTTGTTTGTCAGATTCAGTATCATCGGCTTGACGTTCTCGTTAAAATAACATACAGTGCAGGTTTCCTTTTGCCCGTTGTTTATAACCTGTTCGTCTCTTATGTCTTTGATACTGACGGTTATCTCCTTTCCCGAGACATCATACAAATCCCAACTCCCGAGAAAGTTCGGATTTTTGCCCATCAGCATAATATCGTCAGTCATTTCTTTGCACCTCCGTTTTTAAAATCGAGCGTCACACGCTTTACCTCTGACCTCGGATATGAAAATTTTATCATTTCCGAGACGATGTATTTTTTGTCCATGCCTGTTTTCTCGGCAATGTCGAGTATCATGGCAGCCGCCTCCGCATCGATTCGTACAACCATGCCCTCAGCCGATACATTGCTTTCCGGTACGTTAAAAATTAATTTATCCATTTTTCTTTGCTCCTTTGTTTTATTTTCATCATTCTGTAAAAATCATAATTTCCTGCCCTGCTCTGATTTCTGCGCCGATATTGTTCTCGCGCTGCAGCAGGTATATGTAATCGTCATAGCGCATGCCTGCAGGCTTGTACTCGCTTGCAATCTGCCAAAGCGTGTCGCCCTGCTCAATGACATACCGCTCTGAGCGCAAGTTTTGCCCTCTGCCGCCGCATAAGAGTGCGGCAAGACCGATTACCGCGGCGAGTATTAATACCGCTCTGATTCGCTTTTGTGTGCGTGTCATGTGGTTGTCCCTCCTTTTTATACCGATGCCGACATTATTCGCGCGACATCTTCTACTGATAAATACCTTTTCTTTCGTTTCTTTTTTTTAATATCCTAACCATTGATATAATTCATTTGCTTTTATACCTGTTAAATTTATCGTCTTTTCAAATAATTTTGTGCCGCCTTCCATACTGTCGGCTATTATTTGCTTATTTACAATTTTAAATTGTACGGAATGCAGATTCAATATTTTCGCTATTTTTTCGTTTGTCATTTTCTCACTCCTCGTTCTGTCCAATGGCGTCCAACCCCAAAGTCTTTAATCTTTGTCTGTTACGCTCAAGCTCCTTGATATCAAGTCCCCAAACCTTAAAAGCAGCTTTTACGCTGACACAACCGCGGATAATTCCAACCGGAATCCCAAGCTTTAATTCAGCGTCGCGAACTGTGTTTTTTACTCGACATACCGCACTGTCGCTTTTTAAGCCGAATATAGTCCGAATTTCTTTTGAACCAATATATCCGTTGCCGTAATAGGCTTTTATAGCCGCATCTCTGTCTTGTACAGGACGAGGTAATTTTACTCTGATTTCTTGTTCTTCTTTAATTTCTTGCTTTTCCATGATAATTTGCTCCTTTTTATGTTAATTTTTTGTGCCTTATAGGCTTTTCAATATTCTCCGACCAAACAGGTAAATAGTTCTTCTTGAGGTGAAGCTCAAATGCTGAAATATTAGGTGTATTATCCTCAACAAAATACATTCCTCCGAAATAGTCTATATAGTATGTTCGCCCGTATTCAAGCTGTGACGCAAATGTTTCATCTTCATGAATTTCCGGCTCTAACTCCTTATCACACTTGGAACATTTCAAAAAGTAGCGGATTTTTTTACCTGCTTCCAACCTAAAACTGTGAATTTCCGGTTGATGTTCGCAATACTTTTGTTTTATCTTTGCTAACATCATTTGTAAGTCGGATTCGCTGAATTTGAGACTGTCAAGGATTTTTTGTTGGTCTTGTAAAATTTCCTCCTGCTTTTGTATTTCAGCTTGCAGTCGCTTGATTTGTTGTTTTAATTTAGAAACGTCCTCCACTTTCCTTTCGCCTCCTTAAATCTTTATTTTTTCCATTCATCAAGTATGTCATGACATAACTCAATAACAGCATCTCTTTGAGGACCCGGAATTGTATTGTTGATATATCCCGAAAGCTGCCCGGCTGTTAATCTCGGATATCCTCTTTTGTGAACTTCTGCTAATAAATCCGTTTGCTTTTTGCCCAATTCTAAGAGCCGCATTTTAATTTGCATTTCAAGTCACCTGCCTTTCGATATTTAATTAATAATAAAATTGTTGACAAAAATTGCCGAATGTTGTATAATTAAGTTACCACACAAAATTTAATCAACACTCGGCAGTGTCAACAAGGCTTTTTTCAACCGGCAGGAGTCCGGCTGCGTTATGCCTTGTAAACAGAAAACATATAAAACATTAAGGACATGTGTTTTAGGGAAATACTTCTACCGACTGAGCAATATGCTTTCTGTTTAGTGATGATTTGACAAAATGCCATGAATGATACATAATACAACTACCACATCGAACTAAATATCATTCAAATGCTGTTTGTCTGCGGATTTTCCGCTGTATAACAACAACATACGCTTTGTTCGCAATGTTGGTTGTTAATTTAATTATATCTCGTATTTACGAGAAAGTCAATAGAATATTTCGTAAATACGAGATTTTGGCAATATTGTCTAAAAAGGAGTGTTTATATTGGTTGATTTAAACAACTTATTTAACTTGATAGCAGAAAAAGGTTTAACAGCTAAGAAACTTTCGGAAGAAACCGGTATTTCGACCGGTAATATTAGCGACTGGAAAAGTGGCAGAAGTTTTCCTACTGCCGCAAAACTTGTTACACTTGCTGATTGCCTTGGTTGCTCGGTTGACTATCTTTTGGGAAGGATTGATGACCCTAAATTTAGGAAGATTGATGCTCCTACAATAGAAAATAAAAAAGCAGATCTTCCGAACATATTTAATCAAGATAATATGGTTACAAGATATGTCTGTCATTTATGGGAGACAATGAATGAGATTTATTCAGTAAATCTATTGCTCAGTGATTCTATTTGTGTAAATGCGTATCATAGAAAAACAGATTGGGTTATTGTTTTCAAATATTGCATTATAACGCTTTGTGAAGCTGCAAAAATAATAACTTTGGACGAGAAACAACTAAAAAACTATTTTTCTGAAGCAAGAGATGTCATTGTACAAAAATTTGGTGCTGTGAAAGAATTGAATACAGTTAAAAGTATATGGGGGAAATATAGTAAATTCTATAAAAAAGCTCGAAATTCCTTTACACATTTCGACCACGAACAAAATGACAGCTACGAAGATACTATAAAAAATTTAGACAACAAGTATGAGATATGTCGTTGTTATGAGATTTATAATGATTTCAATAACCCAATATCGCTTGAATTGTTAATTAATATATATCGTAAATCAGCTGATAATGTATCTCAACTCAACAATGAAGAAATAATTAAAGAAATTATAAATTCAGCAAAAGAAATATTGCAAGTTATGATAGCCTTTTTAAAGAAAACTGTGAAATGTTTTTGGGAACAATATATAACGGATGAAGACGGTGTGCTTGTTCCCAAGGAAAGTGAATTGGAAAGTATCGCTTTGCATTCTTCGGAAGTGACAGATATACCGAAGCGCAGGACGGAGGACAATCCCATATATGCATCTTACAATTCATTAAATGCAGAGGGTCAGAAAAAGGCATTTGAGTATATATCTGATTTATTGGAAAATCCAAAATATGCAAACAACGAGAAAAAATCAAAGAATGCGATTCCTACAAAAGAAGAAATTTTGGAATTACTTAACGAGACATCGGATTCAACCAAGGTGGCGGCAATGGGAAAGGGAGTTCATTCGGTCAAGGCGCCGGATATTTCTGCCGAAGAATTAAGAAAAATGCTTGATGAACAGTAATGAATTGTGAGAGATGATATTATGGAGTATAATTTTACTACGCCGCATGGTTTGAAAGTTCGCTTAAATCCGAGATTTTTTATGAGAATTATAAAAAATGAAGATAGATTTTTCACTGATGAAGAAATGGTTGCAGATAATACCATGTATTCAACCGCTCAAAAGATAGAGAATATTTTTCAAGTTTCTGCGGCGCTTATGTTTTATTTTACAATTATCGCATGCTTTTGTGGAATTGATAAGTATATATATGCACTCATATCTGCGATTATATATTTTTTAGGATATGGGATAAGGCTGTCGAAACAAAATGCAATTGCAAAAATATTAATGCCGCTGCTTTTTGTATATAACAGTATAGGCATATTTTCATATGTGGTCTTAGGAATCATATTTTTGTTTACAAAAAATTTGGATATATTCTTGATTTTTGCAGGCGTAAAAGTTGTGTCGGGAATTTTATCAATAATACTGAACAACATATGCGCAATACATAATTATAAAAAATATGGCTGCATGTTTAATGATATTGAAATATGTGCTTTCAGGACGTTTCAATACAATTTAAGATTAAGTGAAACGTTACCGGAATTAATAGAAGCATATAAAAAATACAATTAAATATAAAAAACTCTTGAATTTTTTGGTGTTTTGTAATAAAATTATATAGAATATATTACAAATATCGACAAAAGTCGACAAATAAAAGTTCGGGAGGACGAAAAATGATTGCATATCAATATGCTGTTGAAACATTACTTGAAGCAGGAGCGGATGAACTGCCGATAAAAGACAAATTTATAGAATGTATTATTGAATCAAAAGGATGGAAAGTCAAGTACTTCGATTTGGCGAACATACAATATCGCAAATTATTCGAAAAATTAAATTTGATGTGGGCTGCTACAGAATATAAAGGTTTTTCGTGTATAGTGCAAGGTATGAAATATGTTTTTATAAATCAGGAACTTTGTGCGGCAGAGAGAACATATGTGCTTGCTCATGAGTTGGGACATATAAAGTTTGAGCATATTACGGCTGATGGAGAAAATACAGCAATGTTTCATGTGTCCGGAGACGGTCAGGAACGCGAGGCGAATGATTTTGCAAGACATTTTCTGGCACCTGAATGTGTATTGAAAACAATGGGAATTAAGGATATGGCAGATGTAAGATACTATACTTTGCTTGATGATGATATCTTGAAAATATATTATGTCGATTACAAACAATATAAAATACATAACGATAACAAAGAGAAAATGTTGCTTGCCAACTTTTCTGATTACATGCAGATAAATAAAGTTAATTGCACAAATAATTATGTAAACGGAATTATCACGAATAATTATTTAAGCGGTATTATTAAGAAGTTTGCAATTGCTTTTGTACTTGTATTGTTAAGCAATATTTTCGTTACAGTATCAACTAAAGAGGAACAGCCGCATAAAAGTCAGACTGAAAACGTTGCCAACAATCAAAATTCACAGATTGAATCTCCACAAATTGAATCCGATAATAAAATAATATTGTATAGAGCGAGGACAGGACGAGTGTATCATCAAAATGTGAATTGTTCGCATATTCGCGGAAAAACAGATTTGACAAAGGTGGAAATAGAAAGTATAGAGGATATAAACATGCCGTTATGTAAAACTTGCGGCAGGCAAAAGTAAACTTTGAAAGGATGAAAAACATGGGGGATATGGATATATTAAATATATTTATATGCACAATAATAGTGTGGACAAGCGGCATTGGCGTGCCATTTGCCATAAAGGGGATAAAACCGCATTTTACACGCCGGGAGGCGATCTTGCTTGCGATTTTTATATACTTTATAAGAGCAGCGATATGGTTTTTTATAAACCCGCACGGCACGGAGCTGGTGTTGTTGATTCAATTATTTATACAAATAAGAATTTTTTCGGGCAAAAAAGAATTGGTTAAGGTACACGTTTTATCGGGAGATAAAGTATGTAAAAAATACTTTATAAAGAGAGAACTGTCAGAAAAATGCTTACAGAAGATAAATAATTTTGGTGTAGGATATGCGATTGAACATGAGAATAAGTATATTTTTATTACAAAATCAGAGTTTATAAAACGTCGTTCAAAAGATAGCGGTAAAAAAATCGTACCTGTAAAGGTATCGGACGATTCAAAGGAAAAATACACAATTACCATACCAAAGCTAAATAAAAAGCATAAAACTATATTGTTGGTGCTGCTTATATGTATAACCTTGTGTGTGACATGTTCCGTTGTGTTTTATAACATAGGCAGTAATAACAGTGCTGTCAGTTATCAGGATACATCTGCTGTAGCGTATATTACGCCGACCGGTAAAAAATATCATACAAGCAAATGTAAAATAATAAAGAATAATGACAGAGCGATAGAAATAACGCTGAATAAGGCAAAAAAAGCAGGCTACACTGCGTGTTCAAAGTGTAAAGCGGATAAGTATCTAAATTAATAATTTTTATGCAAGGAGCGAGAAACAGTGCCAATATACAAAATGAACGGGAAAAAGGACGGCCAGCAGAAATATCGCGTTCGGGTAAATTATCAAGATGCGCAGGGCAACAGCAAGCAAATAGACAGGGTGGCATACGGAAGCGAGAGTGCAAAGGCTCTTGAGCGCAGTCTTGTTCAAGAATTAAAGGAAAACTTGCCGGAAACAAGGATGACCGTAAAAAAATTGTATGATGAATATATAGCGGCGAAGCAATATGAGGTTCGCGAAACATCGTTAAATAAAAGCAAGCAGATTCTTAACAATCATGTGCTGCCGTATCTTGAAGATAAAAAACTGAGCAATGTCAATCTTCAAGTTTTACAAAAATGGAAACAAACAATTGAGCAGTGCAATTTATCCATTACAATGCGCCGGAATATATTCGGAGAGTTTCGCGCAATGATGAACTATGCAGTGAAATTTGGATATATAAGCTCAAATCCGCTGCCTAAAGTGGGGAATTTTAAAGATGCGTATGAAACCAAGAAGAAGATTAATTATTACACTGCAGATGAATTTTTAAAGTATATTGCGGCAGCCAAAGAATGTGCAGAGAATGACACGAAAACCATGCATGAATGGGACTATTATGTATTTTTCAATATCGCTTTCTATACCGGAATGAGAAAAGGGGAAATAAATGCATTAAAATGGACCGATATAGAGGACGATATAATACATATAACAAGGAGTATAGCTCAAAAGCTGAAAGGCGGCGACAGAGAAACTCCGCCAAAGAACAAAAGCTCGGTCAGAGATATAATGATTCCGAAACCGTTAAAAGATATATTGGATGAACATTATAACAGATACAAAGATGTGGAGGGATTTTCCGACGATTGGAGAATATGTGGAGGAGCGCAATGCCTGAGGGACAGTTCGGTGGATAAGCATAATAAAAATTATGCCGAGAAAGCAGGATTGAAAAGAATCAGAATCCACGATTTTCGGCATAGTCACGCATCACTTTTGGCGAACGAGGGAATTAATATACAAGAGATAGCGAGAAGATTGGGACACTCAAAAATAGAAATAACATGGAATACATATTCGCATCTTTATCCGCGCGAAGAAGAACGCGCGGTAAAAATTTTAGAAAAAATCGTGTAAAAAACGTGTACAGACTTTTCAAAACATCAAAAAACCGCTTGAAATCAAGCGGTTTTTGCTTTGTGGCGGAGAAGGGGAGATTTGAACTCCCGCGCCGGTTTCCCGACCTACACCCTTAGCAGGGGCGCCTCTTCGGCCAGCTTGAGTACTTCTCCGTATATATGTCAGCCTATGTTATGCCGAAATAAACACAAGCCGCACATAAAGCACATATATTAATATGTTAGTGGAGGAGAGAGTGGGATTCGAACCCACGGACGCTCGCACGTCACCGGTTTTCAAGACCGGCTCTTTCAACCGCTCAGACATCTCTCCATACAACGACAGGTATTATTATACCAAACAATTGGAATTTTGTCAATACTTTTTCAAAAAAAATTTGAAAATTTAAAAAAATAAGCGAAAAGTCACTTGATATTAGGCAAACAGCGGTGTATAATTGAATAAAAAACACCAATGCGGAAAATATGCCGCGTTATCCGCCTTGTTTTGAGACGGAAGTACAAGTATGAACCGTTGTTTAGCGATGCGCAAACGAGTTGTTTACTACATTATTTTGCCGCAGCTGAAAACACGCAGCTTATTCGATATTTTTTGCATTATGAATTATGCCGCGGCCGAGCAGCGGAATGGAGACAAGTCATGAAAATATTTTATGCAATCAGTACCCATTGGACAGGGAATGGTACAAGCCGTTTCAGGGATTTCGCTATGATTTGGCAAAGGTAACAGATCGGGTTATCGATGCGCTTGAGAGCGGAAAAATCAAGACTTTCACCTTTGACGGACAGACCGTTGTTTTGGAGGATTATCTTGAAATCAGACCACAAAAGCGCGAGGCATTGAAAAAACTTATCAAAAGCGGACGGCTGAAGGTTGGTCCATGGTATGTCATGCCGGACGAGCTGCTTGTTTCGGGCGAGAGCATCATCCGAAATTCTCTGACCGGGAAAAGAGTGGCGGAACAATTTGATTCAAAGATATGGAAATACGGATATATCAACGATATTTTCGGCCATATTGCGCAGCTGCCGCAGATATTGAACGGTTTCGGCATCAACGCTGCGTATATGGGGCGTGGAGTGGGCGCGGCGGATCAGAATTTTAAAAATTTTATATGGCGTGCGCCGGACGGCAGCGAGTGTTTCGGATACAAGGAGTGATATGCCGCGCTGAACGATGAATTTAAAAAGGGCGGTGACAGGAAAGACACTGTTTTGAAATATCTTTCGGACAACTGCGACAATACCGGTGCGGTTATCATGCTCTACACCCGCGACCACATCGCTATCGATGATGACATGCCGGAATTTGAAAAAATCAAGGACGAGATTTCCGAACAGTACGAGGTGACAGACGGTCCGGAGGGGATTTCGGCTGCTTTGCGGGAGAAAAAGGATGCGCTTCCGGTCTGCGAGGGCGAGCTTATAACAACGGCGGAAACGGAAAACGAATTCAGGTCAGTCACAAGCTCGATATCCAGCTATTATCCCTTGAAATTTGAAAATGATATGTGCGAGAATCTGCTTGAAAGCAGGATTGCCCCGATTCTTGCGATGTCAAAATTCATGAATATCGATATCGACATGGAATTTTATCGCCTTGCCGCGAAATATCTTTTGAAAAATCAGCCCCATGACTCAATATGCGGCTGCTCGGCTGATGTTGTGCGTCTTTATAATACAAAAAAACGAGCCGGAGGAATGCGTGCTTGATTTTAAACGCCCGGTTAAAAATGTGTGTGCGGCAAATCTTGCCGAGACGGAATTTGAAGCGCTGCATGCCGAAAATAATAAATTGGAGCTTGAACTTGCTCCGAACAAAATCAAGACAATATATTTTGAAATATAGAGCGTAAAAAATGGGGCTGTAAAAAAGGCACAGACCGTTCAAAGATAGATGCTGTTGCAAAGTTAATTTGCTTAAAAAGGTACAAATTTAGATAGAAATCCGCAAAAATGCGGAATTTCTATCTTTGAACACCGTCGGGTGCGTTTGAAGCGTTCTGCACTCTTTTTTACATCCCTGAGAAGTGTCAGTTCTGTTCCGACAAATCGGCGGGAATGAGAGAGTCGCGCACATACAAGGAGCGTTTGCCGTATTTATATGGTGAAATCCCGACGATTTTTGTAAAGGTGCGTATAAAATGGGCATATGAGTTGAAGCCGCAGCGGTTGGACACCTCCGTCACCGACATGTCATTTATCAATAAATCCATAGCAAGAGAGATACGCTTTTTTAAAATATATTCTTTTGTCGAAATTCCCGTTGCATTTTTTATCATGCTCCAAAGCGTTGTTTTGCTTATGTTAAATTCGTTGCATATACTTTCTATCGTCAGTTCTCCGTCAATATTTTCAGTTATGTATGACAGTATTTTTGAAATGTCGTTATCGTGCGTTCTTGCGGGATTCAGACATTTTTCCATATCAATTTTACTTATCATGAAAGAGAGTATATTTCCGAAAACGCAGATATTGTCAAAGTCGGAAAAAAGTCCGTGTTTGTTTTGTGTGGCAAATGCTTTTTCAAGTAAATTTGTCATTTCATTTATATCTTTTTTGTTCAGATGAATGACATTAATCTGAACGTTTTTCAAAAAATTCAAAGCCGGTGTCAGCACGCCTATAGCTGTGGAAATTGCGTTTGCACTGAAGTAGATTAAAAATCTGTTGTAGCAGACATGGTTGAAATTTGCGCGATGGAATGAAAACGGCGGAAAAATAAATATGTCTCCGCATTTTGATGTATACATGGTGTCGTTTACAAGAATATCCACTCCATCGGTAAGTATAAAATTTATTTCGTACAAGTCATGCATATGTACATTGTATGATTTGTTATTGAAATCCATTTTTTTTTCTATAAAATAATTATTCAGCATAAATTTCCCCCCTGTATATAAAGTATATCATCAAATTGAACAAAATGCAATATTTTTTTGATAAAATGCATATAAATTTAATTTTTTTTATGTTATATTAAAAATGAACAGTGAAATTGATGCGGAAGGAAAGAAAAAATGATTCAAAACCAAGAACGTTTTAATGATTATAAGGAGCTTACGGAGGAAAAAATAGATGCCGCAATAAAGCAGACGGTGCAGAGGGTAAAGAAATATATTCCCTATTTCGTGGATAAATTTCCGCCGGAGGCAAGTGTGAATAATGTATATCCGATTATGGATCATCGCTCATGGGTAGAGGGATTTTACACAGGCATACTTTGGCTTTGCTATGAGTTGACGGGTGATGAGGAATTTTCGGACGCTGCGAAAAATCACATCGGTGATTTTAAAATGCGTATCGAAAAAAGAGACGGTGTGGACTCTCACGACCTGGGATTTTTGTATACGCTGTCCTGTGTTGCGCAGTATAAGCTGACGGGAGATACATCGGCGAGGAGAACTGCATTGGGTGCGGCAGAGCTGCTTTTGACAAGATTCTGCGAAAAAGGGCAGTTTATCCAGGCTTGGGGAAAGGTCGGCGATGTGAATCAGTACAGACTGATTGTGGACTGCCTTTTGAACATACCCCTTTTGTATTGGGCATATGAGGAGACGGGGGACGAGAAGTTCAAAAAAGCGGCGGAGGCCCACTTCAACACTACAAGGTCGGTGGTTATCCGAGAGGACGGCTCTGCGTATCACACATATTTCTTTGACCCCGAGACAGGCTTGCCGAAATGCGGAAAAACGCACCAGGGCTACAGCGACGAATCGGCATGGGCGAGAGGTCAGGCATGGTGCATTTACGGCTTTATGCTGAAAAATCACTATATAAAAGATGACGATATCATGTCGGACTGGTTCAGACTGACCGACTACTATTTAAATCATATTCCCGAGGATAAAATAGCGTATTGGGATTTGTGCTTTACCGACGGAGATGAACCGAGAGACAGTTCTTCAAACGTAATTGCCGCATGCGGCATACTGGAATGTTATAAACAGGGCTTGTGCGGCGTGGAATATCTCAAAGCGGCAAAATCGTTAATTAATGCGGTAATCGATAAATGTTCAACGGAGAATAACGAAAACTCAAACGGTCTTATTACTCATGCCACTTACCATCGGGGTAACAGTGCGGACGAATGTACGCCATGGGGAGATTATTTCTACCTTGAAGCGCTTGTGAGACTTAAAAGGGATTGGAAAATGTACTGGTAATTTTCGCTGGTGGATTTTTGGGGTCAAATGTGATAAACTGGTTTAGTAAAAAGGCGATGAGCCTGCACTATATAAATTTTTAAAAGAAAGAAGGAATTTTCTATGAAAAAACAAATCAGGAAGCTTGCAGCGTGTCTGGCAAGTGCAGTTATGCTGCAAACAGCGGCGGTTATACCTGCCGATGCGGCAGTGCCGACAGTTTCGGGAACAGATTTTGAATCGAATTGTTCGTATACTGTACCCGCCGAAGAAAAAGATTTCATGATTGGAAAAGCATTTTATGTTAAAAAGGATAAAGGAATAATAAAAGAACCTGTGTATGGTGAGGACGGAGAGACAATCACGGGCTATAAAACAGACAGCGTGTCAATTGTGAATGACCCAAACCCTGCATATCCGGGAGACAAAGTATTTAAAATCAAGAGAGGCGAACGTGAAAAAATAAACAGTCAGAATTTTTATCGCTATACCCCGTCAGAAGGAGTATTTGTTTGGGAATTTGATATAATGTTTGACCAACCTATTCATAATTTTATTGCTATGATGCAATTGAGTGACTGGAAAGAGCTGCGCCTGTTTTCGACGGTTTCCGACCAGGGAAAACTGAGTATACGCGATAAGGTTACAAATACTCACAAAACATATGCGTCGCTTAACGAGTGGCATCATGTGAAGACAGTATTTGATTTCAGAGACAAAAAAGAATCAAACGGTGCTCAAATTCTTGATTTTTCCAAGAATAATATAAGCGTGTATTTTGATGATGTGGTTATTCATGAAAAAACACCGGTAACTACCTTCAATCCGAAGGCGGTTGATGGAACAATACCGAAAACATTTTTAATAGTATGCAATGCCACAAGTAATGACCACAACATATATCTGGATAATTATTATAGTTATTTAATCGGTGAAAATGACGAAACAAGCTTTGAACTGAAAGCCGGCGGAGATTATAAGGATGCGTCCTTTATGAACGGAAAGATATTCAAGTTTTGGGCAGAGAGCGTAATGGGAGCAGACACAGGTTACAGCCCGGTGAATAAAGTCGTGTGGTATCTTGACGGAGAAGAAAAAGCGACAACAACAGCATATCCGTTCAGCTTTGAATGCACTCCGACAACGGCGGGAACTCACACAGTTGCGTGCGAAGCGTTCACCAAGAACGACACCGAGGCTTTTGCTTATGACGAAATGAGCTTCTATGTTGAGCCGAAATTCCGCGAGGAGGTTCTGGTTAAGGAAGATTTCAATTCGTATACCGACGGAACAACCAAGTGGGACGATAAGTCGGGCAACGGATATTGGCAGATACTCAACACCACCGAGGAGAACGGTCCGAAAGCGGTCGAGGTTGACAGCGAGCATGGCAAGAGCTTGAATCTCGGAACGAATAACGCAAGACGAATCGATGGAATGTTAAATTCGGATAATTACATATACAACGGAATCATAAAGGCATCGGCTGAGATTTATGCAAACGGTTTCATAGGAAACAACAACGTTTTGATGAGCTTAAGATCGGAAAAGGATGTAAATTCGCTGAATCTTCATAATGCCAAGGTGCTGCTCAACCGTCAGAGCGGCAATAAGCAGCTGGCACAATTGTCGGAAATGACATGGCATAAGATTGATTGGGTAACAACAATCAAGGACGGCGTCGGCTATCACAGCGTATATGTGGACGGAAAGCGCGTTGAACAGACAGAATATGTAAATCCTCTGTCGGTGAAGTCACTTAAGGGTGTAATTTTTGCATCACTGACCAACACAGCCGGCAATCTGTATTTTGACAATTTAAGCATCAGTAAAATCGAGTACTATGACAACACCGGTTTCTGGTGCGGAGATGTACCGGTGCAGTCGCTGGCAGCTATGCCGGGTACGGTTTTGACAGCCAAAACCGCTGTGGCAAACCAATACGAAAATCAACAATATATGGCAGTATATGACAAGGATACAAACGAACTTAAGAAAATAGCTGTGGGAAGCTATGACGAAACAACGGGAATCTTTACGGTGAGCTGCGATTTGAGCGGCATGGAAAATGTATATGTAAAGGTATTTGTATGGGACGAGATGCGACCGGCGCTTTCGACACCGGAATTTATCGAATAGGTTTCTTTATGCGGGGTTGTAAAAAAAGAGTTCAGAACGCTTCAAACGCACCCGAAGGGGTGTACTCTGAGTACTCCAAGCGGTGCGTTTGAGGTGTGGTTCAAGGGTAAAAAACAGATAGAAATCCGCAGTTTTGCGGATTTCTACCCAAGTTTCTACATTTTCAAGAAAATGCTGTATCTTTGCAATAGCATCTATGCCATTGAACGGTCTGTGCCTTTTTCTGCAGCCCTGTTTTCTCAAAAACCGGTACGGCTTGATAGAAAGGAATGGCTGAAAGAATGAAGAAGAAAAGGATTTTGGCAGATATAATGGTTTTGGTATTGACGATTTTGTCAATTCCATGTTTTGCAGCGGCTGAGACAAAAATAAATCCCATATCGGTAAACGGGAATACAGTTACAATCAGCGGAGCTGTACCCACTCCGAAATCAAGAGTATACATACAGGTGACAAGAAACGGCGCGGATATGCTTGATGCGGACAATACATATGCCGCAAGACAGGTATATGCCGGCGAGGACGGAGAATTTTCAATCGGCTGCGAAATGCCGATGTATGACAGAAAGGACACAAGCAGACCCGTTGACGGGTATTTTACGGCGTATGTAATAACAGCCGGGACCGATAGGGCATCAATCGATTTTTCGTATGCCGCAGAGCAGAACAGAGAGAAATTTTTCTCGGAACTGAATGCCGCAAGAGCTTCCGCAAACGGTCTGAAGCTTTTTATGAATAATAAGGATAACAAGATTTATTTTGATTTATATAATGTTTTGATTGAAGAATATTACGCAATTTCCGATGAGAAAAAGCTTGTGCTTTGCGGCAGCTTGGAGAGCGGTAAGGCATTCGACGATAAAAATATCGGTGCGATAAACGATGCAATAATCACGTCGCGGCTGAACGGATTAAAGGACAGACAGGCGGCTAAAGAAGTTATTGAATCGGAAGAAATTTTTTCGAAGTGCAGCTTTTCATACGGAGATATTACATATGAAAATTTGGACGAGACAGGAAAAAACTGGTTTTATGATGTAGTTCTGCCGCACTCGGCAAAGAATGAGTTCACAGCGCCGGAGCAGCTTAACGATATTTTCGTTCAGTCGATTGTTTTGTATGAGATTAACAATACTCATTACTCGAAGCTGCTCGGGGTTTTGAAAAGCTATGCCGGTATTTTAAAGCTCGATACGGTTAAGGAATATCGCGATATACTGTCGCTTTCGGACGCAAAGGCGGAGGGCGTGATGAAAAAGCTTAAGGATTCGTCGGACGGATTCACCGATGTGGAGCAGCTTGCATCAGCCGTTGCGCAGGCATATAAGAGCTACAACTCGGACAGCACGGCAAACGGCGGCGGCTCGGGCGGAGGCAGCGGAAGCAGCAGCTCGAAAAAGGGTTCTTCCGCAAGCAGTGTGATATCAGGCTCGATTCCAACTGCCGGAGATACAAAAAAAGATGAAGAAAATGTACCCGAAAAGAAGTATTTCAGCGATCTGGAAAACTATTCGTGGGTGGAAAACGAGATAAATATTCTTGCTGCCGCAGGGATTGTTTCGGGTGACGGAAACGAAAGCTTCAATCCGGGCGGAAATGTAACGCGCGCGGAATTTGTAACAATGCTGATGAAAGCAATAGATATGGTTGATGAAGATGCCGAGTGTGATTTTGAGGATGTTCCGAAAAACGACTGGAGTTATAAATATGTTGCATCGGCTTTTGCGACAGGAATAACAAGCGGAATCGATGATGGTTTATTTGGAAAAAATACCACAATTACCCGTCAGGAGGCGGCCGCATTTTTGCATCGTGCCGCGGTGAGAATGTACCTGCCGCTGGATAATGATTCGTCAGAGCAATTTGCGGATGAGGAAGATATTGCGGATTGGGCGCTGAGAAGCGTTAAGGTCATGAAAGCTGCCGGATTGATAAACGGAGTGGGCGACAATCGTTTTGAGCCGCACGGAGTTACAACAAGGGCGCAGGCGGCAAAAATGATTTACGAACTGTATAAATTAGCATAAAGGAGGAAGCTACCGAATGAAGAAAACAATAAGTATTGTTTTGACACTTGTTTTTTTACTTTCCTTTGCACAGGCACAGGTATCTCAGGCAATCGACTACGGGGAAGTGCCTGAGTACAAAATCGGTCTGCTTAAAGCGATAGATTTCATAAAAGATGATGGCTTTGCCGAAAATGATGTGCTGACGCGGGCTGAGTTTTGTAATATGATTTGCAGGTTGTTTAAATATGAAAATTATGCATCAAGTGAAATTGAGTTTAGGGATATTGACAGTTCCCATCCGTATTATAACAGTGTATCGGCGGTTTATGCAAAGGGAGCAATAAAAGGAATAAGCAAGTACAGTATGGCGCCGAACAAGAGCATAACTCTTGAAGAGGCGGGAATCATCGCGGTTTGCGCTTTGGGATATTCGCCGCTGGTGGAAAGCGGAGCTGCAAGCTATGACCAAAAAGCGGCGGAGCTTGGCATTTTCAACGGAGTGTCCGCGGCAAAGGGCGACGGACTCACCGAGGAAGCTGCGATATCGATTATGTACAATATTCTTTTCGCTCCGATTATGAACTATTTGCCGGACGGAAATTCGATAAGCTATTCGACAAACCAAAACGTACTTATGATGAACGAGGTTTATAATATGTACGAATCGGAGGGAATAGTAACCGAAAACGGAGTAACGTCGCTTTACGGCGAAAGCAATATTTCCGAGGACGAAATAAGGCTCGGTGACACAGTGTATCGCTGCGGAGCGGAGGAAGCTTCGGATTTGCTCGGATACGCGGTAAAGGCGTATGTCGTTGAATCGGACGGCAGCGATGACGATACTGTGGTCTATGCATATGCAGACCAAAGAAAGAGCAGCGATATCGAGATTATGTCGGAGGATATCGAGACTGCGGAAAAAGAGCTTATCAAATACAGCGTTGAGGATAAGACAAAGAAAGCCAAAATTTCAAAAACTGCCGATGTTATTTATAACGGTATCGGAATCGACAGCTGGGACGAGGAGGATATCGATCCGGAGTACGGAAAGCTGAAGCTTGTCGATAACGACGGCGACGATAAATACGATGTGATTTTTGTGACGGATTATGAGCTTTTTGCAGTGCAAAATTCGCTGATGAACGATAAGGAAATATATATTTACGATAAAGACGCAAAACAGTTGAAGGTTAATGCAGAACTTGTGGATTGCACGGTAAATGTGTGGATAAATGGGCAGAAGAAAGCGTTTTCCGATATTAAGAACGGCAATGTTTTGCTTGTCGCCGATTCGGGAACGAGGGACACAAAACGGTTAATTAATATCTATGTTCTGATTGAAAAGGTGTCCGGAGTTTTAAAATCGGTCAGCGATGAAGAGCTTGTTATAGACGGAACAACGGTGGAGTATGCTCCGCTGCTCGACGAGTCGGCTGCCAAGGAAATGGTTGCGAAAAACGTGGAATGCTATATTGATATATATGGCAAGGCGGTGTATCTGACTACCGAGAGCGTGGGAAAGTACGGGGTTTTGTTCAAGGCAGCCATGCTGGAGGACGACAACGAAAGGGTACAGGTGAAAATTTATGAGTCGGACAACAACTGGCAGACTTATTTGCTGAAAGAAAAAGTCCGCTCCAACGGAAAAAGTATCAAGGACGAGGATATCTATGAGCAGCTGACGCTCCAAAACGATCCTGAGGATGAGTCGAAGGGCAGATATACAGTTAAGCAGCTGGTGAGATATGCAGTCAATGACGCAGGCGAGATAAGCAATTTGGATATTGCGATTGATACGACCGACAGCCGCGATCGGGATAAACAGCTGCGTGAGGCAGGCTGCTTCAGAAAATCGATAGGCAAGCTCAACAGACGTTATGCGCACAATACAAAGGGTCTTTTTGACGGACAGGGATATTCAAGATGGGTTGAATGCTTCTTCCCATCGAATATGGCTGTTTTGGTTATCCCCGATTCGGCTGATTTCGGCGAAAAGGATATAGCCTTTTACACAGGCTCGTATTTTCAGACCGATAAGGACTATGTCACCGAGGTGTATGACCTGACCGAGGATAATTATTCACCTGTGGTTGTGGTATACGGAGATTCCTCGGCGCAGATTGTGGACGGAAGTCCGCTTGTTATGGTTGACCATTTCCAAGAGGAACTGGACGAGGATGAGCTGGTTGTAAGAAAAATGTACGCATGGAGAAACGGCGTTTTGGAAGCGTTTACCCCTGCCGATGAGGATTCGTTCAAGATAAACGGCAAGGAAGTAAAAAGAGGCGATTTGTTCAGAGTAGCGCTGAATTTCGGCGGCGAGGTCGAATATGTCGAAAAGAATCTGACTTTCAGCATAGATGATAATCCTCAAAGGTGGTTTACAGATAAAAGCAGCGAGGGAGATAACAATGCAGCACATTACCGTAATCAGATTGTGATAGGAAGAGTTTCGGAAGTCAACGGTGATCTTCTCAGGGTGGCGGTAAGAGACGGAGAATGTATAAATGCAAAGCTCAGAGCCGAAGCGTCATATCTTGTATATGATGATTCCAATTCAAAACAGGTTATTACGAAAGGCTCAATGAATGACCTGGTTGTCGGAAATCTTGTGGTGGCAAGGCTCTATGTCGGAAGACTGGATCAGGTCTTTGTATTTAAAAATATGTAAGAAAAAAGGAGATTACAATGAAAAGAATTTCTGAAAAAGTATTAAGTCTTGCAATCGCCGTTTCAATTTTTACAGTACCGTTCAGTTCGACGGCATTGGGAAAAAGCCCCGTTTTCGGTGACATTCAAGGGCATTGGGCGCAGAACGACATTGAATATTTATACGATGCGGGAATGGTGAGCGGAATTTCGGACAGAGAATTTGCACCCGACAGTATCATAAGCAAAGCCGAGTTTATCGCAATGCTTGCGCGTTCTATCGGACTGGATAATGATATATACAGTATCAGCTACTCCGACGTATCGCCGCTTGACGACTGGTTCGCAGGATATCTCGGTGCGGCTGTAAATTCGGGAATTATCGAGGATTCGGTTCATGCATTTAATCCGCTCATGGCAATTTCCAGGGGCGATGCTGCAATAATGCTCAGCAAGGCGATGAAGTACGAAAATATAAAAAAATCGTCCAAGAGCATAGATTTTTCGGACGTTTCCAAAGAGGACGGCGAGCTTTCCGACGCGGTTGAGACGGTTTCCTCAATCGGGATAATGGTCGGAGAAACAAGCGATGAGTTCGCTCCGGATGCAACGATGACGCGCGCCGAGGCGGCAGCAGTGGTTAAGCGTATGTCGCTTGCGGCAGGCTCTGTCGGAACGGTGAATCTTTCAACGGCATCGGACAGCGAATCGGGAGACGAAATAACTCTCAGCGGCGGATTTTCCTCCGCTTCGCTCGGTACGGTTGACTTCCATTACGGAATAAATAAATTCGAGGCATTGACAGCCGTATCAGCGGACGGGTTGAAGTTAGAGATTTGGCTCGATTCAATTGACACTCTCACCGGTACAAAGGTCGGTACCGTTGTGCTTGAAAAGACAGCGTCGATGGAAAGCGCCAAGGTGCAGTCGGCTTTGATTAACAGAACCTATGGCTCGCGTGAAGTATATGTGAGACTTATAGGTGACGGCTCGGTAAGACTGAAAAAGGCAGCTTTCGGCATAGATGAAGTGCCGATATCGCTGACGAAGTATTCGGAGATATATCTTTTGAAAAAGAGCGGTACCGGTATTACAAATCTGCAAAACGGAGGATATATCAACTTTGACGATGTAAATCTGGGTGACGGATATGACACTGTCGAGTTTACAATGAAAAATACAAAGGCAGGTCGGCTTTTTGAAGTTTGGCTCGACAATGACAAGGTCGCAGTTCTTGAAACGGAGGACGCACAGGACGGCAGTACTGTGATATCGACGCCTGTCGTAAAAGCGCATGATACCAAAAAGCTTTCGATAAGACCGGTGACATCGGGCGAGGGAAGCATAACCGGCGTGAGATTCTGCAACAGTGTCACAAAAGCGGATATTATGCTTGATGCCGATGATGCCGAAACAGATTTGACGATTTCCAAATCGGAGGATTATGACGGAAAGAATGAGACTGCACCTATGAAGAACGGCGACATTATTAAATTTTCAAATGTGAATTTCTCCGACGGATACAACATTCTCTCTGCAAGAACGAGAAAAGCCGATACAGTGTATGGCTTAGAGCTGGCGGAGAACGATAAAGCGGTCGGCGAAATTATGGGAATGGTTTTCGATACAAGTGAAAAGGGTGCCTATATCGAAGTAAGGCTCGACAGCGAAACAGGCCCGATTGTGGGAAAGCTGGAAGAAAACAAAATTCCCGTAAATTCAAAATATGATATTCAAAGCTGCTCTCTTCACGGAGCGGAGGGATTCCATGATTTGTATTTAAAGGCTGTGGGGGATGTTTCGTGGAATATTAAATATGTAAAGCTTCAGGAGCGCGGCTGGTACGACGCACCGTTTGCCACTTATGAAGCCGAGGATATGACAGTGTACAAGGGTACTGTCACCGACTACAGCTCACCCGAGAGATATTACGCCGGAACAATAACCGGAGAATCGAGCGGCAGAGCGAATGTTCTTATCGATGAAAACGGCGGATATGTGGAGTTTACCGTACCGGAGTGGTTCGAGGGACGGACCGACAGGACGGCAATCACCGTCAGACATTCAATCAATGACTGTATCGATGAGAGCGGAAACAGTGTCGGCAGGGACGGAAAGATGAAGATCAGCATAAACGGCAGCGAGGTAAAACCGCTCGACAGCTTTAACGAATTTAAAGAAATGGATTATCTGACACTTTCCAATAAGTATTCCATAGGCTACGGCAGCTCGGGAAACGGTCTGGCATACAGTGAGGGAGCTTTGTCAAAGTTCCTTTTGGACGATGCATTCGGCGTGCTGCCGGGGGATATTAAGCCGGGCGATGTTATAAGGCTTGAGCCGGAAATAAATGACGATGTGACATATTGCTATATCGACTGTATCGAGCTTGAAACTATCGATGAGCCGAAAACAAAGCCGGAACGATTCCTATCGATTGCCGACTGCGGAGCGGTTGCCGACGACGGTCTTGACGATGCGGAGGCACTGCGTGCGGCGGTGCAGAAAATCAATGATAATCCGTACACTTATGACGGATTGTGGATTCCGGAGGGAACGTATGATATTATAAACTATGTCGGGGACAGAAATTGTCATGCGGCAAGCTTTAACGGTATTCGTGTGCTTGGCAGCGGAATATGGACGTCAAGACTGGTGAATCATAGGCATACGGGAACGGCTTGGGCGGCAAATTACACAATCGGTGAAGGAACAGTCATCAGAGATTTGGCTTTTCATGGACAGACAATTGCCCGAGGCTGGAATTCATACGGAGCTATATGCCTGAACGGAAAAGGAATGAATCATCTTGAAAATGTATGGATAGAACACTATAACTGCGGAGTATGGGTGGCGAACGGCTCGGGAGTGTACAGAAAAGTTCGTATTAAAAATACATGGGCGGACGGTATTAACAATCATAATACGAGTGACGGCCTTGTCTATGAAAAGAGCTTCGGCAGAGCAAACGGAGACGACCCATTTGTTATCTATTCGGCTTCAAGCGTCAAGCCGGGCGAAAGCAGCGAAACACCGGATCTTGTGAAGGATGTAAAAATCAAAAATAATATTATCTACAGCACATGGCATGCGTCGGGTATTACAATCTGGGGCGGAGAAAATATAGACATCATGAACAATTTGGTTTGTGACGTATCCGGCGGTGGAGGCATATCCTTAAATGCATGGGGATGGAACACCTGCGCAACAAACAATGTATGGATTACCCATAACAGGATTGAGCGCTGCGGAAATCAGGCGACCGACGGTCAGCAGACCGGCGCGATTTCCATTGTCCCCGGAAAAGCGGTCGAGGGCTGTAACAATAAGTATATGAACACGTACTTTGACAGCAACGAATTTATCGATAACCCGTATCTGCTCATGCGAATATCCTCGCAAAACGGCGCGGACGAGGTGTTGTTTGATATGAATTACAATTATGCGCGAAATTCGTGTCTGGCATTACCGGACGTTTCCAAAAAACGTTTGGTTGAATACAGAAATGCGGCAACGAACGGTGCGCTGAACTATTTCTATAATGTTTACGAGGGCGATTATTACAAATTCAAGACGTCGCATACTGAAGATGTTGAGGAAGCGTTTGTGGGGAATCTGCCCGAAGAATGGGGTAATTGAGAGGGTTGACATATATGAAAAAAATAATAAGCTTAATAGCAGCGATATGCGTAATCTCAATGTTTGCAATATGCCCGGCAGCGGGAGCGGCGGATGCCGCTCCCTCGTCGGACGGACTGGAATTTTGGGTTGATGCCGGTGCACAAAACGGGATTGAAACCGTAAAGCAGGGCAGCTCGTACAAGGTCAATAAGTGGCTTGATATCTCCGGAAACGGCAGGACTCTCCTGCCCGGCAGCAACAAGCCTACATATTTTCCGGATTCGGCAAAGTCCAATCTTAAAGGGAACAAGCCGGCGGTGCATTTTGCAAAGAATCAGTATCTGACAGCTTCGGGAGTGAATTACAGCGGAGATGCGACCTTTATAATTTACTACCGTCCCCTGAACATGGTTGAGGGCGATACGCTGTTTTCGTCACATTCATATACGGGAAGTGCGATAGACGAAAGCGGCAGGATACCGTTCAGCATAGCAGTATCGGAAAATAAAGGCTTGGCTTTTAAAATGTCATCGGAGGAAGCTCCGATTGATATGAATGTTCCGTTTGAATTGTCGGAAGGCTCGGAGGATTTGTACAGCGGATATATGGCGCTTTATTTGACGATATCCGGAAAAAATGTCTCAGTCTACAGCAGCCGCGCCGACAGGCAGACGGAAATTAGTGCTCCGAACGCAGTTTTTACCTTGAACGAAGCTCCGTTTTGGGAATCGTATGCCTACGGAATGTCGTATGAATCACAGGGAAAGGGCGTTATATGCGATTGCCCCGAGAGCATGATCTACAGCCGCGCTTTGTCTTTGGACGAGGTGAAGAGCGTTGACAAATACTTAAAGCTGAAATATGAATATCCTGTCATTTCGAAAATTGCTCTTGAAAATGAGATATACGAAATGAAAAAGGGAAGCATAATTGAGCCGAAGATTATCGGTATAGGACTTTTGCTTGGAGAAGAAAGCAGGGTTGATATTACGGATGCGAAAATCAAAAGCTCCGATGAAAATGTCATTCTGATTGTAAACGGCAGCTTAAAAGCGCTTGATTTCGGCAGTGCGAAAATAACAATCTCGTATGAGGGATTGCCGGATTATTCGTTTGTGGTAAATGTTCCGCAGATAGTGATCGATACTCCGGATATAGGCGAGGCTGACGAAAACGGCGGAATCGGAATAAATCAGAGAATAGAGAATTTCAGAGAGAATCAGCCGCTGACGGTGATTGTCGCCGCGGCGCTGTATCAAGGCGATTTGCTGCTTGATTTGAAGTTCGATAAAGCGGAAATCGCGGCAGTGCATGAATTTGAAATGAATCTGAATAAGCCGGACAATGCCTCGGATACAAAGGTTTATGTAATGGTTCTCGACGGTGAAACAATGGTTCCGCTCAATGATGCTGTTGTCAAATAGTGAATGGAGATTAAAATATGGACACAAAATTATATTTCACAAAAGAAGGCATTGAAAAACTGAAATCGACCGATGATACTCGTTTGAAAACGATGGCCGAGAGCGTAGCAAAGCAGGCGGAGACTGCGCTTGATACAAAGGTTCTTTCCGAAAGCGAGGTTTCCTGCGAGGACGGCAGGAGCGGAAATATTCATGAAAATTATTACGATGCCTCGTTGCCGTTCCGCAAAAATATGCTTTTGCTCGGATTCGGATATTTTTATACCGGTGATGAAGCATACTTTGAAAAGGCAAAGGCTTTGATGCTGATGTACGCAGGATATAAAAAATGGCATGGCAAGGGCTATCATGGCAGGAGCGAACTGAACACAGCACATTTTTGCGTGGGTATGGCGCATGGCTATAGCCTGTTTAAAGAAAAGCTTACCGCCGACGAAAGAAAAATCATAGCCGACGGGACATATAAGCTCGGGATTCTTCCGACAATGGAGGATTGGGTGCTGCCCGGAACGAAAATTCACGCGCTTGATACAATGGGTCACAATTGGTGGATAGTCTGCGTATCGGCGGCAGGACTTGCCGCGTCGGTCATGACTGAAGAAAATCCGAGAAATGAGGAGCTTGCCAAAATTGCCGCAGCTTCGTCAAAGGAATGGTTTGACTACCCGGGAAATCCGATTAATGCAAAGCCGGTCAATATAGACAACGGCGGATATTATGAGAGCGTGACATATTTCAATATGTCGATGAAGGAATATCTGCTTTTCCGCCGCGGATATCGGATGCACTTCGGCAAAACTCCGTTTGATGATTCGAAAATTTTGTCGGGAGCTGTCGGATATTTTGCCAAGACGCTCTATCCGTCCGATAAAGAGGATTATTTTGTTCCTTTCGGAGACACAAGCGGCAAGGGCGTGATGGATTCCATGCTCTATATCGCCGGTGAGGGCGTTGATATGCCGGAGCTGAGATGGTATTTGCAGGCGGCAAAGCATCGCGAAGCGGACTTGATGGACGTGATCAACTATTCCGAAATTTACGAAAAGGACGCCGCCGCGCCCAAGGAGCTGTCTGCCCTTTATGAGGAAATAGGCTGGGCGGTTTTTCATGACAGCTATAAAGAAAATTCGGCAATGCTCGCGGTGAAGTGCGGAGACACGTGGAATCATGCTCATGCCGATGCCGGAAGCTTTGTATTTTACAAGAACGGCGCTCCGGTGATATATGATGCCGGCACATGTGATTACGGTCATAAAAATTATGTAAGCTATTATTGCGCATCGCCTGCGCATAATGTGATTCTTTTCAATGGAATGGGGCAGGACCCGAGAGATTTTATGAATCATGCCAGAATGAGGGGCAGGCTTTATAATTTTGCCGACAGCGAGGGATTCAGATATGTCGCGGCTGACGCAACCGGACCTATGAGCCGCTTTTTCAGAAAGCATATCAGGCATATACTGTGGCTCGACAGATTTATATTTATATATGATGATATCGAGTGCTATGAAAAAGGCGAGCTTTCGTTCCTGCTGCATGACGAAGCGGACAGCGGATTTAAAATGCTGACTCCGCATCGGACCGAGAGCATGGACGGATACAAGGACGCCGCACCCGATGACGCTGTTAAGATAAAGGTGTTCAGACAGATGACCGATGATGATTGCAGAGCAAAATTTGTGTCGGTGATATTGCCGGGCGATAAGGCGGAGGCTGAGTTTTCCGAGGTTGAAAACGGGTTCAAAACAACTGTCGGCGGCGTAAATGTGTATGTAAATGCATTGAGTGACGGAAGCATAATGCATCGAAACTGTACCAATACTCTCGGCGGCTATCTGACCGACGCGGTTATCCTGACCGAGGACAACGGCAGAATAGGCGTGGTGAACGCAAGCATAGTGAGAAAGGATTCAAAGGTGATTCTGGATACGCTTAAAAGGGTTAACGGCTTTGTTTCGGATAATATATAATAGCAAAAATCTCCTGTGACAAAATCATGTCACGGGAGATTTTTTTTTGAGTCAGTACAAAAGATGTTGCCGCATGACTTTTTAAAAAATTGTTTTGTGTGCGACACTGCTCTTGACACACCGGGGAATACATGCTATACTATAATTGGCATGAAAAAAGGACGGCAATTACAAAAGAGGTATGAGCCAATGAAAGAATTGTATATAGATATAATGGAAAAGGCGGTCAATGTCTACAAAAAGGCGCGGATTGTCCGATATATAAATGAGGTTGAAAGAGACGGTCTCGCATATAAAGAACGGATATCCGGTTGACGAAATGGTCGGCTGTGAGGAATACGGCTACTTTAATAAATATATATGATAACGCTGGCATCGAACGCCTATCTTGCATACCTTTTTGCGGATGATAGCGTAGTTCCGACCGAAGCGCACTGTAAAACGGGCGGATACTTTGTGGAAACAAGCAGTGATTTCCACAAAGTTATATTGAATAAGTGCGGATATTATCTTGAATTTGATACGAATGCGGATACTCATTACGACGCAAACGGGCTCGGAAAGGTGCAGAAAGCGGACTGCATTCCGACAATATGTCTTTCTGTCCCGTTTCCTGCACCGGAGGCGAAATATAAGCCGGAAAAAGAAAATGTCTGTCCGATGTCGCTTTGCGTTTATGCCGAAACGGATTCCGGGTCGGTGTACGGGTCTGAGGCGAAGTATTCCGAATTTGAATCCGAGCAGAATAACGATGAAATGAAGGCTGTGTTCGGCAGGATATTCGGCGGCTGCAAGGTGAAAGAAACCTACAAAATAAGCCGAAACGGAATCGATATCACTGCCGAAAGTGACGCTGCGGTCGGATTTATGATACCGGTGTTCGAATTTGACGGATGCAAATATTCGGATATTTGTGTCGGAGAAAATGCGATTGAAGCAGAATATGCAGGCAGTATCTGCCGATACAAATTTGACGCAAAAGCGGAGGAGTTTGAATATTACTTCAACAGAAACGGGCGGTACAGAGTATATAAAATTCCATGCGGTGCGCTGCATATAGAAATATGCCGAAAATAATAAAAGTATTAAAATCACTTGAAATTTATGATTGCGTGATATATAATAGAAGTAATACAAGCTGCTTTTGACAGGGGCAGCGAAATGGAGGATAAATATGTTTGAGGAAAATTTAAAAAAAATAGCGGCAAATTTCTTTTTTGCGGTTGCGATATTATTCAATCTTTACTATTTAAAAACGACCCAGTTTGAGTTTATGGTATCGCTTTTCCATTACAGGATGTTCAACGTGTCCGCGCTTGCATATACCTTTATGAGACTGTTGTACATTCTTCTGCCGATATTTCTGCTTGTTCCGCCGCTTTTGGTGGAAAAATCAAAAAGGCTGAAGTATACATTTTATGCGATAGGGGTTATGTACCTCTTGGGAAACACATGGATTATTTATCTACTTGCAGACAATCCGTCATCGATACTCAGTAATATTGATGAGCTTAAGAATTATCTTCAGATGAACGCTCTGAATTTTGACTATCTTGTTTGGGATTCGTATGACCTGTACGGAATTTTGTTCAGCACGATTGAAGCGGTAGTCTATTTTGCGATCGGTTATCAGGTGGAGCGGAACAGTGAAAAGATGATAACATTTTACTGGATTGGATTGGCGCTGAGTATATTGCTGCCGTTTGTATATGTGTTTCTTATATCCGGCGAAGGCGCATTTTCGTCTATGTGGCTGCAAAAAAATACTGTAATTTTTGCAGCGGGAATTTTCATGGGCATCGGCTTGCAGCTGGCGTCGAAATCCAAAAAGCTTTGGGTGACGATGATTATGGAATAAAAGCGTTTGATAGAAATTTCACTTGCGGGCGCGGGGTAAACTTTTTGATTTTCGTTATTGCGCGCATGATAATTTCCTGCAAATAAAAATACAGCGGCTCTCTTTTGAGATTGCCGCTGTATTTTTTTTGAAATGGGAATTAATCATTGTATGCTGTCATGAAGTCCGCATATGCACTTGGCAGACCATGCTCTGTCGGGTCAAGACCCTCAAGCTCGTCAGCTGCATGTGCACGCAGGATTCCTGCTTTCTTAAGTATTGTGAACAAGATTCCGCCCATGATTGCAGCCCATGCAATGAGAACAATCATACCGAGGAACTGAACGCCGAGCTGTGAGGGATTGCCATGAAGAAGTCCGGTTACACCGTTGTCGCCGTTTGCAAAGATACCTGTTGAAAGTACGCCCCAAGCACCGCAGCAGCCATGTACAGCAACAGCGCCGACAGGGTCGTCAATGTGGAGCTTTTTATCCATAAATTCAACAACAAGAACAACTATGATACCTGCAACGATACCGATGACAACCGCAGCGGCAGGAGAAACAACGTCGCAAGGTGCGGTGATACCTACAAGACCTGCAAGAATACCGTTCAAAGTCATCGAAACATCGGGCTTTTTGTATCTTGCCCATGTGAAGAACATTGCAGCGCAGGCAGCGGCGCATGCCGAAAGGTTTGTCGTGATGAATACCTTTGCTGCCAACAGATACGGCTGTGAATCTGCAGCTGCTGTCGGGTCGATCAATGCAAGCGTTGATGCGGGGTTAAATCCGAACCAACCGAACCAAAGAATGAATACGCCGAGAGCTCCTGCAAGGATGTTGTGACCGGGAATAGCGTTTGGAGTGCCGTCCTTTTTATACTTGCCGATACGTGGACCGAGGATTGCGGCGCCTACAAATGCAAGTGTACCGCCGAGCATATGTACTATGCCTGAACCTGCAAAGTCGTGGAAGCCCATTTGACCGAGCCAGCCGCCGCCCCATACCCAGTGACCTGCAATCGGATAAATGAAAAGCGAAATACAAGCCGAGTAGATGCAGTATGCCGAGAATTGGGTTCTTTCTGCCATAGAGCCGGAAACGATTGTTGCAGCTGTTGCGCAGAACATTGTCTGGAAGAACAATGTTGTGTAATTCATTGTCGGGTCCAATGCCGCACCGTTCATAAAGAACTGTCCGAACGGAATACCGATGACTCCCCCTACCGATGTTCCGTACATAAGTCCAAAGCCTATAAACCAATAAATTATTGAGCCTATCATAAAGTCAACACAGTTTTTCATGATGATGTTACCTGTGTTCTTGGCTCTTGTAAAGCCTGCCTCAACCATTGTGAAACCTGCTTGCATTATAAACACCAAAACGCCGCCGAAAAATAACCAAAGCGCGTTTACCGCAGTTGCTGTGATATTTGTCAAATCCATAATAACCATCCTTTCTTATGAGTACAACATTTTGCGAATTTTTTTAAAGCAAAGCTTCTTTGTCTTCTTCTCCGGTTCTGACCTTGATAACCTTGCTGACCGGTGAAACAAATATTTTGCCGTCACCGATTTCGCCGGTGCGAAGCACCTTGATCGCGGTGTCTATAACCGATTGTACAGGAACGGTACAGACAACCATTTCAACTTTTACCTTCGGAAGCAAATCCACGCTGTAATCAACGCCTCTGTACTTGTGCTTCTGCCCCTTCTGAGTTCCGTAACCCAGGACATTTGTTACCGTCATTCCGGTAATTCCTATTTCGTTCAAAGCTGTTTTTAATTCCTCCAGCTTGCTCTGCCTTGTAATGATTTCTACCTTATTCATCTCCGGCATGATAAACACTCCTTCCGCTTTTCGCATAAAATTTTTTTAAATATCAAGAACAAAATAAAAAGACGCATTCACAAGAATATCATTCTCGTAAACACGCCTTTGTGTTTCGTTCTTAATTTTGAGTTTATTATACTCTTATAGATTTAAAATGTCAATAGTTTTTTCGAAAAAATATATAATTAGTGACATTTTTCCAAAAAAGTTTCAAAAAAACAACATTAAATTGTTACAGTTATAAAACTTTGTCGGATAAAAAAGGAAATGAATTAAAGACTTGATATTATCTCGGATTTATAGTATAATTATATCAGACAAAGCTTGGAAAGGATTGAATAATAAATTGAGTATAAATTCAAAACAATCGGTAAAATGCCCCAAATGCGGTCAGCTTCATGAGATATGCGTCTGGAGTTCAATCACTGTCTCGGACAGCCCGGATTTGAAAAAAGACCTGCTTTCGGGAAAAATAAATATGCTGCATTGCGATATCTGCGGACAGACCGCCCTTTTGCCCGAGCCGCTTTTATATCACGATGAGGATAAGAAGTTATTGATATCTTTCACTCCATGCAATGATGAAAAGATAAAGGAGCGCCTATTGTGCGACCTTAGGGAAAATTCGAGAAAATCGGGCGAGCTTGAAAATTATGAGGGATATAATCTGAGATTTATCACCGACTACAATCACCTGTTGGAGACGATTTTGGTTTTTGATAACGGGCTTCAGGATAAGGTGACAGAGCTTATCAAGCTTTTGATTTTGTCGCAGGAGCAGGATAAGGCGGAGCACAGAACGGTTGTGTTCGGCAAGCGTGACGATAAGGAAATCGAGTTTTTTATTCAAGATTCGTCGGACGGTATGTGCTATACCTCGCGTGTTCCGATGGATACTTATGACACGATTTATAAGGCACTTGCCGAGAGCGGCGTGAAATATAAGAGTTTTAACTGGGAAGAAATCGATTCATATTATGCAACGAAAATGCTGAAAGGAATGAATAATGCTTAAAAATGCATTGCAAAAGTCCAAAATGCGGCATTTTGACAGAGTTGAATCTTATTTAAACATTGTCTTTTTGTAAATCGAATATAGCCGGCTGCAAAAAAAAACGGATTTTTGCAAAACATTGCAAAAACCCGTTCATTTTGTTTTTTTACGCGTCTATCTTAGCAAGCTTCAAAGCTAACTGAGACTTCTTTCTTGCAGCATTGTTCTTGTGAATAATGCCCTGATTTACGCCCTGGTCTAATTTCTTAACTGCATCATTAAAGTAAGTTTTAGCATTGGCTGTATCTTTTTTCTCAACAGCTGTCTCAAATTTCTTTATGGCAGTTTTCAAAGCTGTCTTGTGCGTTTGGTTAATCAAAGTCTTTTTTTCGATAACCTTTACGCGCTTTTTTGCTGATTTGATATTAGGCACAGAAATCACCTCCATAAATTTAATACATAATACTTATATATTTTAACATAAGTCAAAGAAAAAATCAAGTGTTTTTTACCTATTTTTTAAATTTTTTTTAAATTACCGAAATAATTCTTGTTTTGAAGGTGAGTATTGGGCATAAAGCGAGGTGTCAGTCGTTTTTCAGAACCGCTCCTGTCATGCCTGACGATACCAGGTGCGAATAGCGTCTTAAGTATCCGGTCTTTATTTTCGGCTCGGGCTTTACAAGCTTTTCGCGGCGGCGGTTCAATTCATCGTCTGCCGCCAAAATGTTCAGGCGGCATGCATTGATGTCTATTTCAATCATATCGCCGTTTTGAACCAAGGCGATAGGTCCGTCCTCCATAGCCTCGGGCGACACATGCCCGATTGCCGCGCCTCGGGTTGCACCCGAAAAGCGTCCGTCGGTTATAAGAGCCACGTCCTTGTCAAGTCCCATTCCGCATATTGCCGAGGTGGGGGAGAGCATTTCGCGCATGCCCGGGCCGCCCTTAGGACCTTCGTATCTGATAATGATAACGTCGCCTTTTTTTATATCGCCGTTGTATATCGCTTCTATTGCGGCGTCCTCGCTGTCGTAAACTTTTGCCGGACCTGTGTGCGAGAGCATCTCGGGTGCTACGGCGCTGCGCTTTACAACTGCGCCGTCCGGGGCAAGATTGCCCTTTAAAACCGCTATTCCGCCGGTGGGCGAGTATGGATTGGAGAGGGGGCGAATCACGTCGTGGTCGGAGATTTCGCAGTTTTCAATGTTTTGTGCGACGGTTTTGCCTGTGACCGTCATGATATCGCATTTTAAAAGCGGTTTTAATTCGTGCATAAGTGCCGGGATTCCGCCGGCTGCATATAAATCCTGGACGTGATGATGTCCTGCCGGAGCAAGATGACAGAGGTTCGGAGTCTTTTGAGATATCTCGTTTGCCATGTCAAGATTTAAAGATACGCCTGCCTCATGCGCGATTGCGGGTAAATGCAGCATAGAATTTGTGGAGCAGCCGAGAGCCATATCAACGCGGAGCGCGTTGTAAAAGGCATCTGCCGTCATTATATCGCGCGGTCGTATGTTGTCCTTCAAAAGCTGCATTATTCTCATTCCGCTTTCTTTTGCAAGACGGATTCTCTCCGAGTATACTGCCGGAACCGTGCCGTTGCCCGGCAGAGCCATTCCCAAAACCTCGGCAAGGCAGTTCATCGAATTGGCAGTGAACATGCCCGAGCAGCTGCCGCAGGTGGGACATGACATATTTTCAAATTCGCGCACTTCGTCCTCACTGATTTTGCCTGCCTTGAAAGAGCCGACCGCTTCAAAATTCGTATTCAAATCGCGCCATTTGCCTTTGTAATTTACCGAGAGCATCGGACCTCCGCTTATAACGATTGCCGGGATGTTCAGCCTTGCGGCAGCCATAAGCATTGCGGGAACAATCTTGTCGCAGTTCGGAATCAGCACAAGCGCATCAAAGCCATGTGCGATTGTCATCGATTCTATACTGTCGGCGATAAGCTCGCGCGATGCAAGGGAATACTTCATTCCCACATGCCCCATTGCGATTCCGTCGCATATTCCGATTGCCGGATATTCAAACGGAGTTCCGCCGGCAAGACGAATGCCCGACTTCGCAGCCTCGGCTATCTTGTCAAGATTCATATGTCCCGGGATAATTTCGTTTTTTGCCGATACCACGCCGATAAATGGACGGCTGATTTCCTCGTCTGTCAGACCGAGAGCCTTTAAAAGAGAGCGGTGCGCGGTTTTTTCAATGCCTTTTTTTACGATATTACTGTACATTTGTCATTCCTCCGATATTAAAAAAATATATTTGTGAGCAGATTGTTATAGTAAAAATACTTAAATATAAATGTGGAGTTTATGCCGGCTTCGAGGCTCGGAGCCTGTTCGGCAGGGGTGAGCAGCATAAGCAGCGCAGCGGCTATGTAGATAATCAAAACTGCGTTTATGCCGCCGATTGCCGCACCCAAAGCACGATCCAATGCGCCGAGCAGCGGCAGCTCCGCAAATAATTTCAAAATGCAGAAAAATATCCAAAGCCCGATGCGGATTATGAGATAAAGAAACAGCGCCGAAAGTATCTGCATAACCATAGGAAAAACCATATCGGTAATCCCGTCGGTCAGATCCGCTTTAAGGCTCGAATAGCTTTCCTTTTGAGTTTGGATAGTGTCCGAAATCCATGATGTCATGAATTTGGGGAGCATAAGTCCTTCTATAATTTCCTGCGTTTCGTCGTCCGAATCGGCAGAATCTTTTTCCTCGCTTTCGGAAATCGACTTCGCCACATTCATGCGTATCTTTTCGCGGACGGTGTCGCCGACATAGGAATGTTCGAGATATACTTGAAACGGAGCGTGCAGGTTAAAGACCAAAACAAGCGCAACAAAGCCGGACACGCCGCTGTAGGAGGATTTTAAAAATCCCTTTTTCATTGACAGCCGCCCAAAGACGGCGATTAGCAAAATCAATCCCAAATCGGCGATAAGCCACATGTGTAATCATCCCCTCTTATAAATCATATGTGTATAAATTCAAGGCTTGAATTGTAAACAACAAGCAGATTGTTTGCATCGAGTATGAACAGCTTGTATATATCGCGCGTGCAGTTGTATTTTTTCGGATTCTTGCCCGAGAGCGACGAGAATATAAGCGTGCGGTCGTTGTTGTAGAGCAGATATCCGTCGGATATGCATATGTTATCCGGGAAAGCCTGCGATTCAAAGCTTGACTTGTCGCCCCCGCGCGCGGAGATGACATTTATCTCGGATACGTTGTTGCTGTCGAACACGCAGACCTTGTAGCCGCTGTCCTCAACACTGTAGCGGTGCAGGGTCTTGTTTTCAAAGTCCTTTGTCCATTGAACATTTCCGTCCGCGTCGAGACCGATTATTTTGTTGTCGGCGATTGCATTTAAGGTTTCGCCGCAAAATTCTACATCGAATACAATGCTGTCGGCAATAGCTGCGGAATTAAAGCTTTCGGATTCCTTCATATTGAAGAAAGAAAGCTTGGTATCGGCTCCGCTTTCGGTATTTAAAAGCGATACCGCCAAATGTCTCGATGCCGGGGAAATGTCAGCGTCCAGCACTTCGTATTTGCCGGAGTTCCACTGGAACACCGTCTCGCCCTTGCGGTTGAACACCGTCACAACTCCCTTGCTGTGAGCCTTGTCCGATGTGATTACAACATCGCCGTTTTCCGATACATCGGCGGATATTATCGGATTTTCGTTCGAAAATTCCCACAGCTTTTTTTTGCCGCGGAAAAGATATAGCTTTGACGAGCCTTTTTCAGCGAGCATAATATAGCTGCCGGCGGTTTTGAGAATAGGATTTGATATCTGAACATCCGCTTTCCAGGCTTCGCCGCCGTCGGGACTGTAGCAGGTGAGAGTTGTATCTATGGCGCAGAGCAGCTTGCCCTCGTAGCTTGCATAGGCTGCGGCATATGCGTCCTTTTGTGCGATTATCCTGGAGGTTGCATTAATCGGCATTTCGTTTTTTGCAGGAATGTCGGGAGTGGGAGTTGCGTAAGCCTCCGCCTGCTCGCTTTCCATTTTTTCAATAATTGCGAGCTTTTCCTCGGTCGAAAGCGGCTCGGGGGTTTTGCTCAGAAAATCGTTGACAGGCTGCGGCAGATTCAGACCGAGTCTGTCAGTTATACCCTTGACATTCCTGCGGAAGTTGGCTCCGTAGTTTTCAAGATAGGGTATCTTTATGCCAGAGGCGGATATGGTAAAGCAGCCTGCCAGCAGCAATATAAAAATCAATAATAAAACACTATATTTCTTTTTCATAGTAAACCTCCGATAAAAATAATCCGTCGGACGGCGCGGTAATCCCTGCGCGAGTTCTGTCGCGCGAGGCTATTATGTCCGGCATATCCTCTGCCGAAAGCTTGCCTGCGCCGACAAATACCAGCGTCCCGGCTATTATTCTGACCATGTTATATAAAAAACCGTCACCGGTTACATCAATCGAAATCATGTCGCCGGTCTTTTCCACTCTTAGCGAGTGAATTGTGCGTATTGTGGACTTGACCGTAAAACCGGCAGCGGCAAAGCCCAAAAAGTCATGAGTTCCCAAAAAGGCAGCTGCCGCGCTTTGCATTGCGGCAATGTCAAGCTTGTGGCGGTAGTGCCACGAATGGGAAAAAACATCGGGAAACTGTGAATTGCATATATAATATGTGTAGCGTTTCCCGAGCGCGGAGGTTATTGCGTTAAAATCCGGGGGCGCATCCTCTGCCGAAACGCAGACTATATCGTTCGGCAGATAGGTGTTCATGGCATAAGGAAGTCTCTCCGCCGGGATATTCGTGTCCGATTCGAAATTGCATACAAATTCGCGTGCATGCACACCTGCGTCGGTTCGGCTGCACCCGATGAGCGTTATCTTTGAGCCGATTGCTCTCGAAAGCGCATTTTCCGCCGTTTCCTGAACGGTGACGGCATTTTTTTGCCTTTGCCAGCCGTGGTATGCCGAGCCGTCGAATTTAATTGTCAGTTTTATATTTCTCAAAAAAATCACCGTCCGGGGATAAGTGTTATATTTTGAACCGTGATAATCATCGCGGCAAGAATCACAAATACTATCGCCGCGACAAGATCCCGCCGCGAAAAACGTATTTCTTTCATTCTCGTGCGGTTGATTCCGCCATGATAGCACCTTGCGTCCATAGCCTCGGCAAGGTCGTCCGCGCGTCTGAATGCGCTGATGAAAAGCGGTACCAAAAGCGGCAGCATTGCTTTTACGCGGCGGATCATATTTCCGCTTTCAAAGTCCGCGCCGCGCGCAGTCTGCGCTTTCATAATTTTGTCGGTTTCCTCGGTAAGCGTGGGTATAAATCTCAGCGCGATTGTCATCATCATCGCTATTTCGTGCGCCGGGACTTTTATTGCGGAAAGCGGACGCAAAAGCCGCTCGATACCGTCGGTCAGAGTCATCGGCGAGGTTGTAAATGTCAGCAGCGATGACGATGTCACCAAAAGAAGAAGTCTCACGCACATCAGCAGCGCGCTTCTCACACCCTCGCGGCTGATTTTCATTGTAAACCATGGCAGCTTGTATGACCAAAGCGCTTCGCCCGGGGTCACAAACAAGTTTATCAGAGCCGTAAATATAAGTATATATAAAATCGGCTTTAAGCCGCGGAATACAAGCTTTAACGGTATGCGGCTTATTAAAATTACCGCGGCGGTGAATATTATTAGTACACCGTAGCAAAGCGGTGAGCTGACGCAGAACAGCAAAATCAGATATGCAAAAAGAAAAATGATTTTGCACCTGGGGTCGAGCTTGTGTATCGGCGAATCGGTGTCTACAAACTGCCCGATTGTTATATCGTTAATCATGCCGCACCTCCCGTAATTTTTTTGTCAGTATTTCTTCTGCGCGGTCTATAGTATATATGTCGGAGGGCAAATCGATTCCGCGCTCGATCAGCTTGTGTACAAGACTCGTTATCTGCGGAACTTTCAAGCCGGTTTCGGCAAGCTTTTTGCTTTGCGAAAACACCTCTCCGACGGTTCCTTTCATTGCAACTCTGCCATGACTGAGCACAATCACATGCTTTGCAAGCCGCGCCACATCCTCCATGCTGTGCGATACGAATATAACGGTTTTGTTGTTGTCCTCGCTGTATATCTTCTTCAATAATCCGAGTATCGCGTCCCTGCCGTGGGGGTCAAGTCCCGCGGTCGGCTCGTCCAGAATCAGAATTTTCGGATTCATTGCCAAAACACCCGCAATTGCAACGCGGCGTTTCTGACCTCCCGAAAGCTCAAACGGCGACTTTTCCAAAAGCTCCTCGCCTATGCCGACCGACTCTGCCGCCGACAAAACGCAGGTCTTGATTTCGGATTCGGAAAGTTCCATGTTGGTCGGACCGAAAGCGATATCCTTAAAAACGGTCTCCTCAAAAAGCTGATGTTCGGGATATTGAAAGACCAATCCGACATTCTTTCGGATAAGCTTTATGTCGGCATCGGGCGCGGTGATGTCGCAGCCGTCTATTTCAATCCTGCCCGAGGTTGGCTTTATCAAGGCGTTAAGATGCTGAATAAGCGTGGATTTCCCCGAGCCGGTATGACCTATCAAAGCGACAAAATCCCCGGTTTCGATTTCAAGATTTATATCGGTTAGAGCCGCAGTCTCAAATGGCATGTCCGGCTGATATACGTAATTTAAGTGTTCTATATTAATCATTTTTTACTGTCCTTTCAGTAAATTGAAAAGAAACTCCGATGCTTCCTCAACATTGATTATATCCTGCGGCAGTCCGTCGAATTTTTTGCCGAGACGGTATAAAAGCTCGGTAACCTGCGGCACATCGAGTCCTATCTTTTTTATCTCCTCAACATGGCTGAATACATTTTTCGGAGCTTCGTCGAATGCGATGCTGCCTTTGTTCATGACCACAATCCGATCGGCGCGCGCCGCCTCGTCCATGTAGTGGGTTATAAGCACGACAGTAAGACCGGTTTCGCGGTTCAAACGCTGTATCGTGGATATGATTTCGTCTCTGCCTACGGGGTCGAGCATAGCGGTCGGCTCGTCGAGAACTATGCACTCCGGCTGCATTGCAAGCGCCGATGCGATTGCCACACGCTGCTTTTGTCCGCCGGACAGCCTTGACGGCGCTGCCTTCCTGTATTCACTCATACCGGTGACTTCAAGAGCATAGTCAACCCGGCGGCGTATTTCGCTCGGCTCGACGCCGAGATTCTCCGGGGCAAAAGCAATCTCGTCCTCCACCATAGATGTCACTATCTGATTGTCCGGGTTCTGAAAAACCATGCCGACAGTGCTTCGTATATCGAATAAGCGCGATGAATCGGCAGTGTCAATTCCGAGGACATATACCTTTCCGCCGGAGGGGAGCAAAAGCGCATTGAAATGCTTTGCGAGCGTGGATTTGCCCGAGCCGTTGTGCCCGAGAATTGCCACAAAGCTGCCCCTTTTTATTTCCAAATCAAGTTCGTGCAGCACAAATGCGTTTTCCTTGTTTTCCTCCGAATATGCAAATGAAAGCTTTTCGGTTTTCAGCATAGTTTTGCCCCTTTCCAGCGTCCCGAAATTCCGCATGGGAGAATCATTCCGTTCGAAAGCATCGGCAGACCGATTTCATCGGACGAAACCTCGCCGCCGTATGCCTTTACAAGCGTATAGTTGAGAATGTTTGAAAGAATTGCCGCACTCAATCCCGTTGTGTATGAGTTTATCAGGAAAAATAACGGTTCGGGCGACAGTATCTTCATGCAGTTTTGAATGAGCGGATACAGTTCGTTTTCAATCTTCCAAACCTCTCCGCCCGGACCTCTGCCGTAGGACGGAGGGTCCATAATAATCGCGTCGTATTGCCGCCCGCGCCGAGCCTCACGCAGGACAAATTTCACCACATCGTCAACTATGTAGCGAACCGGGCGGTCGCCCAAGCCGGAGGAAATAACATTTTCCTTTGCCCATGTGACCATGCCTTTTGAAGCGTCCACGTGCACGACCTCCGCGCCTGCGGCAAGAGCCGCAACGGTCGCTCCGCCGGTGTAGGCAAAAAGATTCAGTATGCGGACGGGCTTGTCCGATTTTTTTATTATCTCGGAAAACCAGTCCCAGTTGACTGCCTGCTCGGGAAAAAGCCCGGTGTGCTTAAATCCCATCGGCTTTATGTTAAATGTAAGCTTTCCGTAGTTCACCGTCCAGCTTTTGGGCAGCTTTTTGTTGAAAAACTGCCAGTGACCGCCGCCGGAGGAGCTGCGGTGATACCATGCGTCGGTCTTTTCCCAAAGCTTTTTTTCGCTTTTTTCACTCCAGACCGCCTGCGGCTCGGGACGGCGGAGCAACACATTGCCCCAGTACTCAAGCTTTTCGCCGCCCGAACTGTCTATAAGGCGATAATCTGCCCAGTTGTCAGCTATCCACATAATGTTAATCTCCATTTCGTTGCCCTGCATCGGCATAAACAGGTTTTTATAAGCAGGGAAGTGTTATATATTTTCAAGTGTAAAAATTACCGATTATATAATATAAATATTATACCATAAAATCGTCGTAAAGTAAATAACAGATTTAAAAATATATGTAAAAGCGGTGAACATAAAAAGACTGTTCACCGCTTGTTCTTTTCATACAACGTCCACAGACCGCGTATCAGCAGATCGTCCCGGAAAATTATATCGCGCTTGCAATGCCTGATTATGCCTCCCGCAAGACCGCCGGTTGCAAGAACCGTCGCTTTTGCGCCGATTTCTCCCTCAATCCGCTCGATCATGCCGTCGATCATGGCGGCAGTGCCGTAGATCATTCCGCTTTTCATGCAGTCGACGGTGTTTCTGCCGATTACATTTCCCAAATCCGAAAAGCTTATGCTCGGCAGCTGCGATGTCCGCGCCGACAGTGCGTCCTGCGATATCTGCACACCGGGCATAAATGCTCCGCCGCAGGGGACGCCGTTTTGGTCGATTACCCAAAATGTAGTTGCCGTACCCATGTCTATTATGATAACGGGCGGCTTGTATTCTTCAAGAGCTGCAACGGTTGCGACTATCAAATCGCTGCCTATCTCCTCCGCGTGGTCGACGTCGAGCTTAAGTCCGGTGTTGCAATGAATGTTCACATCGAGCGGAACAAAGCCGGTAACGGCGTGAATTGCATTTTTCAAAACCGGATTTAGGGGCGGAACGACAGAGGAAAGAATTGCTCCCTCCAGTCCCGATAAATCCACATTGTAGATGTCGAGTATATTTTTGAACAAGACTGCGTATTCCATCTCGGTTTTGCCGAGGTCGGTTGCGAGCCGTCCCTCAAAATATATATTGTTGTTGTCTATGCAGCCCAAAACGATATTCGTATTTCCTATGTCGAGTGCAAGTATCATAAAAATCTCCATTCCTTGCCCTGCGATAGCATAAATAGTAAGACCTCTTATCGGCAGGGCAAGGAATGATAAGAGATTTTTGCCCATGTGTTTTCGAACGATACGGGCAATTTATTCGGTTATAATTCAACTCTTTTGTTTTATATCCAAAAGTTTCACGATCACCGGACTTATAACAATATTTAAAATAAGCTCAAATACAAAGTTTCCGCCGACAAGAACGAAAATAATATATTTGCCGACAGCTCCGTCAAAGCCTACACCGGCTGCCCATTCGGTGATTGTACCCATAAAAAACAAAAGACAGCCTAAAAGGAATATGCCGGTATTTACAATGGGGCAGACAACGGCAGCGGCGGTTGCGGCGAGGTAGCGGTTGCACTTTTCCAAAAGCTTGTACACAAGACCTGCAAAAAATCCGCATGCGATACCCTTTGCAAGCACAGTGATTATTGTTCCGGGTGCATTTACGGCGAGAAATGCCGAAGCGTCACCGCTCAAAAGAACGACGAGTCCGAAAATAAAACCGAGCCATGCCCCGGCACGTACTCCGCAGGTTGCCGCACCGATTACGATCGGGAGCAAAACGAGCGATATCGAAAACGGACCGAATCGTATAAATGAGCCCAAAAACTGCAGCAACGCTACAATAGCGGTTAAAATCGCACAAAGTACAATGGTTTGTGTGGATGATTTCTGATTATTCATAAACTTCCCAAGCCTTTCTGCCCACATGTGTATTCTTTTTTTGCGCCGTCCCGGTGGGCGGAGACGATGTTACCATTAAATTATACATAAAATAATGGAAAGTGTCAAGGGGAATATTATATAAAAAATATTGAGTATCATTCCGAAACAATGGCAAAAAAACAGGAAATTACCCTTTTTATCGAAAAAAAGGCATTCCCTGTCATGTCGGTTTGTATTTATTTCAGGTATTCTGATGGGTTTTGGGGATTATCGTCCTTTAATATTTCGAAATGCAGATGCGCACCCTTTGAAATATCGGCGAGTGCCGAATCTCCGACAGTACCTATTTTATCACCCTTTTTAACATTTTGTCCGGTGAGCGCGCTGTCCTGCTCCTCCAGATTTGCATAAAGGGTTTTAAATCCGTTCTCGTGGTCTATCAGAACGCAGCATCCCATTTTATCCGAAAAGACCGATTCAACAACGCCGTCGGCGCTTGCAAGGACGGTATCTCCGATATTTGCCTTGAAATCTACACCGTTATGGCTTCTCCAGTCGGACAGCGTCTCGCAGAATACGAGTGTATCACCGGAATATTTCCCTGTTATCTTGCCGTCAATCGGCTTTGAAAAAGAGGGGGTATTATCCTCTGCAATAACATTTTTTGCCGCCGGGGCAGCCTTTTTTTCAACCGGAACCGTAGTAGGCTCGGGTGTGGATTTTTCGTGTACAACGGGCGCCTTGGGAAGCTCACCGAGCTTATCCGCAACCTCTGTATATGAAGAATCCGTATGATTTGGTGTCCGGGGCTTTGAATTACCTGCAAACCGGCTTACATAGCCTATTATCGCGATTATCAATACACAGCAACATACGGCTATGTAGAAGCCCCTGTTTTTATCTGTTTTACTTCTGTTCATAGTTTTATCCTTTCTCTTAAAAAAACTTTATTTTCACCGGCAATCATATTTTTACCCGATTAATTAAAAATATACTTCATTTGCTATTGATTTTTTTTGAAAAATAATATAAAATAATAAGTATAGTGACAAATGATTTTCGGATTGATACGGATTTTGAAAGGAATGGATAATAAAATGAAAGCTTTAAAGAGCATTAATATAGGCGAGGACATATGCATCGACCCGGGTTCGGATTTTGTGTCGGTGTACATATCCGGCAAAGGGATTGTATTAAGAGAGGCATCGGTTGTGGCATACAACAAAAAAACGCGTGAAATTATCGCGGTCGGTGACGAAGCGGCAGAGACCGAGGGAAAAGCTCCGTCTGCGATAGCAACCGAGCGGCCGATAAAGGGCGGCGCAATAACCGATACAGAACTTACCGGCGAGCTGATTTCGCGGCTTTTGGCAAAGGTCAGGACAAACGGGTTGGTCAAGCCGAGAATAATGGTCTCGGTGCCATGCGGAATCAGCGATGTTGAGGAGCGTGCGCTCACAAGTGCGGTCATGAAAGCCGGAGCACGCCAGGTCCTGATAACCGAAGCGCCCGTTGCGGCGGCATTGGGTGCAGGCTGCGACGTTACAATTGCGCGCGGACTTATGGTACTCGACATAGGCGGCGGCAAGACCGACATGGCAGTGGTATCTTTATGCCGATGTGTGGAGCAGAGGCTGATAAAGACGGCAGGAAATGATTTTACCGATGCCGTCACTGCGTTCATGCAAAAAAGGCACAGTCTCAACATCGGCAAACGCACAGCCCAAAAGCTGAAAGAAAGCATTTGCTCGGCCGATGACAGTCTGCATGCCGAAGCCGAGGTTTACGGAACGGACACAACAACGCACCTGCCGCGAAAGGTCAAAGTGCACTCATCCGAAACCGCAGGCATCTTTGACTCATGTATAAACAAAACCGTCACATTGATAAAGGACACTCTGGATGCTGTTCCGCCCGAAATATTAGCCGACATTCTTGAGGACGGAATCCTTGCCGTCGGCGGCGGAGCAAAGCTCCCCGGTCTGATTCCCCTCCTATCCTCGCTCTGCGGAATCAAAATTTTCCCTGCCGAGGACATCGACCTATGCAGCATCAAAGGTTTAGGCATAGCCGTTGAAAACTTATCCTCCTTAACGGGGATAGCAAAAAGTTACCACAATCTCTAAAAAAATACGAAAGAAAAGCGTCGCATCTTACCATTAGTTCGAAACTTGAAGTACCGCAAGTACGTCTGCGTTTCTCATAATGGCAACCTGCTCGCTTTTCTTTCGTATTTGGTCGTAGTTCCCGTTTTAGATTAGTTTTAGAGCTTGAAGTACCGCAAGTACGATTGCGTTTCTCATACCGGCAGCCTGCTCGCTTTTCTTTCGTATTTGGTCGTAGTTCCCGTTTTAGATTAGTTTTAGAGCTTGAAGTACCGGCATGTACGACTGCGTTTCTCATACCGGCAACCTGCTCGCTTTTCTTTCGTATTTGGTCGTAGTTCCCGGTATAGATTAGTTTTAGAGCTTGAAGTATCGCAAGTACGACTGCGTTTCTCATACCGGCAGCCTGCTCGCTTTTCTTTCGGCTAAAAGCTTTTATATTCATAAGACGGATTATCATATTTAAAATGATCCTGCAAATCGGTGCTGAAATAGACGGTATTATCATCTGTAACAAAGACAGCCTTTGAGTCGGTATCCTTCAAAAGCGACAGGCTTTCTTTATAACCGATAACGAAGCAGGCGGTTGAAAGTGCGTCTGCCAGAATCGGGTCATCATTCACAATTGTGACCGACAAAAGACCGCTGTTTGCCGGGCTGCCGGTATACGGATTTATTATATGATGATAGCGCACGCCGTCCTTTTCAAAATAGCGCTGATAGCCGCCGGAGGTTATCACAGCCGTATCATATACGCTCAGCGTGCCGATCGTTCCCGACTGATTATTGGGGTCCTGAATCCCGATATTCCATGCCGAATTGCCGTTCATGCCGAGAGCATAAGTATTTCCGCCGAGATTGACAAGAGCGGAGGAAATATTATTTTTTGCCAATATATCCAAAATTCCTTTGGTGGCATATCCTTTTGCGACCGCGCCCAAGGTTACGGCAGCGCCCTCTTTGGTAAGTTCGGCGGTTTTGGCGTCTTTATTGATTTCGAGCAGGTTAAACCCGGTTTTATGAATTGCCGAGGCTATATCCTCCTTTGACGGAATCTGAGCCTTATCAATGTCCCACAAATCGGCAAGTGCGCCGATGGTGACATCGAAAAATCCGTTTGTATCCATGGAATATCGAACCGATTTATCCAATATATCAACGGTATCGTCCGACAAAGTAACGGGTGATACGCCTGCTGCGGCATTGAGCTTGCTTATTTCGCTGTTCGGGTCGGTTGCCGACCAGCGCGAATTTACATCGTGAAGATAAGCATTGCACTCCTCCAAAGCCTTATCCGCATTTTTCCCGGACACGCTCAACTCGCTGTAGGTATCAAAGACATCATATATTGAAAGCGTTTGATATTCATTTTTCTGCTGTCTTGTGCAAAATATAAAAATTATCGATGCTGCGAGCATAACTGCTGCGGCGGTTACTTGTTTTTTATTCAAAATAAAAATCTCCTTAAAAAATTTTAAAAAAAGTGTTGACAAAGTGTTTTTTTTGTGATATAATATCACTTGTCCTGTTAAATGGCGGTATAGCTCAGTTGGCTAGAGCATACGGTTCATACCCGTAGTGTCATTGGTTCAAATCCAATTACCGCTACCACGTCGGAGCAAGCTTTATATCGCTTGCTCTGATTTTTTTGAAAAAAATCAGAGTTTGCTCATGCCGCTGCTCCTCCTTTTTCGCAAAAGGTCACGTTCACGTCGGCTACTCATTTGCAAGCGCATTCGCAACGCCTTTGGTTCACTACCAACCTTTTGCGAGTATGCCTGCGGCACAAACATTTCCATGGTTCGGCTTTCTACGTCGGAGCAAGCTTTATATCGCTTGCTCTGATTTTTTTGAAAAAAATCAGAGTTTGCTCATGCCGCTGCTCCTCCTTTTTCGCAAAAGGTCACGTTCACGTCGGCTACTCATTTGCAAGCGCATTCGCAACGCCTTTGGTTCACTACCAACCTTTTGCGAGTATGCCTGCGGCACAAACATTTCCATGGTTCGGCTTTCTACATCGGAGCAAGCTTTATATCGCTTGCTCTGATTTTTTTATGTGGCAATGATATAATTTTCAATGCAGCAAATCTGTTTCAAGAGCAAAATACAAGGCAAAATCCTGGTCATTTGCCCAATCGTCGTAAAATTCGCCGTACTTGTCATCGAGGCGATAGGGGTAAACATATGCGGCGGAGCCTCTGCCGTCGTCTGAGAACAGGCACAGGCAGTTTCGGATACATTCCTCTGCCGCTCTCAGATATTTTTCATCCCCCGAAACGTTATAGTAGCACTTATAGGAACGCGCGGTAAGGCAGCTCCAGTAATGGGGAAAAGTATCGCCCATAAGCATCATTTTGCCGAACCAATAATCATCCCAATAGCGTATCGGAATTTCATGCATATGAAAACTCGGCTGGCAGCCGCTGAAGCGTTCCAAAACCTCAATATGGCGTTTTGCCTCCGCGATATATTTATCCTCGCCGGAAATGGCTGCAAATTCCGAAACATATGTTGCAGCGGGCGACACAATTGTCTGCTCATAATTGACTTCATGCTTCGGATATGAAGTTTGATTCTTAATAATATTCGCGACATGCGTTTTGAACATCTCCGTAAGCTCGGCACATTCCTTTGTCATTCCTGCCTGTTTGAGCGCGTTCACACTTCTCAGCATTGCAATCCCGTTCGGGTAGAATTTATATCCCCCGATTTTATAATAGATTCCGAACAGTTTCATAATTCTGTCAAGATAAGTTTTATCCCCGGTAAGCATATAAAGCTCGGTGAAAAGCATGCTCATCCAGGGCGCATTGTAAAGGCGTATGCGATCCTGATTTTTGCCCACCGTTCCGTAGACATTCCCGGTTTCTTCGTCATAAAATTCGCGCATTACAAATTCGATATATTTGTCAAGCGCTTTGCGGAACTTTTCATTTTTATGCGTTTGAAGATATCTTGTGATGAGCAGCGCCATCCCTATACGCTCCCTGCATGCGTTGTGGTCGGGCATACAATCCTCAAAAATAACATGCCCGCGCTTATTGTCATATATGAGAAATGCGCCGTCGAGCGCGCTGCCGCTTTTGTGATACTGCTGCTTATCGACTATGAAATTGATTCTTTTTTCGAGCATTGTTTCAAAATCCTCTTTTACAAGGAAATCGGCATATGTACATGCTCCGTTAATCTCGATAAAGATTCTGTGCTCGCCCAAGCTGTTTGCCGGAATATCAACCTTGACAGAATCGCCGTTTAATTCATATTCTATTCCACCCGACTTGTCATACACGCGCACATGCTCCGGCTTTCTGCCGTCCGAGGCTGAAAAGCGTATCCGTTCGCCCAAAAAGACTGTGTGATGTTCGGCAAAAATTTTCACAAACCGGGGATAAATTCTGCCGAAAAAATCCTCCGTACCCGAGTGGGGGAATATAACCCATTCAATTACATGTTCTTCATCGGCGGCAAGCTCAAAATGGCTCGGATTCAGCAAAAATGTGCCGCGGCCGCTGCCACTGTCTGCGCTGCCGTCGACGCTGTAGCTGTCGAAAGAGCCTTTGGTCACGACAAGACCGAGATTATTCTCGGATACTCCCATTTTCAGAGCGTTGACATATGTGGTGTCAAGTCCGCACCAGATATGCGTGTTGCAGCGATGAACCATGCAGTCGTCGGCGTAGGTGTACACATCATTGAACGGCAGCTCGACGGAGCAGTTGTGTTCGCTCAAAAATAAGTCGGGATAGACAATATTTTTAAATGTGAAACGCTCTTTCAAATTTCCGTCGGAATCGAAAAAACGCTCTGCCGTAACATTTAAAAGACCGTTTGAATATACCGAAACGGCATTTTTTTCGGTTTCGGAAAAGCTCACAAGCTCAAGCTCCTTTGCCCGGCTTTTGTAGTCTCCGGCAATTCCGTCATAGTTGGTGTGATGAACATAGCCCCAGCGTCCTCTTTCCGAACACCAGTTCATATTGTCTCTGTCGGAATTCAGCACAAGCGAGGAAATCGTGCCGCTGTTTTTATCAAATTCGATATTGTATATATTGTTTCGCATTTTCTCACTCCCAATGCGTATTTAATTCTAAGTGAAATTATAGCATATCGGGCATGCAGAGTCAAGAGAAAAACGGGAATGTTGCTGATTTTTAATGTTTTTGACCGATTTTTTGTAAGATGGCAATAAAATAAGGGATTGACGAAAAAAATTATATATGTTACAATTAATATGTTAAAAATTTATCGGGAGAGGATTTTTTTGGACAGTATAAGAGTCTTGCGCGGAATAGGAGACACAAGAGCAAAATTTTTTGAAAGCCGCGGAATAAACACTGTTGAGGATTTATTTTATTTTTTTCCGCGCGCATATGAGGACAGAACTGTAATAACGCCGGTGGAAAGCTTGTGCGACGGCATAGAGACCTGCGTCCGCCTGCGCGTTTTTTCGCCTGTCAATGAAACCCGAATAAGAAAAAATATGACAATATATTCAATGAAAGCAGCCGACGACAGCGGAGTTATGTCGATAATTTGGTATAACAACCGATTTGTCAAAGGGCAGTTTCGGGTCGGTGATGAATATATTTTTTACGGAAAGGTTATACGAAACCGCGGCATGTGGGAGATGGCAAATCCGATATACGAACGACCCGAAAAGCAGATGTACACCGGGCGCATAATGCCGGTCTATCCGCTCGGGAGCAGCATGACGCAGAAGCTTGCCCAGTCTGCGGTGGCACAGGCGATGGGATATTTGGATATGGCAAAGGAATGCCTGCCGTCGGCGGTGAGGGGAGAATATCACATAGCCGCGCTGAAATTTTCGATAAAGAATATACATTTTCCGAAAAGCGAAGAAGCGCGTGAAATAGCGCATCGGCGGCTTGCCTTTGAGGAGCTTTATTTTTTGCAGCTGGCGCTTTTATCGCGGAGAAAAAATGAGGAAAAGGTCAAAAAAACGCCGTTCGAAAATGTGAAATGTATAGATGAATTTATAGATAAATTGCCGTTTTCGCTGACCGGGGCGCAGAAAAGGGTTCTTGATGAAATCTGTGCCGACTTCTCGGGCGGCGGCTTGATGATGCGCCTTGTGCAGGGCGATGTCGGCTCGGGAAAAACGGCTGTTGCGGCGGCGGCAATGTATGCTGCAATTAAAAACGGATATCAGACGGCGATAATGGCACCGACCGAAATTTTGGCAAAGCAGCATTTTGACACGTTTTCGCAGTTTTTTAAGGATTTTGGAATAAATATTGAGCTGCTGACAGGCTCGACCAAAAAGAAAAAGGACGTATACAATAAGATATCCGGCGGCGAGACCGACATAGTTATAGGTACGCATGCGGTGATACAAAGCGGCGTGGAATATAAAAATCTCGGACTGGTGGTTGCGGACGAGCAGCACCGTTTCGGAGTTGCACAGAGGGCGGCTTTGGCAAACAAAGGTGACAATCCGCACTTCCTTGTCATGACCGCGACCCCGATTCCGAGGACGCTTGCTTTAATTTTGTACGGTGATTTGGACATATCAATCTTAGACGAGCTTCCTCCGGGCAGAAAGCCGGTCGAAACCTATGCTGTTGGCGAAAAGATGCGGCAGAGAGTAAATGCATTTTTGGCGAAAAATATAAGAAACGGCGCACAGTGCTATGTGGTCTGTCCGCTGGTTGAAGAAACTCAAAAACTCGATTTGGCAAATGCTGAGGATAAAGCAAAAAAGCTTGCGGAAATTTTCCCGGATTTTGAAGTTGGGCTGATTCACGGAAAAATGAAGCCGAAAGATAAAGAGGCGGTAATGGAGCGTTTTGCTGCAGGCAAGATTAAAATTTTGGTATCAACAACGGTTATTGAGGTGGGAGTGAATGTTCCCAACAGCAATATAATGGTGATTGAAAATGCGGAAAGATTCGGACTGAGTCAGCTGCATCAGCTGCGCGGCAGAGTGGGCAGAGGTGCGGAGCAGGCATATTGCATACTTTTTTCGGACAGCAGGGGAGACATCACAAAGAAAAGATTTGAGACAATGTGCAAGTCCAATGACGGATTTTATATATCCGAGCAGGATTTAAAGCTGCGCGGACCGGGGGATTTTTTCGGCACGCGTCAGCATGGCTTGCCCGAGCTTAAGGCGGCAAATCTTTTTGAGGATATGGACATTTTAAAATCGGCGCAGGAAGCAGCGGCGCGGACAATAGCAGGTGAGTTTGATTTTTTGTCCGGCGAGGAAGAAGCGTTAAGGAAAAAAACGGAAAATATTTTGCCGAAAGACGTTATAATCAATTAGACATTCGCTTTCATTTGTAATGTCTTTGCAAAATAGAGTTTTTTTATTGGATATTTTGTAGAAATAATAAAAAATTTTTTAAATTGTGTTGACGTTTTCGATATTTTGATATACAATATAAGATGTATATATATAGTGATATCTGATCGGCGTTCGGTATGCCGCAGGGAAGGAATGGTATGACAGATGAGAATAATCTCCGGCTCGCGGCGCGGACGAAAGCTGATTGACTTTGAGGGTGCTTTGATAAGACCGACAACCGATAGGGTTAAGGAATCTGTTTTTAATCTTATACAGGAATTTGTTGCCGGCAGCAGCGTGCTGGATTTGTTCGGCGGCAGCGGAGCGCTGTCGCTCGAGGCATTGTCGCGCGGAGCGGACAGGGCGCTGATTATCGACAGCAGCAAGTCGTCGATTGACATTATCAAAAAGAATGTTTCGCTGACAGGCTTCGAGGAAAAGGCGGAAATTTTGTGTACTGATGCGAAAAGCTTTATATCGGATACAAAAAGGAAGTTTGATATAATCTTTCTCGATCCGCCGTATAACAAAGGCTTTGTCCTGCCGGTTCTAAAGACAATTTCCGAAAAGGAGCTTTTGACGGCGGACGGAATAGCGGTACTGGAAAGCGATTTCTGCGACGACCACGGCGATATCCCGGGACTTGAAATTTTAAAGCAGAGAAAGTATGGAAGAACCTTTATTACTATATATAAAAGAGATAATTGATTTGTGCCGGTCATATGGCGGCGGAACGGAGGGTTAAGAAAATTTGAGAATCGCGGTTTATCCCGGCAGCTTTGACCCGATAACAAACGGACATCTTGATATAATAAAGCGCGCTGCGCGAATTTACGATAAGCTCATTGTGGGAGTTTTGGACAACATCAATAAAAAGCCTGTTTTCACCGCGCAGGAACGCTGCGAGATGATAAGGAGCGTTACAGCCGATATAGAAAATGTCGATTGCGACGTGTTCAGCGGACTTTTGGTGGATTTTGCAAAACAAAACAATGCAAGTGTAATTGTTAAGGGCTTGAGGACTGTCGCCGATTTTGAATATGAATTTCAGATGGCGCTCTTGAACAAGGCGCTCAATCCGGAATTTGAAACTGTGTTTCTGATGACGGATACGAAATATTCATACATCAGCTCAAGCATGGTGAAGGAAGTAGCCAAATATCGCGGAAGTCTTGACGGACTGATTCCGCATGGCATATCCGAGAAGGTAAAAGAGAAATACAAGTAAGGAGTAATGAATTATGGAAATTATGGAAATTATCGATATGATGGAGGAAACAATTGATAAAGCGCCGGTAGTACCCTTGAGCGGCAAAATTCTGCTGGACAAAGAGGATATCCTCGATTATATCCAGGAAATGAGACTGGTTTTCCCGGACGAAGTAAAGGAAGCAAAATGGGTTAAAGGCGAAAGACAGAGAATCCTGTCCGAAGCCGAGACAAAGGCTCAGGAAATGCTCAAAAATGCCGAGGACAAGATGGTTCAGATGGTTGACGAGAACGAAATCACACGCCAGGCATATGAAAAGGCAAGCGTAATCGATAATGAAACAAGGAACAATGCCGCACAAATGAAAGCGGAATTCGACCAATACATAAACGATATGTTAAACGAGCTTGAAAGACAGCTTGATGTCCTCATCAAAAAAGTTCAGGACGATAAGGCTAACTTCAATAACAAATAACGAAAATATCGGCTGTGCCGAAAATGGTGTGCGATGTATGCTTTTTTTGGCATAGCCTTTTTGTTTTGGATATAAGTTTTATAAGGAAAGGGGCATGATTATGTTATCGGATATCGAAATTGCGCAGGCGGCGGAGATACTGCCGATAAAAGAGGTTGCACAAAAGCTGGGGATATCAGAGGATGAGCTTGAATTTTATGGAAAATACAAGGCTAAAATGTCGGAGGAGCTTATAGCAAGAACGAAAAGTAATCCCGACGGAAAGCTGATATTGGTTACGGCGATAAATCCGACCCCGGCAGGCGAGGGCAAAACGACCACTACGGTCGGTTTGGGAGACGCTATGTCGAGACTGGGCAAAAAATGCGTTTTGGCTCTGCGCGAGCCGTCACTCGGACCTGTTATGGGCATAAAGGGCGGCGCGGCAGGCGGCGGCTACAGCCAGGTAGTGCCGATGGAGGACATAAACTTGCACTTTACCGGGGATATGCATGCCATAACGGCGGCGAATAATCTTTTGTCGGCGATGATTGATAATCACATTCACCAGGGAAACGCGCTTGATATAGACGTTTCGAACATTGTCTGGAAACGCGTGCTTGACATGAACGACCGCGCACTCAGAAATACGGTCGTGGGTCTCGGCGGCAAGGTGAACGGCGTTCCGCGCGAGGACGGATTTATGATAACGGTTGCATCGGAAATTATGGCAATTTTGTGCCTTGCCGAGAATCTGTCCGACCTTAAAAAACGTCTCGGAAATATCATAATCGGCTATAATCGTTCGGGAGACCCGGTCTATGCAAGAGATTTAAAGGCAGACGGCGCGATGACAGTCCTTTTGAAGGACGCGATAAAGCCGAATCTTGTTCAGACTTTGGAGCATACTCCATGCTTTATTCATGGCGGACCTTTTGCAAATATCGCTCATGGCTGCAACAGCGTGACTGCTACAAAGCTTGCGCTCAAAATCGGCGATTATGCCATAACCGAGGCAGGTTTTGGCGCAGACCTCGGCGCGGAGAAATTTATGGATATAAAGTGCCGATTTGCAGGACTTAAGCCGGACGCGGTTGTGATTGTTGCAACGGTCAGAGCGCTTAAATATAACGGAGGAATCCCAAAAACCGAGCTTAAAGTGCCGAACGTAGCTGCATTGGAAAAAGGCTTGGTGAACCTTGAAAAGCATATCGAGAATATGCAGAAATACGGCGTTGGCGTGGTTGTTGCGATAAACCGGTTTGCAACCGATTCGGACGAGGAACTTGAGGCTGTGGCAAAGGCATGTGCAAAATATAATGCCGAGTGCTCGCTTTCCGAAGTGTTCGAAAAAGGCGGCGAGGGCGGCATAGATCTTGCGCAAAAGGTGATAAAAAAGATTGAGGAAAAGCCGTCGGAATATAAGCCGCTTTATGACGAAAATCTGACAATCAAGGAAAAGATAAATACAATCGTTACCGAAATCTACGGCGGAAAAGGTGCGGTCTACACCGCCGCTGCGGAGAAGCAGATAAAGAAACTGGAGTCGCTCGGACTCGATAAAATGCCGGTGTGCATGGCAAAAACGCAATATTCGCTGTCCGATAATCCGGAGCTTTTGGGCCGCCCGGAGGGATTTGACATAACGGTGTCGAGAGTCAGAGTATCGAACGGAGCGGGATTTATCGTAGCCGAGACCGGCAATATCATGGTAATGCCCGGACTTCCGAAAGCACCTGCCGCGGCGAATATAGATATTGACGAAAACGGGAAAATTACAGGATTGTTTTAAAAAGGAGCGTAAGCTGTGGAATATTGTTCAAACAGTCCGGAGGAGACGGCGGAGTTTGCGAAAAAATTCGCCGGGCGTCTCAAGCCGGGCGATGTGATAACGCTTGACGGAGATTTGGGCGTCGGAAAGACGGCGTTTGTTCAGGGACTTGCAAAGGCTCTCGGTGTGAGCGAATATGTCAGCAGTCCGACATTCACAATTGTCAATTGCTATGACGGCAGACTGCCGCTTTATCATTTCGATGTGTACAGGATAGACGACTGCGACGAAATGTATGAAGTCGGCTATGACGAGTATGTCGGCGGCGACGGCGTGGCGGTTATAGAGTGGGCGGACAAAATTGCGGATATCCTGCCCGTACCGCGATACGCGGTCACAATTGCAAAGGACGATACCGAGCATGACAATTTCCGAAGAATAAAAATTGAGCTCATAGAGACGGGGGATTTAAGTTGAAGATTCTTGCGGTGGATACCTCCGCAAATGTTGCCTCGGCGGCGCTTGCCGAGGACGGCAGACTGATTTGCGAGAGCATATTGAATCATAAAAAGACACATTCCGAAAAGATTATGCCGATGATTGACGAAATTTTAAGGGACAGCGAAATTGATATCAGCGATATCGACCTGTTCGCGGCGGCGAACGGTCCGGGGTCCTTTACCGGACTCAGAATAGGCGTGTCAACGGTCAAGGCGCTTGCACATGCGACGGGAAAGCCGACGGTCGGGGTCAGCACCCTGGAAGGATTGGCATATAACCTTTTCGGCGCGGACGGAATCGTTTCGCCGATAATGGACGCAAGGCGCGCACAGGTCTACAACGCGGTCTATCGCTGGGAAAACGGCGCGCTTGTTGAGATAAAAGCTCCGAGAGCGATAGCGCTTGACGAGTGCCTGGCGGAATTTGACGATGAGAAAAAGGTGTACTTCCCCGGTGACGCGGCTGCGGTCTATAAGCAGCAGATATATGAAAAAATGGGGGACAGAGCGGTGTTTGTGCCGTTTACCGCGTGCCTGCAAAGGGCGTCGTCGATTGCGGCAATCGCCCAAATAAAGGCGGAGCGCGGCGAGCTTGAGACATATCACACGCTTATGCCGTTTTACTTAAGAAAATCCCAGGCGGAAAGAGAATATGAAAGCAGAAAGGAAAATAACAAATGATAGCAATAGGAAGCGACCACGGCGGTTACGAATTGAAGAATCATATAATAAAGTACTTGGAGGAAAAGGGAATCGAGCTTAATGACGTAGGCTGCTTTTCCGAGGACAGCGTGGATTATCCGGATATAGCCGAAAAGGTGTGTGCCGAGATAAATGAGGGCAGAGCGGAAAGAGGAATTTTGATTTGCGGTACCGGAATAGGAATCTCAATCGCGGCAAATAAAATCAAGGGAATCCGCGCGGCTCTCTGCTCCGATGTCTACAGTGCAAAGATGTGCAGACAGCATAACAATGCAAATGTGATATGCCTCGGCGGCAGAGTGACCGGCAGAGAGTTGGCATTTATGATTGTCGATACATATCTGAATGAGCAATTCGAGGGCGGACGTCATCAAAAAAGAATTGATAAAATTCATGCATTGGAAAATAAATAATTGTGAAAAGTGTACAAAAATCACTGTCGGATTTTTACAAGCCGACAGTGATTTTTTTGGTTGAAACGATTTTTGCGTGGTATATATCATATATAGACAATAATCGCAAAAAAATGCGGCGACTTGAAAATAAATTGTTAGGAGGATAAAATTTATGCAAAACTATGCGATGGACGCAATCAGAAATGTGGTGGTAATGGGGCACGGTAAGTGCGGAAAGACGTCGCTTACCGAGGCTATGCTTTATAACAGCGGCTGTATCGACCGAATGGGAACGGTCGCCGACGGAAGCACAACAACCGATTATGACGCCGACGAGATAAGACGCGGCTGCTCGATTTCGATGTCGATAGCTCCTGTGGAGTGGAAGGGCATGAAATATAATATATTGGATACTCCGGGATTTTTTGATTTTGCCGGAGAGGTTAAAGAGGGACTGAGAGCGGCAGACTCGGCTCTTATCGCATTGTCGGGACGAAGCGGCGTGTCGGTCGGAACAGAGCAGGTGTTCAAGTACGCAAAGCAGAAGAATGTGCCGATAATGTTCTTTGTAAATAAAATTGACGACCATCGCGCGAATTATCAGCAGACACTGGAGCAGATGAAGCAGGTGTTCGGAAAAGCGGTAACTCCGTTTGTTTATCCGATACGCGAGGGCGATGAGTTTAAGGGATTTGTCGATATAGTTGATATGACCGCAAGACGCTATGAGGGAACGGAGCGTGTAGATATCCCCGTACCGGAGGGCATGGACGAAATTGTTGCCCCTCTGCGCGAAATGATTATGGAGGCTATTGCCGAGACTGATGACGCGCTTATGAATAAGTATTTCAACGGCGAGGAATTTACTTTTGATGAGATTAAAAAAGCTATCCGAAAGGGCGTTAAGGACGGCAGTATATATCCTGTGTACTGCGGCTCGGGTGCAGCAAATATCGGTGTTCGAAGCCTTATGGACGGAATCGGGAAATATTTGCCGAATCCGAATGAAATAGCGGAAATTGCGCATGACGCAAAGACCGGTGAGCCTATCGAGGTTGTTCAGGACGCAGGCGACACAACCGCGGCGATTGTATTCAAGACGATAACCGACCCGTATGTCGGAAAGATGTCGATGTTCCGCGTCTACTCGGGAACTGTTAAGGCGGATTCGGTTTTGTATAATCCCAATAAGGGCGTAAATGAAAAGATAGGCAAAATATTTATGCTGCGCGGCAAAAAGCAGATTGAGACCAAGCAGGTTTCGGCAGGCGATATCGGCGTTGTCGCAAAATTGGATAATACCAAGACCGGGGACACGCTCTGCGATGAAAATAAGAATATAATTCTCAGCGGTATAGAATTCCCCGCACCGGTGCTTTCGATGGCGATTCTGCCGATAGCTAAGGGCGATGAGGAAAAAATCGTGAGCGGCTTGAATAAGCTGACCGATGAAGACCCGACATTTAATATAACTCAGAACAGCGAGACAAAGCAGACACTTATCAACGGACAGGGCGAGCAGCATATAGATGTTATCAAACAGAAACTCAAAGCAAAATACGGCGTGGATATGAAGCTTGAAGAACCGATTGTGCCTTATAGAGAGACTATCCAAGCAAAGGTAAAGGCTGAGGGTAAGCATAAGAAACAGTCGGGCGGACATGGACAGTACGGTCATGTTTGGATTGAGTTTGAGCCGGGCAGTACAGAGGATATGACATTTGAAGAAAAGGTGTTCGGCGGAAGTGTGCCGAAGAATTATTTCCCGGCGGTGGAAAAGGGACTCAGAGAGGCATGCGAGCATGGCGTGCTTGCCGGATATCCGGTGGTTAATCTGAAAGCTACCCTGCTTGACGGCTCGTATCACCCGGTGGATTCGTCGGAAATGGCGTTCAAAATGGCTGCGGCAATTGCATATAAAGAGGGCTTGAAACAGGCAAAGCCTGTATTGCTCGAACCGATAGGTATGCTGAGAGTGTATATCCCCGAGGCGATTATGGGCGATATCATCGGCGATATCAATAAACGCAGAGGTCAGATAATGGGAATGGGCGAAAGTGAAAAAGAGGGATTGAACCTTGTTGAGGCGGAGGTGCCGGTTTCGGAAATGTTCAAATATGCTACCGACTTGCGCTCAATGAGCCAGGGCAGAGGTACATTCACGTTTGAGTTTGTGCGCTATGATCCCGCTCCCGCACCGATAGCTCAGAAAGTTATCGATAATGCGAAAAAAGAATAAAATAGTGTAGTTAAAAGCGGACACGAGAAGCGGACACGAGATGGTGTCCGCTTTTTTGCGTTCAAATGTCTTTAAACAAGATATTTAAGGACAAAGCACCGCAAAGCTTTATATTGCTTGCTTTTTTAAAAAAACTTATCAAAATTTTGACGGCGAATAAAATTTCTATACTATTTAAAAAATCTCTGTCGATCACACTGTTCAGTGGTGTATTGCGATTTCGATTTGACTGGTTTTCTGACGGCGAATAGGTTAATTTTCAATAACTTTAGCAAATTTCATCCGAAAAATAATGTAAAATAATTGATTTTTATTCAAATATATGCTATAATGTAATAGTATTCGAGTAAAATCATGGTATATTTACCTTGATTTCATGAAAAAAATATTGTCCTTAAATATCTTGTTTAAGGACAATATGCTGGTTAAGGCTTGTAATAATGCGGTCATTTAATATTTTAACATAAGACCTCGGCGGAAAATTCATATGATTGGGGGATTGATATAATGGCGGTGTTAGAAATTAATTTTGATATTATTAATTGTTTTAGGAAAGAGAGTAATTTTAATGATTAACAAAATTTGCTTAGGTTGTGGAGGAGAAAAAATAATTAATTTTTATGCATATTGGAAACGTATAAATAAAAATAAATATGATTTGTCTTATAGCACAAATAAAATAAAGAAATTGAATGGTCGGTTGACAATATTGAAATTGCATCAATTTCCAAAGACGGAATATTAACCCCGATAAAAAGCGGAGATGTAAAAATCACCGCAACTGCGAAGGACGGCAGCAATGTTTTTGGAGAAAAGACGGTCAGTGTAAAGGTTTATGCCGAAATTTCATCACTTAAATGTAACATAGGCGTGTGGGATAAGAGCTTTGAGCCGACCGGAAGAGAGTATATCATATATGTTCCGAAAGATACGGCAACGGTAAGGTTTACGGCAACACACAATGGGATATTAAAGGCAGGGACTGCGACGATGTATAGCGGAAGGGAAAAAGCAATTAGTCTTTATGATGATGAAACAGATATAACATTAACCTATTCCTGTGACGGGTATACCGACAGTGTATATACAGTGAAAATCATCAAATTCGAGGGGACAAAAACTGTCGTTTCGGAGGACGGAAAGGGATTTAACATCAAGCCTATCAACCTCAAAGCAGGCAATGAGATCATTTTAGCCTTATACAACAACGGCAATCTTATCGAAATGCAATCAGAGCGATACACCGGCGAGGACATTTCCTTTACGACCGGCAAGGTTTACACCGATGCCAAGGTTATGGCATGGGGCGATTTCATTGACATGACTCCGGCATGCAAATCGGAGGACATATAACAATTCAATATTTTAATCTTAAAACGGAGCAGGAAGTCACCCCGATTAAAATTTGGGTTGACTTCCTGCATTATTATTCATATTTTTCTCAAAATCAAGCCTATATTCAAGCGGCGAAATTCCCATCACTTTCTTAAAAACTCTCGAAAAATATGCCGGGGAATCATATCCGACCTTATACGCGATAGTATTTATCGGATATACCGAGTTTTCAAGAAAATCGCGGGCGTGGTTTATCCTTATCTGCGTGAGAAAATTTATAATGCTTTCGCCGGTTTCCTGCTTAAATTGTTTACAAAGCGAAAATTTATTGACCGCGAATTTGGTTTCCAAAAAGTCAAGGTTAATATTTTCCGCATAATTAAGTTTCAAATAGTCCGCCAGCTGCGAAATATGAATAAAACCGGATTCGGGATTGGGCAGCGGAACGGATTTCGGGTGGGTTAATATATCGATGAACTGCGCAAAAAGCAGGCATATTTTGCCGCTTGCGTAGGTCGTGCCTGTATCATGCATTTCCGACACCAGCTGTTCGCCGATGGAATACAGGGCTTCGACCTGTTCATTTGTAAAATCAAGCGCGTTTACCGAATCAAAATCCTTTTTATCTATTTGCAAAAAATTCAAAATTGTGTCCGCCAGCTTTTGAGAAATGCTCAAAAGAATTTTTTTGCTGTAGGTTGTTCTGCTCGTTGCGTGCGGAGTCTTTGGCGGCAGCAGGAAAAAGCGGTTATGTGATAAATTGTAAGTCTTGCTGCTTATATAAATTTTTTCGCTTTTTTTCGATGTGTCGATATTTATTATTTCATAATGATTATGTTCATGATACCGTTTCATGCTATAGCCCCTGCGCGTTATCTGAGCACCGAGCTTTTTTGGCGTATTGATATAAGCAAAAAATGCGTCATCTGTATTTTTCGGCAATTCCTGTCTCGGCATTTTGCGTCACCTCCCGTTAGATTTATTATACAACATAATCGACCGAAAATCAATATAAAAGCAATATAATGAAAGTTTGTTCATTCTTTTTTGACAAGATAGTGCATTTATATTTTTTGAAAATATGTTATAATAAAATTAAGCTTAATATTGTGATTTGCTATCAATATAAATTCCAAAAAAGTATAAAATTAGCGTAACAGCGAGGAAGAAAGCGAAAAAAGGAGGAAAACAAAGTGAAGAAATTCTGTGCGACGGCAATTTGCCTTTTGGCGTTGGCAAGCGCATCTGTTTCGTACGGCGCGGCGGTGGGATATGTATCAACCAGACCTGCGGACGCGGTGGACACAACCGCAAAGGAGGATTTGTTCCGGGTTAAGGGCACATCGGACGATTTCATATTATTGGACCATGACGAGAACGGTTTTTTTGTGACATCAAAAAAGTATTACGGAATACATGTCTACGACCCGGACAGCGATTGCAAATATGACATAGAAAAAGAGAATAATATGGCATATTGGCTCAGCAAGGAGTTCCTGGAAGAGGGCAACAAAAGCGGAGACAATGCATATACGCTGCCGAATGTAATAAAAGAGCATTTGGTGGAGCATGACTGGGAATGTGAGGCGGGATATGTCGCTTCTGATTTCAATGAGGACTATGTTGTCAGAGCAAAGCTTGCGCTTATGTCGGTCACAGAATGGAAAAAATATCATTCATTGATTGGACTTCGTGATGATACCTCGTCGAACTATTACTTTTTGCGAAGCGTCTGCGGAACGGATGCAAATTCCCCGATTCAGGTTGTCAACACTTTGGGTGGCACAACAGGGTATGGAAAGGCTTTCAATGCATACGGAGTGAGACCGGTCTTTTATCTTGACGATAATTTCTTTATCAACGAAAAGCTGGATATGACAGCAACCGGAGCGAACGTTCTGAAAAGAATACGCGACACATATTCGAAAGAGCAGCTGCTGAAGTGTTATTCGCAGTCGGAAGTAAACAGCTTTTATAAGATATTTCCGCCGCAGGCGAAAAATGTGAAGCTGCACGGACTGGCTCAGGTGGGGCAGATTTTGAAGTCCGAATATAAATATGTATCGCCGGACAACAAAAAAGAGGGTGCAACGGATATACGATGGCTGCGCTCGAGAACAAAAGAGGGGACGTACAGTCTTATATACGGCGCATCGGAAAGCGAATATTGCATAAGACCGGAGGACGCAGGCTATTACATCTGCTGCGAGATTGTGCCGAAGTCGGAAAATCAAATCGGAAACGCGGTGAGAAGTGCGCCGACCGCTTCGAGCGTTAAGGCGGCAAATTCGCCATATGCCGAGGATGTGTATATCGACGGAAAAGCGGTTGTCGGCGAGCGGCTGATTGCAAGATATTCATATTATGACAATGATGACGACCGGGAGGATGGAACGGTTATAAAGTGGCAGGCATCGGACGACGGAGAAAATTTTGAGGATATCCCGGGCGCGGACGGTATCAATTATGTTGTCGGCGAGGAATACGCAGGCAAGTATCTGAGAATTTTTGTCGAGGTCAGAAATAAGGGCTATAACGGTGTCGGAGCGGCAGTCGTTTCGGAAAAAATCGGCAGAGTGGGGGTATATCCCAAAAGAGAGCAGCCGAAAATTTTAAGAAACGGCGATGTGATAAGTTTAGGTACTCAGACCGGAGAAAACGATGTTGTCTGCTGGGAAATAAATAAGGACGGCAGCGGCTTTGCAATTGCAAAAATGGGAGCAAGCTACAAGCTGACAGGCATCGAAAAAGCGGTCAGAGCCTTTGTTATACCGATTGAAAACGGAGTTGCAGGCAAGGCTGTTCGATCGGATATTATTGAGATGAACGGCGCCGGAGATGATATATCTCATGCAGTCAAAGAGGCGGCGGTGAACGGAAGTGAGAAAATTGCGATAACCGCGGCAGGTTCGGATTTGGCATATTCTATCTTTCTGAAATTGAGCCTTGACGGGGTTCGGATTGAAGATGCGTCCTCGGAAAATTACAAAATAATCGAGAGCATTGCAGACGGAAAGGCGGAATATATTCTCACCGGAACGGGACTCGGCGGAGCAGGGGTCTCGGGTCGGATTATGGAATTGACGGTCAGCGGAAACGGCAAAATCACCTTGGAGGAAACAAGAGGAGTTTACAAATCCGACGGAGGAGAATATATTTCCTCGGAGCTTGATTTATCGATAGAAAAATAAAAATAGACAAGTACACATTATTTGCTCACAAATAAGACATTTTCAGATATTTTATGTGAGCAGAAAAGCTATGGAGGGTTAATATGATATACAAACTAAAGCGCGCGGCTTCAATAATACTTGTTTTTGCGGCATTGCTCACCTGTCTGCCGACAGCTTCGGCGGCGCTGCTCGGTCTTACCCGCGGAACAAGAACAACAACAACGCTTGCCGGTTCGACCCGAACCACTCCGAAAGGATATCTGTTCGGCTTTGGCGGCAAAAAGTTTATTCTTCTCGACAGCGAGGTTAAGGACGGAAAAAAATATTTCTTTATTCTTTGCGAGGACGAGTATGGAAAGCACAATTTTAACACCAAGGAAAATTTGGCTGTATGGGATCCCGAATCGGAAACGAATATTGCATATTGGCTGAATCATGATTTTTTGGAAAGCGGCAACGGCGGCAGTTATAAATTGCCGAACAATATAAAGCAATATATCGACACAGAGCATGAGTGGCACACAGAGCCGATTCCTCAGCTCACCGGAACGAGATACGAAACAGAGCTTGTAACAACGCATGGAATTGCACTTCTTTCAAATTACGAATGGAAGAAATACGTTGACAAAATAGGACAGGATGCAGCGGGGAAGTGGATGTTCAGAACCTGCCGTGCGGACGCAGGCACAACCACGATGCTGTACACCGGTGCGGACATAGCACTCGGTCAGACCAATGCATGGACGGCTATGGCAGGCACTCTCATTTCGGTTCGGCCCTGTTTTTGGCTGAGTGAAGATTTCTTTAAAAATTGCAAGTTAGGGAGTGTTGGCAGCGATGTCGCACTTCAGATAGATGAGATTGCAAATCCGGATTTGTATTCGGACAAGGAAAAACAAAAGCTTTTCCCGGTAAAAGCGGCCAATGTTGAAATAAGCGGCGACCCGGTTGTCGGCAGCGAGCTGACAGCAAATTATACATATACAAGTGATTTTGAGGAGTACGGAACGGTTTTTGAATGGCTCGAGGCGGACACCGCGGACGGAAATTATACAAAAATCGACGGCGCGGACAAAAAGACATTCAAACTCACAAATGCGCAGCAGGGCAAATATATAAAGGTATGCGTAATTCCCGGAAGCAAATCGAAAATCAACCCGAGGGGCAAAGAGACCCTGTCGGAAAATCCGATCGGTTATGTATTCGGCGACGCACAGATTAAGGAAGCGATAAACAGGATAAAGTCGGCGGACGCGTCCGCGGTTTTCGATGAGATTGAAAAGGCGAATGTTGTATTCAAGCTTGACACCGATTTGAGCGAATTTACCGCTCAGAGTCAAGAAAGAATTGCTGAGATATTCTCAAAAATGGATTTTGACAGTATCGAAGATGTGAGAAAGCAATACGCCAAAGCGATTTTGCTGGAGAAGTTAAATTGCGAGACAGACAAAGAGCAAATTGATGCAATTTTAAAAACCGACGGATTTACAAATATCGAAAGATACGCAGAGCTTAAAAACAATGAAGCGGCGATAGATAAAATTTACCGGCAGGATTTTGATGACTTTGCGAAATTTGAAGATATATTTTCAAAAGCGGTTGCGCTTAGTGATTTTGCCGAGGCGGACAGAAACAATATCAAAACCGTTTTGAATGCGCACAGTGAAATTTTGTCGGCGGATTTGTCAAAGCTTTCGGACTATCGCCTCGGCATCGCGGCGACGGAGATTTTAAAGGGCAGCTACAGCGATTTTAATGCGCTCGACTCGGCGGTTACGGCGGCGGTGAACAAAGCCATGCAGACCGAGGATGTAAAAAAAGCGGATAAGGCGGATGATGTGAACAGCGGCTCGAAGCCGGAATCGTCCGTATCGGCAGGGGCTGCTCCGTCGATAGCATACCGCCGCGACAAAGCGCCGCAGATTGAAACTCCGACCGAAGAACAGATAAGCGAGGCAAGCGTGTTTTATGATTTGTCGCTTGCGCCATGGGCAAGAGAAGCGATACTCGCGCTGAATGAGCAGGGAATTGTTTCGGGATACGGAAACGGCTCATTTAAGCCGAACAATACATTAAAAAGAGAAGAATTTGCAAGCATGGCGGTCAATGCGTTCTATAAGGATGAGATTGCAAACGGTACGTCGGGATTTGCCGATGTTGCTCCGGGAGCATGGTATGCAACGTCTGTTGCTCTTGCGTCGGAGAAAGGAATTATATCTGGAATCGGAAACGGGATGTTCGGAGTGGGAGACGAGCTTACAAGAGAGGATATGGTCGTTATTTTGTACAGACTCATCCCGGATAAAAAGGAAATTTCGGCAAAGCATTTTATCGATGACGATATGATTTCCGAATATGCAAAAGAGGCGGTCGGATATATGGCGGCTGAAAATTTGGTGAACGGACTTGACGACGGCAGTTTTAATCCCAAAGGGACAGCAACCAGAGCCATGGCTGCAAAGGTGCTATATGACGTGCTGAATTATATAGGAATGTAGTTTTTTCGGCTGCGGCGGAAACGGAGGATAGACAAGGATAATATGAATATGCTTAATAAATTGAGAAAAATTTCGGCGGTGCTGGCGGTCTGTATGTCGGCATCGGTTTTCCCGGCGGTTTCCTTTGCGGAGGATCTTCCGGAGATTGATGAAATTGAAATAAGCCGGGATTTTGGAGACCGGGAAAAGAATGATGAACAAAAAAGCGATGAGCAGGCTCCGGCGGAGACAATAACCGATGTCGGGCAAGACGATGCCGTTGAGGAGATTTCGGCTCCGCAGGAAAAAAGGCTTTCGGATGTTGTTTTAAAGGAATACAAGCTTTTGAACAAACTGGCAATAGTCGAAACCGATTACGGCGCGGACATCGCACTGACAAGAGGTGAGCTTGCAGCTCTTTTGTGCAGGCTTGCGGGAATTGCCGAGGGATCGGAAAAAGCTTTTGACGATGTCGGCTCGGGTGTTGCAAATGCGAAAGCAATCGGACTTGCAGCTGACAACGGACTTATGGACGGCTATGCCGACGGGACTTTCGGACCGTATAAAAAAGCCGAGCCGTCGGAATTGATTCGCGCAATGCTGAATCTTGCAGGGTACGGCAGCATAATAAAGTCGGAAAAGGACTTTGAGTCATATGCGGCATCGTGCGGATTTTTGGTCGCAAACTTAAACGAAGAGTTGACATGGAAGGATGCGGTTAAAATAATTTACCGCGGTCTCTATCTGGAACTTATCGAAATAAAGGGTTTCGGCGAGAACGGGGCGGACTTTGAAAAGAAGAATACAATCCTTTTGGAAAAGCTGTTCGGACTGACCGAGGGTCGCGGAGTTGTTGCCGCAACTCAATATGCCGCGCTTGCCGGGCGGGAAAAGACAGCGAAAAACCGAGTTACGATCGATTCGAAAAACGGCGACTGGAGTTATGACACAGGCGATACAGACATCGGAGCATATTTCGGATACAAGGTTCGATTTTACTATTACGGCGATAACGACTATACGATAGCCGCGTATATATTGGATGAGACCGATGTGGTGGAAATAAGCGAAGAAGCTTTTGACGATATCGATAAATCCTTTACGCGCATCGATTACACCGTCCCCGATTCGAGCAAGTCGGGCCATGCGTCGCTTTCGCCCGATGCGGAGATGATATATAACGGAGCGGAGTATTACGGAGTTGTCAGAGCCGATTTTGAAAATGCCGATCATATCACTCTGATTGACTCGGACGACGACGGGAAATACGATGTTTGCAGCATTACCGATTACGAGACATATTTTGTTGATACAATATCACTTAAAACCGGTGTGATTTCGGATAAGCGTGACGGAATTTCGTTTGAAATAGACGAAAATGAATATGATGTTACATATATAAAAAGCGGAATGGAAACCGATATGAGCATCATAAGAAGCGGCGACACCGTTCGGATTGCGCGCCCGAAGTCGGACAGCGATTTTAAAATAATGACGGTTGTGGTTTCTTCGGATTTGATTTCGGGATATGTCGATTCGACTGATTCGTCAAACCGAATTGCAATGATTGACGGAGAGCAATATTATGTCAGCAAAAAAATCAACATTGCAAAGATGAGAGGGAATGTCAGCGTTGGCATAGATGAGTATAAAAAAATCATTTGTTTTGCGGGCGAGGAAAATCCCGATAAGCAATATGCATGGCTGATGAGAGTGCAGAACGGCGAGCAGGCGGACGGCTATGACGCGCACATCAAGGCGATGAATATGTATGGCGAGGTTGTGACTTATCCGCTTGCGGAAAAATTCTATATAAACAACCGCCCCAAAAAACCGGAGGAGCTTGTTTCCTTTGTTGTCAGCGGCGTTGAGGACCCCGAGGCAGAGGGAAATTGGTATGCCAAGGGACAGCTTATCGCATATACTTTTGACGGCGATGGAGCGATAAAGAGACTTTTCTTTGCAGCGGATGCCGACGGGAGCGAAAAGGTAAGCGGTGCGATAGACCCCGAGGACGGAAATTCGCTGATTCTGAACAAAAAGTTCAGCGGACGGCGCACGTGGGACAGCTACGGAAGTGTGAATAACGAGTATATCTATACGCAGGACACATATTGCTTTAAAATTATAACGGACGCCGAGGGAAGAGTTGTCGAGGATTTGAGCGGCATGTTCAACATGGGCAGACTTAATGTCACCGCCGGAACTCAGCCCGATGTCTATGTTTACGATGCCGGGACATCCTGCATTGCGAAAGCGTTGGTTGTGAAAATGGCATACAGCGATATCGGAAGATTTGTCCGCTATTCAACTCAGGCGCTTGTTGTGGAAAGCGTGGAGGACAGCGTTGATGCGGATAATACGGTGGTTAAGGAAATACGCGGATATCACAGCGGAAACGCAGTTACATACTATGTGGACGAAAATTCGGGAATATCGGCGGACGGCTGGGCAAGCGGAGATATGTTCATTGTGACAATCGGCGAGAACGGGAAAATCATTTCCGCAGATAAGTTCTTCAGCTTCTCGGATAAAAAAGTGCTTTCGCCGGAGAACGCTTACACAGCCGATAATCCTGCGGTCAAAACCATGTCGAACGGAACACTTTCCGCAACGGCAAACTATTCCGAGATTTTAAATGTTGCATACGGAACGGTGAAAGAGGTCATAAACAAGAATGGAATCCGGGCTGTCAGAATACGGCCGGAGGGCAGTGAGACAGACACGATTTACAATTTCTCGGGCACGTCGGTGTATATTTATCACCGCGGCAAAAAGAACAAGCTTGAAGCGGTTGCGATAGACGATATATCAAGAGGTGTCGGCAGCGGAAAAGCCGTTATATATTCACGCTACGGATATGCAAGAGATGTTGTTATCATAGATTAATCGGATTTTGGCGGAAAGGAGTGCAAAAAGAATGAAACTGAAGCTTATGGCGGCGGTGTTTGCAATATGTACATTTGCAATATTGCCCGTCTCGGCAAAAACAATTTATGTCGATGTCAATTCCAAGTCTCCGACACAAGACGGAAGTGCGGAAAATCCGTTTGAAAAGATTCAGGCGGCGGCAGATATTGCGGAGCCGGGCGATACCGTCCTGGTGAATCCCGGCGTGTATTATGAAAGCGTAACGCTGAGAAAGAGCGGAACCAAGGAAAAGCCGATTATATTCAAAGCGGTGAAAAACGGAGAGTATGACACAGTTATAACCGCCGCAAACAGGCAGATTAGAGAGGGAAATGTTGTCTGGAAATGCGAAGATGAGGACTTGCAGCTTTATTCGATTCCGTATCCGAGAAACACCTCGAGCGTGCTTTATAACGGTGCGAGAATGCTTGGATATACTTCGCTGGAGGAGCTGAAAAGCTTTGAGTGCTGGAGCGGCGCAAGGGAGGACTCGGAGACAACCGAGGGATATCCGCATGGATTTTATTGGGATGAACGTGAAAAAAAGCTTTATGTGCATATCGGCGAAAATGATAAGTACGGAAGTCAAAATCCCAATCAAAATCTGATGTGCATCGGCGGACCGTATTACGAAAAAGCGACCGTAAACGGCGTGGTCGATGACGGATATCGAAAGGGAGCAATCTCGACCGACAGCTACAATTTCGGAATTGTGACCGAGGACTCGGCGAATGTCTTGCTTTCGGGCTTCACCTTTGAAACACCCGGCTGGTGCGGAGTGTTTGTCAGAGCAAACGACGTAACGGTGCGTGACTGCTGGTTCCGCGGCTGTATGAGCGGCGTTACGGGCGGCAGATATACAATGCATGACACATTTGTTTCTGAAAATGTTACGGTCGAAAACTCCGACTGGAATCTTTGGCCGACATTTGAGGATGCAATGGATAAGGTTCGTCAGCCGGAGCAAAAATTCCCGTACAGATATTATTGGTGGTGCACAAAAGCAACGCTGCGTTCGCTTATGGATTACGAATCGGGTGCGTTCTGTCAGCAGGCGGGAAGAAACTGGACAATAAGAAATAATATGATTGCAAGCTGCCTGGATGCAATGAGTTGGGCTATGTCGGACGGGTACTATGTAAAGGTTGAGCAGACCAATATCAATAAGGAAAATGCCGACGGTGTAAAAATTTACGGAAATCGCTTTGAAAGATGTCTTGACAATGCGATTGAGTTTGAAAATCATGCAAAGAATATAGACGTTTACGACAACGAGTTTGTTAATATATTCCTGCCGATTTCGTGGCAGCCGCTCGGAGGAACGCCCTGGCCGACCAATATAAAGGTTCACCACAATGTTTTTTATGATGAGCAATGGATGATAGATTTGTTTTTGGAAAAGGCAAATTATCCGCTTGAATGGCTGAAATTCGGAGCATCGGCAAGCCAGTGGGCGACAGCGTATTCGATGCGCGGCGAAGCGCTTGAATCTGGAGTCCCCGTTCGGCCGATTATCATGCAGGATAAAGGATTTTGGGTGTATAACAACTCTGTTTATATCCCAAAGGGCTATACCTCGGAGGTTGTGGGACTGCTGACGGGAAAAGATCAGGACTACAATAATTCGTATGTGTTTAATAACTTGATTTATTGCCGCGCTCAGACCGAGGATCAGCCTTTCAGAACATATATAAAGCCGGGCGAGTTTGTGCCGCGTGATAAAAACGGGCAGGGGTGGATGCACAGGAACAACCTGTTCATTCCGTCAAATCCGGGAGAGGTTGAGCTTGTTAAGGAATCCGAAACAGGCAAAAGCTACGAAAGTTTTGAAGAAGCGGGCATAACCATGGACGGCATGGTGTGGAAGCTCGATGCGGACAGCAAGGCGAGAGGCGCAGGCGTGCAGATAGAGGGAGAGATCAGAGACACAACCGATATCGGCCCGGTTCCCTACGGAGAAAGATGGGATATTCGCTTCGGCGTGTTCAAAACCGGCGATGTCAATTCGGACAGAAAGGTCGACCTTGAAGATGTGGCATATTTGTCCGAGAGAATCGGAACATCCGCAGCCGATGAAAATTACAGCTACAGATGTGACCTCGATTTTAACGGAGTTATAAACGAAAATGATTTGCAGCTTTTGGGCGGCGAATATTTTGCCGAAAATTAATTTTGTATCCGAGCCGAAAGGCTTGATAATATAACAAATGCAGCACGCGGATTTTTTGCCGCGTGCAGGAAAAAGAAAGGAAGAAAAAAATGAAAGCAAAGAAATTTTTATCGTTAGTTTTGGCAGCATCTGTGCTTACCGGAACAGCCTCAGCCGTATCGGCGGAAGAGACGGCAGGCGCAAATGTCGGCTTTGACGCAGGCGAGCTGACAATTAACGACTACGGAAACGGTTTTGTTAATCCGCCTTACAGCTTAAACTACGGCGTGACAAAAGCACCGGTGTACGGAAATGCAAGACTTTATAAGCTTGAGAACGTGTTCGGTCTGGGCGAGGGCGAATACGGAGTGGAAATGGTTGCAAGAGAGCAAAGAAATGACCAGCCGTTTTTCCTGCTGAAAGTAAATGACGAGGACATTGACATGAGCAGCGATTTCTACGTTTCGGCAAATCTGTATATCGGCGAGACAAGGGATACCGATTACCTGCGCCTCGGCGGCGAGTTTAATGATAACGGCAAGCGAGTTACGAGCCAATATGCATGGCTTAACGGACGTGGAATCGTTCAGTATACCGCAAGACCGAAGGACGATACCGGCAGGCGAGGTGCGGCATTTGAGCCGAACAACTGGTATAATGTCACAATGTCGTACGACAAGGCAGACAATAAGATAAAAACGTATATCGACGGAAAGCCGCTCAACAATGCAAGATTTATGTCGGACGCATGGAAGATATTCGATTATGAAATGACATCGGATACGCTTACAAATCTGGGCTTTGGAGTAAGAATCCAGGGCGCGAATGACGAAACCGATTTCGGCGGTAAGCCGGGATGGGTAGTCCTAAAGGACATGAAGATGGTTAAGCAGGCATATAATTCGGAAAATTCAAGCACAGCCTTAGCCTCCGATTGGTATACCGTTGAGTCGGAGGGATTCCATATAGAAAGCGGCGCGACTGCCGACAAGGCGGTTTCAAAGGTTTCCGGAATTGAAGCCGGAACAACGGCTGCGGAGCTTTTGGATAATATGATAATTCCCGACGGCTGCTCGGTGTCGGTTGTGAAAATCAGCGATGATGATAAAAAGACAATTAATGTTGCAGGCGATGAAAAAGTAACTTCGGATATGGAGCTTTTTGTCAAGTCGGCAGACGGCAGCATGAAGCTTTATGACCTCGATGTGGAAGTGTCCGAGGATGATTTGCCCAAGATATCATTGAGCGGTGCGCCGTCAAGATATACTTTTGATGAGACAAGCGGAATTTTCACAGTTCCCGATACAACAGTCGGAACATTGAAAAGCTATATTGTGCCGAGCAGCGGAACAACTGTTAAAATAATGAATTATGATGAAACAATCGAAAGAGAAGATGCAAACCCTGTTACGGACACAATGAAAGTTGTTGCAGAGAAGAACGGGAACAAGGCAGTTTACCGCATTGCGGTTCAGAACAGCTCTGTACTGGATACAAATAATACTCTGGCAAAAATAGAAGATGGAACGGAATTGCTGACCGGGTCGTTTGCTTCGGAAAAATTCACAGCCGAGACCGACTTGTCGGGAGGCAGCAGGCTTATAGGCATAGGCGATCAATTAGGAGGAAGTAATGTCTCAATTCAAAAGGGAACAAGCGGCAACTTTGCAGCCACAAAGGAAACTCTTGAAAGCGGAACACCGGCGTATAAGTTCGTGACAGATGCCAACGGCTGGGTTCAGAACAACACAGGAACGGCAGGACCGGCTTTGACAAATTACAGCGTCGGCACAAAAACAATTATAAATTACAAGGTAAAGATGACATCGGGTGCGATGTCTGAAATGTACACATATCAGCAGCCGCAGCCGACGGGAAGCGGAACAACATTCTCGGGAACCGGAACTGACGGAACAAAGGGTATCGGATTCAGACTGGCATTCAAGTACGGAAATATATTGTTCGGTCGTACGACTTATCACACAGGAAACAGCCTGAACCTCGGAAAATACGAAAATGACAGAGAATACGATGTTACAATCGCGGCGCAGACTCCGAACAACACAAGCGAAATTGTTATTGAGGGAATTTATATTGACGGAGAAAAGATTTTCCCGAAAGCGGACAATCAAAAGGCAGAGGACGGATTCTATCATATAGCAGGTTCAACCTCGCTTTATTCGCTTATCCGTTCGGTAAACTTCGGAGTTCAGGGAACTTCATACCTCGGCGGCGTTAAAGTGTATATGGCGGATGATTACAATCCCGATAAGGCGGCATTTGTTGACGAGACAACAGAGCCGATTATTCCTGACAGAGTGACCGACTTCGGAGTTACAATCGAAAGCCCGCTCACCGAGGGCAACTCCGGCAGAATCTACGGCTGGGACGGCATGACGGCAGGAGAAATCAAAGCGAAAATTGATTCAAGCGTGAACACAGCCGTATCGATTTGCGATGCAAGCGGAAGCACAGAAATTAAAGATACTTCAAAGGCTCTTGAAAACGGAATGATTATCAAAATTCAAGATGTGAATTATGCGGATAATGCGCTTTATTATGTACTTGCGTCTCAAAACAGCATGGGTACATGGGAAAGCGGCACAGAGGAAAAAGAGGACGGCAGCGTGGCTGTCAGCATAACACGCACAATCAAAATTTATGACCCGATTGCAAAAACTCCGCTGACTTATGCACTGGCTGCATATGCGGACGGAAAGCTGATTGAGGTCGGCATCGGAAACACAGTTGTCGAGAGAGACGGAAGTTATGTGCTCAAGGCATCGGTTGCAAAAGCTGACGGAGCAACATATAAGGCAATGCTTTGGAACACAGATACGCAGACACCGTTCGGAGCGGCAGTGCCTGTAGCCGAAGAAAAGTAATCCGAACCTGCCTAAAAAGGCATAATTTCGGCATATTTCGGCTTGTCGTCTTTGAAAGGCGTCAGCCTTTCGGCATCCTCCGCACCAAAATCTACTCAAAATTCTGTCCTTTTTAGGTCGTAGAATTTTGAGAGAGTGAATTTTTGATTTCACAAGGCAAAAACGGAGGTAATCCTGCCGGATTGCCGAGTATTTTAACGAAGTGAAAGCGGAAATTCACCTATCAAAATCGGAGTTCGGATTACTTTTTTTCGGCTAACCGTTGAATAGAAACAGAATGAATTTGCAAGGGGGCAGGATTTATCCGCCCCCTGTATTATGCATGCAGCTGTTTAAAATAACTTAAGAGGTAGAATATGTTAAAAAAATTAATTTCAATTTTAATATGCTTTGCGGCAATTCAATCGGCAGCATACGCAAGAGATTATTACGTTGATGCAAGCTGCGGCAGCGACGGTGGAGACGGAAGCGCTCAAAGCCCTTTTGCCACAATTCAAAAAGCAGCGGATTCGGTGTCGCCCGGTGACATTGTGAATGTTCTTCCGGGAGTGTATTACGGTCCTGTGAATTTAACGCGGAAAGGAACAAAGGATAAGCCTATAATTTTCCGCGCGCAGGAGCAGGGAGAAGATAAAACCATAATAACGAACGCAAATAAGATGCTGAGGAAAAATCAAAATAAGGATTTATGGACTTTGTTTGATGAGGAAAACAATATTTGGGTGACGGATTACACAGTAGAGAAAAATGCGCATATAGACCTTGAAAACCCGGATTATCTTTTTCCCTCCAGGCTTTTGGCAGACGATGTTGATTTGACGGCATACACAAGCCTTGATAATCTGAAAAACAGAATTTACATGAGAACCGATTCGAGCTATATGCCCGGGTATCCGCAGGGGTATTATTATGACCATGCAAACGGGAAGCTTTATATAAGGCTCAGAACCGACGAAAAGTACGGCTCAAAAAATCCGAATGAGCATGTGATAAAGACCGCACCGAGCTATTATACATATATTTCGAACAGCGGCGGCTGGGGCGGCGGCGCATGGTGCGGCAATGCCATGGGACGCGACAGCTACAATTTTTGTGTGGGCGAATATGAAGGCGCGCTTGCGGCATCGAGAACGCGCGCACCGTCTTACTATGTCGAACTTGACGGATTCACCTTTGAGACGCCCGGCTTTGCCGGAGTTTTTCTCAGAAGCTCCGATGTTACGGTGAAAAATTGTTTTTTCAAGGGCTGCCGTACGGCGGTTCGCGGTGCATCAAGGGTTCGCAGCGATGATTTGATTTACAGCGACAATATAATAATTGAAAACTGTGATTACACGCAGTTTCCGACTTATGATGATGCAATTGACCTTATATGGGAATATTTTGATAAAGACAGAAAGCTTATACTGACAGATTTCACAACCGGCAGCGACGAAAGCTATGACATGACCCAATATTTTTGGTGGCAGAGGAAAAGTGCAAATAAAAATTTCAACTATGAAGCGGGCAGCTTTGCAAACTTCATGGGTACGAACTGGACAATCCGATATAATTATATTCATGACTGCTTTGACGGGATAAGCTATCAGGCAATGCAGCAGTATTTGGAAAACGGGGTCGAAAAAGGCTCGGAATATATAGAGATTTACGGAAATACCTTTGAAAGATGCCTTGACAATGCGATTGAGTTTGAAAATCACGGGCGGAATATAAAGGTTTATGAAAATGAATTTATCAATAATTTTGTACCGATTTCGTGGCAGCCTCTCGGAAATACTCCCTGGCCGACCGATATCAGATTTTACAAAAATATAATTCATAACACGCGTGACTTTAATTCGTTCTGGAGCGATAAAGCAGGCTTTAAAAATTATATTTTCAAACTCGGGAGCACGAATGAGCTGCCGACAGGGGCGGCGGCTTTTTCGGCGGAGGACGACGGAGTTTGGATTTTTAACAATACAATTGTTTCGCCCGGCTCGAATCTGTTCGGCAATGTCAGCGGCAGAGGCAGAAGCGGAATCCCGTTTGATAATTTTCACTTTGTGAATAATGCGGTTGTATGTGACCTGCGCGTGAATAACGGCGCGGCGTCCGTTTCGTACAATAACGAAATCGGGATTGAATTTTCGCACAATGTCTTTGCTTCGGCTGATTTGAAGCAATACGACCTCAGCGCCGACCCTGTTTTGGCGGACGGGGGCAAATTGGTATATAATGCCGAAAATATGGGATTTAAGGAACTTTCAAGACTGAAACTCAATCCCGAGCTGAAAAAGGACAGTCCGCTTATCGGCGCAGGGATTCGGGATAGGCACGATGCGGCAATGAGCCGCGATGTCGGAGCTGTGGAATACAAAAATAATGATTAATATTAAATTGCTTGAAAAAAGTTCGGCTGTTTTGCCGAACTTTTTTGCATGCAGTAAATTGAATTAAACGCAATTGCAAAAAACGCGCTTTGTTCTCACACGTGCATGCGGTGCTTTTGTCAAAAACTTTTTGGCTCACTCTTGCGCATTTTTGCACATTTGTCATCTGTTTGCGTACAATCCTCCCATTTTGCCGCCGCTGTTGATTTTGTGCCGATAGTATTATATAATAATTATGCAAAGGGGGATTTTGATGAACGGCTTAAGAAACAAAAGATTGTTTTTGCTCGATATGGACGGAACGATATATTTAGATGACAAGCTTTTTGACGGCACAACGGATTTTTTGCAATATATCAGACAAATCGGCGGAAAATATGTCTTTCTGACCAATAATTCCTCAAAAAGCGTTGAAAAGTACATAGAAAAGCTTGCAAATCTCGGGATAGCATCGCAAAAGGACGATTTTCTCACGTCTGCCGATGCGACGATAGTATGCTTGAAGAAGAAAAAATATAAAAAGATATATGCCTTTGGGACAACATCATTCAGAAAGCAGCTGAGTGACGAGTGTTTGAATATCACAACTGAGCAAGAGGAGGACATTGATTGCCTTTGCATGGGCTTTGACACCGAGCTGACCTTTAAAAAACTTGAAGATTCCTGCATATTGCTGAACAAAGGCGTTGATTATGTGGCGACCAACCCGGATTGGGTATGCCCGACCCGGTACGGATCTGTGCCGGACTGCGGCTCTGTTGCGGCAATGCTGTGTAACGCGACGGGCAGAAAGCCGCTTTTTATCGGCAAGCCGCAGCCGGAGATGGCGCTCTTGGCAATGGAGAAGTATGGGTATACAAAAGACGAGACGGTGATAATCGGCGACAGATTATACACCGATATCGCGTGCGGAGTGAATGCCGGGATAAGCTCGATATTTGTTTTGAGCGGCGAGGGCGTTATGTCTGATATCGGGAAATATAAGATAAATCCCGATTACATATATGAAAATATTCTAAAGCTGTACAACGACTTGAAAAGAGGAGAACAAGAAAATGTCGGAGATAATGGATATAATAGAGGATTTCAAAAGTGAATGTCCCTGCGGAAAAAAGCACGAAACGGCGATAAATGATGTCCGCATCGGCTCGGGGGTAGTGTCTGATGTGGGTGACATATTGAGCGAAAACGGATTTTCAAAGAATATCCTGCTTGTTGCCGATAAAAATACTTTAAAAGCGGCGGACGGGATAGAGCAGAGTCTTAAAGACTTTAATGTGGAATATAAAATATATGATAATCTGCGCGTTGCGACAATGGAGCATGTGAACGAAATTGAAAAAGCGGTCGCAGGCAGAGATATATCGATTCTGTCGGTCGGAACAGGCTCGCTCAATGATATATGCCGCCTTGCGAGCGCAAGGCAGAAAAAGCGGATGTGCATTTTTGCCACCGCACCGTCTATGGACGGATTCGCGTCGTACGGCGCGCCGATTGTGAATAACGGATTCAAGTCCACATATCCGGCAAAAAGCCCCGAGGTCATAATCGGCGACACGAGAGTTTTGGCAGCTGCTCCGAACGAGCTGAAATCGGCAGGCTTCGGGGACATGATTGCAAAGTATGTCGGACTTATCGACTGGCAGATTTCCGCGCTTTTGACAGGTGAATATTATTGCGAAAGGATAGCCGCGCTCACAAGAGGGGCGGCGGATGAGCTGGTGAGCCTGGCGGACAGGGTGACAATTAACGATGAGCATACCGCAGGCAAGATTTTTGAGGCGCTGCTTAAAACCGGGATAGGAATGAGCTTTGCCAAAAACTCGCGCCCGGCAAGCGGAAGTGAGCATATTGTCGCGCATTTGATGGAATGTATTGAACTTAGAGACGGAATTATTCCTAATTTTCATGGCGATGATGTGGGTGTGTGTACCCTGGAAATGCTGAAATATTATAATAATCTGGCAGAACATGAGGTTATCGATACAAAATATGAGTCGGTGGATTGGGATGATGTCTATAGATTCTACGGAAATATGGCTGAGGATGTGAAAAAACTCAATACTCCCGATAATGTCATAGACGCGGTTGATAAGGACGAGCTTAAGAAAAATTGGAAAGTGATTGCAGGGTATATCCGCAGCGTCCCGGGCTATGATGAATGTAAGACTGCAATGGAAAAAGCAGGCTGCAAAATCACGATTGAGGATATCAAAAAGGAACGCTCATTTTTCGAAAGCTGCGTAAAATATTCGCCGTATATGAGACGCCGTCTCACTCTGCTGAGAATGAAAGATATGATAATATTATAATTTTTTGTATGCGAAATCAAAAAAATGCGCCTGTTTGCCGATCACTGAATATCAACAGACCGGCAAACGGAGTCGCGAAAAACACGCATATCGCTTTTTAAGCGATGTACGTGTTTTTCGTTACTTCGATAATTTTTGATATGTTAGCATTTAAATGTTAAAAATGTTTCTTTTGTTTTATTTCAAAGAAAACCAAACCGTTGTTTCATCCATAGAATAATCTTTACTTTCAACATATGTTGTGATTGTAAAGTAATCAACGGTTTCTCCGTCCGGTACTTCGGATATATCTATAGGAATATAACATTCCGAAGAATTGCCTTCAAACAATTCCAAATAGGTAGATTTGCTCGGGTCTTTGTACATAAAAGAAACATTTTGTGTTGTACCGTTGTTTGTAACAAATTTTTGATCCAAAAGAATTATATCCGAAAAATTATATGTTGAATCGGATTCATAATAAATCAGCGATACGTCACAATTCAGCCAGTATTTATCTTTATTATATGTGTAGTAGTCCGAATTGTTTATTTTTTTCTCCATTTCTTCGGGACTTAAAATTCCTTTTAATGTAATATCGAATGTTGCCCTGGGTTCTGTCGCAAGCATCTTAAAAACATTAATTCTGACTGTATCTCCGAATTTGTACGGATGTTTGCGGGTGCCGTCCTTAACCTGTGAAATATCAAAATTTGCGTTTTCGCTGATCAGAACGGATTTAGTCATTTCATCCCAATTGACATAATATCCGAAAGCTTCCGCCACATATCTTGCCGGCGCAAGAGTTCTTCCGTCAATTATAACGGGCGTAACGTCCATTGTGTGCGCGGTATCATTGATATATTCGGTAGTGCTGTTCAAAGTCATCTTTACCGTTGTGTCATCTTTGGTGCTGACTGCGGTTTGGGTGGCGTCGTCCCAGGTCACATTTGCGCCCATTGCCTCAAAAATTGCCCTTATCGGAACCATTGTTCTGTCATTTATTGTCTGAGGCTGAACATCAAAATTGATTTTGCTTCCCTCGAGATAAACCTTTATTCCTTCATCCGCAGCAGATACGCAAGTGATTGAAGAAATTGCCAAAGTTACGAATAATACAAGTGAGATAAATTTTTTCATTTTCAAAATTCCTTTCGTAAAATAAAATTTTGCATTTTGTAATTTACGAAAAAACAAACTACCCTCCTAAATTTTATTTGCAAATTAAAAAATGCGACACCGGAGTGCCGCATAAAAAACGCAAACTCCGTGCCGCCAAGCTATCCATTTATCAAAATCAGACTTCGTCTTTTTCTCTAACTGGAGGAATCTGCATTTTTGTCAAATTCGTAGCGTTAGAGAAAAAGGGCAGACTACCCCCTTGGAAAATGGTACAAAGTCTGAAATATTATTTTGAATAGCTTGGCACAATCATTATATCACATGTTTTTGAAAATTACAACACTTTCATTTCAAAATCATTTATTTTGTTGAAAAAATTTCCACAAAAAGTTCTCATATTGCAATTTTGAGTGTTGGTTTGTGAGTAATAATATTTGAATTTTGAGCTGCCGGAATGATAAATTTTGCACCGACAAATTTGTTTGATGTTGCCGCGCGTGTGTTGCCGCTGTTCTCAAAACAGCGAAACGGCATAGAAATACTATGCCGTTTCGCTGAAATGTTTTATTAAGAGCTGCCTTTGTTGTGCTTTTTTGTATTATTTATCCAACTTTTCTATTGCCGCTTTCTTCGTATTTATTTTTCTTATAACTTCGGGGTCAAATTTGAACTTGCGGTCATAAGTCATCAGCCCGTTTTGCTCCTGCTCCACATCGTACAGCTGAGTATAGCAGAATCCGAGCATATACTCATTGTCAAGCAATGCGGTGGTTAAGCCCTTGTATCGCTCGATAAATTCCTGTTCGGTTTTGGGCGCATTGCCGTAGCCCCAGCCGGTTTTGCCCATCGACCACTGAATACCGCCGTACTCGCTGACAAAGGTAGGCTGAACACCATCGTATTTCTGTCTGTCTCTCAGCTGAGGATTGCGGTAGATAGTGTCCTCCAGTATTCCATCGAGAATTTTCGTGTAGTGCGACGCAAATAATTCGGGGTCTTGCTCATAGTCATGCACATCGAATATATCGGTCTCGACATGAAAATTTCCGCTTGTATCGATGACGGGGCGCGTCGGATCAAGTGCCTTTGTCACGCGGTAGACCGTCCTTAAAAGAGTGTCGTTCTGACGATTCCCGTCTGTGTCCCAGGTCTCATTGAAGGGACACCAGCCGATTACCGAGGGGTGGTTAAAGTCGCGCTCAACAGCCTCAATCCACTCAGTCAAAAATGCATCCACGCTGCCGGTCGCGGTTATGTTCAGTCCACAGTTCGCATGCTCGCCCCAAACCATATATCCAAGCTTGTCAGCCCAGTATAAAAATCTTTCCTCAAAGACTTTTTCGTGAAGTCTTGCGCCGTTGAATCCGAGCTGCATGGAGTATATGATGTCATTTTTCAAGTCCTCGTCACTCGGCGCGGTATATATTCCGTCCGGATAAAAGCCTTGATCCAAAACCCAGCGCCCAAAAACGGTTTTTCCGTTCAGCTTAAAGGCTCTGCCGTCGAGTGAAACGCTCCTGAGACCGAAGTATGACATAACCTCGTCGTATATTTTGTTATCGTCCTTTATCGTCAGCTTTAAATCGTAAAGACCGCCCTTGCCAAGTTCCCACAGATGCTTTTGCGAAAGCTTCATACCAAACTCTGATTGCGTTGATGAAATTTCGATTTTTTCTTTGCCGACGGATTCGCCGTCCCAAAATGCCTCGGCAATCACATATGCATTTTTCGGCATCGCAGACAGATTTATGCCGATATTTACCGACGGCAGGCTGATATTTGTTGTCAGCCGTATATTTTTTATATAGCAATTATCAACAAGTTCAAGCCAAACCGTCTGCCATATGCCTGTTGTTCGCGTGTAAAAACATACAAAGGATTCAAGTTTTGGCGATTGCTTGCCGCTTGGCTGCTTTCCGCTCCTCAAATCGTCCTCGGCACAAACAACTATACAGTTTTCGCCCGACACAACATGCTTTGTTATATCGAGGGAAAAAGAAGTGTAGCCTCCGATATGCTCGCCGGCAAATTCTCCGTTTATATAAACGCGTGCGTGATAGTCCACCGCACCAAAGTGGAGAATTACTCTTTTGTCGCCGCGGTCGAGATTAAAGCTTTTTTTGTACCATACGCAATTCATAAAATCGGTGTGACCGATACCGGAAAGCTTGCTTTCGGGGCAGAACGGGACATTGATTTTGTCGGATAGCTCGGTGTTCCCGCTGTAGAATTCCTTTTCTGTTCCGACCATTGCGTTGTCGATTTCGAATTGCCAGCAGCCGTTTAGGTTTATCCACTCATCGCGCACCAAAGTCGGGCGAGGATACTCGTTTCTTGGGATGTTCATTGTTTAACAATCCTTTCTTAAAATTTCAGCATATTTATAAACAATCCGCCCTGGACGGTTCGGTTTTGGAAACCTCTTTGAATCGCCGTGCTTGAATAATACCAATCGGTGAAAGGCACAAGGTCGGGAGTCTCCGCAAGCATTCTGAGCATTGCCGATACAATCGCATCGGTATATTCCTTATTATCGCAAAGGACGGTCGACCACATCTGCCAGTCGCTCTTTGTGTAGTCACTTCTCGAATCAAGAGGGAGACCGTACTCGTTTATTTTTGTCATGTAATAGTTTACTTCATCGGTGAATATATCCTCATCAAATATATTGAGTCCGAAAAGTTTATCCCACACAAGGTTATATTTGATGCTCCAGCTGTCTTTTTTGTCGAATGCAAGACGGTAATGGTCACCTTCCGAGGCGGTATTTTTCCACTTTGCCGCAAGCTCTTTTGCAATGCTTGTGTATTTTTTGCCGTCCTTGCCAAGCATACCAAGGATCATTCCCCATGCAGCAATTCCCATGATTGCCTTGACCGATAGGTTTGCATTATGTGCAAGATGCCCGGCAAAGTCATCGGTGCATAACTGATTTTCCGGATCAAAGCCAAATTTCACAAGATAGTCCGCCCAACCGCTCAGCACATCAAAATGCTTTTCGATATACGAAGTGTCACCCTTGGCGCGGCAGGCCGCTGCGGCGCACAGAATCATATTTCCGCACTCCTCAATCGGCATCTGCATTTCGTATAAAAGCTCGTCTGCAATAAGTCCGTAGACCTGCCCGTTCACAAGCGGATACTGTCCGGCATCGTGAGGAGCAAAGTCAAAATGCCAAAGTCCCTTGTCTATCATTTTGAATATCGGATTCATCATATATTCAACCAAATCGGGGTTGAAGATGAGAAATAACGGGATTGACGGATATGTCACATCGACCGTTGCGGCACAGCCGTTGGAGAAGCACTCCTTTGATACAAAAATCGCCTCCTCGCCGTCCCATGCAAGCTTATGAGCCGCAATTACCTGGCGGTATGCAAGCGAAATCAGCTTTGCGTAATCATCCGAAATTTTGCCTGCCATTTCCAAAAGCTCGCTGTCGAATTTGTCTGCCATTGCCGAAATTTGCTCGTAATTGTCTATAGCGTCTTTTAGTGCGGCGGTAAAGGTTTCGCCGTCCTTTTTGTAATAAGCGTCAATCGGCTTGCCGAAGTATTCGAGTGAATGTACGTCGTTGTAAGCAAGGCAGAAAAATCCTCGGCTCTCTTTATTCTCGACCTCGTGCTCGTTGGTGTAGTAAAGAACGGGGTATTCATCCGATACCTTTATTTCCTTATATATAAATTCGCGGTCTACATTATGTTGTTCGCGATACGGCGCGATTTTTCCCCAATCGTCGGTAATCCCGAGCTTGCCGCAGGGGGCTGCAATATGCAGATGCCCCCATTCGATGCGCAGGTTGTCACCGCTTTTTTTGAGCATGTTCTGCTTGGCGGCGCTGCAGCAAAGCACATCGAGGTGCTTTGTGAAAACCACACTGTCATCGGAGGAATCGACCGCCATCAGCGCGGATGCGTCAATATATATCCTGCAATTGTGTTTTTTTGAATCAATCGATTTTATTTTATATGATATGTAAGAAACCGGTCGGCTCAAAAGCTTTAGGTCGGTCGGAATCAGCGGAGTCATGAATGTGACTTCAAGTTCGATTGAGTCATCCGCAAAGGTGTAGATTGTTTTGAGCGGAGTTACCTTAACGCTTTTCTGCCCGATCGGTTTCGGACTGCAGGCATTGTAGAGCGGATTGTGACGAAGTCTGCCCATGAATGTTTTTGCCGTTCCGTCGATTACGATAATTCCTGTCATCGACTGCAGTGAGCCTGTCCAGTGGCGCGTTTGGTCGCCGTAGAGCGTGTCGCTCATCGACCACACATTGAAATACGGGTCGCAGGATATCAGCGGATATGCAGGATAGTGTGTGTTTTGTGATTTCATTTTTTCATCTCTCCAATACAAATTTTTGTTGACAGCCGTTACATGTTGTAGTATAATTATATCATCATATAATACGATAAACAATACAGAATATTTGCACAAAAGTGAGGGATATTGATATGAAGGAAGATATTGTATCATTTGTCGGAGAGGACGAGGGACTGCCCTTTTTTGTCTCAATGTGCGGAATATCATATTGTGACGGGAGCTACAGAATAGAAAGAATCAATTCCGAGACCTGCGTTATGGAATATATTGTATCGGGCAGCGGCACAGTGCACGAGGGGAAGAACAGCTTTATCGCATCTGGCGGAGATATATATTATCTCAAAAAGGGCAGGGATCACCTGTATTACTCCGATGCCGACGAGCCATGGACAAAAATGTGGATAAATTTCGAGGGTGAGCTTGCAAAGAGCATAACCGAGTGTTACGGCTTGAGCGACAGGGCGCATTTTCGCGCACCGGAGCTGAAAAAATATTTTTCCGAGATTATAGATATATCGAGGAGCGCCGGAGGGGCGAGGATAATTTCCGAGAAAATCGCAGTGGTTTTCTTGAAGATAGTTCAGCATCTTGCAGGAAATGAAAACAGTGATGCGGCAGTGTCGCCGGTCGCGAGGGGCATTAAGGAGTACATAGACAACACAACCGACTTCGGCATAACGCTCGATGAAATAGCAAGTAAAATATATTGTTCAAAGTGCCATGCGATTCGTGAATTTCGTGCCGAGTATGGGGTTACGCCGTATGAGTATATGCTCAGGAAACGATTTGCAGCGGCTGCCGCAATGCTTAAAAACACTGCGCTGCCTGTGTCGGATATTGCGGAAAAGACAGGTTTTTGCGACGCGCACTATTTTTCCGGCTGCTTTTCGAAAAGGTTTGGTGTCTCTCCGTCGGCTTATCGAAAAAATAAATTAAAATAGGCTTGCAAATAGTTGTAAAACATGGTATAATATTTTAAAAAGATGATATCAGGAGGAAACAAATGTCTGCTAAGTATAAAAGAGTTCTTTTAAAGGTGAGCGGCGAGGCGCTTGCCGGAGAAAATCATTTCGGACTTAATGAAGAAACGATTGCGGAAATTTCACAAAATATCAAAAAGGTTGTCGATATGGGCGTGCAGGTTTCGATTGTTGTCGGCGGCGGAAATTTCTGGAGAGGAAGAAGCGGCGAAAATATGGATCGCACACGTGCCGACCATATGGGAATGCTCGCAACGACGATAAATGCGCTGGCTCTTTGCTCCGCGCTTGAAAATGCCGGGGTGGAAACAAGGGTTCAGACAGCTATCGAGATGCGCGCCATTGCCGAACCTTATATAAGAAGCAAGGCGATAAGACATCTTGAAAAGGGCAGAGTTGTTATTTTCGGCTGCGGAACGGGAAATCCGTTTATGTCTACCGATACCGCTGCGGCTCTCAGAGCAGTCGAGACAGAGGCGGAGATTATTCTGCTCGCCAAAAAGGTTGACGCGGTTTATGACAGTGACCCGAATGTGAATCCGAATGCGAAAAAGTATGACAATCTGTCATTCTCGGACATACTCGGCAAGGAGCTCGGAGTTATGGATTCGACCGCCGCATCAATGTGCCGCGACAACAAAATGCCGATATTGGTATTCGGACTGGATGATCCGGAGAATATAATCCGCGCGGTGAACGGCGAAAATATAGGAACGCTTGTGACTGTTGACGGGAAGAGGTGCTGACAAATGAGGATATCCACTCAGACAAGCAGGCTGATAGCAAATTATACATTTGAGGAAATGATAGACATTCTTGCCGAGGCAGGCTATGATGCAATCGATTTTTCACTTCATGCGGTGAAAAACTTAGCTGAGATTAAGCCGGAGGTGTTCGGCGAGCTGAGAAAACGGGCGGAGGATAAGGGAATGTGCTTTAACCAGGCACACGCACCGTTCCACTCAAGCTATGTTGACGAGGAGCAAACAAAAACAAGATTTAACGAGATTGTGATTGCCATGGAAAGAGCGGCGGTTTTGGGCGCGGAGTATATTATTGTGCACCCGTGTCAGCATCTGCCGTATATAGAGCAGGGAGTTCCGGAGCGGCTCTTTGAAATAAATATGGATTTTTACAATCGCTTAAAGCCTTATTGTGAGGAGTTCGGGATTAAGGTCGCGGTTGAAAATATGTGGCAGCATTACGGGGGCAGCAGCAAAATCATGCATTCGACATGTTCGAGAGCGGCGGAGCATATAAGATATGTTGACAATCTGGACAGTAAATGGTTTACCGCTTGCCTGGATATCGGTCATGCATTTTTGGTGAGCGAAAATCCTGCCGACAGCATCAGGGCGCTTGGCAGCGAAAGACTCGGCGCACTTCATGTTCATGACGTTGACGGTATCCACGATTCCCACACAATCCCGTATTTCGGCGTAATTGACTGGGATGATGTAATGAGCGCATTGGCGGAGATAGGCTACAAGGGCGATTTAACCTTTGAGGCGGATTCGTTTATGGACAGAAAGCCGAAGGAGCTTATTCCCGAATGTGAAAAGCTTATGGCACAAACAGGAAGAAATTTAATAAAAAAATTTGAGGAGGAAAAAAACAATGGGAAAATATCCGGAAATTGAAGAAAAGATGAACAAGAGAATAGAGGGCTTTGCAGGTGAGCTTAAAACAATCCGCGCAGGACGCGCAACCGCGGCTGTTTTGGATAAGGTCGCAATCGACTACTACGGCACAATGACACCGGTCGCTCAGGTGGGTTCAATATCCTCGCCCGAGCCGAGAATGCTGGTGATTCAGCCTTGGGACGTGTCGGTGCTAAAGGAAATCGAAAAGGCAATTCAAAAATCCGATATCGGCATTGCCCCGCAGAACGACGGCAAGGTTATTCGTCTGAATTTTCCGCCGCTCACCGAGGAGAGAAGAAAAGAGCTTGTAAAGACAGTTAAAAAGTACAGCGAAGAAGCAAAGGTTCAGATAAGAAATGCTCGCCGCGATGCAATGGATGAGTATAAGGACAAGAAGAAAAAGGCGGAAATTACAGAGGACGATTTAAAGGGAATCGAAAAGGATATCCAGAATCTTACCGATAAGTTTATAAAGGAAATAGAGGACATAACCGCCGCAAAGGAAAAAGAAATACTTGAAGTGTGATAATTAAAGGGGAAAGCCATGCTTTTTAGGAAAAAATCAAAAAACGAGGTTGACTTCGATAATCTCCCGACCCATATCGGCGTTATCATGGACGGAAACGGGAGATGGGCAAAAAAACGCAGGCTGCCGCGCAGCGCAGGACATTCTGTCGGGGCGGATACCTTGAAAAAGATTGTCACCGAGTGCAACAAAATCGGTATAAAGTATATAACGGTGTATGCGTTTTCCACCGAGAATTGGAAAAGACCAAAGGAGGAGGTCGACTACCTTATGAACCTCCTTCTGAACTATCTGCGCGATGCGGAAAATACGCTTGCCGGTGAGAATGTGGTCATTCGTGCAATAGGCTCGCGCGCGGAGCTGTCGGAGGAGATAAGACAGCAAATAGTAAAAACCGAGGAATTTACAAAAAACAATACCGGCATTGTCATGAATATAGCATTAAATTACGGAGCAAGGGAAGAAATTGCACACGCTTTCGGAAAAATGCTGGAAGATGCAAAAGCAGGGAAGCTTTCGGATAATGTGACGGCGGAGGATATTTCAAAATATCTCTATACCGCCGATCAGCCCGATCCGGATTTGATTATCCGCACAAGCGGCGAGGAAAGACTGAGTAATTTCATGCTGTGGCAGGCGGCGTATTCCGAGCTGTGGTTCACAAAAAAGCTGTGGCCGGACTTTAATAAGAACGATTTATATCAGGCGATAGCGGATTTTCAGCATAGGGGCAGACGTTTCGGCGGAGTCTGATGCTTTGATGGGTGATTGAGGTTTTGCGATTGTTTGCGATGCCTCGGAAAAGAGGGAGAAACGCATATGATGCAGCGAATTTTAACGTCTGCGGTGGGACTTGTGATTTTTTTCGTGGTTCTGCTTGCGAACGAAACGGTTTTTGCGGCGGCAATAGCCGTAATTATATTGATTGCACTGTATGAAATGTATAAGGCTATGTCGACAGGCAAAGCGATTGCATTGATCGGATTTCTTTCGGCAGGGATAATTTTTGCCGGAGTATTTTTGGGAGATGTGAAGCTGCCGATTATCATCACCATGATGATGTATATGATAACAAGCATTTTTCTTCATGATGAGCGCAATTTCAAGGATGTGTATTCGGCGGCGTTGGTGACATATTTCATAACATTTTTCTTCAGCGCACTGTCGCGCCTCAGAGCGGACTTCGGCGCGGAGGCGGTATTTTTAGTGTTCCTCTTTGCGTGGGGAACGGATACCGGTGCATATTTTTCGGGACGTTTTTTCGGAAAGCATAAGCTGATTCCGAAGGTGAGTCCCAAAAAGACCGTCGAGGGAGCTGTCGGCGGAGTTGTCTGTACAATCATTTTTACGTGCATATATCTTTTCATACTCCGCAATGCTTTCGGAATAAGCCACATCGGCGGCGCAAGCTATCCCGGTGTCAGCGTGCTGGCGGTGATAGCCTCGGTTATGTCTCAGTTCGGGGATTTGGCTGCATCGGTTATAAAGCGCGACAGCGGCGTAAAAGATTTCGGAACAATTCTTCCGGGGCATGGGGGAATAATGGACAGATTTGACAGCGTTGTGTTTATAGCTCCGATGGTTTTGTACTTTTTTGTGTATTTCAACGCGTGGGTAATATGATTAGAGGTTATAAAATTGGAATTTGAACATAAAATAACAATAATAGGGTCTACCGGTTCGATAGGAACGCAGACCCTGGATATCGCAAGAACTTGCCCGGGGATAAAGGTACTCGGGCTTTCTGCATATTCTAACGTCAAGCTCTTGGAGGAGCAGGCAAGAGAATTTCACCCCAAAAAGGTGTGCATGGTCAGCAGGGACGCGGCGGCAGAGCTTAAAACAAAGCTTGCCGATACCGATATCGAGGTAATATCGGGCGAGGGCGGACTTGAGGAAATAGCAGCGCTTGACGGTGCAAAGACGGTTGTGACCGCTGTTGTGGGAATATCCGGCTTAAAGCCGACCGTGGCGGCAATAAAGGCAGGGAAAAATATTGCTCTTGCAAATAAGGAAACTATGGTGACGGCAGGGCATATAGTCACGCGGCTGGCAAAGGAATACGGAGTTAAAATACTTCCGGTGGACAGTGAGCATTCGGCTATATTTCAGTCACTTCAGGGGTGCGTGAATCATGGCAGCATCAAAAAGATTTTGCTGACGGCATCGGGCGGACCGTTCTTCGGAAAAAAGCGCGGCGAACTTGAAAATATAAAGCCGGAGGACGCATTGAAGCACCCAAACTGGAACATGGGCGCAAAGGTGACGATAGATTCTTCCACCCTGGTTAATAAGGGACTGGAGGTCATCGAGGCAAAATGGCTTTTTGATGTGGATATCTCACAGATAGAGGTGCTTGTGCACAGACAGAGTGTGGTTCATTCGATGGTGGAATTTGTCGATAACGGAGTTATCGCGCAGCTCGGTGCGCCGGATATGCGCCTGCCGATTCAATATGCGCTGACCTACCCGGAGCGCCTGCCCATGCAGGGCAACACGCTTGATTTTGCAAAATATCCGTCGCTCACATTCGATAAGCCGGACACAGAGACCTTTTGTGCGCTGAAACTTGCTTATGAAGCAGGGGAGCAGGGCGGAAATATGCCTTGTATATTTAACAGCGCGGACGAGGCGGCGGTTGAGCTTTTTATGAAAGGAAAGCTTGCATATCTTGAAATTGCGGAAATGATAGAAAAAGCAATGCACGGAGTCGAAAGGAAGGAAAATCCGACCTTGGAGGATATATTCCAAACCGATGCTGCGGCGCGTGAGTTTGTTATGAACAGCTCGGGTAATTGCAAAATGTAAATTCTGAAAAAGGCATCGGCTTTAATAGTTTGAAAGGATGAGTGTAGAACTTGGTAACGGCTATTGTCACAATTTTAATATTTCTTGTGCTGATTTCTTTGCACGAGTTCGGACACTTTGCGGCGGCAAAGGCGTCGGGTGTCGGCGTGCTTGAATTTTCAATCGGAATGGGACCGAAAATAATTCAAAAAGTGCGCAAAGGAACGGTGTACTCGCTCAGAGCCTTGCCGATAGGCGGATATTGCCGCCTGGAGGGCGAGGATGTGGATTCGGACAGTGAAAGCGCATTCGGAAATCAAAAGTTATGGAAAAGGTTTGTTGTTATAGCCGCCGGCGCGGTTTTGAATATATTGCTCGGATTTGTCATATTCGTGATTATTGTGGGCATGCAGAAAAATATCTATACTACGTCGATACAGTCGGTTGACGAGCGTGCGTATATCGCACAGGCAGGACTGACGGAAAATGACAAAATCATCGGAATAAACGGGCATAAGGTAGGTTTTTATAACGATATTTCATATTATCTCGGCGATGTGAGCAAGGATACCGAGATAACTGTCGATATAAAGCGTGACGGCAAGAAGAAAAGCTTCACGTTCCTGCCGTCCGAGGAAAAGCAGACCGTTGTTTATGACGAAAACGGAGCAAGCATAACGACATCAATCAACGGAATTGAAAAACAGAGCTATATAACCTTTACCGATGAGCAAAAGGAAATGTATGCCGACTATATCGGCAAGGAGCAAAGCTCGCAGAGATATATTCTCGGATTCACACCCAAAATAGAGTCGGTTTCAGTAACGAATATATTCCCGGAGGCATATCATTGCACTTGCTTTGTTGTTAAGCTTGTGTACGGAGCGATTGCGGATTTGTTCAAGGGAGAGACAGGAATCGAGGAGTTCTCCGGACCGGTCGGAGTTGCCGCGGCTGTGGATACGGCGGTGCATACAAAGCAGTATACAATGGAGAATATTTTAAACCTTGTCGCGATGCTGACAATAAATCTGGGATTGTTCAATCTTTTGCCGATTCCGGCTCTCGACGGCGGCAGATTGTTCTTCCTTTTGATAGAACTGATTTTCAGAAAACCCGTTCCGCCCGATAAGGAGGGTCTTGTGCATACTATAGGCATGCTGCTTCTGCTTGTTTTTGCGGCTGTGGTGTTGTATAACGATATTATGAAAATGTTTTTTTAAACTTAAGCAAAAGACGTGATTTCTATCGGTTCTCTTGCCGATAAGAGGTTTTCGTTACTGTTTGCGCCGACAAAAGGGAGGCAGACTGGAGATTATTATGAAAAAAAGAACTGTAACTGTTGGAAATATAAAAATAGGCGGAGATGCGCCGGTGTCAATTCAGTCGATGACAAATACCGATACGCGCGATGCCGATGCGACAATATCTCAGATTTTAAGGCTTGAGGAGGCAGGCTGCGACATAATACGTGTCGCAGTCCCCGATTCCGAAGCTGCGGACGCGGTTGCGAGGATAAAAAAGGGAATACATATTCCGCTCGTGTGCGATATTCACTTTGATTATAAGCTTGCGCTTTCGTGCATGCAAAACGGAGCGGATAAGATAAGAATCAATCCGGGAAATATCGGCAGCCGAGAGAGGGTAAAGGCGGTCGCCGATATGGCAAAGGATAAGGGAATCCCGATAAGAATCGGCGTAAACGGCGGCTCGCTGCAAAAGGATATACTTGAAAAATATAAAAAGCCTACCGCCGACGCGCTTATCGAAAGCGCAATGCGGCATGTTGAAATTCTGGACGAGCTTAATTTTTCGGATATAGTTGTATCGATGAAGGTTTCAGACGTGCCGACAATGCTTGAAGCTTACAGAAAGCTCGACAAAATGTCGGATATTCCGCTGCACATAGGCGTTACAGAGGCAGGAACGCTGAACGGCGGATTGATAAAATCGGCAGTCGGAATAGGCACGCTTTTGGCAGAGGGAATAGGCAGCACAATGCGCGTGTCGCTGACCGCCGACCCTGTGAACGAGGTCGAGGCGGCAAAACGAATTTTGAGCGTGCTCGATATAAGAAAAAGCGGTGTGGAGATTGTTTCCTGCCCAACCTGCGGAAGAACGCAGATAGATTTGATCGGTATTGCAACCGAGGTCGAAAAGCGCCTGTCTGGTCTTGACAAAAATATCAAGGTGGCTGTTATGGGCTGCCCGGTGAACGGTCCCGGTGAGGCGCGCGATGCCGATGTGGGAATAGCCGGCGGCAAGGGCGAGGGACTTATATTCCGCCATGGCGAGATATTGAAAAAGGTCCCGGAGACAGAGCTTATTGACGCTCTTATGGAGGAGATTGAAAAGCTGTAATGAATTGTGAAAGCTGCATGAACTATTATTATGACGATGAATACGAATATTACACCTGTGCGATAAATCTCGATGAGGATGAAATGCGCCTGTTCGTATCGGGCGAATTTAAAAATTGCCCGTACTACAGGCAGGGTGACGAATATACTATAGTAAGAAAACAAATTTAAAGCTGCGCCGGAGATGAGTGAAGCCGGCTATACCGAGCTAACGTACGGCGGCAGGACGGAGGAATTGAAATGGAATTTAAAGAGGCTGAGTTTATACCCGTTTTGTTCGGGAATGACATAAATGTGTACAGCGTTGCGCGTGCGTTTTACGAACGCTATCAGCTGAAATCGAAGTGCTTTTGCAAATCGCTCAAAAGCACGTGCTACAAAAGCGAAATGATTGACCTGACAGAGGTTAAGGGACTTGACAAAAGAGAAACTTTTCTCGAAAATCTCAATAATTATGCCGATAAGCATAAGGATAAACGCTTGCTTGCAATCGGCTGCGGAGATAATTATGTAAAGTGCCTTGCTGCGAATAAGGGCAAATTTCGGGACAATGTTATTATCCCTTATGCCGATTACGATTTCCTTGAATCGCTTATGGACAAGGAAAAATTCTACGCGCTTTGCGAAAAGCATGGAATAGATTATCCCAAAACCTATATATGCACCATGGAGAATAAGGACAGGCTTGATGTACCATTTGACGCGCCTTACATTCTGAAACCGGCGAACCAAGTGGAATACTATATTCATAAATTCGAGGGACAGAAAAAGGTCTTTAAGCTCGATACAAAAGAGGAGCTTATCGAAACGGTGAGGAAAACTTATGAGGCAGGCTACACCGACCATATGATAATTCAGGACTATTTACCGGGCGATGATACTTACATGCGAGTTCTGACAGGCTATTCCGACAGGAGCGGAAAGGTCAAAATGATGTGCCTGGGACATGTTCTTTTGGAGGAGCACACTCCGTACGGAATAGGAAATCACGCCGTTATAATAACCGAGTACGAGGAAGAATTGATGCTAAAATTCAAGAATCTGCTTGAAGATATCGGCTATACAGGATTTTCAAATTTCGATATAAAATTCGACCGCCGCGACAATAAATATAAGGCATTCGAAATAAATACAAGACAGGGGCGCAGCAATTACTATGTCACCGGGGCGGGGCATAATATTTCGAAATATTTTGTTGAGGACTTTATTCTCGAACGCCAGCTGAAAGAGGAGATGTCGAGAAACGAATCGCTGTGGATGGTGGTTCCGAAAGGCGTTGCGTTCAAGTACGCTCCGGAATATAAGGAAAAGATGCAGACATTGATAAAGAAAGGAAAGTATGTCAATCCGCTTTTCTTCAAGCCGGACAATAATGCCGGGAGAATGTTAAGGCTTTATAAATCTCAGCTTGCACACTATGCAAAATTCAAAAAATATTATTCAAGATAGCGAATCGGGAAGAACAAGCCAATGCTGCATAAGCGAGATGTTTTCCTGCTCTGCCGCGATAAGCCTGCCTGCAAGGCTGCGCGAACGCGCATCCGAGTCGGGCAGGCTTTTGAGTGCGTGTAAAAGCTCGATAACTCCGGCTGAGCAGCCGCTTATAATCATTTCGATTGAACTTTCGTCTCCGTTTGCGCGGCTCATCAAAAGAGCCGAGTGCATTTCAAGCCGCGAAAATATTCCGCGCTCGGGCGGCAGGCTGCCGAGGGCACCCAAAAGTGCGGATGCCTCATTTGCGAATGAAATGTATTTTTTCTCGGCGGCGTTTGAAATCTGTCTGAAACTGTCCGAGTGTGTTTTTGCCGTTATTGATTTCATTACATCCGCACCGGTTCGTGCGTTTTCGTAAATCCTTGCAAGCAGTTCGGCGCTGTCTTTTTGCTCCATATATCGACACTCCATTCGCATTTTTTCGTATTTTAGTATAAACAGTTGACTTTTTTTTATTCAGAAATGAAAAAAATAGTAGAAATTTATATTGATTTTATTTCAATTTTATAATATAATATAAGTTGGTGGTAAAATGTCTTGCCACAGAACATCGTTTCAATCAAATGAGGAGGATGAAGATGGAGAAAAAAGAACTGCTTTATGAAGGTAAAGCTAAAAAAGTGTATAAGACAGATGATGAGAATTTGTACATCGTGGATTACAAGGATGACGCAACCGCGTTCAACGGACTGAAAAAAGGTCAGATTGCCGGCAAGGGCGTTGTCAATAACAAAATGTCGAACTATCTTATGAAGCTTATGGAGAAAAAGGGGATTCCGACTCATTTTGTGGAGGAATTGTCCGATCGCGAAACAGCTGTCAAAAAGGTGACGATTGTTCCCCTGGAGGTAATTGTGAGAAATATTGCCGCAGGCAGCTTTTCAAAACGTCTCGGCGTTGAGGAGGGTTCGCCGCTCAAAACAACCGTTTTGGAGTATTGCTATAAGGACGATGCACTCGGTGATCCGCTTATAAATGATTATCATGCAATGGCTCTCGGAATCGCAACACGCGAGGACTTGGACAAAATCGCGGATATGACATTTAAAGTAAACGACGTTTTGAAAGAGTACTTCAAGACGATAGGAATCGAACTTGTTGACTTTAAGATAGAGTTCGGCAGAACGCCCGACGGCGAAATAATTCTTGCGGACGAGATTTCGCCCGATACATGCCGTCTTTGGGATGCAAAAACACACGAGAAGCTCGATAAAGACCGTTTCCGCCGCGACCTTGGAAATGTAGAGGAAGCATACGAGGAAGTATTTAAACGACTGGGACTCGATAAATAGGAGGAGTCGGATGAAGGATACATACGAAAATCCGCTGAATACAAGATATGCATCGAAAGAAATGCAATATTTGTTTTCACCGGACAAAAAATTTACAACTTGGCGCAAGCTATGGATAGCACTGGCAGAAAGCGAAAAGGAATTGGGACTCCCGATAACCGATGAGCAGATTGCTGAACTTAAAGCCCATGCCGAGGATATCAATTATGATGTCGCAAAGGAAAGAGAAAAAAAGGTTCGCCACGATGTCATGAGCCACGTATACGCATACGGGGTTCAGTGCCCGACGGCAAAGCCGATAATTCATCTCGGAGCAACAAGCTGTTATGTCGGCGATAACACCGATATAATTATAATGACCGAGGCGATGAGACTGGTAAAACAAAAGCTTATATGCCTGATAAATGAACTTGCAAAATTTTGCGAAGAATATAAGTCGCTGCCGACCCTTGCTTTTACACATTTTCAGCCGGCACAGCCGACAACGGTCGGAAAGCGTGCGTCGCTTTGGCTTGAGGATTTGCTCCTTGATTTGGAGGAACTTGAGCATCAGCTGTCCAAAGCAAAGCTTTTGGGCTGCAAGGGAACGACCGGAACACAGGCAAGCTTTTATGAGCTGTTTGACGGCGATCATGAAAAGTGCAAGGAACTGGACAGAAAAATTGCGGCGAAAATGGGATATACAGATTGTTTCCCGGTGAGCGGACAGACATATCCAAGGAAACTGGATTCGCAGGTTTTGAATGTTTTGAGCGGAATTGCACAGAGTGCGTATAAGTTCTCAAACGATATCAGACTTTTGCAGCACTTGAAACAGATAGAGGAGCCTTTCGAGAAATCTCAGATAGGCTCGTCGGCAATGGCATATAAGCGCAATCCGATGCGTTCGGAGCGAATCGGCTCTTTGAGCAGATATGTGATTGTGGATGCTCTCAATCCGGCAATCACAGCGTCGACACAGTGGTTTGAGAGAACTCTCGATGATTCGGCGAATAAGAGAATAAGCGTTCCCGAAGCGTTTCTTGCCGTTGACGCGATTTTGAGCCTTTATATAAATGTGGTGGACGGGCTGGTTGTTTACCCAAAGGTTATAAATCAGCAGTTCATGCGTGAGATACCGTTCATGGCGACAGAGAATATCATGATGGACGCAGTAAAAAAAGGCGGCGACCGCCAGGAGCTGCACGAGAAAATCCGCAGATATTCAATGGAGGCAGGCAGAATGGTAAAAGAGGAGGGCAAAGACAACAACTTGGTTGATCTTATTGCCGCTGACTCGGCATTCGGACTTACACGTGAGGAGATTCTTGCGGTAATGAAACCGGAGAATTTTGTCGGTCGCGCACCCGAACAGGTTTCCGATTTTCTGAATGAATTTGTATATCCGATTGTGGAAAAAAATAAAGAACTTCTCGGCGTTAAGGTTGAAATAAATGTCTGAGATAAAAATAAAAAAGGTTGTGATTAATAATGGTTAAAGCAATTGTAGGAGCAAACTGGGGCGATGAAGGAAAGGGCAAGATTACCGATATGCTCGCTGCCGATTCTGATATAGTTATCCGATTCCAGGGCGGAGCAAATGCGGGACATACTATCATAAATGAGTATGGAAAATTTGCACTTCATCTTCTGCCGTCAGGCTCGTTCAATAAAAACGTTATAAATATGATAGGCAACGGCGTGGCGCTTAATATTCCGGAGCTTTTCAAGGAATTTGAAGAAATTGTGTCGCGCGGAGTGCCGAAGCCGAATCTTCTTATTTCGGAAAGAGCACAGGTTCTGATGCCTTATCATATCCTGTTCGACCAATACGAGGAGGAAAGACTTTCAGACCGTAAATTCGGCTCGACAAAATCAGGAATTGCACCGTTTTATTCAGATAAGTATGCAAAAATCGGATTCCAGGTCTGGGAACTGTTTTGCGACGAGAATGAACTGAAAGAAAAAATCAAAAATGTGCTTGAGGTTAAAAATCTGATACTTGAGCATGTGTATCATAAGCCGGCGATTGATGCGGATGAGCTTTTCAATACTCTTATGGAGTATAAAGAGATGGTTGCTCCGTATGTTGTAAATTCTGTTGAGTTTATGCATAATGCGATAAAAGATGGCAAAAATATATTGCTCGAAGGCCAGCTTGGCTCGCTGAAAGACCCCGATTTCGGAATATATCCGTTCACGACATCATCGCATACCGTAGCGGGCTACGGCGCAGTCGGCGCATGTATTCCGCCGTATGAAATCAAAGAAATAATCACCGTTGTAAAGGCATATTCGTCGGCAGTCGGCGCAGGTGCGTTTGTCTCGGAAATTTTCGGAGATGAAGCGGACGAGCTGAGACGCCGCGGCGGTGATGGCGGCGAGTTCGGTGCAACAACCGGCAGACCGCGCCGTATGGGCTGGTTCGACTGCGTTGCAACGCGTTACGGCTGTATGGTTCAAGGCACAACAAAAGTTGCATTTACCGTTTTGGATGTACTTGGATATCTTAAAGAAATTCCGGTATGCGTAGGCTATGAGGTTGACGGTAAGGTGACAAAAGAATTCCCGACAACCGATAAGCTGAATCGCGCAAAGCCTGTGCTTGAGACTCTGCCGGGCTGGAACTGCGATATCCGCGGTATAAAGAAGTATTCCGACCTGCCGGAAAACTGCCGCAAATATATCGAATTTGTTGAAGAACAAATCGGATTCCCGATCGGAATCATATCAAACGGACCGGGACGAGAAGATATCATTTTCCGCGATTAAAAAAATAAGACTGCTGCAAAAGGAGAAAAACAAAACCTCATTTGCGGCAGCTTTGTTTGTTTGAAAGATAAAATGGCGATACAAAATGAAAGGACAGCGAGAAAAATGGATATAGGACGGATTAAAAAACAAATAATGGACGAATATAAGTTCAAAATTGAAATGCATGCACACACGACGCCGGTGAGCCCGTGCAGCTGTGTTACTCCTGAGGAAATGGCAAGAGCATATGCCGAACGCGGATATGATGCTGTGGTTATTACAAATCACTTCATTTATGAAATTTTGAATACTTTGCCGAAAGAAGAAGCAATGGAATATTACATGTCAGGTTATGAACAGACTTGCGAAGCGGCAAAGAAATATGGCTTGCATATACTTTTGGGAGCAGAAATAAGATTCACGCAAAATATAAACGACTATTTGATTTATGGTTTGGATAAGGCACTGCTCGGTAAGATTTATGATTATTTGCCAAAAGGGATAGAGGCTTTCAGAAATGAAGTAAAGCTTGACAAAAGCGTGTTTATTCAAGCACATCCGTTTCGTGACGGAATGGAGACGGTGGATCCGGGATTGCTCGACGGAATAGAAGTGTTTAATATGCATCCGGATCAAAATTCCAGAATTGCGGTAGCAGCACGATATGCCTCAGAGAATGGTTTTTCAATCGTAACCGCCGGTTCGGATTTTCATTATCCGAAATGCGGACATGACGGATTGTCGGCAATCAGAACAAAAGTATTGCCGGAGGATTCTTATGCGCTTGCTGATATTCTGAAAAAAGGTGAATATGTTATAGATATCAGCGGAAATATTATATTTTAAATTTGGAGGAGGTTTAGTTATGAAAAAAATAGTTGCTCTTATGCTTATTGCGGCGGCACTGTTATCGGGATGCGGTAATGGCGGAACGAAAGTCGTGATAGACGGGACGGATGCCGATGGATTTTCGTTAAAGGAAGAAGCAACGGCAACTCCGGCACCAACCGTTTCGCCGGAGGAGAGAGATTTTCGCGGAATGAAATGGGGAATGTCTTTGTCTGAGGTTACGGCTGCCGAGGGCGAGGGCTATAAGACGGTAGGAGAAGGAGTTATCCGTTATAAAAATCTGACCGTGGGCGGATTCCCGGTTGAGTCGGAATATACTTTTGACGGCGGAAAACTTGCAGAATGTATATACTATACAACTCATTCGCATAGTGATACAAATGAGTTTATAGACGATTATAATAAATTGCTTGATAAATATAAGAAAAAGTATGGTGAGCCGAAATATTCCGAGCAGAAATGGTCGGATGGCGCAGAGACAAAAGATGAATCAAAGTATGCTGCCGCACTTGAGACAGGAATTATGATGTACAGAACCGGCTGGGAGATGGGAAATACTCAAGTTAATCTGGTGCTTTTTAAGGATACCGACTCAAAGATAAAGATAGGAATACGCTATCATGCACAGGATGTAAATGCAAAGGGTGACGTTGTGCCGGAGGGAGATTCCGATATATAATTCGTCGAAATACCCAAACAACGAAGCTCCGGTTATGTGCTATAGTCAATATTTTTGAATTTTACCGAAATTAATTGTCTTTTGTAAAAAAATAGTATATAATTATATATATAAAGAAACCGAAAGGAATGTTAGATAAATGGAACAAAATGAGGTGCAGCTTTCCGAGCTGCTTAAAATACGCAGGGAAAAGCTTTCCGAATTGCAGCAGAACGGACGTGATCCGTTCGAGGTTACAAAGTACAACCGTACTCACACATCGCAGCAGATAAAGGATAGCTATGCAGAGCTGGAAGGTCAGAGCGTGTCGGTTGCCGGCAGACTGATGTCAAAGCGCGGCATGGGCAAAGTCGGATTCTGTCATATGCAGGATATTGACGGTCAGATTCAGCTTTTTGTGAAAAAGGATATATTGGGCGAGGATGAATATGCAATATTCAAAAAGTATGATATTGGTGATATTGTCGGCGCAAGCGGTGAAGTTTTCACAACAAAAACCGGCGAAATTTCAATTCGCGTGGAAAAAATAGAATTGCTATCCAAGTCGCTGCAGCCCTTGCCGGAGAAGTTTCATGGCATGACAAATACCGATTTGCGCTACAGACAGCGTTATATTGATTTGATTATGAACGCGGATGTTAAGGATGTGTTTGTAAAACGTTCAAAAATAATTTCTTCCATCAGAAATTACTTGAATAATCAGGGCTTTTTGGAGGTTGAAACACCGATGCTCGTGTCGAATGCGGGCGGTGCGGCAGCACGTCCGTTCGAGACGCATTTCAATGCGCTCGATGAAGATTTCAAACTCAGAATATCGTTGGAGTTGTATTTGAAGCGTCTGATTGTCGGCGGTTTGGAAAAGGTATATGAAATAGGCAGAGTTTTCAGAAATGAAGGCTTGGATACTCGTCATAATCCGGAATTTACGCTTATGGAACTGTATCAGGCGTATACCGATTATCACGGCATGATGGATTTGACGGAGAATCTCTACAGGCACGTGGCACAAGATGTTTTGGGCACGACAAAGATTAGCTATAACGGCGTTGAAATGGATTTGGGTAAGCCGTTTGAGAGAATAACTATGCTTGATGCCGTTAAAAAATATTCCGGCGTTGACTTTAACGAGATAAAGACGCTGGAGGAAGCGCGCGCAGCAGCAAAGGAGCATCATGTTGATTATGAAGAAAGACATAGCAAGGGCGAGATTTTGAGCTTGTTCTTTGAAGAATATGCCGAGGAACATCTTGTTCAGCCGACATTTGTTACGGATCATCCGATTGAAATTTCGCCGCTGACAAAGAAAAAGCCGGAGAATCCGGAGTATGTTGAACGCTTCGAGTTCTTTATGAATGGCTGGGAGATGGCGAATGCATACTCCGAGCTGAATGACCCGATAGATCAGAGAGAACGCTTTAAGGCACAGGAGGAACAGCTGGCACAGGGTAATGATGAAGCAAATACAACCGATGAAGATTTCATGAACGCATTGGAGATAGGTATGCCGCCGACGGGCGGAATCGGCTTTGGAATCGACCGTATGTGTATGCTGCTCACCGATTCGGCCGCAATCAGAGACGTTCTGCTCTTCCCGACAATGAAGACCCTCGGTGGTGTAAAATCCGAAAATGGTGTAAGTTCTAAAGAGATTTCTACACCAAATTCAGAGCCTGAGAAAATTGATTTTTCTAAGGTAAAGATTGAGCCTTTGTTTGAAGAAGATGTTGATTTTGATACATTCTCAAAGTCTGATTTCAGAGCCGTTAAGGTTAAAGAGTGCGTAGCAGTACCGAAATCAAAGAAGCTGTTGCAGTTTACTCTGGATGACGGAACAGGCACAGATAGAACCATTTTAAGCGGTATTCACGCATATTATGAGCCGGAAGAACTTGTCGGTAAGACACTTATTGCAATCACAAATCTTCCTCCGAGAGCAATGATGGGCATTGACTCTTGTGGTATGCTTCTCAGTGCAGTACACGAAGAAGAAGGCGAAGAAAAGCTTCATCTCCTTATGGTAGATGACCATATTCCGGCAGGTGCAAAGCTCTATTAAGAAGTACCGTTTTACCTTACAAAACGGGATGTACTTCATTTGTGAAAAAGCTCTGAAAATACACAAATACACCAAATTTACACCAAATGGTGCTTGAAACGGTGCAGAGCCTTAAAAATCGCATATTTTAAAGATATATGGGCAGTTCCATTGCGGAATTGCCCATTTTCAGAAAGAAAAAGATAAATTGGTATTTATAAAGGAGAATATTGATGAAACTATTTTTATGTTCGCACTTTTCAAGTGTGGGAAGTCTGATAAAGGAAGAAATTGAAAATAAGAAAGTCGCATTTATTCCAACAGCTTCACTGCGTGAAGGCTACACCGGTTATGTCGGCTCGGCTCGAAAATTATTCAAAAAGTTGGGAGCAATCGTAACTGAAATTGATATTTCAACGGAGGCTTATTCAACGATACAGTCTGTTTTTGAAGATGCGGATGTGATATATTTTACCGGCGGAAATTCTTTTTTCCTTATAGACCAGCTCCGTAAAACGGGAACGGATGAGCTGTTGAAGAAAGAATTGGCAAAGGGAAAACTGATGATCGGTGAATCGGCAGGTGCGATTATATGCGCTCCTACCATCCAATATATTGAACAAATGGATGAAAAGCCGGAGGACTACTCACAAGAAGATGATGCAGGGCTTGATTTGATTGATTTCTATGTTCTTCCGCATTATCTTACAGCACCATTTAAGAAAGTTACCGAGAAAATAATGACTGAGTTTTCGGATTTGAATCTATGCCCAATTAACAACCGTCAGGGAATTGTAATTGATGGTGAAGGTTCAAAGGTTATTTGCAAAGACTAATTTGAAAATTCCAGTTTG